>CACXUM010000013.1 GCA_902770835.1 uncultured Bacteroidia bacterium
TGCAAACATTTATTATTTAACCAATCAATATGATTCTGCATTGGTCTACTTTACTCAAGTATTTGAAAACAAAGGTGATGCTGCAATGAAAAGATCTGCCGCCAGATTTTTACGCGACATTTACCAAAGCCGAGGTGATACACTAATGGCTACCCAATATGCTGTATATCAAGTGGAAAATGCAGTTTCTCAAGCGGAAAGCAACGCACAAGTCTCACAACTCAACGAGCTGTTTCAGCAGCATTTGCAGTGGGAGCAAGAGCGAGCCGAGGCCGAAAGACAGCAGGCGGCGCGGCTGCGGAGGAACAGGATGATCGTCGTGGTGTGCGTTCTGGTTGCGGTGGCGGCACTGTTGGCTTGGTTGCTGATTAGGCGTAAGATGAAGCAGCAGCGCGACGAGGCGAGCCAACAGATGGAGGCCGTGCAAGAGGCGCACCGCTTGGAGAAAGCCTCAATGTCGGGGAGGCTGAAACGGAGCAACCAGGAACTGCGCGAGCTAAAGGACCAGATGCGGCAACAGGCGGGCAACGGTGCGCCGAAACAGGAGGCGCAAGCAATGTCGTTCAACGAGGAGCCTATCTGTCACCTCATTATGGAGCGGGTGAATGAAGGACAATTCAAGGCGCAGATGGACTGCAAGCTATACCAGGACTATGCCTTGGGCAAGGAGCAGGTGATGGCTTTGCGCGAGGCTGCCGACCGCCACTTCAATCAGTTCACCGTCCGTTTGGCCAAGGCCTATCCCGACCTCACCAAGGGCGACCTTGACTATTGCTGCCTTTATCTGCTCGGCCTTTCGGATGCTGATGTTGCGGCCTTGATGCAGCGCGCCTACAACACCGTGAGCGAGCGCAGCCGCAAACTGAAAGGCATTTTCGGCAGCGAGGAACCGATTGCTGTTATACTTCGGGGTTTTGCTAATGAGTCCATATCGTAAAAAAAATGTAAATTTGTGGCATAAAAATCGGAATTATGACAATCAAAGACATTGAGACGTTGATACACACAGACGAGACCCGCAACTTGGAATTGAAGAAGACCACAGGCGAGTTGAAGGACGGGATGAAGTCGGCTTGTGCCTTCCTTAATACCGATGGCGGATGGTTGATCTTCGGCATTGCTCCCACTACCCTGAAAGTGGTGGGGCAGGATGTGACAGAGAACACACGGAGAGAGATAGCCCAAGCATTGACCCATTTGGAGCCAGCCTTGGATGTTGAAGTGAACTATGTGGATTTACCGAATAGCAATGGAAAGCAAGTGATTGTCATGCGTTTTGACAAATGGGTGTGGAGCAAGGAACCTTATACCTATCACAAATGCCCTTACTATCGAATTGAGAGTGTCACCAAGGAGATGCCGAGAGACATGTTTGTGGAGCGGCTGAAAGCGGCACGACCTCAAGACTTTGCATGGGAAAACCAAACAGCGGAAAGCGTAACCTTAGATGACATGGACGAGGAGCGTATCAGGAATGCGGTGCGCTTAGGCATTGCCGGTGGTCGCATCAACGCATCGGCAGAAGGCGCAACGGTGGAAACGCTTTTGGGCAAGTTGAAGTTGTTGAACAACGGGAAACCAACCAACGCGGCCGTGATGCTATTTGGCAAGAATACAGACGATTATCCTCAACTGCTTTTGCGCATGGCATGTTTCAAAGGGAACGACAAAAATGAGTTTTTGGACAACAAGCAAGAGATGGGCAACTTTTTTGACTTATTGGATGCTGGTACGGCATTTTGCTTCCGCAATCTTCGGCTTGCCGGAAAGATTGTCGGAATGCGGCGTGAAGAGCAATTGGAAATTCCGGCTGAGGCTTTGCGTGAGGCATTAATCAACGCGTTGTGCCATCGAGAGTATGACAACCCAAGGGCATCGGTTAGTTTGGCCATTTACTATGACAGGATTGAAATCGTCAATCCAGGTCACTTTCCCGCTCAACTTACGCCCGAAAACATCAAACTTCAGCATGATTCGTTTCCTTTCAACCTAAAGATTGCCCAAGTATTGTATCAGACTACCTACTTGGAAAGTTGGGGGTCGGGGGTAAGGCGTATGGTGAAATTGTGCGAGGCACAGCATGTGGCCGAACCTGAATACAGGTTAGGAAACAACACGATTACTGTCATCTTCCGCAGGAATCGTGATAGTCAAAATGATAGTCAAAATGATAGTCAAAATGATAGTCAAAATGATAGTCAAAAATCGTTGAATGAAAGGCAAAGAAAGATAGTGGAACTTATGCGAGGCAACCGTCAAATCACGGTGGCGAAGATAGCGAAAACCCTCTCATTATCAGCAGCTACCATCTATAGAGAAATAAAGGCCATCAACACTTTGACAGAACTTTACTGGGAAGGCTCACCGAAAACTGGCCAATGGGCGGGCAGCACTTTTGACTGACATTTGATAGTCAAAGTGATAGTCAACATGATAGTCAAAAATTTGCCCCTTGACAAGTTTTTCGGCAGCGAGGAGTCGCTTTCCGCAACACTTTGCGGCTTTGCCAACGATTCCGCATCTATTTGATTATAGGGACGATAGCCAAAAACCCGCACAAATCCGCACATTGTTTTTCTTGACAGGTGTGGGATATTGGTGTAGTTTTGCCGAAAATTTCTAAACCTAATAGTTATGAAAACGACAAAACAATTTATGATGATTTGCTGCCTGATGGTGATGGGGGCGACGGGTTACGGCCAATCCAATCCTTGGGACGGATATGATTTCAGCGCTGAATGCGAAACAGGACAAACCCTGTATTACATTATTACAGATTCCATTAATCACGAGGTGACCATGACGCATCCTGCTCCTTATAGTTATGTCACATTAGATTATTGGGACGGCTATGACGAACCCGCAGGCAACATTGTTTTTCCTTCGGAAGTGACCTTCGAAGGACAGACCTACACCGTTACCAGTATTGATGACGGAGCTTTTAGGGGATGCGGCGGAATGACAGGTTCTTTGGTGATTCCGAGCACGGTTACTTACATCGGCAGTTATGCTTTCGACGGATGCTCTCAATTTACTGGCAATTTGGTGATTCCTGATCTCGTGGTGGTCATTGGCGACTGGGCTTTCAATGGCTGCATGAGTATCACTGGCGAGATTAATATCCCCAATTCCGTGGTTTCCATAGGGTCGTATGCCTTTTCCAGTTTATGGAAAATCACGGCTTTCAGAATTCCTGAATCGGTTACTTATCTGGGTCCTGGTTTCATCTGGGCCTGTTCTAAACTCGTGACTCTGGAAGTGAATGAGAACAACCCCGTCTATTATTCTGAAAGTAACGCCATTATTGAACGAGAGACCAAGAAACTGATTCAAGGCACGAAAACGACCGTCATTCCAGAAGACATTATTGTCATTGGAGAAAGGGCTTTTTTGGCCGTTGAGAACCAAAGTAATCTTGTCATCCCTCAATCTGTCGTTTCTATCGAAGATGAAGCCTTCAAATATGCCACATTCACAGGTACTTTGACGCTTCCCGAAAACTTGCAGTATATTGGTAAATATGCATTTTACACCACTTATTTTACTGGAAATCTGTATGTTCCAGATGGAGTTACCACCATTGGCGACCATGCGTTTGCTCGTACAAGATTCAAGGAAGTTCACCTTCCCGAAGCACTGAAAACTATCGAATGGGACCTGTTTTGGGATTGTGGCCGCTTGGAGCAACTTGAAATCGGTTCGCAAGTCGATACCATACAATCGGGTGTTTTCCAATATTGCGATACAATGCCTTTTCTGGTGTGAACAAAGACATTCCTGTCCACATCCCCGTCGGGACGCTTGCCGACTATCAGAGCGCACCATATTGGAACGAGTTCACCAATTTCATCGAGGACGGTTTGATGTCGGTGGATGAGGAAGAAACGAGCCTTGTTCAAGTGACTTGCTATCCCAATCCTGCCAAAGAAAAGGTGACGATAGATGGCATTGAAGCCGCCGAAGTGCAGGTTTACAATGCGCTTGGGCAATTGGTGAAGACTGTAAGAAACTCAAATGAAATCGGTGTAGAGGGCTTGCCGGAAGGGGTTTATTTGCTGCACATCCACGACAAGCAAGGCGTTTCCCATACGAATCGGATAACCATCGCGAAATAAATCATAAGAAAAACCATCTTTGGCCTGATTTTTGCATAATAATCATATTATAATTTCAAAATCAATAAGTTATGAAAACAACAATGAAATTAATGCTGATGCTGCTATTGACAGCAAGTATGTTGACCTTCACTTCTTGCAACAAGGATTGGGGCTACGCTTTCAGTCCCGAAGACAACGAATTGGTTCGTGACGAAACCCACTACACTATGAAATGCAGGTTTGCGCCGCCGTTCCACGACGACTATTCCATCGAAGCGTTCTCAGAGGAAACCTTCATTGGGGCTTCCCTTGGCACGTTCAAGTTCTATCACATCCCTTACGAGATGCTGGGGCAAACCATCGACCTTACGAAAAAGACAGATTATCCTTTGAGTTTTTCTGTTGGTTATCAAGACTTTTCGTGGCATTCGTCGCCCGATGACATTGGAGGTGCCATTCACGATGAAATGACTTTTGAGGGCGAATCCCCGTTCAAGAGCGGCACGATGCTGCTTGAGGAAACCGAAAACTGCATCACCTTCACGCTCAAGGGCAAGTTGAAAGACGGCTCCACCATTCGGATGAAACTGGTGGCTCCCGCAGAAAAATAGAAATCCTCTTTAGAAAATTCGGAATTCAATTCCGAAAATTTCGATAAAATTCGGAATGGTATTCCGAATTTTTTTATTTTTGCGGCAAAATTAACGGCTATGATTGAGCGTTTTTTAAAGGCGGAAACCCTTGGTGAGAACAACACTTTCCTGTTTGGCGCGCGACAAACGGGGAAAACCACCTTGTTGCTGCAATTGTTTCCCAATGCCCGCTTCTACGACTTGCTTGAAAGCAACACTTATGAACGCCTGCAACGCAATCCTTCCCTGTTGAGGCAAGATTTGGAAATGTGCGAAAGCGGCACTTTGGTCATCATCGATGAGGTTCAGTCGCTGCCCATTCTTTTGAACGAGGTGCAATGGCTTATCGTTCGGAAAGGCCTCCGTTTTATCCTCAGCGGGTCGAGTGCCCGAAAACTGCGTCGCGGTGGAGCCAATATGCTTGGCGGTCGGGCAATGCAAACCAACCTCTATCCTTTGGTAAGTGCCGAAATCCCTGATTTCGATGTGGTTAAAGCCGTCAACCAAGGTATGATACCGAGGCATTATTTGGCCAAGTCGGACAAATACTGGTCGATGTTGCAGGCTTACGTGGCGGTGTATCTTCGCGAGGAAATCAAGGCAGAGGCCTTGGTGCGCAACCTCTCCACCTTCACGCGCTTTTTGGAGGCCGCCGCCCTGACCGACGGAGAAATGGTGAACTACAGCAACATCGCGCAAGATTGCGGCATCGATTCCAAAACGGTCGCGGCCTATTTTTCCATTTTGGAGGAAACTTTGGTGGGCTATATGGTGCCTGTATATTCCAAGGTCGTGAAGCGCAAAATCAGGCAAGCGCCGCGTTTCTACTATTTCGATGTCTCCATTCCCAATTATTTGTTGGGCCGTCGTGCCTTGAAACCGGGTTCAACGGATTTTGGACACGCCTTCGAACATCTTGTCATTCAGGAAATTATCGCTTATTTGGGCTATCGTGGGCAATTGGATAAATTGTCGTATTGGCACACCTATACCGATTACGAGGTGGATGCTGTTCTGGGCGATGCCGAGGTGGGGATTGAAATCAAATCGACGGACGAAGTGCAATCACGGCACTTGCACGGTTTGAAAGCCTTCAAGGAAGAACACCCCGACGTGCGTATGATTGTGGTTTCCCTCGACCCTAATCCCCGCTTGCTCAAGGATGTGGAAATCTGGCCTGTCAAACAGTTCTTTGAACAACTATGGGCCGGGAAAATCTATTGAAAAATCGTGAAAATTCGGAGTCGTATTCCGAAAATTTCGATAAAATTCGGAATGGTATTCCGAAAATTCGCACAAAATCAACCTTCGCAGCGTTGACCTTCGTACTGCTGCACTTCGTCGTATTTATACTCCAACTGAATGCCCACTTGCTTGAACATCTCCTCGCTTTCTTGGCCTGAATGGTAGCGGCGCTCGCACACCACGCGCACGATGCCGCAGTTGATGATGAGCATAGCGCAGGTGCGACAAGGGGTCATACGGCAATACAAGGTGCTGCCGTCCAAGGCGATACCGCGCCGCGCAGCCTGACAGATGGCGTTTTGCTCGGCGTGGACGGTGCGCACGCAATGCTGGGTGACGCTGCCATCCTCGTGGATGGTCTTGCGGAAGAGGTGACCTACGTCATCGCAATGCGGAAGTCCACGCGGCGAGCCGACATAGCCCGTCACCAAGATTTGCTTGTCTTTCACGATGACGCACCCGCTGCGGCCACGGTTGCAGGTGGCACGCTCACTGACGGTATCGGCCAAGTTGAGGAAATAGTCGTCCCACGACGGGCGGACGTGGAGTTGCGTCAGCACTTTTTCCACTTGCTGGTGGAGTTGGGGAATGGTGCCGTCGTTCATGAACACGAAGTCTGCCTCCTTGATGCACGCTCCGAGGTTCTGCTTGTTGGGGTCGGTGGCGGTCATCTCGCGCTCCTCGTTGGCCACAAAGGTCTCGAAATCAATGTGGTCGGTCTCTGAGCCACGAAGATAGATGCGGTCGTAGCGGATTTTGCGGTCGGCATCGACGGCGAAAAGGTAAAACTCGCCTTTTTGTCGCAACGAAGCGATTTCGCCCGGTGTGCGCACGCTCTCGATGACGGCGTTTTTGCCTTCGGCCTTGGCGCGCTCAAAGAGCTGGTCGGTGATGTAGCTCGGGCAATGCGCGGCGCGCAGGTCGTTGCCCACTTGGGTTAGTGTGTCGCGGTTCACTTCGAGGCCGCGGCGTTGACATTCTTCAGCGATGTAGGCTCGCACCGAGTAATGCACAAAGCCCTTTTCCTTGACGAGATAATCGACGATGGTGCCTTTGCCCGCACCGAGGGTGCCTGTGATTCCTATGATGATCATGATATTGTTGTTTTTGTTGTCACTGTTAGCGCAGGGACTTACGTCGCCTGATTACTGATGTGTCGCCCCTACGGGGCTGGTATTAACTCTAAACTCTAAACTCTAAACTCTCAACTATTAACCTGTTCCTTAATCTCACTCACCCACTTCTTCAATTCCACCGGCTTGAAGTTCTCGATGCCCTCCAAAAGCGCTTTCGGGTTGTCGCTGACGATGAGGTTGTCGGTGTGCTCGCGGTGGATGAAACCGTCGTTGGTGGCGCGGTCGAGGAAACGGACAATGTCGTCATAGAAGCCGTTCACGTTGAAAAGCGCGACGGGCTTGTCAAAAACACGCAACTGGCTGAGCACCATCACTTCAAAGAACTCGTCCATCGTACCCACACCACCCGGCATAGCGATGAAGGCATCGGCCATATCCTCAAGGATTTTCTTGCGTTCTGACATCGTTTCGACCACAATCAATTCGTCAATGTCGGGCCGACCCACGCGCATATCCAACAGGTGTTGCGTGATGGTTCCGACGATTCGGCAACCGCGTTCCTTCATCACTTCGGCGATGATGTTCATCAAGCCCACGTTGCCGCCGCCGTAGAGCAGTTCGCAATGGTTGTCAGCCAAAACGTGCCCCAATTCGGCTGCCTTTTGGCGATAAATCGGGTCGAAGCCCATACTGCTGCCACAAAAAATACAGATTTTCTTCATTCGGTAAATTTTTGCAAAGGTAAGATTTTTTATTTTTGCAGCTTAAAAATATGGATAGAAACTACGGATTGCACAGATGTAACGGATTTTTGAAACGGAAATTCTTGGCACAAGTGCCGATTATTACGGATGTTATGCGGCGGCAAATCCGTATCCATTGGAAGCTTGCGTCCTTCAAATTTTCGGAATTAAATCTGTAAAATCCGTTGAATCCGTAGTTATAAAAAACTGAAACTATGACTCGAAACATCGGAATATTAGGCGCGATGGCGCAAGAAATCGACGAGGTGAAAGCCCTTTTGACGGAAAAGACCGTCGTCAAAATCGCCAACCGTGAGTTTGTGGTGGGCAAAATCGGCAATGTGCGCTGCGTGGTGGCGTTCTCCAAATGGGGCAAGGTGGCCGCCACGATTACCGCCACCTTATTAATACAAGAGTTCGCCGTTACCGACTTGTTTTTCATCGGCACGGCAGGTGCATTGGCCGACGGACTGAAGGTGGGCGACATCGTCGTTTCCAAACGCTTGGTGCAGCACGACTTGGATGCACGACCTATCATTTCGCGCTTCGAGCTTCCCTTGCTCAACCGCGTCTATGTGGACAGCGACCCCGACCTGACCGCTTTGGCCGGACGTGCCGTGACAAACCTTATTAATAAAGGTGTAGAAAGTATAGTGGGCAAGGAGGCCGTAAAGGAGTTCAACCTCAATCCGACTTTGCATTTCGGCGACATTGCCAGCGGCGACCAGTTCATCAACAGTGTTGAGAAACGAGACGAAATATTGTCTTTGTTGCCTGATGTACAATGTGTTGAGATGGAAGGCGCAGCCGTGGCGCAGGTCTGTTTGGAGTTTGGCACACCCTTCACCGTCATCCGCACCATCAGCGACACCGCCGACCACAATGCCCGCGTTGACTTTGGGAAGTTCATCGTCAAGGTGGCGAATGCTTATTCGCGGGCGATAGTTTTGGAGATAATGCAAATGATTTAAAGCAGCCTTTAAGTACATGAGCAAATTGAGTTTACATATTATCAACATCGAAAAAACCAAAAAACACGAAAAACATTTTGGCTCTAGTAGTATAAATGACTGATATTCTAATAATACATAGAATGCTGTTTTTCAACTTCTTTGTATATACACGTTGTAATAAAGAAGGGCAAAAACTACAATAATTAGCCAATTTGAAAAACAGTTCTCAAGAAACAGCACAAAAATCAGTCAATTATCAAACTATAGCCAACATTTTTCGTTTCTTTCGATGTTCAATAATAGAAATGTCCCGTGTAAAAAATGTAGCTTGATTTTGAGCCGTTACTTATCAAAGAAGAATATATAGAAAGCGAAACAACATCCTTCAACATGTTTTATTTACCCAATAAAAACTTAACAAAATACTTTATTACTTTCTTATAATACTTGATAGGCTGTTTTGGATTTTGCCTAATTCTCCACCAAACTTTGACGAACCCCTCTTTGTACCTCTTTTTTGAAAAGAGTTCCATTTCATGTGCCCATGATTTATTCCATAAATGAATCGCATAAGTAGGTACATTAGGCTTGACAAATCCACCATACGGAGGATTAAACAAATCTACAACATTAAAATTGTCCCTATAATGAACTGGATAAAAATACGAAGAACAAAAAACGGTCAACCCATTAGTCAACGTTTGAGTGACATCAGCACGCTCAAATCCAAATCGTTCAAGAATTGGTGTAATTATTGCATTTATAGTAATTCTGTGTTTGGCATCAAACACAGAATTGTCATAATATTCTAAACACAACTTACAAAACTCATCTCTTGGAGGCATTGCAATAATTCCAAAACTTGCATAATTCTTATCTTCTCTTCCAATAAACTTTTGCTCATTCAAAAAAACATCTAATGAATGTATCAACAACATATCTGTATCCAAATAAATCCCACCTCGTTTATACAGAGCATACAAACGAACATAATCCGCCACAAAAGCGTATTGATGCATTTTATATGCATCTCGAATCCAAGGAATATCCATCGGCGAATTATCCTCGTCCCAACGACAAATTTCCCAATCTGGACAATACTTCCGCCACGAAGCCATGCATTTTTCAATCTCTATAGAGAACTTGCCTCTACCAAACCAGCAATAATGTATAATCTTTGGTATCATACGAAAACTATAATAACCCGCTAGCAGAATTAAATCAGTACATATTATTTTGCCAATAGGTTTGTTGTTGATTTTATTATTGGGGATTTCTAATTATCAAGAATTTGAGAATTTAAGAATTTTCTAATTTGTTGATTATATGAATTTTATTGAATTTAATATAAAAAATTGCAGGCAATTTTAGAAATGTTCTATTTTTAATTTCAACCACAAAATTACTGAAAATAATATCATGTACAACTCTTTATCCATTTATTTTAATTCCTTTACCAGCTTTTCTAATTCCTTCAACGAATTAAATGTTATGTTTCTGCAAATATTATAACTATTTTGAATACTATCAATCACCCTTCCAATTCCAACCGGATTATCTCCCAAAACATCCCCATCCCCACTTCCAAAATATCGTCGGGGAAGTCAAACTCTGGATTGTGCAAGGCTAGTTGTTCCAAGCCTGAGCCGAGGCCGAAAAATCCTATCGGGCAGATGTTCCCGAATCGACCGAAGTCCTCCGACCAGCGGAAAGGCTCGTCCAAGTGGCCGAGGTCCAATTCGAGGTTTCGGGTGGCTTGTTCAATGGTTTTCACGCAATTGGGGTCGCTATTGGTGGCGGCAAAGGCCTCGTGTTCGGAGAAGTTGAAGTTGAAAAGGTGGTCTTTGGCTTTGGCGCGACAGAGTTCGATGATTTGGGTGGCCATCAGTTGCAGGTTGCGGTCGTCGAAGCTGCGCAAGGTGAGCCAAATCTCGGCGTGACCAGGCGCGACTCCGAAGGTTTCCTCTCCCAAAATGGCGTGCGTGATGACGAAGGTCGTCAGCGGCTTCACCTCTTTTAACAGTTCGCGTTTTTTCTCCAAATGGTGGATGAGCAAGGCCAAGAGCTCCGAAGGGCTGTGTCCCGTTTCGGGCTGCGAGGCGTGTGCCGTGCGACCGTCGAAGATGAGTTTCAATCCGAAGGAAGCCGCCGCAAAGCAACCATCCTTCACCATAATTTTACCTTTGTCGAAACCAGGCAGGTTGTGCAGCCCGTAGGCCACATCGGGCTTGATTTGCTCGAATTGAGGGTCGTTGAGGATGGCTTGTGCGCCTTGACCGGTTTCTTCGGCGGGTTGGAAAAGCAGAACCACTTCGCCTTGGTCGGGGCGTTGCTCACCAAGCCATTGCGCCAAGCCGCAGAGTATGGTGGCGTGGCCGTCGTGGCCGCATTTGTGCGAAACGCCTTGGTTTTGTGAGCGATAAGGCAAGTCGTTAGGCTCAGGGATATGGAGCGCGTCGATGTCGCCACGTATGAGGATGCGCTTGCCGGGCCTTGTGCCTTTGTAAATGGCAGCCAAGCCGTAGCCGCCTATTTTTTCAATGATTCGGTCGGGGCAGGTTTGTTTCACCCATTCGTTCAAGATCCTGTTGGTCAGCGTTTCCTGTCCTGACAGTTCAGGATGCGCATGGAGGATATGGCGTAATTCGATGAGGTTTTGCATGGTGCAGATTCTTTGGCGCAAAAGTAATGTTTTTTGCTAAAGGACTTCCCGTTATAGAAAATTTTCGTATTATTGCAGTCCGAAAAAGAGGATTGAAATGACTACAATGACCATCAGTTACGATGAAAAAAATGTTCAGATAATTGATCTTATCCGCAAGTTGATAGCAGCGGGGGCCATCACTTATCCTGAATGGGAAGAATGGACCGAAGAGGAGGAAAAGCAAGCATTTCTTTGCACTTCGAGGGCTAATGCTGCAAAAATGTTTTCAAAGCATCTGGTATGAGATATTCACAGCGCGACATTGTGGAAATCAGTTTTCAGTTTCCGGATGGCTCATTCAAACCACATCCAGCCATTATCGTTTCAAATGATGAACTTCAAGACAAGGAAGGTTTCATTTATTTGTGCATGATTTCCTCCAAACCGTATCATCCTGACTATTGCTATGAGCTGGATAATGCAATGTTGACCGTTCCAATGATGAAAAAGAGTTATGTCAAATGCCATATTTTAGTGGGCAATATTGAGCGGGATGTTATTCGCAGAATAAGCAGAATGAAGCAGCCCTTCTTTGACGAGATGGTGGATAAAGTTATACAATCAATATTCTAAAGACTATGAAGCACACTGTACTCTATCCCCTAAAGTTCAAGCCCATCTTCAAGGACAAAATCTGGGGCGGGCGAAAAATAAAGGAAGTGCTTGGCATGGACTATGGCCCGCTGCCCAACTGCGGCGAGGTGTGGCTGCTCTCCGGCCTTTGGGACGAGCAGAGCGAAGTGGCCAACGGCGACTTCGAGGGCGACGAAATCAACGACCTCGTCGAGACTTTCATGGGCGACTTGATGGGCGAGGCCGTGTTCGACAAATACGGCGAGCAGTTCCCGTTGCTGTTGAAGATTATCGATGCCAACGACTGGCTTTCGGTGCAGGTGCATCCTGATGACGAATTGGCTGAAAAACGTGGCATAGGCAATGGAAAAACCGAAATGTGGTATGTGATGCATGCCGACAAGGATGCCGAACTCGTGATGGGTTTCAATCGCGAAATGACTCGGATGGATTATGTCAAAGTGATGAAGAACAATACTTTGCGTGAAGTATTGAACTATGAGAAGGTCGAAGCGGGCGATGTCTTTTTCATCCCTGCGGGGCGTGTTCACGCCCTTGGTCCTGATATTATGGTTGCGGAGATTCAACAGACTTCCGACACTACCTACCGCATTTACGATTGGGACCGCATCAATGAAGCGGGCATGAGCCGCAAATTGCACATACCGCAGTCGGTGGAGGCCATCGATTTCAATATCCCCGACCAGTACAAAATCGAGGTGCCAGATGTGATGAACAAGACCGTTCCCATCGTTGATTGCCAGTATTTTGTGACCAACTTGCTCCAACTTCAGGGCGAGATGGAAAAGGACTACAGCAACCTCGATTCTTTCGTGATTTTGCTCTGCACGGAAGGAATTTTTTCGTTGGTTTGGGAAAATGGCGCGGTTTTTGTAAAGCAGGGCGAATGTGTTCTGATTCCGAACACCATCAAAAAGGTGAGCATCAGGGCGGAGCGGTATTGCAAGTTGCTGGAGGTGTATTGTCAGATTGAGGAGAGGTAGGAGGTATGAAGTATGAAGTGTGAGGTAGGAGGTATGAAGTAGGAGGTGTAGGGCTGTCGCATTGTGGCAGCCGAAAATCTTGAAATCTTGAAGTTTTAAATTAGAAATCTTAAATCTTTAAATATCAAATTATTATGAAAAAACTTATGACACTGGTGCTGATGGCCTTGGTTTTCACGGGTCTTCATGCGCAATCGAAATCGGATCTGCCGAATGTCACCTTGAAGGACTTGAACGGCAAAGATGTGAACATTTCCAAACTATCGAACAACGGCAATCCCATCGTCATCACGTTTTGGGCCACTTGGTGCGGTCCCTGCATCAAGGAACACAACGCCCTGAACGACGTGTATCAAGACTGGCAGGACGAAACCGGCGTGAAGATTTACTCGGTCAGCATCGACGACTCGCGCTCGACCGCCAAGGTGAAGCCCACCGTGGAAGGCAAGGGCTGGGAATTTGAGGTGCTTTTGGACGTGAACAGCGACCTCAAACGCGCAATGAACGTGAGCAATCCGCCCCACACTTTCCTGATTGATGGCAACGGCAAAATCGTCTATCAACACACTGGCTACTTCGAAGGTGCCGAAGACGAACTTTACGAAGAGATTCTGAAAATCGCAAAGAAGAAAAAGTAAATCAGGAAGTTATGCGAAAACATATACTCGTACTACTCGCACTCGCTTTGACGGCAAGTTTCAAGGCGGGTGCTCAGTCGTTGCTTGAAAACAGCCAAGTGAGCGGCAGTTTCCAGACCGATGCGCAATATTACATGCTCGATGAGGGTATCGGCATCACCGACCTTAATGGCAAGAAGTTGGGTATCAACGGCTTCGGAAAAGTGAACTACACCAACGGCAATTTCTCGGCAGGCATCCGTTTCGAGGCGTTTTTGCCTGAAATGAACGGTTTCCGAAAAGAACTGAACGGCGTAGGATTGGCCAATTTCTTTGCCACCTACGACAACGGTTTCATCGGCATGACTGTGGGCGACATCTACGACCAATTCGGCAGTGGCCTTGTGTTCCGCTCCTATGAGGAGTGGTCGTTGGGCATGGATAATGCACTGCGCGGCGCCCGTGTGGTGCTGCGTCCCGCAAAAGGCGTAACCTTAAAGGGCGTGTATGGCCGCCAGCGCTATTTTTGGGCACCTTATTTGGAGCGCAATTTTGCCACCGACGACTATCGTGGCATCGTGCGTGGCGTGGATGCAGAATGGGACTTGAACCAAAGCATCACATCACTCAACGATTCCAAGTTCAAAATGAGCATCGGAGGAAGTTTCGTCAGCAAGAAGCAGGTCAACCAAAGCATGTTCTACAACATCCCTGAAAACGTGGGTGCCGCTGCTGCACGCATCAACTTGGGCTATGGCAATTTCGCCTTCAGCACCGAGTATGCTTACAAAATCAACGACCCGTCGGCCATCAACAATTTCATCTACAAGGAAGGCCAAGCCTTGATGGCTTCGCTGAGTTATTCCCAAAAGGGCTTCGGTGCCGTTTTGCAGGTGAAACGCATTGACAACATGAGTTTTAAGTCGATGTATACGGGCAAGCAAAACGACTTGGACATCAACTTCATCCCACCTATTAATTATACACACACGCATAGCCTGCCGTCAATGTACACCTATTCGACGCAGCCCAACGGCGAGATGGCAGCCCAATTGCAGGTGAACTACACCATCCCGAAAGGCACTGCACTTGGCGGAAAATATGGCACGAAACTCACTTTCAACATGAGCCAAGTGAACGACATCGTCCGCGATTCCGTCAAGTATGGCAATGCGATGGCCTTGAACGAGTCGGGCACCTTGGGCTACACTTCCAAGTTTTTCGCCATCAGCGACCACCGTTTCTTCCGCGACATCAACTTTGAAATTGACAAGAAAATCAACAAGGATTGGCACGTCACGGCGCAATACATCAACTTGTATTACGACATCGAAACCATCGAAGGACATGCTGGCTCACCTGTGGTGAAGGCCAACATAGGTTTCCTTGACGTGACCTATAAAATCAACAAGAAACAGAGCCTTCGCCTTGAACTCCAAGGACTTTGGGAAAACGAAGTCCACAAAGGCTACGAGGTGGAGGAAAGCGAGAAGAAGGACTTCCAGAAGCGCGGCGATTGGGCTTTCGCTTTGCTGGAATACTCCATCACCCCTCACTGGTCGTTCTCCATTGCCGACAAGTGGAACTACGGCAACCCCGTTGAGGAATACCGCGACCATTACTTCACGGGTACAATCACCTATATCCATGAAGCCACGCGCGTCATGCTGAGTGCCGGTCGCCAAAGCGAGGGTGTGGTTTGCGTGGGCGGTGTGTGCCGCACGGTACCCGCCTCAAGCGGCGTTTCGCTGACCGTTTCAACGAGTTTTTAATTGATGTTTAAACCTAAACGATTGGAACTATGAAAAGATTATTTAGAATAGGTGTGGCGTTGATAGCCACCATGTTGTTCCTGAACGCCTGCGATGTCGAGAAGGAACCTTATATCCAAGGTGCTGAAGACGAGAGATTTATTTTGGAATTTAAAGTGGACAGTGTTTATGGCACTGTTGACGAGGACAACAAGATGGTGAGGTTGGATTTCCCTGCAGGAACGGATGTGACCCATCTGACGCCGACCATTATCATCTCAAACTACGCCACCATCGAGCCTAAATCGGGCGTGACTCAAGACTTTACCAACCCTGTTTATTACACCGTCACCGCCATGAGCGGTGCCACGGCGCAGTATATGGTGGAGGCAATAGTTCACGATGCCGACAACGAAAAAAGCATCCTTTCGTTCCGCTTCGATGCGTTGGATGAAGATGGCATAATCGACGAAGTTGCTCGTAGGATTTCTTTCGTGCTTCCTGCCGAAACCGATGTCACGCAATTGGTGCCCACCATTGAAGTGTCGGAAGGTGCCACGGTGGAACCTGCTTCCGGTGTGGCCCAAGACTTCACCAACCCCGTGACCTATACCGTGACGGCCCAAAATGGCACGACGGCAGCCTATACGGTGATGGTCATCGTGGAAGGCGGCGATGTGGAGCCTACAGGCAAGATGGTGCTTATCAAGGACTTCACGGGTGCGCGTTGCGTCAATTGCCCTGCCGCCGCCGAATATGCCCACAACCTTCAGCATCAATTGGACGAAGACCACATCTTCATTATGAGCGTTCACGCTGGTTTCTTGGCACAACCTATGGGTCAGTTCCCCAATTTCCTCACTGATGAGGGCACGGAATGGTACAACAATCACGATTCCAACCCTTTGTTCACCGTTGACCATGTGGCCTTGACTGATGGCAACTCGCTCAAAGTGGAGCAAATCGACACCCCAGTGGTGACCGCTTTGGACGAAGAACAATCGTTTGAGATTGTGATAGGTCGCCAGTTTGACCCAACCTCTCGTCAATTGCAAGTGAATATTCAAGCCGTGTCATTGACTGACCAGGATGGACATTTCTTCATCACTGCATGTTTGGTGGAAGACAATATTGTGGGCTGGCAAATCATTCCGGGTGGCACCGATAAGGAATATGTGTTCCATAATGTGTTCCGTGGTACGCTCAATGGGGCATACGGCGAGTCGTTCGAAGACCATCATGTGGATTCCGGCGATACTTTCTCTTTCAGCTATAACACTGAAATCAATGCCGATTACAATGCCGATGAGTGCTACGTGGTGGTCTATGTCTACGACAGGAACCAAGGCGACAACATTTTGCAGACCGCTGTAAAGAAAATCAAGTAACCTGATACTGAGGTTTTTATGGTCTTCAACTCCATAGAGTTCGTCATCTTTCTGCCCATTGTGGTGCTGCTGTTCTACCTGCTGCCACAAAAGGCGCGTTGGCTGATGCTGCTGGCCGCAAGTTGCGTGTTCTACATGTGGTTTGTGCCCAAGTACATCCTCATTTTGCTCGTTACCATCATCATCGACTATTCGGCGGGCATTTTGATGGAAAAACATGCCGACGAACCCAAAAAGAAGAAGACTTTCCTCGTTATCAGCGTGGTTTCAACCTTGCTGGTGCTGTTCATTTTCAAGTATTTAGGCTTCATTAACGACAATTTCGTGTGGCTTTGCCAAAAGTTGGGGTTGGATGTGCGCACTTCGGTGAACATCATCCTCCCCATCGGTTTGTCGTTCCACACATTCCAGAGCATGAGTTATGTGATCGAGGTGTATCGCGGCCACCAAAAGGCGGAACGACACTTCGGTTATTATTCGCTCTATGTGATGTTTTTCCCGCAATTGGTCACCGGCCCGATTGAGCGACCGGGCAACCTTTTGCGCCAACTGCACGAGCACAAGGATTTCCGCTACGAGAACATCTCCAAAGGCATGAGACTCATCCTGTTCGGACTGTTTATCAAGATGGTGGTGGCCGACCATTTAGGCGCGTATGTCGATGAGGTGTACGCCAATCCTGCGGAATACAACTCATGGAGCGTGATGTTGGCAATGGCGTTCTACAGTTTCCAGATTTACTGCGACTTTTTCGGCTATTCCACTATCGCCCTCGGCAGTGCCAAACTGATGGGTTTCGACATCAGCGACAACTTCCGCACGCCTTATTTGGCCAAGAACATTGCCGAGTTTTGGCACCGTTGGCACATCTCGCTTTCCACTTGGTTCCGCGACTATGTGTATTTCCCGTTGGGCGGCAGTCGGGTGAAGTTTGGGCGATGGGCGTTCAATATTATGGTGGTGTTCGTGTTGAGCGGCATTTGGCACGGCGCAGCATGGACATTCCTGTTTTGGGGCTTCGCACATGGTTTGTTGCACATCGTTGAAAAGGCCTTGCGCAACCGATTCCCTTACAAGGAACCAAACTCCAAGTGGCTGAGTATCAGCCTTGACGCGCTTCGCATCGCCAAGACTTTCGTGTTGGTCACGCTGTTTTGGGTGATGTTCCGTGCCACCGATTTCGCCAATATGCGCGACATTTTTGCGGCGGCAGTCAGCAATTTCGGTGGTGGACAAAGTTTGGCCGTCAAGCCGGAAGTTTGGCTCTATCTCGCCCTGTTCATCCTCTCCGACTTGCTGTTGTTCAACACCCGCTTCGATGCGTGGTGCGAGGGCAAACCGATGATTGTCAGATGGTTGGTTTATGCCTTGCTCATCTTCCTCATCATTGCGTGTTCGAGTGTCAATAGTTTCCCGTTCATCTATTTCCAGTTCTGACCATGAAGAAGTTGTTGATACGCATAGGAATCGTTGCAGTGCTGCTTATGGCCATGAATTGGGTCTATTCCAAATGGTTCTTCGAGAAGGACTTGTTGGAACATTCCGACATTATTGAGTTGCCTCGTCAGGTGGTGGCCGACAGTTGTCAAGTGGTTTATTTGGGCGAGTCGTCGAACAACACTTACGGCTTTGCTGAAAGCGACCATAGGAAGATTAGCAACATGATTTCTGCCTACTACCCGAAGGTACATTGCGGGGATTTGACAAAGGAGGCTTCGCACGCGCAGACCTATTATTATATGCTGAAGCAAATCCCAAAGGAATCCACGATAGAGACCGTCATCGTGACCATGAATCTGCGCTCTTTTGGTGCCGGATGGATTTACTCCCGCCTCGAAACGGCACTTCGGAAACAAATCGTGCTGTTGCAGGATTATCCACCATTAATGAACCGTTTCTTGCTGGCTTTCAAGGCTTACCCGATTCGCAGTGAGGAGGAATGGGATGCGATTACACAGAAACATTGGAAAAAAGACCCGCTCGATTTCCCATACGATTTCGAGTGGACCAACGCCCACCAATGGGATTCGGCGATGGCTTGGGGCGGCTGGCATGGCTTCGACGGCCAACGCGACCAGCAACTCACCGAATTGGCCTGCCATTACATCAAGAGTTACGCCTTCCAAATCCGTGACGACAACCCGCGCATCAAAGACTTTGATGCCATTGTCGACTTGTGCCGCGAAAGGGGTTGGCATTTGGTCTTCAATCTGATGGCCGAAAACGTAGACAAAGCCAACGAACTGGTAGGCAAGGATTTGATGTTTCTGATGAAACGGAATCGTGACTATCTGATGCAACGCTATGACACTCAAGAAGATGTAACGGTTGTTGACAATTTGGACTTGGTTCGCGATGTGAATTTCATCGACCAAGATTGGACTACGGAGCATTACTATGGCGAGGGTCGAGGCATCATTGCCCGACATGTCGCGCAAGCATTACGAAAGCATTATCCGAATGATTATCAAGATTTTGGTTTGTTGCAATATGAGGCTGGACATTATTGCTTCGAAGGTTCGGAAGATGTATTGAATGTTGAAAGACCTTACAGTCAGACGCTTATCTTGCCTGCTGATAGTCTTCAACCCGATTGGGGCATGGTGAACATCGCCATTGAAATGTTCCAGTCCGACACTTTGAACGATGCCCAGCTTGTCATCGAGAAAAACGGGGAACAAGACAAAGTCAGCACTTATTATGGTATTGCCCCGCAACTTCAAAGCATTGGGCAGTGGGATTTCGCCACTTTCGCCCTGCCCCTTGACTCCACTTTCCGCGAGGCCGGGCAAACCAAGATTTTCGTTTACAATCCCTCGACTTCCTCCGTAAAGGTGAGGCGTTTGGACATTTCCTTCCGTCCGGCCTATCTCAAGCCAGCAGTGAAGGGACAGTCGTATCGATAAAGGAATCAGTTGATTTCCAAAACAGTAAGCAAATCATTATTCACCTTGAACTTCACCTCCATCCCGCCAAATTCCATACCGTAAACCCTTTCAGGGTCGGCGTGATATTGTGGACGCGGGTCGTGGGCAAGCACTTCGATGAGGCTTTCGCGCTGCTCAGGGTCAACTTTTTCGAGCAAAGCCTCCGGGAAATCCACTTCCAAAAGATATTCTGTTGGTTTTGAGGCAAATCCGCTGACGGCATCGGGGTGGCTGTCGGTGTAGGCGATGTAGGGCTTGATGTCGTAAATCGGGGTACCGTCCATCAAATCCGCGCCCGAAACATAAAGCACGGGACCAAGTTTCGGGTCAATTTCGATGCTTTCCAAGCGCACCGACGAAAGCCCGATGGGATTAGGCCGGAAGGGTGAGCGCGTGGCGAAAACACCCTTGCGCACATTGCCCCCCAAACGCGGCGGACGCACCGTCGGCGACCATGTGTCGCGCACGGCCTGCGAGAACTCCCAAAGCAGCCAAATGTGCGAAAAATCCTCCAATCCACGCACCGCCTCGGCGTTGCGGTAGTCGGGTTCAAACACGATGCGGCCTATCAGCGAGGGGATAATACCGCTTTGGCGCGGAATGCCGAACTTGGTCGGGAAATCGGTGTGGATGCGGGCGATGGTTTTCATGCCGCAAAAATAACGCATTTTGTAGTGCAAGCCAAAAAAAGCCTTACTTTTGCCGCCGCAAAAAAAACGTTTGTCATGCAAAGCAACGAAGAGATTTCCATATTGGTGCTTTATACGGGCGGCACCATCGGCATGATGCAAGACTCCAAGACGGGAGCCTTGGTGCCATTCGATTTCGACAACATCTACGTCCATCTGCCCGTGCTGAAGAATTTCGGCTATCAGATTGATTTCTATAGTTTTGACCCGCTCATTGACTCGTCGAACATGTCGCCCGACTTTTGGATTCGCCTCGCGACCAAAATCGGGGAAGAATATGAGCATTACGATGGTTTTGTGGTGCTTCACGGCTCTGATACGATGGCCTACACCGCCTCGGCCCTCAGTTTCATGCTTGAAAACCTCAACAAGCCCGTGGTTTTGACTGGCTCGCAACTGCCAATGGGCATGGTGCGCAGCGACGGTCGCGAAAACTTCCTCGCAGCCGTTGAGATTGCCGCCGCCAAGGACGACGACACGCCCATTGTGCCCGAAGTGAGCATCTTTTTCCAGAACCAACTGCTGCGTGGCAACCGCGCCACCAAGTTCAATGCGGAAAACTTCAATGCCTTCATCTCGTCGAACTATCCCAACCTCGCCGACGTGGGCATACACATTAAATATAATAAGGAACGAATCCTGAAGCCCAACTTCAAGAAACTGAAGGTACACACAAAGATGGACCGCAACGTGGGCATCTTGAAACTCTTCCCGGGCATTTCAGAGGACTTCGTGCGCCATGTGACGAAGACCCCCAACCTGAAAGCGTTGGTGTTGGAAACCTTCGGGTCGGGCAACGCCACCACCGAAGGATGGTTCCTCAATGCGCTCAAGGAGGCCATTGAAGGAGGACTTATCATACTCAACATCACCCAATGCAAAGCCGGTTCGGTGGAGATGGGACGCTACGAAACCAGCCTCGACATGGCCCGCATCGGGGTCATCAGCGGCTACGACATGACCACCGAGGCTGCCGTTGCCAAACTCATGTATCTCATCGGTGAAGGACTTACGAAGGCCCGAATTATCGAAATCCTGCAAATTTCCATCCGTGGCGAAATGACCGTTTGACGCTATGATTCAAGCAATTGAGTATTTAATGCAATAAAAAATCAAATATTTTTGCTTTGTCAATCAAAAAATGTTGTACTTTTGGCAACGATTTCAGATAAGGTTGAGGGGTTAGGCAAGCACTGGAGAGATGTCCGAGTGGTTTAAGGAGCACGCCTGGAAAGTGTGTGTACTCCAAAAGGGTACCGCGGGTTCGAATCCCGCTCTCTCCGCAGAAAAGTAAACTCAACTATGAAAAAATTAATTGCTTTCCTCATGGTTGCTGGCCTTTTCACCTTTGGCGTCAGCAATCTCGTCGTTGCTCAAGAAGAGCAAGCGCAAACCGAGCAAACGGAGCAGACCGTTGCTCCTGAACAGACTCCCGCTCCTGTGGAGACCGTCGAACAAGCAGCCCCCGTCCAAAACGAGGCCGCTCCTGTCACTTTCCGCGAATCCATCAAGAAACAGTTCATCGATGGCGGCCCTGGCTTCATGGGCATCGTGTTGGTCATCCTCCTTATCGGTATGGCCATCTCCATTGAGAGAATCATTTATCTGACTTTGGCCACTGCCAATTCCAAGAAACTTTTGGCTGGCATCGAAGCCAAGATGAAGAGTGGCGACGTTGAAGGCGCCAAGAAGCTCTGCAAAGACACCCGTGGCCCCGTGGCCAGCATCTTCACCCAAGGTCTTATCCGCTATCAGGACGGCCAATCGTTGGATGAGGTTGAGAAATCCATCGTTTCCTACGGTTCCGTTGCTGGTGGCAAGCTCGAAAGCGGCCTGAGTTGGATTGGCCTCTGCATCAGCTTGGCTCCTATGTTCGGATTTATGGGTACTGTTATCGGTATGATTCAGGCCTTCGACGACATCGCCGCTGCTGGCGACATGAGCCCGACGGTTGTGGCTTCCGGTATGAAGGTCGCTCTGTTGACCACCGTGTTCGGTCTTATCGCAGCCATCATCCTTCAGATTTTCTTCAACTTCATCGCTTCTAAAATCGAAAGCATCGTCAACGACATGGAAGACGCTTCCATTTCGTTCATGGACATCCTTGCAAAATACCACAAATAATCAGTATCAATCATGAATAGTAAGCTTTCAAACATCGGTAAATGGGTATTTGGCCTGTTGGCTTTGATTACCGTGGCTCTGGCAGTGTATTTCTACCTTGGCCTGGCTGACGAAGCCCGCACCAACATGCTCTTGAATTGGGGCTACATCTTGATTGTACTTGGCATTGTCATTGCATTGGTTTCAGTCGTTTTCACCGCTGGCGTCAAAGGCCTGAATGGTAAGACACTACTGATTGCCATCATTGCATTTGCTGCTATTGCAGTTGTAGCCTACATTATGTCGAAAGGCGCTTTCGAAATCCCCTATCAAGCCGGCGAAACCCTCTATTCGGGCAAGACGCACGGTTGGGTCGAACTCGGCCTTAACTTCTTCTATGTCACTTTTGTAGTCGCTATTCTTTCCATCCTGTTCTCCGTATTGTACAAGGCAGTTAAAAAGTAAAACATTTCATCATGGCAAGAAAAACTCCGGAAATCAATTCAAGTTCGCAGGCTGACATAGCATTCTTGCTGTTGTGTTTCTTCCTGATGACGACTTCGATGGACGTTGACTACGGTATCACCCGTCGTCTACCTCCCCCTGTCGAGCAAAACGACGAGGACGTGAAGGTCAAGGAAAGGAACGTGATGAATGTAATGGTAAACAAGAGCGATAGGTTGCTGGTCAATGGCCGCCCCTCAGACATCTCCATGCTGAAGGACCTCGCCAAAGACTTCATGACCCCAAAACCTGGCGACGAAACCGCTCCTGAAGTGGAAACCAAGACTTTCGATTTGGTGGGCGATGTGCTCATGTCGAAGGGCGTGATTTCGCTTCAGAACGACCGCGGCACCTCGTATGCTATGTATATCAGTGTGCAGAATGAGTTGGCACGCGCCTTCAACGAAATGAAGGAAGAATTGGCTTGGAAGAAATTCCACAAGCACCTTGACCAACTCAATGAAGATCAAACCAAGGCCATCAACGAGGCTGTGCCCGTGCGTGTCAGTGAGGCTGAGCCTGTTGAGTACAAAACTAACTAAAGGAGGATTGAGATATGGGTAAATTCAGAAAAGAAGGGAAAAAGGAAGTGCCGCAAGTGAGCACGTCTTCACTGCCCGACATCGTTTACATGTTGATATTCTTCTTCATGATCACCACTTCGATGCGTGACGTGGAACTGAAGGTGAAAACCGCCATGCCAAAGGCTTCGGAAATCCAGAAACTGGAGCGCAAGGCATTGGTGAGCAGCATCTACATCGGCCCGCCGCGTGATACGAAACTCGGTACCGAATCGCGTATCCAACTCGACGATGCCTTCGCCCGTACGACCGACATCGCCGACTGGATTCAAAAAGAGCGCGACTCGCGCAGTGAGGCCGACCGCCCGCTGTTGACCACCGCCCTGAAGGTGCATAGAGAGACCCGTATGGGTGTCGTCACCGACGTGAAGCAAGAACTTCGTAAGGTGGGTGCCTTCCGTATCAACTACACGACATTGAAGGGTAGCGCCTTGGAGAACTAAACTTTGGTTTGGTAACCAAATGGAAGGGCAGCAATGAAAATTGTTGCCCTTTCGCAATTTTTGGGCCAATACGCCGTTATAGTCACAACACAAACACAAAGCAATATGAAAAAACACTTCATCACCGTGATAGCCCTGACGCTTGCCGTCACGCTCACCACTTTCACCAGTTGCAGAAAACCCAAGGCCGAAGACAACACCCCCGCCAAGGAAGGCCTTTATCTCGGCATTGTCGGGTTCAATTCCAACCTCTACACCATGCCTCTTGGCTTGCTCAATCAAGACACCAAGCATACTTTTGAGAATTTCATCGATGACCTCGTCATGCAAAACGGCACCATCCTCTATCATGCCGTCAACACTGGCATCAACAGCCTAACCTCGGCTCGAATCCCTGAGAACCTCATCAACGTTTCCATCGTGACCTTCACCGACGGCCTCGACCAAGGCTCATACGTGGAAGGCGGCTACAACTCAGGCAACGAATACCTGTCGGCTGTCAACAACAGAATCATGAACGACCTCATCGGCGGAACCAACATTTCAGCCTATTCCATCGGCGTGCGCGGCTCCGACGTGAACGATGTGGAGAGTTTCCGCAACAACCTTAAGAAGTTGTCGAGCGACCCCGTTCACAACGTTTTCGAAGTGAACAGCATGAACGAGGCTTCTGAGATGTTTGCCGAAATTGCAAAGCAGCTTTACAACCAGAGCATGTACTACAACATCACTCTGAAACTGCCGGCACAAGAGCCCAACACCAAGATCCGTTTCACTTTCGACAATGTGAGTGATGCAAACGACTCGCAATGCTACATTGAGGGCATCTACATCCGCAACAATGGCAAAGGCCAACTGACTGATTTGGTTTATGTTGGTATGGAAAGCATGGCCAGTAGCGTCATCACTGCCACATCGGAAGGCATCTTCGACGTGTTCGCATTCCGCAACCTCACCGACCTCAATGGCAATCAAATGGGTACCGAAAACGTGAAGCAATGGAGTTGGATTGAATCCAACACCAGTTGGCAGCTCAACAGCGAGTTTACGCCCTCGGGCAACACCGTAATCATCAACGAATACAAGAGCGCGATGATTATGCTTGTGCTTGACTGTTCGAGTTCGCTCGGCGCCGACTTCGTCAAAATGAAGACTGCCGCCAACCAGTTCATCGAAACCTTGAGCGGCAACTACAACGGACGTTGAATCATTCGAGAAAGAAAACTGTCGATGGCCACGGCCGCATTGATGCGGTTGTGGTCATTGGCATTAATGATGGAATCTGTTCTTGTGAACGTCAAGTTTTTCCTTGAAGTTGGCCAAACGAGTGCCCGCCGCCGACAAGGTATCGGACAAGCCGTTTTCCACCGTTCCTTCACCTGCGCTGCCCCCTCTCCAATAACGCTCAGAGAAAGCCGCCAATGTTTCAATTTCAGCCAACTCCAATCCTTTTAAATAAAACCATCCACCATTTCCAGAAGCCGTCTGCAAAAAAACACGGCTTGAAGCAGGGCGATTATCATCACAATCGAAGTCAATCCTATCTGCCTCGATGTCAGGAATATCAGTAACCATATTGATACCCAAATCACGGGCTTTTTTCCGTATAATGTCGACTTCCTCATCAGAGCAATCCCCCGCACCTTTCCATTGCAGATAATTCAACTTATAGAACTCCATTATACCCAACAACTTATTTAACTCATTGAATGTCAATTTATTCACAAACTTATCAAGACTAACGCCGCGATAAGGGCAAGCAGCACAATCGTGGACTTCCAGATTCGAAATGCAGCCCTCTTCGTCCAACAGTTGGGTCAAAGTGTTTTCCGCCCAATGCCTATTGCCCGAAATGGTAGCCTTGCCGCATTTCACCGTCAAACGGTACTCGTCAGGATTGTCGAAATGGGTCTTTGTGTCATAAACCACTTTCCTCAGCCTCTTTTTCTTTGAATCAAACTGCTGATATTCTTTTGGTTCTGGAATCACATCGGTCTTTGTATCGAGTTCATAATAGCGCACATAATCCACCCGCAACTCCACGGGCAGTTTAGTCGTGTCGATGTAGGGCGAGCCTTCACGACCCAATTGAGTGTCGAGGATGAGGTAGTAGTCTTGGTTGCTGAATGGGAACTGACCGTCCACGCCCTTGCGGAAGCGCGGGTAGCAGAATGTCCGCCGCCCATTGACAAAAAACACGAGGCTATCTTGAAAACGCTCCACACCGAAGGTGTTGAATTCGCCTTCGTTATATTTAGGATAGGCCACATACGGCGGATTGTGTCGCTTGCGCAGGTTGTAGGTGTAATAAGTGTGAACCGTGTGATTCACAAAGGGTTCGTTCCTGAAATGTTCCATGATGTCGATTTCGCCACCAAGTGGCCAATGCAAGGCTTTCGGCGACTGCGGCAGCATCCAAATGGCAGGCCAGTAGCCATGTGCCCAATCGAACTTGGCCCTCACCTCAACACGTCCAAAGCCAAACGCTTTGCGGTCTTTGCTCCAAACGCCACCCGTCAAAAAGGGTGCTTTATCGTTGGGGATGAAGGTGTTGGCCATGCCACGAAGCACAAGGTTGCCATCCTCGAAAGCGTAAAGCGAGTCGTGCGGACTCATGTGGATGGCCCAATCGGCATTGTTCCGCCCAATCTTCGACCAAACCAAAGTGTTTAAAGTTCCAGAGTTGAATTCGTCGTTCCAAATCAAGGCATAGCGGCGGTGTTCCTGTGGACATGAAACCTGCGCCAATCCTATGAGCATCAGCAAAATACAAGTCAATCTTTTCATGGCATCTTCCAGTATTATGGCGTAAAATTACGGATTTTGTCGATTGTTTCTGACAATTTCGTTTTTGTTTGTTATTTTTGCCGCTAAGTTTGAACCTAAAAAAGGCAACCATGCCCTACGGATTGAGTTTCAACATAATAAAAACAATTGATATACAATAAATTACGATATGGACAAAAAAGAATTGCGTACACAAATCAAAGCATTGAAAAAACAACATACCAAGGAGCAACTTTTAGAACAATCGGAGAAGATTTTGGCCCGATTGGAGCAACATCCCGACTTCGTGAAGGCCGAAAAAATCATGCTTTACAGTGCCTTGCCCGATGAGGTGCAAACGCAAAGTTTCCTCGACAAGTGGCACTTGCAAAAGAAAATCATCCTCCCAACGGTGGTCGGCGACGACATCATCCCCGTGGAATACGCCCAAGAAACGACTTTTGCCGTGGGTGACTTCAATATCTTGGAGCCTCAAAATGAGCCTTATACGGGCGATTTTGACTTGATTATAGTCCCCGGTGTGGCCTTCGACCGCAAAGGCAACCGTATCGGGCGCGGACGAGGCTACTACGACCGATTCCTCAACCAGCATTTGGGCGTGAAGCGCATCGGCATCTGCTTTGATTTCCAATTGGTTGACGAAGTGCCAACCGAGCCTTTCGACATCAAAATGGACGAAGTGATTTCATTTTGAAGAATTTTATAGAAATATTTACCATAATTGCCGTTCATTTCGATTATTTACCTATTTTTGAGGCCTTAATTCAGAAATTTTCAACTCTATGAAAAAACATCTCACATTTCTCGTTGTCATGTTGCTTGGCATGACCTCATTGAACGCCCGTCCGGTTGACGTGGCACAAGCCAAACAAATCGCACAACAATTCGTTAGTGCCAATTTCAGCAACATTCAGGAAAACAGTGCATTGGAATTAGTCTACACGGGAGTTTCGACCCGAGGCGAAGCCTGTTTCTACACTTTCAACAAGGGCGAAAGTGGCTTCGTCATCGTGTCGGCTGACGACCGTTTCCGTCCCATTGTGGGCTATTCGGACGAAGGCCCGTTTGCGACCGAAAACCCTTCGCCCGAACTGATGTTCTACCTCGACAAAATCATCGAGGCACGCACAAGCCGCAATGCCGTTTCCATCGACCGCACTGTCGAGGAATGGCAGAGTGTGGCCACCACGGGCAAACTGCTCTCGCGCAATGGTGGTCGTGGCGTGGACTACATCTGCACCACCAAGTGGAACCAAGATTCACCCTATAACCTTTACGCACCCGAAGCCAACGGCGGATCGGGCGGTCGCTGCTATGCGGGCTGCGTGGCCACGGCCATGAGCCAAGTGATGAAACGCTGGAACCACCCGCAGCAAGGCACGGGCAGCCACTCCTATTATTGCTATGGCTACGGAACCCAATCGGCCAACTTTGGTGCCACCACCTACCAATGGGACTTGATGCCCGACCGACTCGGTGGTGCCTCCCAAGAGGAAATCGAGGCCGTGGCCTTGTTCATGTACCATTGCGGCGTGTCTGTCGACATGAACTTCTCGCCCAGCGGCAGTGGTGCCAATTCGTGGGATGTGCCTTACGCCATCAGGCATTATTTCTCCTACACCAACCAATGCAGCCTCAAGAGCCGCGACGAATACTCGCTCACCAACTGGCAAAACATGCTCAAAGACCAGTTCGACATTGGCTGGCCGGTCTATTATTCGGGCTTCAGCAACGATGGCGGACACGCTTTCGTTTGCGATGGCTACGACGACAACGACCTCTTCCACTTCAACTGGGGTTGGGGCGGCAGCAGCGACGGTTGGTTTGTGATTGACGAAATCGACTATGCAGGTTGGGCGCAAGCCATATTCAATTATGTGCCTACCGATGTCTATGACTATATGCCCATGCAACCTGAGAACTTTGAGGTGAATTCGCACGGCGACTTCGATTATTCCGCCACGCTGACTTGGACCAACCCTACCCAAAACATCCACTTTGAAGACCTGACTAACATCGACCAAATCGTGGTCACTCGCGATGGCGAAATCATCTATACCGAAGACAATGTGGCTCCCGGTGCCAACATGACCTTCACCGACCATTACCTGCCAACCGTGGTGAAATACGCTGTCTATGCCGTCGTCCACAACGCGAAAGGCATTGAAGCCATCGACGAGCAAGTTATCCTTGGCCCTTCCTGCGTCTGGCATATCGACATGACCGCCGAAGGCAGTGAAGGCTGGAACGGCGGTTCCCTTTCTTTTGTCAACGCTGCGGGAACGGAAATCCACCAACTGACCCTCTCCTCCACTTCTGCCAGCACCAATTTCGCTATACCCTTTGGTCATGTTGACATCCTTTGGAACATGCCTTCGCAACCCATTGAAAAGATGGGATTTGAAATCAAGGACAGCGATGGCAACCCCGTGATTGTTTTCGAAGGCCCCTCCACCGACCTTGGCCGAGGTTTGTTCTTCGTGGCTAATAATCATTGTGGCGGCAATGCCAACCCCTTTGCACCCACAAATCTGGTTGCCGTCCGCGACGGAAACAACGTCAACCTCACTTGGGATGCCGCTGAAGGCGATGTCCGTCATTACTACATCTATCGCGACAATATTCTCTGCGCCGTGGCAGAAAACACCCATTTCACTGATACCGATGTGATTGAGGAGTTGCACAACTACCACGTCACCGCCATCAACGAGCAAGGCGAATCCGACCCGTCCAATTTCAGTTCAATCCATCCCGAGGGACTTTGCGAAGCACCTACCAACCTGCGTTTCGAGATGACCACCAGCACCAAAGTGAAACTGATGTGGGACGAGCCACAAGACGAGAGCCTTACGGGATACATCGTCTACCGCCGCACCAAAGGCGAGGAATTCAAGCGCATCAAAATGCTGACCAAGACATTCCACACCGACAACCTCGGCTCTCAAGACAATGCGCGTTATGAATACGCCGTTACGGCCTTCTATTCCGACAGCGACTGCGAATCGGGCTATGCCGCAACGGAAAGCAATCCCGAATTGCATTTTGTGGAGGTCAACAAGACCATCATCCCACAACATCTTGATTTCCTGTTCCACCAAGGCAACCTTGTCCTGCGTTGGCAAGAAGCCACTATGGCCAATTCCTACAATGTTTACCGTGACGGAGAACTGATTGCGCAAGGCCTCACCTACCCCACCTACACTGATGAGGACATCATCCCACAGCAACCTTATCGCTACACTGTGACAGGCCGCACCTCCTTGCTGGAGTCAAGTCCTTCCAATGAGGTTTATGTGGATTGGACAACAAATGTCAACGAAAACATTGATTATCAAGAAGTCAGCGTTTATCCTAATCCGACTGAGGATAAGGTTTACGTCGAAGCCAATGGCTTGCGCCAAGTCAAGGTTTTCAACCTGACGGGTCAGGAGATTCTGAACCAAACCGTGAGTGTCGGCCAAGTCACCCTCGACCTCTCAGCCCAACCTCAAGGTTGTTATTTCATCGAAACCTTGACCGACCAAGGTTGCAAAACAACAAAAATATTGAAAATCAAATAAATGGATATTATGAACAGATTCATGAAATGGGCAGCAGTCGCGCTGCTATTTGGCACGGGCACCACACTTGTCGCCCAAGAAGCCGAAGAAAAAGATCCGATTTATCAAATCACTGAAACCGTCAATGTGAAGCACACGCCCGTCGATAACCAAGGCAGTTCGGGCACTTGCTGGTGCTTTGCCGGTGTGGGACTCGTCGAGGCTGAAATCCAACGCATCTACGGCAAGGAATTCAACCTTTCGGAAATGTTTATCGTCCGCAATGCTTGGACTGAGAAAGTGGCGAAATTCGTCCGTATGCACGGCAACAACACTCTCAGCCAAGGCGGTGAGGTGTGCGATGTGCTTTACATGATTGACAAATACGGCATGATGCCCGAAGCCGACTACAGCGGCAAGGTCATTGGCGAGGAACGCCACATGCACGCCGAAATGAACGAAGTCGTTTCGTCGGTGGCCCGCGCCATCATCAAAAACGGCAACAAGAAAATCTCCCCTGCCGGCCCCAAGGCGGTGCAAGGCGTTTTGGATGCCTACCTCGGCGTAGCCCCCGAAGAGTTTACGGTGGATGGCAAGAAATACACACCCAAGTCGTTTGCCGAGGCCTATCGCATTGACCCCGCCAACTACATCGAAATCTGCTCCTTCACTACTGAAGAATACAACAAACCCTGCATGGTCGAAATCCCTGACAACTGGACTTGGACCCCGGCCTACAACCTGCCCTTGGACAAGCTGATGGAAGCTGTCGACTATGCCCTTGAGCATGGCTTTACCCTTGGCTGGGCACAAGATGTGAGCAATCCGGGCTTCTCGCGCAAGGAAGGTGTCGGCATTGTGCCCGAAGACCCGAAGGACGAGAACCTTTGGAAAGAAATCGTTGCCGAAAAGAAAGTGACTGATGAAATTCATCAAACGGCCTACGACAATTGGGATGCCGGCGACGACCACAGTATGTTGGTGGTGGGTATAGCCAAAGACCAAAACGGCAACAAATATTACAAAATCAAGAACTCGTGGGGCGATGCCGGCCCGTACAAAGGCTATTGGTACTGCTCCGAGCAATACTTGCGCCAATACACCATCTTCTTCACGCTCCACAAGGACGGCCTTTCAAAAGCCATGCGCAAAGATTTGGGGCTTTGACAAACAAAAATGCTTACCTTTGCAAACGATTTTGAATCTTAAATCTTAAATCATTAAATAACAACAAAATGAAATTCAAGCATTTACTTACCGCAACCGCTTTGATGCTCAGCATTAGCACCGTTGCTCAGCCAGAGGCAAAAAAAGACGAAGCCAAGGAAGAAGAAAGCTTCAAGTTCACCACTATTAAGGAATTGCCCGTCACCTCCGTGAAGGACCAGAACCAAGCCGGCACTTGCTGGTGCTACAGTTCGCTCGCTTTCTTCGAGGCCGAACTGCTTCGCATGGGCAAGCCCGAGTATGACTTCTCGGAAATGTACATCGTCTACAAGACCTACTTGGACCGCGCCGAGGCCGCCGTCCGCACCCACGGCGACGTGTCGTTCTCGCAAGGTGGTTCCTTCGGTGACGTGCTGTATGCCATCAAGCATTACGGCCTCGTCCCCGACGAATTGATGCCTGCCGGTGCCATGCACGGCGACTCTTTGTCGAACTTCACCGAACTCTCCGCTGTCACCGACCCGTATGTAGCCGGTGTCATCAAGAGCCGCAAAATCCAGATGGACAAGGACGGCAATCCGCTGTGGAAGAAGGGCTTGGCTGGCATTTACGATGCCTACCTTGGCGTTCCCCCGACTGAGTTCACCTACAAGGGCAAGAAGTACACGCCCATGAGCTTCGCCGAATCCACTGGCCTCAACATGAACGACTATGTCAACCTGACTTCGTTCACGCATCATCCTTTCTACGAGCCTTTCGTCATCGAAGTGCAGGACAACTGGCGCTGGGGCCAGGCTTGGAACCTCCCCATTGACGAGTTCATGCAAGTGATGGACAACGCCATTGAAAAGGGCTATCCGATTGCTTGGGGCAGCGACGTCAGCGAGGCTGGCTGGCTCCGTGGCAAGATGGCCGGTGTGGCCGTCCTCCCCGACCTCGAAGCCAAAGGCCGCGACTTGCAAGGCAGCGACATGGCCCACTGGCTTGGCATGAGCGCCGCCGACCGCAAGAAGGAAGCCCAAAGCTCTCCCACCCCGCAGAAATGGGTCACGCAGAAGGAACGCCAAATCGCCTACGACAACTATGAGACTGGCGACGACCACGGCATGCTCATCTACGGCACCGCCAAGGACCAAATCGGCAACGAATACTTCATCGTGAAGAACAGTTGGGGCGATGCCGGCCAATACAAAGGCGTTTGGTACGTCAGCAAGGCTTTCGTGCGCTACAAGACCTTGAACATCGTTGTCCACAAAGACGCCCTGCCGAAGGACATTGCCAAGAAGTTGGGCATCAAGTAATTCATTGGTTTCCAAAAACGAAAAAAGGGAGAGCTTTTCATAGGCTTTCCCTTTTTTGTTTGAAAGTTAAGGTCCCTGAGCCTGTCGAAGGGCCGTTCGGTAATAAACCGGCGTTTCGACAAGCTCAACGACCTAACTATCTCTTAATCTCCTCGAAGCCCTTGCCGTAAGCTCCCATCACGGTGTTCATTGTCATAAACGCCTTGGGGTCTTCGTCTTTCACAATCCTCAATATCTGCTGCGACTCGCGCTTGTGGGCCACCACCATCAGGATGGGGCCTTCGTGCTTGGTGTACCAGCCCGTGCCGTTGATGACCGTCACGCCACGCTGCATCTCATTGACGATGCGGTCGGCCACCTTTTCAGGCTCCACCGTGAAGATGAAGGCCTGCACGGTTTGTTTGTTGCCCGTCAGCACAAGGTCGACGCAATAACTGTTCACGCCAAGGACGACGCAACTGTAAATGAAATCCTCGATGGTGCAGCCCACGATGAAGCCGCAAGCGAGGATGATGATATTACTAATAAGTAGGACACGCCCCTGCGATATGTTGATGTATTTGCACACCATCATAGCGATGATGTCGGTGCCTCCTGTGCTGCCCCCTTGGGTGAAGGCCAAACCAATGCTCGCGCCCGCCAAGCCGCCGCCAAGGATGGCCGCCAAAAAGTGGTCGCTGACGAAAGGCTGCATCTCGCCTGCCATAATCGGGTCGGTGATGTAATGCTGCAACACCGACATAAACACCGAAGCCACCACTATGGAATAAGCCGTCTTGATGCCAAAGCCGAAGCCAATGATTTTCAACGAAATGAGCAGCAACACCGCATTGATGACGAACACGCTGATACCCGTTGAGATAGCACCATCCGTACCCCAATAAATCAATGCCGCGATGCCATTCACCCCGCCACCCATCAGGTGGTTCGGAATGAGGAAGGCCGTCCAGCCAAAACACATAATAAGCAACGCAAAAGTGATGACGACGTAACGCTTCACCTCGGTCAGAACTTGTTTTTGGGATGTTTTCATAAGCAAATGGTTTGATGGGGCAAAAGTAGGGATAATTTGGGAATGTGAGAGAAAAATCCACGGAAAGTGAGTGGGGCTTGCATTACAGATGTCTGAAATTCAGGAATCCGTTGTCGGGCTTGTCCCATTCTTGCTGCCCGTCGTAAACGACTTGGGTGAGGCTGAGGTTGCCGCCCAAAAGTTTCCTCAGATAGTCAAGATTGTTGAAAAAACCCGGGTGGAAAGCCGTGGCTGACTTGATTTCGTAAGCCTTGACCGAAGCCCCTTCGTCCATCAGCAGGTCAACCTCGTGTTGCGATTTGTCGCGATAGAAATACAAGTTGCTGTCGAGGCCGGCATTGTAACAGGCCTTAAGGCGGTCGGCCACCACCATATTCTCGAACAAAGCGCCTCGCAAGGGCGAATTGGCCACATCGCGGGCATCTCTGACGCCCAAAAGATAACAAGCCAGGCCAGTGTCATAGAAATAGAGTTTTGGGGTCTTTGTAAGGCGTTTGTTAAGATTGCTGTAATACGGTTGAAGCATAAAGACGATGTAGGAAGCCTCAAGCACACTCGTCCAGCCTTGAATGGTCTTGGCAGAAACGCCTACCTCGTTGGCCAAACTGCTGGCAACAAACTCGTTGCCGATGCGCGTGGCGCAAAGTCGAACAAACTTGCGGAACAGGTCCATATCCTTGATGTTGATGATTTGGCGCACGTCGCGTTGGATATAGGTGCTGAAATAGCTGTCATAAACGGCCATTACAGGCCGACCTTTGCCCCAGATGGCGGGATAGAATCCCTTGTAAATCAGATCGTCGGTACTAATGGCATCAGCTGAGCCAATCTCCTCGATTGACAAAGGCAAAAGGCGCGTCAGAGCCACACGCCCGGCCAGCGACTGGCTGATATTTTGCATCATAAGCCAGTTGCTGCTGCCCGAAAGGATGAATTTCCTGCTGTCGTCCTTGTCGGAAACGACTTGCAAGGCGGAGAACAATTCGGGCAGATAATGCGCTTCGTCGATAATCAAGCCGTTGGGGTGGCTGCGAAGGTAGCCTTTGATGTCTTGTTGCACGATGGAACGACTTTCTTCATCCTCAAGGTTGACATAATCGTATCCGTCAAACGCCATACGGCAGAGCGTGGTCTTGCCCGATTGCCTCGGCCCCGTCACCGACAAGATGGGGAAACTCTTTGACAGAAAATGCAAATGGTTCTCTAACACCCTTTTATACATAATATGGACAATTTTGGAGTTGAACTACAGATTTGTCCGCAAAAATAGGAAATATATCGCAAATAACAGTTATTCATTTCGAAAATAATGGCAAAATAGGCTAAATTTAATAAATTTATAAATTATAACTACATAATTATGAAATAAATATAATTGTTTTGTCCAAATCAGGAGTTGAAGTCGTATTTTGGACAGTTTTTGTGGGATTTTGTCGCCCCAATAATTTCTTTCCCTATTTTTGTACCGCTTATGTCACAAAACGGCACACTCATTCGTCTTGTGATTGTAAAAGTTCACAAGATGGACCCAGAATTTGAAAGGACATATCGCGACCACTACCCGAAACTGTTCAGGATTGCGGCCAAGATGCTGCAAGACCCGGAGGGCGCAAAGGATGTCGTGCAAGACGTGTTCACGGCGTATTATTTCGCGATGAACAACGAGAAAGTCATCCGCGACACGAAAAACTGGCTCGTCAGGAGTACCATTAATAAAGGAATCGACTACAAACGGAAAACGGCAAGAACCGTCACGATGGAAAGCCCGCTGCCCGAAACAAGTGAGCAACCGCTTGACGAGACTTCGGACATCCTCAACGCGATAGCGCATCTCAACGAGAAGGAACAGACGCTCGTCGTGCTTTACAGCGAGGGCTATTCCTACAAGGAAATCGCGGAAATGACGGGGCGCAATTTCACTTCCATCGGGAAAACCTTGTCGAGAATTATGGACAAAATAAAAAAACGTATGCTATGAAACACTTGAATGACAAAACGATACAAAACCTCATCGACAATGAACTTCCGGAAAACGACAGGAAAACGATGGAAATGCACTTAGACGAATGTCCATCGTGCAGGCAAAGAGTTGAAGCGCAACGCGCCTTCTCCGAAAAAATGAAAAAGTCGTTGGAAACCTTGGTTCCCGACGAAATCGCGGTGCCGGAGTTCAGTTTCAGAAGGACGGCAAGGCCCGAAATGAACGTCACCCGCATCGCCTTGATTTCCTCTTTGGCAACGGCTTGTGCCATCGCGCTTATTGTTTTGATTGTCAACCTGTTGCCGAAGCCCAAGCCAGCCAACCGCATCATCGACTTTTACACCATCGAAGACTACGATGCCAACAAGCCTTATGCCGAGCAAGAGTTCGCCGAGTTCAAGATGCGTACACAAACAGAAATAACGAATATAAACCTCTAAATCCCAAAACGATGAAAAAATTGATCTTGGTTTTCATTTTAGCCATTGCGGCTTGCCATCAAATTGATGCACAAGTGATTAAACTTGTCCCCGACGAAACCTACGGAGCGGGAAACGACTGGGACAAAATCTTTGACACCTATTACGACACCGTAATGGACCGCTCCTACGGATTGCGAAAGCAACTCGTCATTTTCGACGACGGCAAAGCCATCGTCAGCCACGCCACAAGAAACAGGTATTCCCTGTTCGACGCAAACGGCAAGTTCCTGAAAGACATCACCTTGTACTTCGCCGAAAAAGGCAAGAAGCCGCGCAACCACCAGCCCGTGGAAGGTAAATTGGGTGACTTGTATTTCACTAAGGCCAACAACACGGGCGACATTTACCTGTTCAACGACAAAGGGTTGATTGTCAAGGAACTGAAAATCAAATACCAAGCATTGGAAATGCTGGCTTTGGACGACCATCACATTGCTATCTACGGAGGCACGTCGTGGGCTGATAGATACAGAGATTTTGTATCCATTTTGGATACAAAAACAGGCAAAGAGAAAATCCTTTGCGACGCATTCCAAAACACAAGAGGAGACCTAAACAAAGGCTACTACATTTACACAGAAAGCAAAAAGAACGATATGAAAGGCAGGTGGCAAATCGCGAAAGTCAACGGCAAGCTCATCGTTTCAAACCCGATAGATGGATTGGTGAGAACCTTCGATTTCAACGGCAACAAGATTTCGGAAAAACTATTGGATTGGGAACCGCAAACCCTGTCCGTTGAAGAGCAGATTGCCTTGCAAAACGCACGAATCAAGGACTTGAAAGACGAGTTGCCACAAGTGACCGATGAGCGAGAAATCACCTTATACAACGACCTGATTTCCTGTTACGAAAACGGCATTCAGCGCATCAAGGAGCCTATCAATATGGGGTGGTTCACCATGGCCATCAAAGGCAACGACGACACCATCCTCTTCTTCGGCGATGCCGAGGTGGCGGGCCAAAACACGTTCCAGGTCTATTCTGTTAGTAAAGGGCAAAGCATTTCGACAGGCTCCTTCCAATGCGAAGACTACGACCTTGCCCTAACGAAAAAGCGCTTCGTGTGCCACAATGGGTTTTACTACGGCGTCCAAGTGCTGAAGAATTGTAAAGGCGTGCCGCTGAGGTTGGTGAGGTTTAGGGCGGGGTGAGAAATGCGTTTGTTTGCTAATGGCTGAGGTGATGATATAACAATCCACCTCAGCCATTACATTATTTTCCGTTTTCATAATCAAATAGTTTGGTGGGCAAACGGTGGGATAATTTGGATATGAAGAGAAAAAGTTGTAATTTTGCTCCTTGAACAAAAAAACGGAAACGGTATGAAAAAAGAAGAAATCCAAGCCCTTTTTCAGAGTTACGAGGATGCAGTATGCTTGATTGATGACACAGAATGTTGGAGTGCAAGAGAACTTCAACAATTGTTGGGTTATAGCCTCTGGCAAAACTTCTGTAAAGTAATTGCCAAAGCAAAAGAATCTTGCCAAAATGTTGGGCAAGAAATCAGCGATCATTTTATTGACGTCAATAAGATGATAATTGCAGGGAAAGGCGCTCAACGTCAAATAGATGACATTATGCTCACCCGTTACGCTTGCTATCTTGTCGCACAAAATGGAGACCCGCGAAAACCTCAAATTGCCTTTGCCCAAACCTATTTCGCCGTGCAAACTCGCCGTGCAGAACTCATCGAGCAACGATTGCTGGAAGTGGAGCGTGTAAAAGCGCGTGCGAAACTGCAAGAAACCGAGCGCAAACTTTCAGGCATCCTTTATGAACGTGGGATAAACGACCAAACCTTTGCAGTTATCCGTTCAAAAGGCGACCAAGCACTATTTCGCCTGAGTACCAATATGATGAAAAAACGTCTTGGGATGCCACAGACTCGTCCTTTGGCAGACTTTCTTCCAACAATCAGCATCAAGGCAAAGGATTTTGCAGCCGAAATGACCAGCGTCAATGTACAAACAAAAGATTTGAAAGGCGAGGCTTCCATTTACAAAGGAACATGTCGACAATAATGCCGCAGTCCGCCAAATGTTGATTGAAAGAGGGATTGTGCCCGAAAACCTTCCACCTGCCGAAGATGTGAAGAAAGTGGAGCGACGTTTGGAAAGTGAGAAGAAAAAAGTTTTGAAAAACAAGAAGTAAGATTTGACTATACCGAAAAGCTGAATTTGTAAATTGAATTCGGATAAACAAAAATCCTCTGCAAACATTTGATTTACAGAGGATTTTTGTCGTACCCGAGGCCGAGTTACAAATATGAAATTTCGGTGTTTTTCATTTCGTTGGAAAATCAGTGTTTTCGCTTTATATTGAATTGATATATTGCATTTTGTGCAATGCTCAACCATTACAAAACATTTCCGATTATTTCAAAATATTTCAATTAAGTGGGGAAAAAGTGGGGAAAAATTCATATCTTTGCAGCGCATTAATAATATTCCTTATGGCTACTATCACATTAAGAATGTCGGCAAAGACCGACAAAAGCACCTCAAAGCATGAAATCTTGATGCGTTTCCGGCATGGAGCGATTGACCAATACGCAAAGACAAATATCTTTGTCAATGATGAGTATTGGAACGGTGACAGCGACACACCTATTTCAATCCCTCGTTTTCGCCTGATGAATGATGAGCAAAAACGACTTATCGCCGAATTGACGGATGCCTCAAAAAGGATTGAGGATGTAAAGAAGTATGTGCAACAATCTTTCATTGATTCAGGCGCGGGAAAGATGCCCATTCCGTCCGATTGGCTGAAATCGGCCCTTGACACATTCAACGGCATACGCAACACCCAACCCGAAAAGGAGCGTACCTTCTTTGACATACTCGATGAATACATTGAAAACAAGGATATTTCGGCACACAGGAAACGAACATTCAAGGTCATTGGGCGCGTGTTGAAACGTTACGAGTTATATAATGGCCTCAACCTCACTATTGACAACATTACGGGTGACACGCTGCATGACTTTGAGAAATACTTGTTTGATGAGCATAGACTGTTTGAAGATGGGAAGTTGGATGACATATTGAAAGCCGTCCCCGAAAGCCGCGACCCACAGCCACGGGGAGAAAATGCCGTCTATGACATGATGGGCAAATTGAGGGTGTTCTACAATTGGGCAAACGGGCGCGATAAGTCCTACAAGTTGGCAGAGCCATACACAAAGAACAATCCCTTTGACGCATACAGCGTGGGCGCGTGTCTGTATGGTACACCCTACTACATTACTATCGATGAGCGGAAACAACTATACCAAGCCAAATTGCGTGAGCCGTTGGCGACCCAGCGGGATATTTTCGTGTTCCAATGCCTTATAGGATGCCGTGTTTCAGACCTTTGGAGCATGACAAAGGACAATATCATTGACGGTGCTGTTGAGTACATTCCACGGAAAACCAAGGAGGGAAACCCCGTGACAGTCCGAGTGCCACTTACGGCCACAGCCATTGAGATACTCGAAAGATACAAAGACTACCAAGGTAAGGGGCTGTTCCCGTTCACCTCGCAACAGGAATACAACCGCAACATTAAGGAAATGTTCAAGCAGGCAGGATTGAACCGTATTGTTACGGTGTTGAACCCAACCACACGCGAAGAAGAGAAACGGCCATTGTATGAGATAGCCAGTTCACACCTTGCGCGCCGTACATTCGTGGGGAACCTATACAAGCAAGTGAAAGACCCTAACTTGATATGTCCGCTGAGCGGCCACGTGGAAGGCTCGAAAGCCTTTGCAAGATATAGGACTATCGATGAGGAAATGAAGCAACAAGTAGTATCACTTTTGGAGTGAGTGTTCACGGCGTTCACGTAAACGGGACGAACCCCTTGAACGCCGTGAACGGTTTGAACACCCTCGAACACCTTGAACACCTTGAACACCTCGAACACCGAAAACACAATGAAAAGAGAGAATATAGAAAAAGTACAAGACGCGATGAGCGCGATAGGCGATGCTTTCTATTTGGCATATAACAAAGACGACAATTCACAGCTCAACGGGCTGTATGAAAAGAGAGTGAGTGAAGCCTTTGAAAAGTTACAACCTTTGAGAGACCACGTTTTTGATATAAGGGATTTTGTTGATTACTCGTTACGGAACGAGATAGCGGAAAACCTTTTGACATACCCCAATGATAGGGCCTTTGTTATGAATGAAACAATATGGGCGTTGTTTGCTCCGCTTGCCGGCAACACGTTCCAAGGCCAAAAGACAATCGACATTGTCATTTTCAGTTATGGAAAGAAGGTTTTGGAATGCTCATTGCTTGATGTTTGGGATAGCAATTTCAATGTTTCTGAAAACGAACCGATGGCGTATTTGTCAAGTGTCAACAATATGGCATTGCTCATCATTGAGGCTTTGCAAGATGTTGTCGAAAAAGGCTCGTTTGACGCTTACAAGGACGGAGAGCAACCCCAGAAAAACAGCAACGAAGCCCGAGCGAAGCCCGAGAAAAGCCAACAATCGCCTGGCCCATCAAAGACCGATAGTCAAAGCGACGAGCAGCACGAGCATTCAGAGATTGACAAAGAAGCTTTGAAAAACTTGTTCGGAAATGCCGTGTTTTTTGCTGATGATTACAAGGAGCGGGACACGCTCAACGAGAAAATCAAATTGTCAAGATTCGACATTTTCGTTGAAGAATTAGAAAGCTTGTTGAAAGATAAGCTTTGCAACCAAACGAAGATTGGCAATGTTGCCTACATGGTACACAAAAGCAGGTTTAGAAAACACATCAAATTTGCCCCGACTTGCAGATTGTTATTTGAGTGTTGCCAACTCGAAGCACCAAAAGACCAGCACACAAACAAATACAGCCAACCCGACAATGACACGTTGGAAAGGTTTTCCGATGCGTTGGGCACCCCTTTGAATCCCCAAAAGTAACAGAAAATCCCCTTTTTAAATCCCCTTTTCTTTCGTATGGCGTTGAAAAACAACGCCTTTTTTGTTCCCAAAAATCCCCAATCGGAACGCCCTGAATTATTTCCCCGACTTTTGCGGCGCAATCCGCAACGAAGCGGAGGCCGCAATGCCCGAAGCGATGAGAAGGCAAGAACCTACAAAAACAACACACATGACACAAACACTGATTGACGCAGCGAAACAGTGTCCGGGAATGGTTGTATCAATAAAGGTTGGCGACCTTATAGAAGCCAATACTTTATTGATAGAAAATGTCAAATCGCAACTTGAACAGAAAATTGCCGATGCCAGCGCGGAAACATATCTGTCAAAGGAGAAAGTTTGTGAGATGCTCGATGTATCGACCACTACTTTATGGCGATGGGAAAAGGCGGGCTACCTCGTTCCCGTGGCTTTTGGCGGTCAAAAGCGGTACAAGAAAAGCGATGTACAACGCATAATCGAAGGGGAATAACTATGAAAGACCAAGCATTAGACAATGTTCCCTCGATGGAGCAGCCAGTAAACTTTGACTTTTCGCGTATTGATGCCCCAAAACCCGATGAAAATTTCGGCCTGTTCAAAGTAAAGCCAGCCAATGAATGGATTGATGAAGCAAAGAACCGTCCCGTTCCACGGATGCTATTCGATTGCCTTTGGTATGAGGGCGAATTGTGCATATTGTTTGCCGACACCAATTTGGGCAAATCCATTCTTGCCGTGCAAATAGCAGATTCAATTAGCAAAGGGCGACCAATCCCGCGTTTCAGGCTTGAAGCCAACCGCCAGCCAGTTATCTACCTTGATTTTGAATTATCGGACAAACAGTTTGAGGCGCGGTATTCGGACAATTTCACAAATCATTACAGATTCGATGATAATCTGTTGCGCGTGGAAATCAATCCCGATGCCGACATTTCCGACGGCTTCACCTTTGAAGAAATGCTCAATGCAAGCCTCGATCAAGCCATTATCGAAACAGGCGCAAAGGTGCTTATAGTTGACAACCTTACATATTTGCGCGAAGGCACGGAAAAAGCCAAAGACGCATTGCCATTGATGAAGCAGTTGAAATCACTGAAAAGCAAGTGCAATCTTTCCATTCTTGCATTGGCTCACACGCCCAAGCGCGTGTTGAGCAACCCATTGACGCGAAACGACTTGCAAGGGAGCAAGATGCTCATTAACTTTTGTGACAGCGCGTTTGCCATTGGAGAAAGTTTCAAGGATAAGCGACTGAGGTACATAAAGCAGATTAAGCAAAGAAATTGTGAAGCCGTCTTTGATGCGGATAACGTGGCGGTGTGTGAAGTCACCAAGCCGGATAATTTCTTGCATTTCTCATTCATTGAATACGGCAAGGAAAAAGACCACTTGCGCGATTTTACAGAGGATGAGCGCGGCGACCTGATAGAGCAGGCCAAGCAGTTGCGCGATGGAGGACTTTCTCAACGCGAAATCGCCGACCGCCTCAAAGTGTCAGTCGGAACAATTAACAATTACCTAAAATATTGATGCTATGGCCACGGAATACAGATACCAACTTGCGAAGCGCGGCAAATGGGTGTGTCCGCAATGCCAGCACAAAACTTTCGTGTTGTATGTTGATACCGATGGCCAGCCGCTCAACGAAAGTGTCGGCAAGTGCGACAGGCTCGACAATTGCAACTATCACTATACCCCGCGTGAATACTTCGCCGACAACGGCATTTCCGCTGAGCAGAAACCCAAGAAACCGACAATCCGGCCAATCATAAGACCCCGACCGTCCTACATTGACACGGACATTTTCAAAGCCTCATTGAAGCGGTACGAAAACAACCGATTCGTGTCGTTTCTCCACGGCCTTTTTGACGGCGACCCGTGCGATGTTGTAAGGCAACTTGTATCCGAGTACTATATTGGCACTTCAAGCCATTGGGACGGCGCGACGGTGTTTTGGCAGGTGGATAGGTACGGACATATCCACGGCGGTAAGATAATGCTGTATGATGCCGCCACAGGAAAGCGTGTCAAGCAGCCGTTCAATCATATAACGTGGGTACATTCGGCCCTGAAACTCGACAATTTCAACCTAAATCAATGCTTGTTCGGGGAACACCTTTTGAATGTCCCGGCATACTCGAATTATACCGTTTGCATAGTGGAGAGCGAAAAGACCGCGATATTGGGGACGGGCTTTGCAGCCGATGCCGTGTGGCTCGCTTGCGGCGGATGCCAAAACCTATCAAAGAAGGTGTGCCAACCCCTCACAGGGCGGCGTGTCGTATTGATGCCAGACAACGGGAAGTATGACGATTGGGCGGCGCGTGGGCGCGAACTCAAAGGCGTTTGTAAGGACGTGTTCATTTCTGACATTATGGAACAGAAAGCAGCCGAAAAAGGGGATGATATTGGCGACCTACTCATAGCAAGGCATAGGGCGGGGACGCTCGATGAATCAATCTTTGACGGCACGAACTTCAAAAGACTTTGACGCTATGGAAGACTTTATGGATTGGAACGAGTTGGATTCCCTGATGAGCAAGCCGCCAGCGCGGGAACGCAAGCCACGGAAACCAGCCTACAAGAAACCCGATGCGGTGAAGCGGTTGGAACAAGCGAAGGGCGGCACATATCGCGATGACACCGCCAATGGACTTACCCGCTGCATAGTTGACTATATCAAACTCAAAGGCGGCCAAGCGGAGCGCGTCAATACAATGGGCGTTCCCCTTGACACGCGGCGCGAAGTCACAGACATAATGGGACACCGCCGAACCATAGGCGGGATTGAGTGGCGCAAGGGCGGCGGGACGGTAGGCAGCGCGGACATTTCGGCGACCATACGCGGGCGGAGCGTCAAAATAGAGGTCAAGGTTGGCCGTGACAGGCAAAGCCCCGCTCAGCGCGAATACCAGCGTCAAGTTGAACAGTCGGGCGGATTGTACTACATTGCCCGCAACTTCACGGATTTTCTGCATTGGTATCACGAAAACTTTTGAAAATAACAGAGAAAAACAGAGAAAACTATGGAAAAAGGACACACCAACAACCCCAACGGGCGACCCAAGGGAACGCCAAACAAGATTACAACCGACATGAGAGGTTGGCTTTCAGCAATCATTGACAAAAACAGGAAGCAGATGGAAAAGGACTTGAAGCGATTAGAGCCAAAAGACCGCTTGCAGATACTTGAAAAGTTGATGCAATATGTTATCCCAAAGCAGCAAGCCGTCTCCGCTGACATTGACTTTGGAAGGCTCACAGATGAGCAGTTGGACGCGGTTATTGACCAACTAACAAAAGACATTGGCGATGAAAATTGAACTTGACAGGGTGAAGCGTATCGCGCTACTCCAAGCCCTGAAAGACGGGTATATTGACAGCGACACGTTGAGGGAATGGATTGGCGACAAAGTGTTATTGTCGGACAAGCCGATGACACTTGAAGAAGCAAGGCAGATGATGAGGGAATTGGAAGATGATTGTATGACACAGTAAGGAGGGAAACACCATGAAGAAACCAATAAGCAAGGATTTCAAGATAATGCTGTTGTCGGTGTTGAGGAAAGGACACATGACAGCAAACGACCGCTCCAACATTGAAACCTACCTGAAAATCTACTTTGACGGGTACACCCCGCCAGAGTTGCCACCGTTGACAAGTGAGGAATTGGCAGAACTTATCATTATTGAGGGGTTGGGCATTGATGCGGTTGTAGCCGATTATGAGAGGATAAAGGCAGAGCAGACCAATTGACCGCTCAAACAAAAACAAACAAAACAAACACATGGGAAATTCAGAGGTGAAAGCAGAGAGCGAACAGGGCGGGGCGACCCTTACAGGGTTGCAACGCTTCACCGATGAGCAGTTGGCGGCTGAATTGGAACACCGTGGCTTTATGGTGTGGAAATGGCAGGATTTGGGGGAGTTGGGTAGTGATTATTGGATTTGGTGACACCAACGGCAGCAATTCATAAAACGGTGAAAATCGTTAGAATTTAACGATAAATCGACCTTTTTTTGGTGTTTCCCCGTGGTTTTGGAAACAGGCTCGTTAGAATGTAACGAACAACAGGCGAACAACAGGAATTAGACAAATTCTAAATAAGGCTTTCCCCGCTCAGCGTGTCAGGGAAACCCCTATATTTGCCGCTCCTAAACTCAAAAGCAGCCGTTCAGAGCGGCTGTAACAAACAAAGATTGCCCTTTGCACGGTGGTAGCAGCGGAAACGCCTACACAGCAACTTTTGAGGCTGAGGACACCTAAACAAGGGGCTTTTAATTCCTAAACTCAAAAGACAATGACAGCATTACAAGCAATCCAGCAAGCCCAACAGACGGGGCAAATTGCAATCACCAAGCAGACCGCCAACATGCTTGAGGCCGTGGCAAGGCTACAAGCGGCGGCGGAAAACTATGTTTCAGCGACGGAGGATAACTTGCCGTGTGAGATTAGCGACACCGACACTTGCAACAGGCTTTTTGATGATTTCTACAAGCATTTCAATCCAGTAACGGATTATGCTTTCTCCACGGTTGGGGGAATCATGCTGAAAAGGGTTTTCTTGTTCCAACAAACAGACAATTTCAGCGGGCTATGATGACAGGGAATGAAAGTGCCGCCCTGATACAATGGGCGTGTGAGAAACTCCAAGAGGACATGAAGCGTGTGCAAGATTCTTTGGGCTTCTATGTGAGGGACTTTGTTTTCTATCTTGAACACCCTGAATTTGCCCCCATGCCTGAAATCAATGTTGAGGTAAAGACACCCAAGCCCAAAATGAAAGGGAATGTTGTAAGGTGTGACTTTTCAAAACCAAAGGACATAATCGTTGACCGATTCCAAAAGTAGTAATCCACAACCCCGCCCCGCTCAACCTCAACCGTTGAGCGGGGATTTTGTTTCACTTTGTTACAATCCCTACACGCGCGATGAATAGAGCCGTTCAAAGCGTTCAAGCCGTTCAAGTATGTTCAAAGCGTTCAAGCCGTTCAAAGCGTTCAAGTATGTTCAAAGTGTTCAAGCCGTTCAAGGCGTTTGTCCCGTTCAAGTGAACGAACACTTGAACACTTGAACAAGTATCAAAAAAAGTGCTATCTTTGCACCGTATTTCCGTAGGGAATATTTCTAATGCACCAGCACCGTGAAACACCCGTTTTTCGGTGCTGTTTTTGTCTTATTTTGGAATAAATGGGGAAAAAGTGGGGAAAAACACAAAAAGAAAAATCCCAATATATTGACTATCAATAATATTGGGGTTTCTTATTGTACCCGAGGCCGGGCTCGAACCGGCACGGCTTTAAAGGCCAAGGGATTTTAAGTCCCTCGTGTCTACCAATTCCACCACTCAGGCACTTACACAAAAAATCCCGACTTCCATCGGGACCTTGTGGAGCGGAAAACGAGACTCGAACTCGCGACCCCGACCTTGGCAAGGTCGTGCTCTACCAACTGAGCTATTTCCGCAAAAGCGGAGCGGAAAACGAGACTCGAACTCGCGACCCCGACCTTGGCAAGGTCGTGCTCTACCAACTGAGCTATTTCCGCTTGCGAATTGCGCGGCAAAAGTACTACTTTTTTCAATTCCGCAAGCATTTTCGAGAAAAAATTTCCAGTTTTTTTTTCTTGGACACGAATTTCCATCAATGATTCATGAATTTCCAAAAATAAAATTCCTGAATAATTCGTGTTCAATTTGTGGAAATTTATGTTGAAAATCAACAATTTGCATTTCATCAACATTCCTTTCTCGCAAACCGAATTGAGTTTTTCGTGTAATTCTTTGTAGTTTTACGCCGAGTTTTGCGTCTAATAGGCAAAAGATTCTGAACGATGAAAAAGGAAGAAACGGAATTTGCGAACATCGTGAAAGCGCACAAAAACACCATCTTCACCGTGTGCTACCTCTTCTCGAAGAACCAGGACGAGGTGAACGACCTGTTCCAAGAGACGCTCATCAACCTTTGGCGGGGCTTCGACTCGTTCAAGGGGCAATGCAACGTGAAGACTTGGATTTGGCGCGTCAGCCTCAACACCTGCCTCACCGCTGAGCGCAAGAAGAAACGCAGCGTGGAAACCGTGCCGCTCTCGATGGACATCAACCTCTTCACCGACACCGACGACGACACCCGACAAATCCAGCAACTCTACCGCCGCATCAACAAACTCGGCGTGGTCGATAGGACCATCATCCTGCTTTGGCTTGAAAACATGAGCTATGAGGAAATCGGGCAAATCATCGGCATCTCCACGAAGAACGTCTCCGTCAAATTGGTCAGAATCAAGGAACAACTGAAGAAAATGTCAAACGAATAAAAACGCAAAGCAATGGAAAACAACGAATTGGAAGAAATGCGGGCGCAATTGGCCACGTTGAACGAGAAGTTGGAAAACGAAAGCATCGTTGACGAAAGGCTTGTCAGTGAAGCCACAAAAAAGCACCTTTCAGAATTGCAGCGGAAACTGATTGGCAGAATCATCATAATTACCGCATGGGCAGTTTTCTTGTATTGGCAGCTGGAACTTGGGATTTTTTTTCTCTGGTGTTTGGGGCTTCTTATCACAAGCATTTATGTATATTGGGTAGTCCGCAAAGGCGATTCTGCCTCCATGCCTGTGACGCAATATGCGCGGCGACTGCGCAAGGCCTTGAAAATCTATAAAATAGGAAACAGGTTTCTATGGATTTTAACCATTTTGCTCATAATGGCTTGGGGAGTCTATGTGTTTGTTTTAAGTGTTTCATATAGACCTTCAGGAGCATTTGTCCTTCTCTTTGTATGTTCCTTTATTGCCTTGATTCTAATAGTGGCCTATTTTATCAGCAATGTGTATGTTACTCCTGATGTCGAACTGAAGTTGGAGATGGTTTTGGAGGATTTGGGCAAAGACAATCAGGATGCCTAACAAACGAAATTTCAGTTCAAATCCAAATACTTGGTTTTCATTGAAAAGTTGTAATTTTGCAAATTAAAACAATAGAAATATGGACGATGGAATAGGTAAAACGATAAAGCTGTTTCTGCTTTGGTTGGGCTTGTTTTTGGCTCTACCAATCATCGGTGCAATCGTAGGACGCTTCTTTACGAGCCCTGCAAACTATGAAATCTTGAAATGGTCGCAACTATTGGGATATGTCCTAATGATTATCATTTTTTTCGGCAAACGCTATGTTGAGCTGTCATTTGGTCACATTGAGCGGCGTATGGTCTGGCCTGCCGTCGGCATGTCTGTCTTGATTGCCGCATCTCAAGCGTTTGTTTTGTTTTCAGCATTGTCTTTGATTGATGTTGACCTTCAATTTCAGGGTGAAGAATTAGAGCGTCGTCAACGGCTTGTTTCCGGAATTGCTGGAATACTCAATGCCTGCATTTTTGCCCCAATAGGAGAAGAGATTTGTTTTCGCGGCATTATTCTTGGTGGTCTGCTGAAAACGCGATGCCGCCCGTGGTTGGCCATCCTCATCTCCGCTCTCCTTTTCGCTTTGCTTCACGGATTGGGGGCGAATTTCGTCACCGCCTTGCTGTTCGGAATCCTTGTCGGCTGGCTCTACTGGCGCACGGGAAGCATCATCCCTGGCATCATCATTCATATCTCCAACAATTCACTCACTGCCATAGATATAAGCAACCGAACCAACACCTTTTATCTGATTATCCTTGTCGTTGGCCTTGTTTTGCTGGCATACGGTGTCTGGTGGTTTTGGAAAAAGTGTAAGTATGACACGGAGGAGGTGAAATAAACCCGCACCGAACTATGTTGTTTGCCGAAAAAAGCTATTTTTGCCCTCAATTTCAGTAAACTCTCCGCTTATGAAAAAGAGCTTTAGCTTCACAATTGCCTTGCTTTTTCTGGCCTTTTCGCTTTCCGCCCAAACCAACACCATTGTTTACGGCAACCTCGGCGTGGAAAACGTGAACATCAGCATCGCGAACACGCAATATGGCACCAGCACTGATACCAAAGGCCGTTACGAACTGCCGCTTTACGACCGCACAAAAGCCGTCAACCTTTATTATTCGTGCATCGGTTATCAAGACACCGTCGTGAGCCTTACTCCGAAGCAGTTGCAGCGCGACTCCATCAACATCAGTTTCCGAATGAGGAAGATGAGCTACGACCTTCAGGAAGTGGGCGTTACGGCACACAGCGACTTTTACCGAAGCCCGCGTGGCACCAACATCGCCGACATAGCCTTTGCCGATGACAGGATTTTAGTGCTTGAAAACAGGGCAAAAACCTCCTCGTTGCGCCTACTCGACCTCAATGGCAATGAGATGGGTGTTACGGATTTTGATGGCTTTTATGATGAACTGTATATCGACGCTTTCGGGGATTTTCTCCTTTTGGGTCAAGACTCTTGCTTGCAGGTTTGTTTCGATGCGGCGGGGAAAGCCTTGCCCGTTTCCACATTCACGAAAGACCTCTTCCGCGACAAAATCAGAAAAATCGTGTTTGAGTTCAACGATGCTTACCTGTTGCGTAACACGGCCTACGAGAAGCGTGACTATTATGTGAAGGAGTTCCACGGGCAGGCGCAAACCTACAACTATGTGCTGAAAAACGACTCTTTGAAACAAAGGCGTTTTCTCTATCGTTTCATCGACACAGTAGCGGTCAATGTGTGCCAATCCTATCTGAATGAGATATTTGCCATTTATAATAGTGAGGTGCCAGAGAATGAAAACGAGTTAGTTTTGGGCGTATGGGACGGCAATCTGCTCCGTTTGACGGTTAATTATAAGATACACAAGCGAATTGGTTGGTATTGTCAGGTATTGGCCACCGAGTACCATACTATTGCATTGAAGTTCAATGATTTCATTCAACTTGTTGATTTGGAGAATTTTGAAATCGTGGAGTTTGACAAGGATTTCCAATTATCAGGCAAACGCCCGCTTACTATCGTTTCGGGGAAAAACTATTTTGCCAATCAGTTTCTTACTGATGAAGCCACGGGGAATACTTACGGCCTTTTCATGCAGAACGGAATCAATTATCTCGGTTGCTATGACCCAGCCAAAGGCACGGTAGGAATGGGCCAAAAAGCCAGTAACAGCATATACCCACGGACTTTCAAGGTGCATAATGGCTATGCCTATAGTGTGTATTTCGACAAGGAGCGGCTGTTTGGGAGGATTAATCGGGTGAAGATAGATTAGAAAGGGGATAATATCAATACAGCATTCCAAACATCCACAAGGGAATGCGGTTCAAATGACCTATTTCCACATCATCAACGGCGAGATAACTGTCGGGGATGTTGGCAATCTGCCTGAAATCCTTGCTGCTGCCACCCACTTCAAACAAATACTTCCCATTTAATAAAAAGTCGCCTTTTTCGGGCATGGTCAACTGGCCAATGGCAGACAACTGGTTGGCGAAAAATGTCTCGCGGCAAGTACCGAGATTCACCACAGACGACAAAGCATACATCAGATTGCCGTTGCCCAAGAAAATCTTTCCGGGTTTTGCGAGGTGCTTGTAGTCCTTTTGTTCCTTGGTCAACAACAAAAGCAGTCCGGCGCGGTCCAACAAATATAGGATTTTCAGGCATTGCGAAGGCGTCACTTCCAATTCTTGGCTCAGTCGGCTGATATTGGGCTGCAAAGGCACATTGGGCGCAATCACCATAAGTAACTGCTTGGCTTTCTGCACTGTAGCGTAAGTAATATCCTCAGCGGCGGGCATGTCGCTTTCCACCACCACATTGGCCACCTCGCGCAGCCGCGAATGGAAATCGTCAACAGAAATGGAATCCTTGTAAAAAGGATAATACCCCGACTGCAAATAGCGATCAAAATACTGAAGCACACGGGTTTGCGAAACGATTTTCATCGCAATGGGCAAATGCGAACCCAACAAGTCTTCGATACTCACGACAGGGAATGCCCCCAAGCCCTCAAATTCAAGGTATTCGCGGAACGAAAGCCCGTGCATGGTGTAAAGCATTTGCCGGCGCGACAGATCGACTTTGGAATGGTCAATTTCCAACATCGAAGAGCCAGTGTAAACAATGTGCAACTGGGGATAACTGTCATAGATGTTCTTGATGTAGCGACTCCATTGGTCAAGTTTGTGAACCTCGTCCAAAAACAGATGGGTGAATCCATGCGTATAAAGGTATTCCACCAAATTGAGCAAGTCGTGGGCACGAAACCAAAGGTCGTCCAACGAGGCGTAAAACACATTTTGCAAATCGGGGAAACTCTCTTTGATATGCTGCAGCAACAAGGTGCTTTTTCCCACGCCTCGGGCACCTTTGATGCCAATCAGCCTCGCTTTCCAATTGATTTTGTCGTGAAGATACCGTTTGAAGGTCAAATCGACCTCGTTCATCTTGTTATTGAACTGATTTACAAGAGGTAAAATATCCTGATATTCCATTTTGTACATTTTTTCAGTGCAAAAATACGATTTTTATACTTTTCAAAGCATAAAAATTGGAAATTTTCTGCTTTCCAAAGCATAAAATCTGCAAAATTCTTTCTTTACAAAGCAGAAATTTGTGATTCTGGAGTGCTTAGTTCCTCGCAGTGATGTGCCTCACGTCCCGAAGGGACGACATTACCGTAACCGTAGGTCGCGACCTACGGCAGCGACCGGCAGGCTCAATCCACGTCAATCAGCGATTCAGCAACTTCTTAATCTCATTCAACTTCATCAAAGCCTCGACAGGGGTCAAGGTGTCAATGTTGGTATTGAGAATATCTTCCTTGATTTGCAGCAGCAGCGGGTCATCCAACTGGATGAAACTCAACTGCATACCGTCTTCCACTTTCTTGGTGGCGGCTTTCTCGACTTCCTCGCTGGTGTGCGATTTCTCCAAAACGGACAATAACGCCGTGGCGCGTTCAACGACTTTGCGGGGCATTCCGGCCATCTCGGCCACGTGGATACCGAAACTGTGGGCACTGCCGCCGCGCTTCAACTTGCGCAGGAAAACCACCTTGTTGCCGACTTCCTTCACCGAAACGTGATAGTTCTTGATGCGGGCGAAGGAGTCCTCCATCTCGTTCAGTTCGTGGTAGTGCGTGGCAAACATCACCTTGGCGCGACTCACGGGGTGGTCGTGCAAAAACTCGGTGATGGCCCAAGCGATGCTGATGCCGTCGTAGGTGCTGGTGCCGCGCCCGATTTCGTCAAGCAGCACAAGGCTCCGCGACGACACATTATTCAAGATGCTCGCCGTTTCGTTCATCTCCACCATAAAGGTTGATTCGCCCGAAGAGATGTTGTCGGAGGCACCCACACGGGTGAAAATCTTGTCCACCAGCCCGATACGCGCCGAAGCCGCCGGGACGAAACAACCCATTTGCGCCATCAGCACAATTAAGGCGGTTTGGCGCAGCAGGGCCGACTTACCCGACATATTTGGGCCGGTGATGATGATGATTTGCTGCTTTTCGGTGTCGAGGTAAACGTCGTTGGAGATGTAACTCTCGCCCACGGGCATCATCTGCTCAATGACGGGATGGCGGCCTTCCTTGATGTCCAAGACAAACGAATCGTCGATGACGGGCTGCACATAGTTGTTTTTCAGCGAAATGTCGGCGAAACTCACCAAGCAGTCAATGCGGGCGACCAACGAAGCATCCACTTGAATCGGTTCCACGAACTCTGTCACGGCGGTGACCAATTCATTATAAACCCTTTGCTCGATGATGCTGATTTTCTCCTCCGCGCCGAGGATTTTCTGCTCGTATTGTTTCAGTTCCTCGGTGATGTAACGCTCGGCGTTGGTCAAAGTTTGCTTGCGGATCCACTCCGTCGGCACCTTGTCCTTGTGCGAATTGGTGACTTCGAGATAATAGCCGAACACATTGTTGTAGCCCACTTTCAAGGAAGAAATGCCCGTGCGTTCCGTTTCGCGGCGTTGGATGTTCATCAGATATTCCTTGCCCGAGCGTGACAGGTTACGCAGGTCGTCCAATTCGGCATCCACGCCGTCGGCGATGTAGTTGCCTTTGGAGATGACCGCCGGCGCATCGGGATTGAGGTCTTTCTTGATGCGTTCACGAATGCTCGCACAAGGATTGAACTGCTCCGCAAAACGTTGCAAGGCAGGGTGTTGACTTTCTTCACAAGACTTCTTCAGCACCTCGATTTGGTCCAAGGCGCGACCCACTTGCAAGAGTTCACGAGGATTCACCCTTGAAAGCGAAACCTTTGAGATAAGTCGTTCTAAATCACCGACTTGTCGCACGGCATCCTGAAAACGTTGAATCTGGTCACGATGCTCGAAGAAATAGCGCACCACTTCATACCGTGCCTCGATTTGCTCCTTGTTTTTCAACGGCAGACTCAGCCAGCGGCGCATCAGTCGCCCGCCCATCGGCGAAACGGTCTTGTCGATGACGTCAATCAAAGTTTTGGCGTTCACATTGGTTGTATGCAGCAGCTCCAGATTGCGAATCGTGAACTTGTCCAACCACACATATTGCCCTTGGTCGATGCGCGAAAGCGAAGTGATATGTCCTAATTTATCGTGTTGTGTTTCAATCAGATAATGAATCGCTGCGCCTGCCGCAACGATGCCTTTCGGGAAGTCGTCCACGCCGAAACCTTTCAGCGAAACCGTTTGGAAATGCTTGTTCAAGGTCTCATTGGCGTAGTCGTCGGTGAAGACCCAGTCGTCGAAAACGGTGAGGTAATACTTGCCCCCGAACAAGTCAATGAAGTCTTTGCGCTTGTTGCGCTGCACCAAAACCTCCGATGGATTGAAACTTTGCAACAGTTTGTCAATGTATTCGTTAGAGCCTTGTGTGAGGAGAAACTCGCCCGTCGAAACATCTAAGAACGAAACGCCCGAAACCTCCTTTTCGAGATGTACCGAAGCCAAGAAATTGTTCTCCTTCTGTTCCAACACATTGTCATTATAGGTAACGCCTGGCGTGACCAATTCCACCACACCGCGTTTCACCAACTTCTTGGCCAATTTCGGGTCTTCAAGTTGCTCGCACACAGCTACTTTCAGTCCGGCGCGAACCAACTTTGGCAGGTAGGAATCCAAGGAATGATAGGGGAAACCGGCCAACTCCACATCCGCCGAAGCGCCGTTGGAACGTTTGGTCAATACAATGCCCAAAATCTTCGACGACTTCACTGCGTCCTCGCCGTAAGTCTCGTAAAAATCGCCCACGCGGAAAAGCAGCATCGCATCAGGATATTTCGCCTTGAACGAGTAATACTGCTTCATTAATGGGGTTTCAGCTGCATTTCCTGCCATAAATTTCTCGAATTAAAGGGTACAAAATTAGCGTTTTTTCATTTACTTTGCGCCCCAAAAGAGAAAAAATCATGCGAAAACTGACCATGGACGAGCTGAACCGCATCAGCAAGGCCGAATTTGAGCAGGCCGAAAAGACACCTATTATATTAATACTCGACAATATCCGCTCGCTGAGCAACGTGGGCGCGTTTTTCCGCACCGCCGATGCTTTTCGCATCGAGGCACTTTATTTGTGTGGCATCACGGCCTGTCCGCCCCACCGCGAAATACACAAGACCGCCCTCGGTGCCGACGAAACCGTCAGTTGGCGCTATTTCGCGACCACCGAGGAAGCCTGCCAAGCATTAATTAATGAAGGCTATCGGATTTTCGCTGTCGAGCAAGTGGAAGGCAGCGTTCCGTTGCAGGATTTCAAGTTTGAGCCACAAACGGCCTACATTTTGGGCAACGAGGTGGACGGCGTCAGCGAGGAGGCTCTACCCTATTGCAGCGGCGCCATTGAACTTCCCCAAATTGGAACAAAGCACTCGCTGAACGTGTCGGTTTGTGCCGGAATCGTGATGTGGAAAGCCTTCGAGCAGATGAAATTGATGCAGAAATAGTGCTGTTTTACAGTCATTTTTTGCGGAAAAATCGAAAAAACGGCAAAAAAATCAACAATTTGATGTTGACAATAGAAATATTTCCTATTTTTGTAGGCTAATTGGAATAGTTAGACAAAGAACAAATCAAATAACAATTAATTAATTACAAACTTAACACATTTTCGTTATGAAGAAAAAATTGACTTTTTCAAAAATCGTGATGCTCGCCATCATGGCAGTTCTTCCTTTCAGCATGTATGCTCAGGAAGGCAAAAAGCAATCAAAACCGGTTGAAAAGTACTGGTACATTCAGGCCGACGGCGGTCTTTCCATCAACCATGGCGACTTGGCCAACTACAATGGCGGAATTTGGGACGACTTCAACCACTTCAAGAGTCAAGCCTTCCAAAACTGGAACGCCCACTTTGGCGTTGGTTACCAGTTCGGTAAAGTCATCGGTTTGAACCTCAAGGGCGGCTACGGTCTCCTTTCGGGTCACAAGCACGGTCAGGCTCTCGTCTTCTTGGAAGGTACGCCTGCCGGTGTCCATCAAGACCTTGCTCTCACCAAGACCAACTACATTGAAGGCAACTTGAACTTGACTTTCAACCTCTTCAACTTGTTCAACTACAACCCAAGAAGAGTCATCAACTTCGTGCCTCATATCGGTATCGGTGGCATCTATTATAAGGCTGGTGCCGTCAACCAAATGAATGTCGATGGCGAAACCGAAACCGAGGGTGCTGAACTTGCTCCTGCCAAGGACAAGCGCGACCTCACCTTCACCGTGCCCGTTGGTGGTGAATTCACCTTCAACATCGCCCCCAAGTTCGACCTCTTCATCGACTACACTTACCTCTTCACCGGTAAGGACAACCTCGACCAAGTGGCCAAATCAAGCGAAGTGGGCCGTATTGCCAACGACAAGGACATGTACAGCCAACTGAACCTTGGCTTGCGCGTGAAGTTCAACAATCCTTGCGACATCGAGAAGATGGCCCGCGAGTCGAAGAAAATCACCTACCGCGTCAATCCCGACCCGTTGGTTGAAGGCGAAGACGGCAAGGTTTGCTTCGATGTCATCGTCACCATCCCCGGCGAATACTTCGAGAAGCAGGCCGTCATGAACCTGACTCCTTACCTCACCTACAATGGTGGCCAAATCGACCTCGACCCCATCACTTTCGTGGGTGAAAAGGTTAAGGGTGAAGGCGACTTCCGCGTCAACTACAAAGAAGGCGGCGAGTTCACCAAGCACTACTGCAAGGACTATGTGCCCGAGATGGAAAACAGCGAGCTCAAGGCCGACCCGATGTTCTATGTTTACAACGGCAACATCTATCCTAACCAAGACGAAATCGTGAAGAACACCTACTTCACCCGTGGCGCCACTGAAAAACTGGCCGACGGTGTCATTGCCAAGCCGATTGTGAAAGAACCCGAGCCGGAATACATCACCGTGACCAAGGAAAGAGCCGTCAAGAAACTCACCTACTTCTTCAACAAGGATTCCTATGACATCAACGGCAGAAGAAAACTCAACAAGGAAGCCGACGCTGCTTTCAAAGACCTGCTGAATGCTGGCGAAACCAGAATCGAAATCAGAGCATGGGCTTCACCTGAAGGCGAAGAGGGTCACAACAACGAACTGTCGAACAACCGCGCCAACTCAGCCGACAAGCAGATGAAGAACATCATCAAGAAGGCCAAGAAGGAAGGCATCAACATTGAAGGCAATGGCTATGGTCCCGACTGGAACACCTTCGTTGAACTCGTCCGCAACTCCAACCTGAAGGACAAGGACGCCATCATCAACAATGTGAACAACTCGAGCAACAAGCAGCAGACCATCCGCGAAATGTGCGACATTTATCCTGAACTCGACAAGGACATCCTGCCGCAACTCCGTCGCGCTGAAATCTACACCTTCGAAACCTACGAAGAGCAAGTTCTCAAGAAGTAAGTTTTGACAGTCACCAATGAAAAAGCCGCTCAATCGAGCGGCTTTTTTTGTGTTTAGTAGATGACAAAATCACAACGAAATCCGATGCAGGCCGATTTCGTAAGGCTGGTTGATGGCCTCGATTATACGCTGGTAATCTTTTTCGTTGGCCACAAAATCAAGGTCGTTGGTGTCGAGTAGCAAGATGCGCATGTTGTTCTGCTGCTGGCGAAGGAAATCGAAATAGCCCTGCTGGATGTTCTCCAAGTAAGCGTCGCTGATTTCCTGCTCGTAGCTGCGTCCGCGCTTACGGATATTGGCTTGCAGACGCTCCACATCGGAATACAGATAGACCAACAGTTCAGGCTTGGGCATGTCCGAGAAAATGATGTTGAAGAAACGCGAAAACAACTGGTATTCATCGTCTTGCAAGTTGTTTTTCGAGAAAATCAACGACTTGGCCACATAATAGTCCGAAATGATGAAGTCGTGGAACAGGTCGAGCACGCTCAACTTGTCCTTCAACTGCTGGAATCGCAAGGCCAAAAAGGTCATTTCCAACTGGAAGGAATACTTTTCAGGCTCCTTGTAGAACTTGGGCAAAAACGGGTTCTTGTCGCCCTCAAATTCCTCAAGCACAAGTTTCCCGTTGAAGTCGTTGGCGATGCGCGAGGCCAAGGTCGTCTTGCCCGCCCCGATGGTTCCTTCGATGGCTATGTAGTTGTATTGCATACGTTTTCGATTTTTCTGACTTCCGAAAAGTCGTGGCAACGCCTCAACAGTTCGGTTTGTGTGAAGTTGAACGCGGGATGCACGAGTTGTGGTGCCACTTCGCATAAAGGCAATAGGGCGAAACGGCGTTGGTGTAGTCGCGGATGGGGAATGGTGAGGCTGTCGGTCAAAACGATGCGGTTGCCGTAATAAAGGATGTCCAAATCGGCGGTGCGCGAGGTATATCCCTGGATTTCAGGATGCCTGACGCGCCCCAATTCCCGCTCAATCTCAAGCAACGCTTCCAATAAAGGCTCCGGCTTCATTTCCGTTTCCAAAACGATGACCCGATTCAGGAACCATTCCTCCGCCTTGAAACCCCACGGCTCCGACTCGTAGGCCGACGAAACCTCCACAATGCGGCCACACCTATTATTAATTAATAGGCAAGCCTGCGCAAAGATTTGGTCTTTGTCGCCCATGTTCGACCCAAAGAGAATGTAACATTTTTCCATACTTCGACATGCTCATTAATCCTCATGGAGATTTTCGGCAAAGGTAAGTTTTTTTTATGTACTTTTGCGGTCTAAACAAACAAAAACATAGCATCATGAAATTCTACAAAGTCGTTTTGGCTGCCTTCATTGGCACCCTGATTGCATTGGTAATCAACTTTTTCATCAAGGTTGGAGTGGTTTCTTCCATGATTTCTAATCTGTCGAAATCCGAGTCGGAAACTTCCACCACCGTAAAGCCCAACTCCGTGCTTTACATGAAACTCGATTACGAAATCCCCGACCGCACCACCGACAATCCGTTTGGCAACATCAATTTCCAGACAATGGAAACGAGCGACGCTACGGGTTTGAACGAGATTTTGCGCAACATCGAAAACGCCAAGACCGATGCCAACATCAAGGGTATCTACTTGGAACTGAGCAGCATCCCGACCTCTATGGCCACCATTCAGGAAATCCGCAACAAACTCATCGAGTTCAAGGAGTCGGGCAAGTTCATCGTGGCTTACGGCGAAAGCTACGGCCAAAGTGCCTACTACTTGGCCTCTATCGCCGACAAGATTTTCCTGAATCCCGAAGGCGCCATGGACCTGCATGGCATGGCCTCGCAAATCATGTTCTACAAGCACCTTTTGGAGAAACTCGACATCGAAATGCAGATTGTGCGCGGCCCGAACAACCGCTTCAAGAGTGCCGTGGAGCCTTACTTCCTCGACAAGATGAGCGAAGCCAACCGCGAACAGATGGACAAGTTGCTTGGCACCGTTTGGGGACAAATCCTTGCAAGCATCAGCCAAAGCCGCAACATCAGCGTAGAGCAACTCAACCAAATCGCTGACAATCTTGACGTTCTGTTCAATGCGCAAAAGGCTCTTGAATACGGCTTGGTCGACAACCTCTATTTCAAAGACCAGGTTTTGGACGAACTGAAAGGCCTGACGGGCAGCAACAAGAGCATCAATGCCGTGGGCAATGCCAACTACGCCAAATCTTATAAAGACAAGAATGTCAGCAAGAATGAGGTGGCCGTCATTTACGCTTCGGGGCAAATTTTTGACGGCAAGGGCAACGAGGAGCAAGCCATCTATTCCGAAAACCTCAGCAAGACCATCCGCAAGGCTCGCGAAGACAAGAATGTGAAAGCCATTGTGTTGCGCGTCAATTCCCCCGGCGGCAGTGCCTTGGCCTCTGCCATCATCGGTCGCGAACTTGACCTGACCAAGGAAGTGAAGCCCGTCATCGTTTCGATGGGCAACTATGCCGCTTCGGGCGGTTACTGGATTTCGGCCAAGGCCGACTACATCTTTGCCGACCCCACTACGCTCACGGGTAGCATCGGCGTGTTTGGCACCTTCCCCAATGCACAAGGTTTCCTGAACGACAAGATTGGCTTGACTTTCGATGTGGCCAAGACCAACGAAAACGCCGACTTCCCCACCTTCACCCAACCGCTCACCGAGTTCCAATACAACAAATTGCAAGAGATGGTGGGCAAGACCTACAACGACTTCACCATGCGTGTGGCTGAAGGTCGCGGCTTGCGCCAGACTTTCGTTGACAGCATCGGACAAGGCCGCGTGTGGGCGGGTGCTGATGCCATAGGCTTGGGCCTTGTTGACAAATTAGGCGACATGGAAGACGCCATCGCCTACGCCGTCGAGAAAGCCAACCTCGGCAACGACTACAAGGTGACCGAATGGCCGAAACAAAAGGACTTTTTCACCCGCTTGATGGAATCGATGAACAAGACCGACGAACTTGATGCGGCCATGAAACAGAAGTTGGGCGTGTATTACAACTACTACAAAGGCCTGGAGAACCTGAACAACAACACGGGCATTCAGGCACGGATGCCGTTTGATATGGTGATTGAATAACCACCGAAGAATTGACTACAAAAATGCGGAGCGACATGTGTCGTTCCGCATTTTTATTTGGGCTTTTGCGATACACAAGTTTGTGGACTGTTATTGAATCTATCATCCCATTACGATATTCACAACACTATAAGAACATCATCCCGCTTTGGCATTTTTCGACAATGTGTAAATCTTGCCTTCAAATAACGGACTAACTTTGCAGGTTTTATGCATAGAAAAACCTCAAACCAAATACTCCAAATAATTTTCCGGCGTGACAACCACAGTTTCCTTCACGGGATAAGCCTCCAAGAAAGCCTTGGGGAAATGGGCTTTTTTAGCCGGATTCCATTTCATCTCAAAGGCGGTCATTTGCCCGTCCGTTTCCTCAACCAAATCAATTTCCTGTTGCTGGTTGGTGCGCCAAAAATAAGTGTTGCAGAAATGTTGCCCGTAATGGTTGCGCTTCATCCGCTCTACGATGAAAAAGTTCTCCCATAGTGCTCCCATGTCACCACGCAAAGCGACAGGCGCAAACTGCTGAATAACAGCATTCCGCACACCCGTATCGTAAAAATAGATTTTCTTGCTCTTCTTGAGTTCGTTCCTCAAATTCCGATTCAAGCCACCCAAACGGAAGACCACAAAACATTTTTCAAGCAAATCAATGTACTTGTCAATGGTTTTGTTGTCGGTTTGAAGCGTATTCGCCAACTCATTGGTGGAAACTTCACTCCCGATTTGAAATGCCAACGCCTGTACCAATTTCTCAATCAAATCGGGCTTGCGAATATCGTTCAACGAGAAGATGTCTTTATACAAGTAACTTTGTGTCAGTTCGGTAAGATACAAACGTGCCTTTTCAGGATGAGTGACAATATCGGGGTAACTTCCGTATATCAACCTGTTTTCCAAAGTCCGTTTCTCCTCAAGCAATCCGTAAGTCTGAATCATCTCGGCACTTGAAATGGGAAACAGTCGGTACTCCAATTTGCGCCCTGTCAAAGGTTCGTTCAGCCGATTGTGCAACTCAAATGCCGACGAGCCAGTTGCCACCACCTGAACCTCCTTGAAATTGTCCACAATGAGTTTCAGCGTCATTCCAATGTCATTCACCTTTTGGGCCTCATCGATAACGACTAATTTGGCACCGCCAATCAGAAGTTGAAGTTTGGCTACATTTGTCTCGCCCAACAATGCACGAGTCTCTGGTTCATCACAATTCAGCCATAAGACAGATGGTTCATTCTGTTGAGCCAATTGTTTCAACAAAGTGGTCTTGCCCACCTGACGGGCTCCAACCAGCACAATGGCCTTACCATTATAAAACTGGCTTTCAATAACTTCCTTCAATTTTCTTAGTATCATACCCAATGCTTTGATACTGCAAAAATACTAATTTTATAGACTATAATCCAAAAATAATGCTGATTTTTTGGATTATAGTCTATATTTTTCTTTTTTTTCACTAAAATATTCACAATATTCATAGGCACATTAATCACTTTGCGTATCCAATTAGCTCGCTAAGGGGTAAAAGACACTTTCGTCGTGAAAGACGACATCAAGGCAATGAAAACAATGTCCCGCTTGGGGATTTTGGGATGGGGAACTGAATGAAATCACTCTTCAAACATCTCCATTTCGTCCCGAAGTTCTGTCAGCAATTTGCCATTGTACGAAAAAAACTTCGGGCCTCGATATGCATCCGAGGTGTTTCGTTTGTCATCAGGCATGAATGTAGAGGCAAAATTCGACAATGTGTAAATCCTACCTTCAAATTCTATGGTGTTCTCTGAGGCCACTTTTACTGTTTGTCCAGTCGGAGTGAATGTGATAGTTTCCCCAACTTGGATTCCAATCATGGAGAATTTGAAATTGGGCTTTTGCCTTTTATGTTCACAAACCTCACCTGTTGAATCAATGGATTTTGCCTCTTGATTAACAATGTCAATTTCAGCATCATCAAGGGTGGTGGCGATGTCTTTCAGGATGTCTAAGGCGACAAATGGATCCACGTTGAAAAACTCCCTGTTTTGCCTGATGCGCAAAGAAGTCAATCGGTCGATGGTCTTATGCACCAGTTTTTCAACCTCGTTGTATTTCTTCGTCTTCAATGTAGCGAAAACTTCGAAAGGCAATGGTACAGCGGTGTTGTCCAATTCTTTGGAACGAACATCCACTGGACGTGAACTCTTCCCGATTTTCACCCAATCTTCTTTGAAACTCGGATTGGTCAAAATGTAAACGTAACCTTGGTCTGATTCTTTGGTCATATCCATTATTCTTTTCTGATTTTTCTATAATGCAATTTGCCGCAATGACATGATTTATTATTTTCATAAAACTTCCCAGATACCCAACTCATACATTCATCACAAAAAGTCTTATCGTATAAAGATTGTACCGCATTTGCAAAACTCAATATCTCAAAATCACTTGTTTCTTCCGACCAAGATGAATAATGACATCCAACCATATTTCTAATGAACATGAAATCGTTAATGTCCTTTACTTCCTTTTCTAATCCTATATTGAGTAGTGCTGATTTTACACCTTTCCAAAGGTCTCCGATTGTGTATTTATCGTCTGGATTACGACTAATTTGACAATTCAAGAAACCGCTAAGCTTTTCACATATCATTTCAAGAAAAGGTCCCGCTGTTGATGCAATAATGTTAATGTCATTGGTATTCAATGCTTTTTTCAAGCGCTCATCTTTCCCTGCATTATTTATTATAGGTCCACCATCAAATGACCATTTAACAATATCAAATTCTTTGAATTGGTGACGGCCACCCTTTGTTGGATTGTTAAATAGATGACGAAGTTGGTTTAACCATGCTCTATCATGACAAGTAATGAATAATTGCCAATCACTGAATTCCCTGAGAACATATGATATAAACTTTGTTCTAATTGTTGCGTCAACGCTCTGTAAGACATCGTCTAGGATTAATATTTTGGCTTGTCCCTTTTCAGCACCGACACGAATCATTGACACATAAAGCAATAAGAGCATTAGGTCGTAATTGGCTTCGCTAAAGATTCTTTGTGGTGGGACTTTCCTTCCGTTTTTTAAAGTGACTATTATTTCAAATGATGCAACTGAAACATCTGCTACAGCAAAATCAATGCTGCTGACAAAATCCACATTTGATATTTCTTTAAAAGCTTTGCTCAAATGCTTTGCAGCCTCTTTGTACCTTTCTTTTAATGATTCAAATTTTTTACCTTCTATATCATCAATTTTTACAAGATTACGCTTTTCTCGGTTTTTTCTTTTTTTTATAGATTGCAATTTGTCGATTTCTTTTGCTAGTTCAATAGCTTTTTCGAATTCTTTGGGATGAAGTGACTGCTTCAGTTTTTTTGATTTTTGTGCAAACCCTATTTCCCCTATGAGACAAAACCGAGATTTTACATAGTTTTCTGCACCAGCATTAAAGATTTGATCAGATTCTTCGTTTTCAATATGTAAAAAGGCTTTCAATTTGTCAATTAAAGAATTACGCTTATTCTTAACTTCTTGCCTTTCCTTTTCTACACGCGCAATTTCAGGATCATCTGTCGTTTTGGCTTTTATTTCAAAATCGTAAATAAACTCGGCAAGTAATAGTTGTTTATTGTCAACTTTTTGATAGTCGTATGCAATAATGTCGTTCCTCCTTAATACGATAGGTGAAAAACAAAATGAATCATGGCATTCCGTTGGTTTTACGTTAATAATATCTTTGTTTGATAATTGATCAAATTCCACATCAATGTCTCTATTATTTATACTAGCATCATCGAACTCAACTGTTGTATGGGCTGTTTTGTATTTTTCATAGAAAACACTAAGGGTTGATGGCCTTTTTTCATTTTCTATTTCTTTTTTCCTTGCTAACCTTGCTTGAAGGTTAAACTCTATCGCATCAATGATTGATGATTTTCCACAACCATTGCCACCATATATAATGGCAGAACATGCTTTCCCGGATTTATCCCGAAAATCCAACGAACAATGTCCTGGAATCCCTCTAAAACTCTCAATATCAATTTTTGCAATTCTCATATTTATTTGGTTTGTGTTGTTTTACATCCATTATCCTTGTATTTTCTTGCCAAATTTTCAATTCGTTCGGCAATTCTCAACCGTAAACACTTTGGCGTCAGCACTTCAATATCCTCACCATAACTGAGAATCATGGTTTCCAATTCGTTATTGATGCGCACTTTTAGCCTAATCACCTTGTATTCCTCGGTTGCCTCGTCTTTCAGTTCGGTCTGCGACCAGTGAATAGGCTTTGTGGCAATGTAAGGATACCGCTTCGCATCGACACGCAGCCTGATTTCCTCAATGGGACGGTCGGGGAACACGGTTACGCCAACTGAATCCCCGAAATAGTCTTCCATATCCACATTGGATTCAATGAATGGAATGTGCAACGTTTTTATGGAATCAATCCTGTCAATGGCCAATACTGAAAGGTCGTCGAAACCTTCTGTTTGAGCCACGAGAAACCACCTGTCGTTGTATTGCTTCAGGTAATACGGATGTATGTTCATGCTCCGTTCGGGCTTGCCGAATGGCTTGTACGAAATGGTCAATGGCTGGTTATTGATAATGGCACCCAATAATGCTTGAAAATGCCCAATGCCCACCAAGTCAGCATTGTTTTGGAACTCGACAAACCGTTTGCCGCTTTCCCAACCATTACCGTTCTCAATCTGTGAGAGAAGGGTCAGCATCCATTGATATTGTGGAATGTCGTCGTACTGTGACAACATCCCGATTGTTTTCTTCAACATTTCTTTTTCCTCATCGTCAAGCGTCACCATCGGCAAAGAAAACGAAACATCGGCATACCTGTAGAGTCGGCGTTTTCCGCTTTTCAGCGATTCATCGAGTTCGATGTAGTAGGGCGATTCCTGCAAGCGTTGAATGTCGCCCCTAAGCGTCCTTTCGCTTACAGGCTGGCAATCGTGCTTTTCCAGTTCGCGGTTTACGGCATCAAGTAGAGCATTGATGTCAAACTCGCGATGTGCATTTCTGAAACAGCGGTTTAGCACTCTATATCGAATCAAGACTTGTCTATCTACTGGCATGATAATGTTCTTTCTGTGGTGACAAAATTACAGAAAAAAACGTATTAAAGATTACTTTTTGCCTCCTTTGCCGAAAAGAGATTCGCCACACTCTGAAAGGACATACAAAAAGCATCCGATAATAAACAAAAGCTTCATAGTGGTAGAAATTTTTCTGCAAAATAACGGCCTAACCTTGCAGGTTTTCTGCATAGAAAAAAATCTGTCTGTTGTGATGATTGATATGAGAAAAATAAAAGTTTGAAAAAGCATCATCTCAACTTGACATTTCGGTATAAACTAACCGATAATCTGCTGCTAAGTCCCCCAAAAATCGACTTAGCAGCAGGTTATCTCACATTTTTGCAGATTATATGCTGTTAAGTGCAAAAAAAATCGACTTAGCAGCAGATAATCCGAAATAATTTCGTTTCTTTGCAGCATTGAACGAAAAAACGACATCCTTATGCTGATTGGACGCAACGAAGAAAGAAGAGAACTCCTTGAACTGTTGGAGAAAGACGAATCGCAATTCTGCGCCGTTTACGGGCGGCGGCGCGTGGGCAAGACCTACCTCATCAAGGAAACTTTTGAGAACCATTTCGCGTTTTACCACACGGGCGTGGCCAACGCCGACAAAAAGGAACAACTGACCGAGTTTCGTGAGTCGCTGCGGCATGCCGGGCTGAAACGCTGTAAGATGCCCCGCACTTGGTTTGAAGCCTTCCACCTCCTTGAAGCGGTTTTGGAGCAATCGCCCGACAGGAAAAAAGTGGTTTTCTTGGACGAACTTCCTTGGATGGACACACCCAAGTCGCAGTTTGTCAGTGCTTTGGAGCATTTTTGGAACGGTTGGGCCAACATGCGCAACGACATCGTCCTCATCGTTTGCGGCAGCGCCACCTCGTGGATCATCAAGAAAATCATCCGCGACCACGGCGGGCTGCACAACCGTCTGACCGACCAAATCTACCTGCGGCCTTTCTGCCTCGGCGAATGTGAGCAATACGCCCAATCGCTGCAAATCAGCTTGACGCGCAAAGACCTCACCGAAGCCTATATGATATTGGGCGGCATCCCGTATTATTGGAGCCTCTTGCGGCGCGGCGAGAGTCTTTCGCAAAACATCGACCGCCTGTTTTTCAGCGAAAACGGTCGCCTCTCCCACGAATTTGAGGCTTTGTACGACTCGTTGTTTAAGAAGCCCACGCCCTACATCAGCATTGTCACCGCCTTGGCGACCAAAAAAGCCGGAATGACCCGCAAGGAACTCCTCGAAAGCACCGGCCTTGACGACAACGCCGTCTTCATCCGCACCCTTGAGGAATTGGAGCAATGCAACTTCATCAGAAAATACCAAATCCTCGGCAAGAAGCATCGCGACGCGATTTACCAACTGATGGACAACTTCACACTGTTTTATTTCCGCTACCTCACAAGCAACATAAAGAAGGACAACCACTTCTGGTCCAACAACTTATCCTCGCAACTCCACTCCACTTGGGCAGGCTTGGCCTTCGAGCGCGTCTGCCTATGGCATTTGCCGCAAATCAAAGAGGCTTTGGGCATTGGTGGCGTGGTCAGCACGGCGCAATCATGGCACACCGAAGCCACCAAGGAGCACGACGGCGCACAAATCGACCTGCTCATCGACCGCAACGACGGAGTAATCAATCTTTGTGAAATGAAATTCTCAAACGACACCTACCAGATTGACAGCGAAGAAGATAAGAACCTCAGAAGACGCCAATCCGTGTTCCAGCATGTCACCAAGACCCGCAAGGCCATTCATACCACAATGATTACCACCTACGGCGTGGCGCACAATGCTTATTGGAACAGCATCCAATCCGAAGTGAAAATGGACGATTTGTTCAAAGAATACCGATAATCTGCTGTTAAGTCCCTAAAAAATCGACTTAGCAGCAGGTTATCGTGCATTTTTTGCAGATTATCTGCTGTTAAGTCCTTAAAAAATCGGGTTAGCAGCAGATAATCGTATTGTTTTGTGGAAAAGAACACTTTAACGCCTATTTCCCATACTCCGCCATCACTTCTTCCCGCTCGATTTGCTTCTCGCCCCAGTCGTCCATCAGGGCTTGGAGTTCCTCTTTCTTCTTGCCGTAGGCCCAATACCAGTCGTTATCTATCTTGGTTTCAGGGTGTTGCTCTGGGTTGGCCATAATTTTGTCTTGTTCGGCAAGTTCGGTTTCAAGTTTGCCGATGGCTTCCTCCAAGCGTTGGATTTCCTTATCGACCTTGCGGAGTTTGGCATCGATTTGTTTCTTGCGTTCGTAGTTGATTTTGTTTTGCGAAATAGGTTCGGCGGCGACTTTCTGAGGCTGTTGCTTGGCGGCTATCTCCAACTCTTTCAGGTGGTTGAGGTTCTTCTGTTCCAAGAAGTCATAGATGTCGCCGATGTATTCCTTGATGTTCGGTTTGCGGAACTCATAAACCTTGTTGGTCAAACCTTGAAGGAAATCACGGTCGTGGGAAACGATGATTAATGTGCCGTCGTATTGAATCAAGGCGTTTTTCAGGATGTCCTTCGAGAGCATGTCCAAGTGGTTGGTCGGCTCGTCCAAGACCAACAAGTTGGTCGGGAAAAGCAGCATTTTGGCCAAGGAAAGGCGCGCTTTTTCGCCGCCCGAGAGAACCTTCACTTTCTTGTCGATGTCGTCGCCACGGAAGAGGAAAGAGCCGAGTAAAGCCTTCACTTTCAGGCGCATATCGCCAACGGCCACATCGTCCAAAGTCTCAAAAACGGTCTTGTTCATGTCGAGCATATCCTGCTGGTTTTGGGCGTAATACCCAATCTTGACCTCGTGGCCAAGTTTCACCTCACCTTCGTGGTCAAGAACGCCGCAGATGATTTTGGAAAGCGTGGACTTACCCTCGCCGTTGCGCCCCACGAAAGCGATCTTTTCCCCTCTCGGAATCAGCAAGTTGATGTCTTTGAGGATGACTTTGTCGCCGTAGGATTTGCCCACATGGTTCAATTCCAAAGTGACCTTGCCAGAATGTGGCGCAGGCGGAAACTTGAAGTGGATGGCCGTGCTGTCGATGTCATCGATGACGATTTCATCCATTTTTTCAAGGAGTTTCACGCGGCTTTGCACCTGCTTGGCCTTGGTCGCCTTGTAGCGGAAACGCTCAATGAACGCCTCGATGTTCTTGATTTCGCGCTGCTGGTTCTCGTAAGCCGAGCGTTGCATGTCCACACGTTCCTCGCGCAGACTGACGTAATCGGAGTAGGACACCTTGTAATCATAAATCTTGCCGTTAGAGATTTCCACCGTGCGGATGGTGATGTTGTCCAAAAAGGCGCGGTCGTGGCTCACCATCAATATAGCACCATAATAAGCCTTCAAGAAGCCTTCGAGCCACTGAATGGACTCAATATCAAGGTGATTGGTCGGCTCGTCTAAAAGTAAAAGGTTGGGCTTTTTCAATAGGATTTTGGCCAATTCCACGCGCATTTGCCAGCCGTTGCTGAACTCGCGCATGGGTCGCAGCATATCTTCATGGCCAAAACCCAAGCCTACCAAAATGCGTTCCGCCTCACCTTCGATGGAGTTGCCGCCAAGCAGGGCCAAACGGTCATTGAGGTTGTTCAACTTCACAATAAGTTTCTCATATTGAGGACTTTCATAATCCGTGCGCTCGGCCAACTCTTGTTGCAACTTCTCCGCATTGCGCTCCAGCTGGTGGTATTCGTCAAAAGCGGAAAGTGCCTCGTCCAAAACGGTTTTCGTGCTGTTCACGTTCTTTTCCTGTGGCAAATATCCGATGGTAACACCCTGTGGGACAATCACATCGCCTTTTGAAGGCTGCTCAATGCCACAGATGAGTTTCAAGAGCGTGGTCTTGCCCGCGCCGTTTTTTCCCACAAGGCCGATACGGTCTTTTTCGCGAATCAGGAAGGAAATGTCGGTGAAGAGGTCTTCACCCGTGAAGTGCATACTCAGGTTTTGGATGGAAATCATGGCTTACCGTTTGTTTTGCGTTTGCGCGGCAAAAATACGGAATTTCAGGCAAATTTCTCAATGCGCCACCACGAATCGCCTGCTTGCCACGCCATTCTTGGTTTCCACTTTGAGCAGATAAAGGCCGTTGGGCAAATCGGAAAAGTCGAGTTGGGTTTCATCCTTGGCCAATTTCTCCGAAATCACACATCGCCCCAAGGCATTGAAAACACTCAAGCGACAAACATCTTTCGCCTCAATGTGGAGCAAGTCGGATGCGGGATTGGGATAAACAATCAATTTATTTTCTTGATTTTCAGTCAAATTCCAATGGTCGTCAACCCAGACATAGTTATCCTCGGGATGGTTCAAGGAAGCGGCAAAATCTGATTCGCAGGTTTCGCCTTCATCGGAGAGATATACCGCCGTCAAACGATAGTAAAACTCATGGTGCGAGGTTCCCACCAGCATATCCCTATGTTGGTAAAACTCTTGCCCTTCAACGAAGGGAACTGTTGCAATCTGTTGATAATCAATATTGTCGTATGAACGATAAAGGTTAAAGTTCTGCAAAACAAAGTCACCTTCATCTATAGGCATTATCCGACCCGAGCGGTTCGTGACAAACGCCCGCAGCATCCAAGTATAGTACATGTTGAAATGGTGCATGTCGAACCACTCGATGCCATCCAACGAAACCCAACGCCCGTTGGGATTGCCCATATCGGAACAAGCGGCAGCCGGACGGTTCAGCCCCTGCTGCCCGATTACAATCCAAATCGGCTCATTTTCAGGGATTTCCAAAGCAGGTGATATGGCTTCTTCGTGCCAAGCATGGGAACCTGTCAATGTCATGTTTTGCGAATGGACGGGCGTTTGCGGAGCATTGTCGCCACCCACATAAATCCACAATTGGTAAGTGCCAGCCCGCACATCGAAAAGGGCTATCTTCTTCAACGAAGTGCCCACAAACTCTGCCAAATCCTCAGCATCGAAACGGACGCTCCAAAAAATCAGCGCATCGCTGCCCAAGGAGGTTTCAAACGCGCCATTGTCGTAATGCAGCCATTGGTTGATCGGCTCGGGACGCTCGCCCCACGAAACCAAGGCACCATAATCACCGTTTTCGTCCAAGAAATTCTCTGCATCCAACTTTATAGGAGGGTCGCAATAGGCTGGGAATGTGGCCGTTGCACATTCTTTGCACGACATGGAATAATAAGTGCCGTCGGTTGGGCCACCGTAGACCAATTGCAGGCAATAGTTTATGTCATTGTGCATGTCGACGGCCAAATCAACGAAGTTATCTTCCTCGGTAAAAGCAAGATAAGCACCATCGCGATAGAGCATTGCCCCCAATAAAGTGTCGTCTTCGGGGTAAGTCCACGACAAACGGACGGCATCGTTTTGCACCGTCCAATTCAAGCCGCTGGTGCTGCCCTGATAATCAGAGCAGGGTCGGTAAGTCCAATCGTAAGAATACCAGTCGCAAGTGTCTGAAAGATAGACTGGTCGCGCCTGAACACAATAGGTTTCGCCTGCTGTCAGGCCATTTACATCGATTTGGTAACCTGAAGCCAGACTGGTGCCTATGGGAACACTATCAAGCATTAGATCAACATATTGTAAATCACGGTTTTGCGATTCAGAAAACTGCCATATTGCCCAACCCGTGGACGAAACATAAAGGCTATCAATGCCCATAATCAACTCCTGCAACTCAATCTCGATTTGGGTGGGTTCCCAAACGGAAATCGGAGCATCCGAAACATAGTCAACAAATCCCTCAAGATGGACGCGGAGGTCGTATGAATCGCGATAAACGTCATTCATCGTCACTTGCCCGTTGGCATCCAACGTGGCTTGGTAGGTCAGTCCTTGCCCTTCGTGCGACATCAGCAGCACTTGGGCACCCGAAGGCACCACCCCAACATTAGTCATAGCATTGATTTCCAATGTGGTAGCCATGTCTTTGTCAAGGTATTCCGACCATATTGTATCCGAGGCAAAACGGTTGCCTTCGTAAAAACAAGCCACGCCCCATTGGTAGCGACCCCACGACAAGCCGCGCCAATTCGTTTCCATGAAAACGGTGTCGGTCAAATGCGAAGCCAACATCACCGGCTCCTCCTCAAAACGGCGGCGAAACAGGTCAAAATATTGGAATGAGCGGGCGTTGGACTTCAGTAAAGCACTGTCTTCCAAATAGAAATGGATGGCATCGACATAAAAGCCGTCGTCGCCCACATTCGTTGAGGCATCCTTCGCGTATGTCCAGCGGAACAGATGCTCGCCCGCCGTGATGTCAAAACGATGCTCCGTCCATTCCTCTTCACCCGAACATTCCAGCAATTTCGCGCCATCCAAATAAAAACGCCCCACATCCCACGGCGATTCCGAGGAAATCTTGCTAAAGAAAGCCATCTGCCCCGTCAAAGGCACATACACCGAAACTTCAATCTCCGAAAGGCCGTTGTCAATGCCCTCGCAAGTCGATTTCATGCAATATTGCCCCTCGTATGCATGAATTGAATCGATGGCCCAAGGGTGTCCGGAAACCAAATTGTTCCAATTGAATCGACTGAAATCACCCGTCTCGAAATCCTCATACAACAGCGGCTCGTGCATCGACCAACTGACGCGCACCAAATCGCTGTAGTAGTTGCGTGCTGCCACATAACGCACTGGATGCCAAATCTCTAACAAAATAAAATCGAAATCTGCCAAGGATTGTCCCTCCTCTACCATCAACGAATCCGAAAGACTTGCCGTTTGATAGCCTTCGGCAGCGGCGCAAACCCAATAAATGCCCGCTTCCAATTCGCCTTCATAACGGCCTATGGAGTCCGTAACAAACTGAAAAACAAGGGTATCACCTTCCAAACCATAGCCTGAAAAGGAGATTTCCGCACCTTCAATCGGGGTGAGGCCGTCTTGCTCATACACACTGCCTTCAATGGTTGCTTGAGCGAAAATCGAGGAAACCAACCACAACATGAAGGCAAAAAACGCAAGCAACTTCTTCATAACCAATCCTTTCATTGTTTCACAAACTTTGCCATCACACTCCCTGACGAACTTTCAACATGGATGAAATAAACGCCCGAAGGCAAATCGGGCAATGTGAGAGTCAATTCGCCCAAAAGGTTTGTAACAGCCTTGTTTTCAGCCAATACGGTCAAGCCCAAACTGTTTTGGATGGAAATTTGAACGTTTGTATTGGCTTTCAATCCGCTGATGGTGATTCTGTCCTCAGCGGGGTTCGGAAATACACTCAATTCCATCTCGTCAACAATCGAAGGATGTGGTCGCTTCATTACCCTACCATCTTGATTGACAAAAAGATGCAAATCACGAATAGTAGGTTGTTCGGGTGATAAAGTGATTTCCTCGCACATGCCGCGACCGTATCGTGGCAAGTCGGCCATTACTTGATAAGTGCCAAAAGGCAGATTTCCAAAACGGAAACGCCCGGCAAAATCGGTCAGCGTGAAGCCCAAAATCCGCTGCTTGGTCGCGTTCAGCAGCAAAATGCCGACATTCGACAAGCCATCGGAGCAATACGATACATCTTCGCCTTCGCGCAACCAAGGCTGACAATAGAAATCGCGAGCCTTGAAGGTCGTTTCGGGATAGTCGAAAACGCCCTCTATGCGTCCATCGCCGCTTGCAAGCGGATACAACGCAGGCAACTCAATATCAACATCATAGACATTGCCATCCACCTCAATCATGTTCGACTCGCCCCATTGCAAATCGCCCAAATAATACGCCCCACCCGATTTCATCTCCAAAGTGTCGGGGAAAGCATATAAAATATAGGTGTCGGGAAGCAGCGAGTGGAACTTGAAGACACCCGCCGAGTCAGAAACCGTGCGATAAAAGCCCGAAAGGAACTGGTTTTCATTGTGTAACGATGCCGCAATCACCTGAGTATTAGGTTGCAAACCACCATTTGACCAAGTTTTTCCTTCAAGCGCAAACTCCTTGTAAAGGTCGAAATGCACCGTGTCAGAAGCATAGCCGCAATGCGACCAAGCCTCCAAAACCAAATCCACATAGCCCCGCGTCTTGTCTGTCGCGCCCGGATGATACAAAGTGTGCAGCGAAAGCGAATCCTCGAAACGCCCATCGCCCAACGAGTGCCACATCAACGAATCATAATTATAAGCCTTGGCTTGGTCGAGCGACAAAGGCCGCGACAAGCCACTGTAGTAATCCTCGCCAGCAAATACACTTAATTCCTTGTATAAGAGCAACTTCATTTCATCCGTCTTGGTTGTGCCATCGTAGATCACGCGCAAGGTCAAAGTCACTTCGCCAGCGTCAAAATCGGCCTCCGAAGGGTAATACACTGGTTGCAGCGACAAAGAATCGGAGAAATGCCCAGTTCCCGAAGTGCGCCACTCGAAACCTCCGTAAATGTAGGGAATGTTGGCATCTTCAATGGCAAAACCCGTTGCAGGCGCACACAACTCGCCATCGGCACCAGCGTAGGGATAATAAGTCGCGAAAGCGTAGGCACTTTGGCCCGTCGAGGCGTAAATATCTGGATTGTAGGCTCTATCGCAAGCCATAACAGACAGGTTGTCAGTTTGTTGCGCAGAAACAATGTATGAATTGCCGAAAATGGAATCAATGTGGTGGGCATATTTGTAATAATTGAAATTGCCGTAAAACAGCACATAGTGGTCAATGTCGCGCTCGGGGTTTTCGTCCCACGAAATCAGCCATGAGCCGTTCACAAACTGCTTTTTCACCGCAAACGGAGGCGAAATGGGAGCCGTCGTGTCACATTCAGGCAGATAATTCTCGTAGATGATTTCGCCTAATGCAGCTGAATCTTTTTTGTCAAGTATTACAATATCAATATCTTGGGTAGTTTCTGCATCCCAAAAATTGCCGCGCATGTCGATGTCTTCAGTTGAAACATTGGCGAAAAGAATCGCGTTTTTCTTGTAGTGCAAAAAGTTGTTGCCGTTCATTCGCGAAAGGTTGGAAGGAAAACCAATCACCCGTTTCTTCATCTCGCTCAAGGTGTTGCCATAAAAATTGACACTGCCTGCTTCTTTCAGATTGGTAATAGTCAACTCGTTGTCATAGAATGTGTTATGTGCAATCTCAAGTTGGCAGATGCGCATCATTCTGATGGCCTCGTCGTTGCTCCAAAACACATTGTTGCGAATCACGAGCGAGTCCATCGCCGCCTTGATACCGTAGGACGAGTAGCCCGAACTGCCCTCGGGCAAGTCGGACGAAATCAGGTTGTTCTCGATGAAATTCTTCGCGTCCTTGTCGGAAATGCCGCCTACCGTTTCAAAACTGATGGCCATGGCCGCGCCTTGGAAGCAGTTGTCGGAAATGTGGTTTTGGCTGCACTTGAAGCCGTAGCCGACATTGGAAATTTCGATGTTGATTTGCCCTTGGTCGAAAATGTTGTGCGAAAAACGGTTGAATTTGCTGTCTTTTGCCCTCGATTTCAACTCGATTCCCGAAACGCATTGGTAAAACAAACAACTGTCAATCAAGAAATTGCAGCAGTCAATCAGTTCCATGCCTTTGCCCGCGTAAAAGTTGTTGAACGAGCAATGCCTCACCGCTACATGGCTGCTGGTGGAAGCGTTCATGGCAGTCAGGGCACCCACCACTTCAACGAATGAAAGCCTCACCGCATCTTCCTCGGCGATGTTTTTCAGTTGGATGCCCGCCCAGTCGTGCGAAAACTCATAGCAAAGCAGATAAATCGAGTCGTTGCGCTGGCCGTCGAGCCAAAGCCGACCGCCATCGACACGCAAATAGGCCGATTGGCCGAAAAACATCCTCGTACCGGCCTCCATCTGCAAGGTGCCGCCTTCCACCACGCTCAGCGACTCGTTCACCAAATACGCCGAATCGCCGCCCAATTTCGGCAAAACCAAAAGCGAATCCAACTCGCCGCCCAAGGGGACATAATGCTGCGCTTCGGCCACAACGCCTTGCACCAACAGCAACAGAACCAAAAGATGCCTTATGAATTTGAGCGGTTTCATGGTTTAGAAATAATAAATCAAACCTAAGCGGAAATCCCACATTCTCATTTTCATATCAAATGGAAAATCAGCGCGATACAACGCACCGTTTGTGATTCGGTAATGCGCTTCAGGCACCAACTCAAACCGATTGGACACCTTCAACGCAAAACCAAGACCGCCATAGTGAGAGAACCGAAGCGGCTCTACTTGCTCCTTGGCAATCGGCGCATGATAAGGCGATTCAGGGGCATTGAGCGAACCCGAATAGTTGACCAAAACATCAACCGAAGCCCCCGCCTTGACAAACGCCCTGAACGCTTCCGTCTTGATGAAATCGAAAGTCGCGAAGAGGCCAACATTCAGATAATCAAGTCGATTGACATCGCGATAGGCGTAATGGGTCGTGGTCAACGGAATGTAAGTGGAATCAAGGATGTAATGGTAGGCCGTGTCGGTTTCGTGAACCACATAATAGGTGTCGAGGGTGTCGTTTACATAGTAATCACCTTGAAAATCAGTTTTTTCCAACAAGAAACGATAGCGAATGGAACGATAGGACAAGTTCAAGCCCACACTCAGGCGATTGTGTTTGTAGCCGCCATCAATCCCCAAGCTGTAGGCAAGACTTGGAAGCACTTCGACTGAACCGTTTTCAAGTTGAGGTAAACCGCCCTCGTGCCTGAACTGCGCCGAACCCAATGCCACCGAAGGCGCGATGAACCACCCGTTGTCGCGGAATTGGGGCCAATGGATTTCCAAACCCTTGTATTTCACGGTGTAAACCGTATCTGTCCGCACCTCGTGGCGCACCTTGACCACTGTGTCGTAGCGCATTACCGAGCGGATGATTTGCAGTGTGTCATAAATCTTGATGGTATCGGAAGTTCGGGTCGAAACCACGACCGTGTCTATCTTGTGTTCCTCCTTTTCCTTTTCTTTTGGAACTACAACAACTTGATTGTCAGGTTTTTCTTCTTCAACCGTTTCTACTGTCGGCTCAAGCAACTGCTTTTTCCGAATCACATATTGTTTCCCGATTTTCTTGAAACCATAGTCGGTGCCTTTCAGCAGGTCGGTCAGCACTTCCTCAACCGACTTGTAGGAACAAGAATAACTTTCAATGCGGATTTTGCTCATCTCAGCCTTGCTGAAAGCCACGTTCAACTCGTATTCGGCAAAGAGTTTTTCCAACGCCTCATCAAGGCCGCACGACTCGACCGAGAACGAAATCAGTGGGTTAAATGACTGTGAGAAAGCGTGTTGCGAGAACACCAAAAGCAAGAGGATGAGTATATTTTGAGTTAGTCGCTTCATTTCCATTAGGGTACAAAAGAGGCGGCTAATTTACGACAAAAAACTGAGTGGACACCCATTTTTACTTAAAAAACGTTTTGGAGGTTCATGCAAAAGTTGTTTTCTACTTCCAATCCAATTATAGCCCTGTGATGTTTAAGCCTTTGAAGATTTTGTATAAGCCAAAATAGCCACTTCGCTGAATTAATGGATGCGGAAAATGATGAGTTTATGGAAAAATGTGTATTTTTGCAAAGTAATAAAAGAATAAATGAAAACCAAACAAGAGATAGTTGAAAACTGGCTGCCGCGCTATACGGGCCTGCCGCTGGAGAAGTTCGGGAAGTACATCTTGCTGACCAATTTCCAGAATTATGTCGACCGTTTCGCCGAATGGCAAGGCGTTGAGGTGGTTGGCCGCGACAAATCAATGCCCTGTGCCACTGACGGCGAAATCACCATTATTAATTTCAGCATGGGCAGTGCCAACGCTGCTACGATTATGGACTTGTTGGTTGCCGTGAAACCCAAGGCTGTACTGTTTCTTGGTAAGTGCGGAGGTATCAAGAGAATCAACAGGGTTGGCGATTTGATTTTGCCCATCGCGGCCATCCGTGGCGAGGGTACTTCAAACGACTATTTCCCGCCCGAAGTGCCTGCGCTGCCGGCATTCAGCCTCGAAAAAGCCATCTCCACCACCATCCGCGACTATGGCCGCGACTATTGGACGGGCACGGTCTATACCACCAACCGTCGCGTGTGGGAACACGACGACAATTTCAAGGACTACCTCCGCAAAATCCGCTGCATGGCGGTCGATATGGAAACAGCCACCATTTTCATGGTCGGGTTCCACAACGAAATCCCGACGGGCGCGTTGCTTTTGGTGTCCGACAACCCAATGGTGCCCGAAGGTGTCAAGACCGAGGAGAGCGACAAGCACGTCAGCAAGAACTTTGTCGGCGAGCATCTGCGCATTGGCATCGACTCACTACGGCAACTTATTAATAATGGTATCACCGTCAAGCACTTGAAGTTCTGATGACTTACGAACAGATTCTTTCCGAAATCCACAAGAAGAACTTCGCGCCCATCTATTTCCTGACGGGCGACGAGCCGTATTTCATCGACATGATTTCGGATAGCATCGAAAACGAGGCCTTAGACGAGGCCGACCGCGCTTTCAACCAAATCGTGCTCTATGGCCGCGACGTGGATGTGGAAACCATCGCCAACCACGCCCGCAGCTTCCCGATGATGGGCGAGCGCATGGTGGTCATCGTGAAGGAAGCGCAGGATGTGAAGAACTTGGAGAATTTCGAGGCTTATCTCGACACCATTCCCGAGACCACGCTGCTCGTTTTCGTCTATAAATACAAGAAGTTCGACAAACGCAAGACCTTGGCCAAGAAGATTGACAAGAAAGGCGTTTGGTTCGATTCGAAGAAACTGTACGACAGCAACATACCCAGCTGGATTCAGAATTATCTGAAGGCCGACGGCTATAGCATCACGCCGAAGGCAACGCAGATGTTGGCCGATTTCCTCGGCACCGACCTTCATAAAATCGCAAGAGCATCGACGATGCCGACGTGGAGCGCAACATTGGCATTTCCAAGGACTTCAATGTATTCGAGTTGCAGAACGCCATCGGTAGCCGCGACATACTTAAAGCCAACCGTATTGTGAACTATTTCGGCGACAACGGCAAGGACAATCCGCTATTGGTCACAGCGATAACGCTTTACGGCTATTTCACCAAAATCCTGAAACTTCACTTCGCCACCGACAAGTCGCAAGGGGCTTTGGCGAGCGTGCTGGGCGTGAATCCTTATTTCGTCAAGGATTACCAAGTGGCCGCCCGCAACTATCCTCCCGGAGCCTGCATCCGCTGCATTTCCATCCTCCGCGAGTTCGACATGAAGTCGAAGGGCTACGACAGCGGCGAGGTGAGCGAGAAGGATTTGTATAGGGAGATGATTTTTAAACTAATGCATTGTTGAATCGGCCCTTCGACGGGCTCAGGGACCTTGACTTATGAGAATTGTAGCACAAAGAGTTACCCACGCTTCCGTCACGATTGACGGCAAAGTGAAATCGGAAATCGGCTTGGGAATGATGGTTTTGCTCGGCATCGAGGAGGCCGACACGCAAGAGGATGTGGAATGGCTTTGCCAGAAACTCACCAAACTCCGCATTTTCGACGATGGCAACGACGCGATGAACTTAGACATTAACCAAGTGGAAGGTTCGTTCCTCGTGGTGAGCCAGTTTACCCTTCATGCCTTGACCAAAAAAGGCAACCGTCCGAGTTTCATCCGCGCCGCCCGTCCCGAAGTAGCCATACCACTTTATGAACTGTTTTTGAAACGTTTGGCCGAAATCTCAGGCCGAAAGGTTCAAAGCGGCGAATTCGGCGCGATGATGGCCGTGGAATTGATTAATGATGGGCCTGTGACCATCATCATGGACTCGAAGAGGAAGGAATAAACTTGTTTTATCATTCTTCGGAGTCATCATCGTCCTTAATAATGTGCAAATCGCGTTGCGGGAACGGAATCGTTATGCCGTTGGCGTTCAGTGCGTTGTAGATGATTTCAGGGGCACGGTCGGAATAGGCTACGCGCTCGGCGGCCAAGACGTATTGCTTCACTATTATATCAACGCCACTGTCGCCAAATGCTCCAAATACCACATAGATACCTTTCTTCGGCTCCACGACTTCACGCCCGTAAGCGTCTTTGGTGCGCATTACCTGCATGGCTTCAACAAGGACTTCGCGCGCACGCTGCAAATCAGTTCCGTAGGCCACACTCACATGCAACTTGAGACATTCGTAAGAGTTGCTCTTGGTAAGGTTGGTGAAACTTTTGGCGAATAGTGCCGCGTTGAGGAAAGAGACGGTGACGCCGTCGTAGGTCTCAACTTGCGTGCTTTGGTAATTGATGTCAGTAACCGCGCCGCGCACACCGTCGCACTCAATCCAGTCGCCCACCCTCAAGCGTCCGCCCATGAGTTGGATGCCGTAAACGAAGTTGTTGATGATGTCTTTCAGTGCAATACCGATACCAGCTGACAAACCGCCTGCGATAAGCCCCAGCGAACTGGTTGGGATGTTTAGGATGGCGATGAAGATGTAAATAAATACAAACCAAACAAATACAGTAATGAGGCTGTTGCCCAACGAAAGGTTGATTTCGTTGCTGCGGACGGTTTTCCGATTATATTTGCGGAGGAAACGATTGTATTGGGTCTGTTGCCAGATGGTATGGATGGCCTTGTTCATGTAACGGAACACGAAAAACAGCCCCGCAAGGAACAACAGGTTATACAAAGACACCCGAAATCCGTCCGCACCGTCATGTTGAATGAAAGGCTGCACGAAAATCTGGCGATACAAGTCGTTGAACTCGAAAATGTTCAATGCCCAGCGGATGCACAACGGGAACGATACCAACGCCAACAGCGGGACAACCACATCCCGAATCAGGTCGTAGAACCATGTGGCCGAGAACAGCAGCTTGTCCTTAGCCGCACCTGATAAATAGGTAATTCGAGCCTTGTGGTCTTCCACCCGCTTTTCCAAATGACGCTCTTTGTACCAAAGCAGCAGGTGCCAAACGGTGACAATGGAAAGGATGGCCGTCAGCAGGAAATACCACCAAACCAAGATGATGAGAGCCAAGAAGATGTAACCAGCCCAACCAACGAACATGGCAACGGCGGTAATGCCCAATGAGAACCAACCAATAATGGCATCAGCCCGATCCGATTTCCTGCTTCGGCGCAGATTGGCAATCAACTGCCACACGGTCAAGATTAGCAAAAGGGGAGGGAAGATGAAATTCAGGAAGGCGTTGGGCAGGAAAAGCACCCGGCAACTGATGACGAAAAGTGCAGTGAAAACAATGGGCAGGTAGTATCGGATGCCGTTTTTGAGTTTGCTGGGTTCCAAGCGGATGAGTTGCGCTGTTGTAATGGCCATCAGCAGACAGATGAAAGTGTGCAGCAGGCTGATGGACTTGGCCGCCCTGTCGTCCTGCGTGGTTTCATAACTGAGGACAATAAACAAGACACAGCCCACCAGAAGGGCAATGTAACGCTTTTGTTCTTTGGCTACTCGATTCAGTGGTTTCAGGAAGCGATAGACAAGAAGCATCAGCAATGCGGCAATGCCCCACAAGACGAAGAAGGATAAAATGTAAACCACCAACCAGAACAGCGTCGCCGAGTTGTTGAAGCGGCTGTCCTTGTTAATGCTGTCCGATTCATCATAGGTTGACAGTTTTTGGAAAAAATTCGAAGTGAATCTCTCATCCATTGCGGTTTTGGCTTGTTGCCAGTAGAAAGTGGGATTTCTCAGGATTTGCATCCAAGGAGTCTGACCCTCAACGAACACGCTTTTCTGGAGAATCTTGTAGTAATCTTGGGCATAGTCGTAAGATTCCTTCATGCGCAGCCAGGCTTCGATGTAGTAGGTGCTGTCGGCCATGACCACCTCGCGTGTCTGGGCATAGATTCTCAGCAGTTGGGAAGCATAGAAAATGCACGAGTCGCGTTCCATCTGGCCTATTTCGCTCAGAATGAATGGCGAAGTGCTCCCCTCTATGGCCGTTGTGTCCTGCATCGCTGCAATCGAATCAACTATGGCTACCTCCTGTTCAGGCAGTTTTTCCTTTTTGAGGATTTCGCTGTGCGACTGAAGAGCTTCTACCGTATCAATAAAATAAGCAAGGCTGTCGAGAGCCAGCGAATCTCCTGCCGTCGTATCCTGCGCAATGATAGCCATGATAAGATCCACTTGCTCATATAGTTTTTGCTCCAAAAGGCTTTCGTTGCGCTGTAAGTGGGCATCCAAAGAGTCGTTATGGTAGGCAAGGCTGTCGGGCACCAATTCCACTTCCTTCAACTCAGGTGGGAGACGGCGAAGCGATTCAATCAGTCGGGCATAGCGGTTGATTTCGATGTTCAACTTCGTCACGATGCGGTCGTAAGGCGTACGGTTCTTGTTGAAGTCTTCGTATTCCTGTGTCACCTTCTCCAATGCATAACTGATGTCGAAGGTGTAGTCCTGTTTTTGGGAATACAGCATCAGCGAGAGGTCGTTGCATTTCTTGGCAATATCCACCATCTTCTCGTGCTGCAATTCGTAATAATTCTTCAGCTCGGCTTGCGTCTCGGAAATTTGCTGGTAATCATAGCTCAGTTCCCGCCGCAGATTGGCTAATGTGGCATCCAAATCCATTCCCGTAAAAACGGCCAAGGCTGGCACCGCAACGGCCAGCAATGCCACAAGAATGTAGACAACTTTGCGTTTTTTCATCATATTCGTTCTTTCCTTTTGGTTTCCGACACAAAATAAGCCACAAGCCCGTAAGTGATGGTCGGTATAATATACCCGTTTTGGGAAAGTGCAAAAATATGGAATTAATGTGAAACATTGGGCAGCCTTTATGGGTGCAGATTAAGTTTTTGTTTAAATAGAAAATTTTCACTATCTATTTTGTATTTTACAAAAAAGATAGTAATTTTGCATCGTAAATAGATAGTAAAAGGAATCGTTATGGAAAACCCATTTGCACTTGTGCCATACGTGTCAAAAGACCTTTTTTGTGACCGTGAGCAAGAAACCAAAACCATTTTGGAATACCTTCTCAACGGCTCCAATGTGACCTTGATTTCGCCCCGACGCTACGGAAAAACAGGCTTGATTTACCGTGTTTTTGATGAAATAAAAGAGAAAAAAATCGATGTAAATACTTGCTATGCTGATATTTACGCCACTGAAAAAGTGGAGGATTTCATCAAGACGCTTTCGGAGGCTGTCATAACGACTTTGGACAGGAAAAAAGGAGTCAAAGCCTTTCTTCAATTTTTGGGTGGCCTGCGCCCGATGTTGAGTTATAATCCCCTGACGGGCAATCCCGAACTGACGATGACCTTCCTCTCCGACTACGAGAAGCGGCACACTCTTGCATCCATCTTTGAGTTTCTTGAAAAATTGGACAAAAAGACCATTGTGGCCATTGATGAATTTCAGCAGGTGAGGCGATACGGCAACAACATGGAAGCCTTGCTGCGCTCCTACATACAGCCGTTGCGGAATGTGCAATTTGTCTTTTGTGGAAGCAAGAAACACCTTATGGCTGAGATGTTTACGGATGCCCGAAGCCCGTTTTACGAGAGTACGCGCTGCCTTTATCTTGAAAAGATTGACAGGGAAATCTATGCGGATTTTATCGTTAGGATGTTCGCAAAAGGAAAGAAAAACATCACCGCCAAGGCGGTCGATTTCATCCTTGATTGGACCAAAGTACACACTTTTTACACGCAATCGCTTTGCAATCATGTGTTTCTGAAAAGTGGGAAAAATGTTGCTCTGCAAGATGCTTTGGCATCTGCCCATCAAATTCTCGTTGAAAACGAGCAGACATTTCTGCAATGGCGCGACCTGCTGACCCCGTTGCAATGGAACTATCTGAAGGCTGTGGCCAAAGAGCAATCCGTTGACAAACCGTTTGCGACAGGATTTATCCAAAAATATAACATCGGCACCCCGGCCAATTCCAACAGAATATTAGATGCGCTGATAGACAAGGAACTTATCTTGGCCACCTCAACTGAAGAAGGCGTTTCGTATAGCGTTTATAATGTGTTCCTTTCGCGTTGGTTGGAGGGGCAGTGAACTTTTCTGTGTGATTTCAAAAGAATTGCCTATTTTTGCACCCATTATAAAGCCCTGAAAGGGCGACCCTATGTTATCGGGAGATTTTAATCCCCGCATTATCAGGCTGCCAAGGTGTGACAGCCCAAAATTGAGTAACTGCAAACTGTAAATTGATAAAGAGATGGACGGCAAAAGATTAGAAAGAGTAAACAAACTGATACAAAAGGAATTAGGCGATATTTTCCAGAAGGAACTGAAGCCGAAAGTGCCGATGTTGATGATAACGGTGACCCATGTGAGGGTCACGTCTGACCTTGGCTATGCCAATGTGTATTTGAGCGTCTTTGGCGTGGACGACAAGAAAAAAGTGGTCGAGGAAGTGGGCCAAAACGGCAGAGCCATACGTGGCTTGCTCGGCAACCGCATCCGTCACCAAATGCGCGTCGTGCCCGAACTGCGTTTCTTCGAGGACGACTCACTCGACTATATCGAAAACATCGACAACCTGCTGCATCCCGAAAAGTGAGACTGCCGCTGTTCATAGCAAACCGTTACCTCTTAGCCAAAAAGAGCCACAACCTCATCAATATCATTACATGGATTTCCATTTTGGGTATTAGTGTCGGCTCTTTTGCGCTTATCGTGGTATTGTCGGCATTCAATGGCTTGGAGAAGGTGATTTCCTCGATGAACAACCGCCTCACGCCCGACTTGCAAATCGCCGCAGTGAAAGGCAAGACGATTGATTTGACGGCATTTCCTTTGGGACAACTCAAAGAAATCCAGGGTGTTGAGTTGGTGATTCCCACGATTACCGAAGACGCACTTTTCCGCGCCAACGACAAACAACACATCGGGCAGGTGAAAGGTGTGGGGGTTGAATATCAAGACATTGCCCGACTGAACGAAATCATCTACGGCAATGACGGCCTGCAACTTGCCGACGAGGACGAGCATAGTTTCGCCGTTCCGGGCGCGGGCGTGGCGTGGTATCTCGGCATCAATGCGTATAATCCATACGCGATGCTGCGCGTGTATGTGCCCAAGCGCGGCAACGCCTCCATGATGAGTCTCGAAAACAGTTTCAACTCCGACGTGCTGAACGTGCGCAGCGTGTTCTCCACCGAGCAAGAACAAGACGAAAAATTAGTGCTCGTGCCTTTCGACTGGCTCTCCGAACTGCTTGAATACGAGAACAAAGCCTCAAATGTGGAGCTTTTCGTCGCCCAAAACGCCGATATTAACAAGGTGAAAAAAGAAGTGAAAGCTGCGATAGGGGAGGACTTCATCGTGAAAAACCAACAAGAACAGCAAGAAACGCTTTACCGAATCATGCGTTCTGAGAAATGGGCAGTCTATGTCATACTCACTTTCATTCTGGTTTTGGCCACATTCAACGTGGTTGGCTCGCTTTCCATGCTGATGATCGACAAGCGCAAGGATACAGAAATCCTGAAATCCATGGGAGCCGACAAGCACTTGATTCAGCGCATTTTCCTCAATGAAGGCCTGCTGATTTCGGTGGCGGGCGGCATCATCGGCTTGCTGTTGGGTATCATTTTGGTGCTGCTGCAACAGCAATTCGGTTTTGTGAAATTCGGTACGGGCGGCAATTATGTCGTGGATGCCTATCCCGTGCTTTTGAAACTCAAGGACGTGTTGCTTATCTTCGCCACGATTTTGGCGGTGGGCTGCACCTCGGCCTTCCTCACGGTGCGCCATGCCATGCGGAAAGAGGTCAAAATTTAAGGTTTTGTCCGCCTAAAGAACTATATTTTTCTTCCACTCAAATTGTAAAACCTGTTTTTTGTCCGATTGATTTTCAGTTATTTATGATTTTTCTACGGAAAAATGCTTGTAAAAACCGAAAAGAAGGCTGTAATTTTGGCAATCGCCTTTTTCCTTGCGCTACCTTTGCGCCAAAAATTGGTTTTATGCAACGAGCGAACACATTATTCCGTAATTTTGTCCCTATGAAAATAAGTCATTTGATTTTTGGTAGTCTGTTGCTGGTCTTGGTTGCCTGCAACCCGTCACAACGCGAGGCGAAGCAGTTGCTCCGCCAAGCCGAATCTGTTTTGGAAACCTATCCTGAAAGTGCCTTGCATTTAATTGATAGTGCAATGCACATGGAAGTCTATTTCACCGAAGCCCAACGCATGGAGATGGCCTTGCTGCAAGGCCGCGCCATCTACGGCGACGACCGCGATGCCACCGACCCTACTGCATCGAATGGTAACTTTTTGTTTGATAAGGTGATGAACCGCATCTACACCTCTCCCGACCTTGATGGTGCTCCTGCCTATTTCGCTCGAAAAGGCCAACCCAAAAAGGCTGCTTTGGCCGCACTTTACAAGGGTTACGACTTGCAGTCGATTTATGCCGATGGTTTGGCCTTGCAATCTTTCGAAGAAGCCACAGACTATGCGCTTCGGGCGGGAGATAGCCTCACCGCTGCCCGCGCCTTTTTCCAGATGGGAAGGCATTTGCATTGGATGGACAGATATGGAGAAGCCGCAGTCGCCTTGGATTCTGCCGACCGTTATTTTGGCAACCGTTTATATGAGAGGGCCTTCGTGCAGAACATGATGGGCGTAAACCAATGTTTTTTGGAGGAGTTCACCGATGCTGCAATCCATTTGGCCAATTGTCTTGAATTTGCAGTCGAAAGTGGCAACAAAGAAGCCCAGTGGCGTGGTATGTTCAACCAAGGTATACTGGCTGGCGACAAGTTTTTTGACCAAAGAGATGCGGGCTTGCAGTATTTGCGGCTATTGGAGGCTGAAGCCACAGGGCTGAAATTGGCAACCAAGGCATACGGCATATACAAACTGTTTTTTAATCATAATGTTAGACACAAGATTAAGCCGATAGACGACGATTCGACCGCTTATTATAGCGGTGTTTGGGCGAGTGCGATGCAATTCGATAGAAAGTATAAACTGGGTGGCGCCGACGTGTTTTGCTTCTATGGTCGGCAACACGACCTGTATCCGGTTTTTTTGACCCACTGGATCACGGCTGACGTAACCGTATATGGAGATTCCTTTGGCGTACTCAAAAACTACCATCGTCAGCAGCAGCGAAACGATTATTTGGCTTTGCGTAATGCGATGGCTGAAAAGCACCTTCAAAAGCAACATAAAACCATGGTTTTCTGCATTGTGGCTATTTCGGCACTCCTGTTAATAATAGGTGCCTCGCTGTTTTGGCTGAAACGCAAGCCGAAAACGGAAATGGTTGAAACCCAGCCTGAAGCACCAAAGCCGGAAATCCAAGTGCCAGAATCTCCGCAGCCTAAGGAGAATCCTTTTGTGAAACAGGAACTTACGAACCGCTTGCGCCTGATTCTTGCCGCCGCCCGCATCGAGAAAAACGCCTACGACCCCAAAATGGAATGGAAACCTTTGGTGCGGCAGGTGATGAACGGGAAGGAGACCGCATTTGAGAGTGCCGTGTCGGTCATCGAGGCGGCCTATCCGGGCTTGCAGGCGATGATTGCC
>CACXUM010000014.1 GCA_902770835.1 uncultured Bacteroidia bacterium
TTTTTGAGACCGCAAATGTGGCATTTTTTCCGTTAGCCCCGTCACACAAGGCGGGGTTTTTTGTCACCTCCTTTATAACTTTCCAAGTTGAACTTACATTCAAATGCAAGTAAGACCAAGAAAAAAGGAGCGTCGGTTGGCGCTCCTTTTTCATATCACTTTGTATTTCGATGACTTTACTCCGTCGGCAAGGCCTTGAAGCCATTGCCCATAATCTCCGAGCTTTCAATCACGTTGACGAAAGCGTTGGGGTCTAAGAAACGGAGGTTGGCCTTCAGTTTCACCAAGTCGGAGCGGTTGAGGGTGACGTAAATCATCTTGCGCTCGGCACCTTGGTAGAGGCCGCTGCCAGTGAACACCGTGCCACTTCGGTCGAGGTCCTTGAGGATGAAGTTGCGCACCTCTTCAATCTTGTCGGTGACCACGAAGGCCGTCTTGTAGCTCTTCACACCCTCCACAACAAGGTCGATGACCTTGCCTTCGATGTAAATCAGAAGGATGGAATAGATGGGCAAGCGGATGTCCTCGAAAGCAATCAAAGTGGTGAGCGAAATGAGGCTGTCCACAACCATCACAAGGGTGCCAAGGCTGATTTTCGTGTATTTGTGGATAATCATGGAGATGATGTCGGAGCCGCCTGAAGTGGCACCAGCGCGGAAAATGACACCGATGGCCACGCCATAGATGAGGCCCGAAACGATGGTGTTCAAGACCATATCGGGCATGAACCAGCTCTGCGAGCCGTCCTTGGCGATGTAATAAAGTGCCGATTGGGTGTCGGCGACCACGCTACCGCCGTGAATCACAGGCGCATAGCCCCAAGTGCTTTCAAGGATATAAGTGAACACAGGTATCAGGATGACCGAGATAATCGTCTTGATGCCGAACTTGGGGCCAAGGATGATGGTGCCGATGATGAGCAGCGGAATGTCCATAGCGATGCCCGACACAGAGATTTTCCATCCCCACAGGGCATTGAACACGTTGGCCAAACCATACACTCCGCCAGGCGCAAGGTGGTAAGGATTCACGAACATCACATCGCCGATGGCGAACAAGGCAGAGCCTAAAACCAAATAGGCGTACGCCAGAATTTGTTGTTTCAATTTCTCGTTTTGCATAACTTAAATAGTTAAAAACCAATAATTTAAAATTATTTTACCTCATTTTGAAGCGGCAAAGGTACGAAATTTCCAAAAACTTACTACCTTTGCGCCCTGAAAAGAGGACCCGTAGTTTAATGGATAGAATAAAGGATTCCGGTTCCTTCGATCAGGGTTCGATTCCCTGCGGGTTCACCAAAACAAGCAACTGTACTGTTTGAATACAACCTTTCAAATGGTCATACGCACTTCTCGATGCGACATCTATGTTGCTTGCTCTCACGCTCGTATGTAATCCCCACAAGCAAAAGATTGTCAGTGTACTGTGCAACTTTGGCTGGATATTGTTTGCGTTTGATTTGCTCAATGGCAGTGTCGACCGCCTTGTCATATTTCAACTCAATGACGATGGCAGGCGAATCGACGTTCTTTCGCGGAATGAGAACCAAGTCTGCAAAGCCCTTGCCCGTGGCCAACTCGCGGTGGATGATGTAGTCGTTTGAGGCATAATAGTAAGCGATGCTCAACACACAAGCCAATGAGTTTTCGTCGTTGTAACTCAAAATGCTGGTGTTTTCGTCGTGTGCGGCATCCACACCACGGGCCACAGATTCCTCGTCGCCGCGAAGCGTGGCATGCAGAAGTTGTTCCGAAGCCTCCAAAGCCTTCATCAAGGGAGTCCAGTTGTTGGCTTCCACGGCATTGACCATCTCGCCAGCCACTTCCTTATTGGGTATGTAACACTCGCTCTTGTGCCAATCGTAACTTAGGTAACCAAGGTGGATAAGCACCGTGAGCACTTCGTCCTTACTCCTGACAATCGACATATCGTTCTGGAATTTGGTCGGGTTGACCTTGCAACGCTCTCCTGCAAGCATCCTAATCACATCGTCCTTTAGGCCTTCATAGTTCATCTGGATATAATGAGTCACGGCATCGTATGCTCCCGTAACAGCCCAGAAACTGCGGCAGCGACGGCTCCTGATGGCCTGCATCACCGAATTGGGGTTGAAAATGGACTGCTCGTCGCCAATTTGATAGCCATCGTACCATTTCTCCAATTCGTCAAAATCCATGTGATGCTTTTCGGCAAGTGCCTTAACCTCGTCTTTCGTAAAACCAAAATAAGGCGCCATATCAACAGGCTCCACCATCGAATACTCGATGAAATTATTCATTGCCGATTCGGTCTTGTATTTCTTCACGGGCAGAATACCCGTCATATAAACTCCGGCAAACACCTTGCCTCCCTCTTGGCTTTTGAACATACGCCTCAGCCAACCGACATAACGGTCCATTGCTGACGTTCCGGGCGCAAACTCCCTGCAAATGGCATCCCACTCATCAATAATGAAGATGAACTCCTGCCTTTTGGCTTCGTTTACCCGAATAAGGTAATCCATTAACCTGTCGCCTGCTTCAATGGGAACATCAGGATAGGCCTTGACGACATCAGCCAACAACGCGGCATCCATTTTGTCAACTACATTGTCGTCTTTCCTGTCGGCAACAAAACTCGTCAGATCGAGGAAGATGACAGGGTATTTGTTCAAATGCTTCTCAAAAGAAGGGTCGTTGGCTATTTCAAGGTCGGCAAACAAATGGCGCGAGTCGCACGAATGGTCGTAATAGGCATTGAGCATCTTGGCCGCCACCGACTTTCCGAAACGACGGCTGCGCGACACACAACTGAAACTACGCTCTGTGAAAAGCGTACTGTTGACAATGGCTATCAAGCCCGATTTGTCGACATATTCGCTGTTCCTCACCCGTTGGAATCCGATATTACCGACATTAATAAAAGTTCCCATGACTTCTTGATTTTGCCGCAAAGGTAGCAATAAAACAGGAATCGCCAACGGGATAATGGAAAAAGTTGTTACCTTTGCGCCCTGAAAAGAGGACCCGTAGTTTAATGGATAGAATAAAGGATTCCGGTTCCTTCGATCAGGGTTCGATTCCCTGCGGGTTCACCACACGAAAAATCATGTGGCCATGAAAATCCTTATCATTGAGGACGATAGAAGTTTGAGAGAACTGATGCAAAAGGCTTTGGCGGACGACAACCACATCATCGAAACCGCCGCCAACGCCAAAACCGCCATGATGAAAGCCGAAATCTACGACTACGACTGCATCCTCTTGGACATCATGCTTCCCGACGGCAACGGGCTTGACGTGTTGCGCCAACTGAAAGCCTCGCGCAAGCAGGCCGGTGTCATCATCATTTCGGCGAAAGATTCACTTGAAGACAAGGTGACAGGACTCGACCTCGGTGCCGACGACTACCTCACCAAACCCTTCCACATCGCCGAACTTTCGGCCCGCGTGAAAAGCGTGTTCAGGCGGAAACAACAGCATGGCGAGCACTTCATCGAATTTGGCAATGTGAAAATCATGCCCGAAACGCGGCAAGTCCTCATCAACGGTAAGCCTCTCGAACTGCTGAAAAAGGAGTTTGACATCCTTCACTTTTTCTTGACGCGACCCGACCGCGCCGTCAGCAAAGGCACTTTGGCTGAGGCCGTTTGGGGTGACTACATCGACCAAGCCGACAACTACGATTTCATCTACGCCCAGATGAAAAACCTGCGTAAACGCTTAGCCGAAGCGCAAGCCGACATCGAAATCAAGACCGTGCATGGCTACGGCTACAAATTGGAGCGGCAATGAAACTCTCGCGCCGCATCATAGTGTCTGTTTCCATTGCATTGGTAGCGCTGTTTGCGCTTTGGGCCATCGTGTTCACACGAACCACCAAACGCCAGATTTACAGCCACATCGACCTCATCCTAACCCAACAATCCGACAAAATCATCAGTCGCTTTTTGGACAACGACAGCATTCCCAACTCCCTTTCGGGCATGTCGGGAACGATGGAGTTTTTCATCGAGAAAGTGTCGCCCGAATACGCAAAAAACCATCAAACACCAGCGTTCCAGACCGATGAGGAATTCATCGACGACATTCAGGAAGACGAAATCGTAAGAGAAATGACGCGAGTCTTCCAAAAGCAAGGCATCGACTACGAACTGACGTTGACCACACAAGTCTTCGCTTGGAACGACACCTTAGACTTCGCCATTTTCAGTATCCTCACCCTCGCCGTCGCGCTCCTCGTCGCCATTATTCTCATCGTCAGTTTCATCATCATCCGCAACATGCGCCCGCTCTATCGGCTCACCGACTGGCTCCGCAGCAGAAAAACCACCGAAGAAATCCCCAAGCCCGACAGCCGAATCAAAGTACAGGAATTCAAGGAGATAGAAACCGCAGTTTTGGAAGCCTCCGAAAGGTCGAAACAGGTTTTTGAGGAGCAGAAACGTTTCATCGGGAACGCCTCGCACGAAATCCAGACCCCCATCGCCATTTGCCGAAACCGCCTTGAACTATTGGTGGACGAAACCCAACTTGACGAACATCAACTCACCGAAATCGAGAAAACCTTGGACACTTTGGGCTACATTTCGAGGCTCAACAAATCTTTGCTCCTCCTCTCGAAAATCGACAACCACCAATTCATGGAAGAAACCGAAATCGAAATCAACCAAGTTGTGAATCAAGCACTTGAAAATCTTGTAGAGATTTACGAGAGCATGGAAGTTAGCGTTTCAGTAGCTGAAAACCAACGCATCACGGCCAAAATGGACCCGACTTTGGCCTCCTCCTTGGTGACCAATCTGCTGAAAAACGCCTTCATCCACAACCTGCAAGGCGGAAACATTGCCATCACACTGAGTGACAATACATTAATCATTGGAAACACGGGCAAAAACGAGGCTTTGGATTCCGAATCCGTTTTCAAAACCTTCTACAGAAAAGGCGAAAACAGCAATTCGACCGGCCTTGGATTGGCTATCGCCAAAGCCATTTGCACAGAATATGGTTTTGAAATCCGTTACCAATTCATTGAGAATCAGCACACTTTTTCGATAAAATTCAAATAATCGGAAAAAAGTCGCCCATTTCAGAATTATTTCAGAATCGGTTTGGAATTTTGCAGCCGAAACAACTGAAATAATGAAAAAAGCATTGCTCATACTCGCCACCTTATTAATAAATGCCTTCGCCCTCCACGCCGAAGACGCGCATCGCATCATCACCTTCGAGGAACTTCCCATCAAGGCGCAAGAGTTTGTAACCACTTATTTCTCAAGTCAAACCATTCGTTTTGTCAGGATGGAAATTGAAGTGACCAAGACCGAATACACCGTGCGTTTCGATAACGGCATGGAAATCGAGTTCAACAGCAACGGCGACTGGGAAGAGGTGGAAAGCCATTCGGAGTGCCTGCCTTCAGGGTTCCTCGACGAAATGATACTCAACTTCCTGAACAAGAACCATCCCAACTTTTGCCTGAACGAAATAGCAAGAGACCGACACAAGATTGAAGTGGAATTGGCAACTGGACTGGAAATCGTTTTCAACAAAAACGGCGAGTTCCTACGTTATGACGACTAATCAATTAAATAATTTACAAACCTTAAAACTTTAAGAAAATGAAAAAGTTATCATTCATCCTCATCGTGGCGATGGCCTTGATTGGAACGGCCTGCACCAAATCAGAAGCCACATCGACCGAAGCAGCAACCAGGGTTGCAAGCAACCAAAACATGTTTGAAATCGCTAAAGTCATAAACGAGAGCGACATTGACCCAGCGATTATGGAATTCGTCATGACGCATTTCCCTCAAACTGGTATCTTCCACTGCTATCAGACGCAGCACTACTACAAGGTAAAACTCGACGACCGTACCCAGTTGGAATTCACGCACTCGTTTGAATGGGTGAAAGTGGACTGCGAACATTCGACCATCTACACCAGCGTACCCACAAGCATTGTGCCTGAGCAAATCACCACTTATGTGACCACCAACTTCCCAGGCAAGGTCATAGAGGAAATCGAGAAAAAGAGCTTTGGCTGGGAAATCGAGATGAAGAACGGACCTGAAATCAGGTTTGACCACGACTTCAATGTAATCAACGGAGGCGGCAATGGCGGAGGCGGCAACGGCGGCGGAAGCAACTTCAACTTCCCTGAAATCAACACTTTCGTTAGCACTTATTTCCCTCAAGTGAGCATCCAAAGAGTCCAACTTGACGGCAACGAAATCGATGTGAAACTGACCGATGGAACCGACATCGACTTCTATCTCAACTTCATTTGGCAATCCATTGACTGCGAACGTGCTACGGTTTACGGCAGTGTCCCGACCGAACTTGTTCCCGTGCAAATCACTGACTATGTGACTGCTAACTTCCCCAACAACCACATCGACCAAATCGAGAAAAAATACTACGGTTGGGATGTTGAACTCAACAACGACCACGAAATCAAGTTTGACTCCAACTTCAACGTCATCAGTGGCGGTGGCAATGGCGGAGGCGGCAATGGCGGCGGAAACAACTCCAACTATCCAGAAATCAACACTTTCGTTGACAATTATTTTCCACAGGTCAGCATCCGCAAAGTGGAACGCGATGGCAACAAGTATGAAGTCGAACTCACCGACAACACCGACATTGATTTCAATTTGAGTTTTGAATGGAAGAAAATCGACTGCGACGACTCCAATGTTTACGGCAGCGTCCCGACCGAACTTGTTCCCGTGCAAATCACTGACTATGTGACCGCTAACTTCCCTGGCAAGCACATTGACAGCATCGAGAAGAAATACAACGGCTGGGAAATCGAACTGAGCAACGGCCTTGAAATCACTTTTGACTCCAATTTCAACGTAACTGGTTTCGACGACAAGAAATAAACAGCCATGAAAAAAAGCATCATCATAGCAGCACTTTTCATCGGGTTTGCACTCTGCACCACCTCGTGCAGCAAGGAAGCCACCGCACAAACCCAGATTAGTATCAACAATTTTGTTGCCACTTATTTCCCCAACGAGGAGGTGATTGCGACAATCAGGGACGGTTTCGACTACGATGTGACCCTTAGCGACTACACCCAAATCGAATTCGACGGCAACATCGCGGGTAAAAAACTTGAATGGGACGAAGTAAACTGCAAGCACTCAACAGTTTATACTGCCGTGCCAGCCGCATTGATACCGACTGAAATCGCCGACCATGTAAGCCGACTCCATTCCGAACAAAGAATCGTGAAAATCGCGAAAGACTTCCGAGGCTGGGAAATCGAATTGAGCAACGGCATTGAAATCGAGTTTGACAGCAAATTCCGCGTCAGAGAAATAGACTAAACCCGATTGAATTACCACATCAGCAAACGCGGTCTGGAGAAATCCGGGCCGCGTTTTTCGTATTATGGCGGCAAAAACATGGGCATAGTTTCCTTTTTTTCGTATCATTGCAACCCCGTAAATGAAAAAATGCGTTTATTCGACACATCGAGTAGACTATTCTCAATAAATTAATTATCAACAATTTAAAATTAAAAAAAGATGAAAAAACAAGTCATCATCGCCACATTCGCGGCATTAGCCATCTTCGCAATGGCATGTGGCAAAAGCGAAAAAGCCGCAATCAACGACAACTCAAACATGACGACCGAAAACCAGCAATGGAAAACGATGGGAGTCACTGAAATCAGCCTCAACGAAATCGACCCGGGTATCAAACGGTTCGTCGATGCCAACTTCCCTAAGACTGAAATTCTCAATTGCCACAAAAAACAGCAGAGTTACACAGTGAAACTCGAAGACCAAACCTGCATCAATTTTGATTCCACGTTTGTCTGGGTCAAGGTAAAATGCAAAAATTCAACCATTTACGATGCCGTTCCAAGCAGCGTTGTGCCTTCGCCCATTGCAGATTACCTGACAAGCCGTTTCCCTGACAACCACATCTGCGAAATTGAGAAGACCAACTATGGCTGGGAAATCGAGATGGACAACAACCAAGAAATCAGGTTCGGGACCGACCTCAACGTGATTGAAGGAGGAAAAAGTTACCTCGACAACCCTGAAATCAAAGCCTTCGCGAAATCACACTTCCCGCTGGCCGACATTCGCTTGGCACAGCAATTTGAGGACAAAATCGAAGTGAAACTCACCGACAACACTGAACTTGCTTTCGACCTCGACCTCAATTGGACGAACATCGACTGCGAAGATGCCACGATTTACAAATGCGTACCTACCCAATTCGTTTGCAGGTCATTAGAAGATTTTGTCACTTCGTATTTCCCATACGAACAAGTCGTTGAAGTTGAAAAGAGGACAGACGGCAGCTGGGAAATCGAGTTGAGCAACACCTTTGAATTCAAGTTCGACAAGGACTTCAACCTCATCGAATTTGACAACAAAACCGAATAACGGACAACTCTCTCCATGAAAGACGCGGTGCGGAACATTCCGTGCCGTGTTTTTTATTTGGCTTTCTCCGTGATAATCACGTCAATAGCCCCGACACCGAACTTGGCAATGCTGGCCATGCGGTTTTCGGTGTTCTTGTAGTCCTTCAATGCCTCGATGATGGCGTTTTTCAGCACGCCGTTGCCCACGCCGTGAATGAATGTCACCTTGTTGTATTCGGCGGCAATCGCGCTGTCAAGCATCTTCTTGAAATAGTCTGTCTGTATCTTGAACATGTCGTGGCTTGAAAGGCCCAAGATGTTATCCACCAACTCGCCGATGTGCAAATCCACGACGGCCTCGCCCGGAGCGGTCTTATGTTTGTCGATGGGGGCATCGGGCTTCACCAAAGTCTTGGCAGGAGCCTGAGCACCAACACCTTCCTTTAGGATTTTAGTGAAATCGCTATCGCCGTGCTTCAGAGCAATGAGTTCGGAAAGGCAAATCATCACCGACTTCTCGCCGAGGATGCCCGAAGGCAGATAGCTACCCTCTTTCATAAAACGACCCACTCGCAATGAGAAAGGTGCGTTCAGCGGAAGCAGCACACAATCAGAAGTTTCCGTAGTCAAAATGGCCTGCACCACGCCGTTGAGCCAATATTCGAGGTCGTCGCGCGAGATGGTCTCGATGACGATTTTCTCGTACTTGTCGACCTGCCCGAAATCCACATTCGCGAACTTGTCCTCCTCCTTGATGGTGAAGGTGTAAAGCATCTCGTAAGGCGTGTGGTTGACCAAGACCACATCAAGCGGGCCTGTCAAAAGCCATTGTTGCTCATGCGGCACAAAAGCCATATAAACGCCTTCTTTCTCAGCCTCTTTCGCAAAGCGGCGCAGGCCACTCTTTCGGGCTGCATCAGCCTCTTGCTGTTTCAGAAGTTCCTGACCTTGAACCTCTTTCTGCACCTTGTCCACCGTCTGCTGTTGCTTGCTCGGGGCGGGCATTGAGCGGTAGTCGAGCACCAAATCCGTTATCAAAGTGGGGATTTCGAAGCCGCCTTCGATTTCCACCATCACCATTCTTGAGTCTATGATTTTCGTGACCTTTCCCCCACCCACGGTGCTGAGGAAGTTCACTTTGTCGCCTATTTTGAAGTTTGACATAAGTATATAGTTTTAATCACCAGTCGCCATCAATAATGTTGGCAATAACCTTATCAACCACTTGATCAAAGTAAGGATTCCTCAAGAAACAATTATGGCGCGAAATCACATCGTCAACATTGAAAGGATTTACGATATGAGTCACAAAATATGACGCTTTCGGCAATGATGACGACAGCCACTCAGACCGTATCGGTATTGTCAAATTCGGATTAATGTTTTTTGAGGAAACAAGTACGGCATAAAAAAGTCCTGACTCCACATTCTGTAATTCGTCACAGGAAATGACAAGTGCAGGATGCGGCAATATTTTGCCATCAGGAAGCACAAATGGGACTTCCACAATTTCACGTTGATAAACCTGTTTCACAGCCATTTCTCCAAACCTTTGGGAAGTTGGCCACTACGCGATTTTTGGAATACTTGATAATCAGAGGCATCCAAATCGGGAAAATCTTTCGCTTCCAATGGCGGAAAGTCTTTCAGCCGCTCCGCCAACATTTCATCAGTAAGGTTTCCGTGTCGGGGTTTTGCACGATGAGTCAAACCGTTGACCTGCGCCAAAAGCCACATCTCAACTTGTTGCTGCAACCATGCCTGAAAAGACTCATTGATTTGCAAAGTGTTTTCGGCCTGCATAACCAAATTCTCGTCCAATGAAATAGGATAGGTACACATAATGGGTTATTTTTCTGCCTGCAAAAATAAACAAAAACACCGACACAGCAACATTTTTTATGGCTGGGTTCTTGCCATTTTCCGGCAGGGGTTCCGCCATGCTCCACCGCCTGCCTAATATCCTCTCACCTCTTTGAGGTTCCTTCGTGCCATAGCCCAAGTCACGGAGTGACGGCGGATAGTAGGCAGGGGTGAAATGCAATGGAACCCCTGCCGACAAAATACAAATTCCCGAACAAAGCCCCGGCGGGGCGAAACCCATCAAAAGCACATACACAAAACGCGGCTGCCGCAATGCGACAGCCCTACAACGGCTGGGCTGTAGGGCTGTCGTACCACGACAGCCGCCATAAACAAATCCGCCCTCCCGCACCAAAGGTTTTCCCAAGGAACGGAAGGGCGGAAATGCTAATCATCAGTTGCGGATGAGACGGTTAGTGGGTCATTGTACATCGCGAACCAAACGGACAGATTGACCGTGTGATCTTTGCTCTCCACCCCACGCATTAAGTCTACCATCCGAAAAAAACATGCAACAGGTATTCGAACCCGTAACAGATGATGCCCAATAGCCACCATCATAATCATAAACTAATGACCCAATACGTAGGCCTGCTGCAGGAAAGAAGACTACTCCATTTGCCTCAAGGACATTAATCCAATCTTCAATTGCAATAGTGTTACTATTGTAATTACCTCCATTAATATCATTCAAGGCATAAGTGGTAGCAATCCAATTGTCAGGTAATAAGATAACTCCTTTCATTCCGTTTACTCGTCCCATTACCCAACGAATACCACTCGTAGTATTACGAGTGTTAAACAAACAATACCACTCACTCCCCATTAGAGTGCGCCAACCGCTATTTTCCTGATTACCGCCATTAATAATAGCATTGTAACCCCAATCTGCCATTCCATTTTGGTCATATAGGTTGTAGGAACTTTGTCCGTAGGCATAGTAGTTGTTGATAGTATTATTAGTGCTCCATGGCTGGTATGCAGTGGCACCGTGATTGTAGCCACTCGTACCCCAGCCAAAAAGACTAATAACGTCTTGATTGGAATAATCAGTCCCAACATTTTGACCGAAACTCTCTACTAAATCATATTGGTGTTCCATAAAACTCCATGTCTGAGTCGAAATAGTATACTGCAAATTACCTTTCGAGAAATACACCTGATCACCATTGTCATTTATGGTAAACAAGCCATCAATGGCTCCACTTGGAAGACCAATTGCAACAACAATGCCATTTGTCAAGTAATCATTTTCTTCGATAGTTGGAATTGTCGCACATGATCCTGTGTATAATCCATCATTCGAAAAGGAATTTGTGTGATTCACTTCCTCTTGAGGCAGCAAAATTCCCCACTTCTCTCCATTACCTGCCGCCAAAGTAATAATGCCTTCGCCATCCATGTCATAAGCAAATTCATTAGTCGCGAGATTCACTGTCACCTTATTATTCATGCCAACGATGCAAGTGGCAGCTTCAGAAGCCGTGGTCACATCAAACTTTACCAATGCACATTTGTTGAGCAAAGTAGCATTGTAATCCGTCTTTCCGATTTGGTAGTTTTCACGGGAAGGTGCGTATGAAATCACAGGGAGATACTCTGTCTGGTCACTAATGACCACACTACATTCAGTATTGTCTGCATTGAACTCTGGGGTCTTGTTCCCAAGAAAGTAGAATTGAAGTTTCTGTCCTTCAGTCGGTTCCGTAATTTCACCACTGAAGACAGTGCCGTTATAGGTCATTGTTCCGACATAAACGCCGTTGCTGACCACATGAATAACGTCTCCGTTCTCGAAAGTAACAACACCTGTTTCGGGTGTTACAGCCACTCTCGAGCCACTGTTGCCACTCACATTGAGTGTGATGGGCACTTTTACAACTTCATCGTTTGAAGCAGAAGTGTTTTCTTTCTTGCATTGCGACATGCCTAACAACATGGCAAATGCTATTGCGATAATGCCTAACTTTTTCATTTTTCATCCTCCTTTCTCTTTAATGCCACATAGCCTACTCCTGCCGTAAGCAGCAGAACTATTCCACTGCCGAGCGGCACAGGTTGACCAAAGACTTGGTTGTCGATGGTACCTGATGTTTGCACATTGCGATGACCGAGAAACTCGGTTTTCTCATTTGCTCCACCGTAACCGTAATACGATTCGTCAGTCATGCCGCGTTGGAACAAACCGTCTTGGGCAAACGCTCCAATAGGCAATGCTACCGACATCGCCAATGAAAGTGCCAAAGCCTTCTTTTTCATTTTACACATACTCATTTTCTTTTAAATTGGGTTAATACTGAAATAATTAAGTTGCATACTCTATCCTGACACGAGCAAAAGAAGCGTGCGCTGTGTTATATCACACCGTACTTGAAGGTCCTGAGAATACCCGTAAAACAAAATGTAATAACAGCCCACGCATATAGCGTAGAGCCGTTATACAACCTCTTGTTTTACTCTGGCTTGAAAATTTCTCAGGTTCTCAAGTACAAGGAAGCATAACGCTTCTAAAGTTCAAAATGTAGCGAATGGTTGCTGAGTACATCGAAGCACTGGCAAACCATTTCGGGGGCAAAAATAGGGAAATAATAAATCCGAAACACAGCATTTGGCAAATTATTTGTATCATTGCAGCCTGATTGTGAAACACGATGAAGAAAACGCGACTCATTTTCAGCCTTTTGGCGGCAATGGCACTTGTTTCGTGCAAAAAACCAGCGAGTTACGGCGAACTTCGCGTAAACATCGGTTATTCCGTCAATGGCAAAGCCTTGATTACCGATAGTTTATGCTACTGCAACGAAGCCGGAAACGAGTTCAAGATTACCGAAATCCAATGGTTCATTTCCAAAATGGAACTTCAGGACGAGCGCGGCAAATGGGTTACGTTGGAGTCTCATTTTTTTTATATCGACACCAATATCCCTGAAAGCCAAACGCTTGAAATCAAGTCAATTCCCATTGGGAAATACAAGACCTTGCGTTTCGTTTTTGGCTTGGACGAGGAATACAACCGAACCGGCCTTTTCACCGACCCGCCCGAATCGGAGATGTTTTGGCCCGATTTGCTTGGCGGAGGCTACCATTACATGAAACTGAACGGCAAGTTTTTGGATGCAGAAGGCCGTCTCTTGCCTTTGGCTATCCATCTCGGCATTGGGCAAAACGAAGACCACAGCCAGTTTTACCAAAACTATTTCACCGTGGAGCTTCCAATCGACTTCTCCATAACGGAAACCTCTGAGAACCAACTCGATTTGACTATGATTATCGACAATTGGTTCCGCAATCCCAACCTTTTCGACTTTAACGAATACGGTAGCCACATCATGCAGAACCAAGCCGCGCAACAAGCCTTGAAAGAGAATGGAAACGACGTGTTTGTCATACAAAACATTAAAAACCAAAGCAATATGAACATCACAAAAAACGACATCTTGAAAGGCTTCAATAGTTTGATGCAAAAGGCCGCACCGAAGCCACATTTTTGGACTTGGAAAAGCCTGAAAGAGAGAATGAGTAGTCCCATAGGGACGAAAGAAAATAGGCAGGCGGTGTAAACCCCTGCAAAACAGGCGGTGTAAACCCCTGCAAATAAAAATTCAAGCGATGAAATTGAATAAAAACATAGCATTGGTTTGTGGTTTAGTTTTGGTTTTGGTATCGTGCAAGCCAGAGCAAAGCCATTATGTTCCAACACCTTACGAATTGCCACAACCAGCCTATTTCCCATCAAGGAACAACATTCCCGCCGACAATCCCATGACCGAGGAAGGCGTGGCCTTGGGGAGAAAACTCTTTCATGATGCACGCCTTTCGGGTCGCGACGGCACTGACGGCATCCGCAGTTGCGCCTCATGCCACCATCAAGGGAACAATTTCGATTTTGGCGGTTCGGCTGGCCTGCACCATTCCGTTATGCCTTTGGTCAATTTGGCTTGGAACCATACGGGCTTGGGCTGGAATGGCGGTGTTGCCACTTTGGAAGATATGGTTTTGGCAGCGGTTACAAGCCCTGTGGAAATCAATGCCGATACCAATCAGGTTGTCAAATATTTGCAGAAAACCAACGACTATCCCGAATTGTTCGAGAAAGCCTTCGGCAGCCGAGAAATCACCTTTATTAATATCCAACGCGCCATCGCGCAGTTTGTGAGAAGTTTGGTTTCCTCCGACAGCAAATTCGACCGTTATCTGCGTGGCGAGGAACAACTTACCGAAGATGAAATGGCTGGTTACGAATTGTTTTGCACTGAGGAAGGTGCAGACTGTTTCCATTGTCACGGTGGAGGTGGTTTGGCCCTGATGACCACCAACTTGTTCTACAACAACGGCTTGGACGACGAGTTCAACGACCCCGAAGACCGATCGGCAGTCACGGGAAGCCATCGGGACAAAGGTGCCTACAAAGCCCCAACCCTGCGCAACATCGCCGTATCGGCTCCTTATATGCACGATGGGCGTTTCACGACTTTGGACGAGGTCATCGACTATTATAGCGAAGGCGTGAAGAATTCCGAGAACATCAATCCACTGATGCACCATGTGATGGACGGCGGTGTGCGGCTTACCGACGAGGAAAAAGTCTGGCTCAAAGCCTTCCTCAACACTTTGACAGACGAGACTTTTTTGAGCAACCCCGATTATTCCAAGCCATGACCTTCCCTTGGGGCGACACCAGACGCTTTAACAGCTACAGCAACTACTTCAAGAAGCAATTCGGCGGGCGAGTGCAGAAAATCAGCATAGATGCGGGCTTCAGCTGCCCCAATAGGGATGGGAGAATCAGCACGGGCGGTTGCACTTTTTGCAGCAACGAGGCTTTCAACCCGTCGTATTGTCGGCCTGAGAAGTCCATCCGTCAGCAGATTGAGGAAGGCATTGAGTTCCACCGACGGCGTTATCGCAGGGCGAACAAGTATCTCGCTTATTTCCAGCCGTTTTCGAACACATACAAGCCGATTGAGGAACTGAAGAACATCTACGAACAAGCCTTGGAAGTGCCCGAAATCGTTGGAATCGTCATCGGCACGAGACCCGACCTTGTCGACAACGGCATCCTGCAGTTGCTCAAAGAAATCCAAAAAACGCATTACGTTATGCTGGAATACGGCGTGGAAAGCGTTTATGACGAAACCTTACGGCGCGTCAATCGAGGGCACGACTTCGCCACGGCGGAAAAGGCCATTCAACTGACCGCCCAATACGGCATCCCCTGCGGGGCGCATTTCATTTTCGGTCTGCCCGGCGAAAACAAGGAAATGATGCTCCGTGCCGCCGAAGTCATATCACGTTTGCCTTTGACCACGGTCAAGTTCCACCAACTGCAAATCTTCAAAGGAACGAAGATGGCAGAAGAATACATTCAGCATCCAGAGCACTTCCATCTCTTTGATTTGGAGGAGTATATCGACTTCGTAGTGGACTTTGCCGAACGATTGAACCCCGACATCGTCATCGAGCGTTTTGCGGGCGAGGTGCCGCCGCGTTTCCTCGTCAGCGAGCCTTGGATGAAGTTGCGGTATGATGAGGTGTTGGCCAAAATCGAGAAACGGATGGAAGAAAGAGACACTTGGCAGGGGAAAAAGTACCGGAGACAAAACAATTCTCTTCAAAAATGATACTTTTTTGCTATTTTTGCACCTAATAATAAAATTTGGACTATGAAAAGGCTTTTCTTTACCTTAATCGTGATTTTTCTCGGCATCACCAGTTTTGCCGCCCAGCCCGTCATCGACCCCGAACTTGAAGCGGAGATGCAACGCATTGGCAATGAAGAAAAAACAAAGGTTGTCATCCTCCTTTCAGAGCAATCTGATGCAATGGCCTTGCTTCGTGAGGCTGAGTTTTTCGGCTCCAAAAAGGAACAGCGGCAATTTGTCATCGAGACCCTGAAACAGCAGGCCGAAACCACTCAATATGAGTTGGTTGGACTTTTGAACGAGATGGAACACAACGACATGGTGGACGACATCCAATCGTTTTGGCTTGTGAATTGCGTCAGTTGCAAGGCCAACAAAGCGGCCATCAACGACTTGGCACAACACCGCGACATCATGACGATTTACCACTGCCAAGAAACCCAATGGGTTTTTGAAAATGAGGCCACGCCTGCCTCGAGAGGCAATGGGCGCGAAATCACCCAAAACCTGCTGCAAGTCAATGCGCCGCAGGCATGGGAACAAGGCTATAAGGGCGCAGGTGTTTTGATTGCCGTCATTGACACGGGCATCCGCCTCGACCACGCCGACTTGGCCGGTCGCTTTTGGGATGGTGGCGCGGAATATCCCAATCACGGCTACGACTTTTACTACCACGACAACGACCCTTCCGATGATTGGGGACACGGCACACATGTTGCAGGAACCATTTGTGGCACAGGAGCTTCCGGTTCACAGACGGGCATCGCTCCAGAGGCCACCATCATGGCATTGAAAACCTTCAACAACGAGGGCGTTGGCGAGGAAACCCATTGGGTGGCCGCCATGCAGTTCGCTTTGGAGCATGGTGCCGATGTGATGAACATGTCGTTGGGCCGACCCCAACCCAACCCTGCACAGAAACTGATGACGCGCCAAGCCTGCGACAACACTTTGGCGGCAGGCGTGGTGGTGGCAGCCTGTGCAGGCAACATCCGCCAGATGCAGTTCATGGTGCCCGTGCCGAACAACATCTATACTCCGGGCGACTGCCCACCGCCGCATCTGCATGAAGACCAATTGGTTAATGCTGGCGGAACAAGCTGCGTGATTTGCGTGGGCGCGGTGAATTACAACAACACCATTGCCGCATTCTCGTCCGAAGGCCCTTCGCAATGGACGGATGTCGCGGAATACAATGACTATCCCTACTCCGCAGGTAGCACGACCGAAATCGGCCTCATTCGCCCCGACATTTGCGCTCCGGGTGTGCAAATCAAGTCATTGGATTTCAACACCACCGACGGCTACACCTTGATGGATGGCACTTCGATGGCCACGCCCTTGGTGGCTGGTGCCATTGCACTGATGCTTTCCAAAAACCACGAACTCACGCCCGCGCAAATTGACGAGATTCTGGAACGCACCGCTGTAAAACTCACTGAACACAAAAGCAACGACTTCGGTTCTGGCCTTTTGGATGCCTTGGCTGCCGTGAATGCCGTGGACTACGACGGAGTTGAAGAGATACGAAATGAAGTGCAAGTTTATCCCAATCCGAGCACGGGCGATTTCACCGTTACTGGAGAGGGAATCCATAGGGTTTCCGTGTTTTCGCTTGAAGGCAAGTTATTGAAAACCATCGAAATGAACGGAAACGAATGTTGCATCGAAGATTTGATGAACGGCGTTTATTTATTGAAAATCGACACGGAGAACGGTGTCATCGTGAACAAAATCGTAAAACTATAATCTATGAAAAGAATTGTCCTAATCACTATTCTGTTGTCAGCCTGCATGATGGGTTTTGCCCAAGGCTGCCTTGACCCATTACTTAGCCAAGAAATGAACCGCCGCAGCGATGACGAGCGAATCGAAGTCGTTGTGCTGATGAAAGCGCAATACGATCGCTCGCAGTTGTGCCGTCGCGCCGACTTCTTCCCGACGAAAGCCGAGCGCAGAGCGTTTGTAGTCAATGAGTTGAAAGCCTTTGCCGAGGCTTCGCAACACGACTTGAAGCGTGTCCTCGCCGAGATGGAAAGCCACGGCATGGTTTCTTCCGTACGCAGCCTTTGGTCGGCCAATACGCTGTATTTTGAGGCCACAAAAATCGCCATTCTTGACCTTGCTGAACGCACTGACATTGAAACTATTACCCTCAACACCCAGCACCAATGGATTCCTGAAGGCGAAACGCCGAAACCGTCATCCGCCATGCGCGAAACCACGCCAAATATCACGAAGGTGAAGGCCGACCAAGTGTGGGAATTGGGCTACACGGGTGCAGGTGTCGTGGTGGCCGTCGTCGATTCGGGAGTAAACTACGAACACCTCGACCTTGCCGACCACCTTTGGGACGGCGGCGAGGAGTTTCCGCACCACGGCTATGACATCGTGAACGACGACAACGACCCGATGGACGACAAAGGCCACGGGACGCATTGCGCAGGCACGGTGTTGGGCGACGGCACGGCAGGCTCGCTGACGGGCATGGCACCCGAGGCCACTTTGATGTGTGTCAAGAGCATCCGTGGGGATGGCTTTGGCGGCGCGGTGAACATTGCCGGCGGTATGGAATGGTCGGTCGAGCACGGCTGCGACTTGATTAGTATGTCGTTGGGTATGGTCAATGCGGGGGTCGCGGACAAGGAAATCTTGCGCCGCACCTGCGAAGCCATCTTGGATGCGGGCATCGTGGCTTTGGTATGCGCCGGCAACGAAGGCCAAATCCAGTTCTATTGCCCCATCCCGAACAATGTGCGCGTACCGGCCAGTTGTCCCCCACCCTACCTCGACCCCGACCAAATGGCCAATCCCGGCCCCTTGAGTTGCGTGATGGCCGTCGGTGCCGTGAACTATAACGACGCTGCCGCCGACTTCACTTCGCAAGGTCCCGTCACTTGGCAAGACACCGAGTTTGGCGACTACGCCTACAACCCCGGCATCGGCCTCATCCGCCCCGATGTGTGCGCCCCCGGCGTGGGCATCAAGTCGTTGGATTACGAAAACACTATCGGCTACACCAATATGGACGGCACCTCGCAGGCCACACCTTGCGTGGCGGGCATCGTCGCCCTGATGCTGCAAAAGAACCCCGAACTGACACCCGCCGAGATTTGCCGCATTTTGGAAGAGACCTCCGTCAAGCTGACGCCCACCAAGAGCAACGTCACCGGCGTGGGCCGCGTGGATGCCTTGGCCGCCGTGAATGCCGTAGAAGCCTACGACGGCATCAACGAGCAAAGCATTGAGGCTGAAATTTTCCCGAACCCTTCTAATGGCAATTTCACCATCCTTTGCGAAGGCCTGAAGCAGGTTTCGGTTTATTCCGTTGACGGCCGCTTGGTGAAGTCTTTTGAAACCATCGGAACGGAGTGCCACATTGAGGGTTTGGAGCAGGGTGTTTATTTGGTGAGGATGGAGACGGAGAAGGGGATTGTTTCGCGGAAAGTAATCGTCATTTCTAAAAGTTGCGGAGTGAAATTCCTAAAAGTTGCGGAGTGAAATTCCTAAAAGTTGCGGAGTGGATTTTGTATTTCATTCATTTTGAGCAATCAAGGCTGATACACGAATGGCAAACCATCCTTGCATTTTGGGGTATGGTACGCTCGAAGAACAAGGCTTCCGCGTGTTTAAGAAGCGTATGGTTTACTACGCATCGTTTGACAACGGTTATTTCAACCATAGGACAAAGGAGTATAAACGGCCATTGCATTGGTTTGAATTGGCCAAGGAAAAATGGACTCGTGTGTACAAAACCACTGGTACGCCTTGCAGTTGTATGTTATGCAAAGGGGAAAAGTATGACCGATTGGAGTATAAGCGGGAAACGCGCAGATTAGTTCAAGAGGAAAAAAATTATCATTTGAGATAATTTTCAAATATGTTTTGTATCTTTGCCGCATAAAACTATTCATATTATGGCAAAGGCAACCATCCAATCCGTTAGACAGACAGAGAAAGCGGGGCTTTTCACCATTTGCTTTGAGGGTGATAGTTATACGGAGTTTCAAAAATTCATCATCAAAGGCAATGAAAATGCAATGCTTCAACCTGACCTTCAAAAAATTTTGAACGCAATCCAACGCATGATGAATGCAGTAGGATTCTTGGAAAGATATTTCCGTCCCGAAGGGAAAATCCGCGACAGAGTTGCAGCATTGCCTATACAAACCAACAAGTTAAGGCTTTACTGCTTACGGCTCTCCGACAGCGTTTTGATTGTCGGCAACGGTGGACAGAAGACCACAAAAACATACGACGAAGACCCTGAACTCAACGGATATGTTATCACGCTTCAGAAATTGGATGACATTCTCCGACTTGCTGAAAAAAAAGGCACCATCCACATCGAGGAAACAGAAATTGAGGGCATTGACGATCAAATCTTTGACTTATGAAACACGCATCAGAAACGGAGCAACTCTTTCAGCAGGTACTTGACGAAACGCCTAAAGCCATCAAGCAGCAGGTGGAATGGTCATACGACATTGCAGACCATATCGATGCCACCTTGCACCGTAAAGGTTTGTCGCAGAAAGAGTTTGCCAAATTGGTAGGCACTTCGGAGGCTGCTGTGTCGCATTGGATTGGCGGCGGTCATAATTTTACACTATCCACATTGGCAAAAATTTCAGCGGCTTTAGGTGAGCCAGTTATTTCAGTGGTTCATTGATGGACTCCAGGACAAACACAAAAAGCCCTGACATTCTCCAAAATGCCAGGGCTTTAGTTCAATACAATCCAAAGGATTACTCCGTCACTTCCTTCGCCTTCGCCCTGAAGTTCACCAAGTCTTCCTCGATGAAGTTCTTCACATAGACGCTCTTGCCGATGACGTCTTCCTCGGCGGCGTGGACGTAAACGTTGGCCGACTGGGTGAAGAGGTGCGGGGCGTGGGTGGCGTCGTCGAGGATGAGGAGCGACATCATGATGTCGCCGGTCATGTCGTAGAGACGGCGGGCCAAGAAGTCCTGAACCTCCTGGTTGTTGGCGCCCTTCACGTAGTTGATGCTCTGCTCGTAGAGTTCCACAAGCGTGCGCACCGTGTTCTGCAAGGGTTTCAAGTCCTCAGAGACCTGGTTCTCAAGCATTTCCTTCATGATGGTGAGATAGGTGCCGTTGATGATGTAACGGATGGCGGCCACCACCTGCAACTGCGTCGTGCCTTCATAGATGGAGAAGATACGGGCATCGCGGTAGAGACGCTGGCACTTGTACTCCATGATGAAGCCCGAGCCACCGTGGATGCTGATGGCATCGTAAGCGTTCTGGTTGGCGTACTCTGAGTTCATGCCCTTGGCCAGAGGCGTGAAGGCATCAGCGAGACGCGAGTACTTCTTGCACTCGGCGCGCTCTTCGGGCGTCAGCGGACGCTCGCGCTGGATGTCCTCAAGGCACTTGTAGATGTCCACATAACGGGCGGTTTGGTAAAGCAAGGAACGACCTGCGTCAATCTTGGCCTTCATGCGAGAAAGTATGTCGTAAACAGCTGGGAATTCGATGATTCTCTTGTGGAACTGTTGACGCTCGTTGGCGTATTTCAGAGCCTCATTGTAAGCCTCTTGTCCCAAACCCACCGATTGCGCAGCGATACCCAAACGGGCGCTGTTCATCAGAGCCATGACGTATTTGATAAGGCCCAGACGGGTCTCACCGCAAAGTTCAGCCTTGGCGTTCTTATAGGTCAACTCGCAGGTCGGGGAACCGTGAATACCGAGTTTATGCTCGATGTGGCGCACATTGACACCGCCCTGACGCTTGTCGTAGATGAACATCGACAGGCCGCGACCGTCCTTGGTGCCTTCCTCGGAACGAGCCAAAACAAGGTGAATGTCGGAGTCGCCGTTGGTGATGAAACGCTTCACACCATTGAGCAGATAGCAGCCGTCCTTTTCAGAGTAAGTGGCCTTCAGCATGACGCTTTGCAGGTCGCTGCCGGCATCAGGCTCGGTGAGGTCCATCGACATGGTCTCGCCAGCGCAAACGCGCGGGATGTATTTCATGCGTTGCTCCTCGTTACCAAATTCATACAAGGTGTCGATGCACGACTGCAACGACCAGATGTTCTGGAAGCCAGCATCGGCGCTGGCGACCATTTCGCTCAACATGGAGAAAACGGTGATGGGCAGGTTCAAACCGCCGTAACGGCGCGGCATGGAAACGCCCCAGAGGCCGCCCTTAGTGCAGGCATCGAGGTTCTCAACGGTCTTGGAGGCATAGATCATGCGGCCATTCTCCAAATGAGGACCTTCGAGGTCCACGCTCTCGGAGTTGGGTTCGATGATGTTGGCGGTGATGTCGCCCGTGATGTCTAACACGCGGCGGTAGTTCTCCATCGCGTCTTCGTAATCGACGGGAGCGTCTGCATAGTTTTCCTTGTCCGCAAAATTGCGTTCCTTCAGCTCGACGATGCGCTTCATCAGCGGGTGGTCGAGGTAGAATTGCAGGTTCGGGTTATCGTTATAATAGTTTGCCATGGTTACTTCGAGTTTTGTTTGTAATACTTAATCAACTTCGGGACGACTTCCTCAACAGTGCCGACGATGACATAGTCCGCAATCTTATTAATAGGTGCGTCGGGGTCGCTGTTCACCGAGATGATAATCTTGGAGTCCTGCATACCGGCGATGTGCTGGATCTGGCCGCTGATACCGCAGGCGATATACACCTTGGGATGAACAGTTACACCAGTTTGGCCGATTTGGCGGTCGTTGTCGCAGAAGCCCGCATCGACGGCGGCACGCGAGGCACCGACTTCGCCGTGGAGCACCTTGGCGAGTTCAAACAGCATGTCGAAGCCTTCCTTCGAGCCCATGCCATAACCGCCGGCAACCACGATGGGCGAGCCTTTCAAGTTATGCTTGGCGGCCTCCACATGGTGGTCGAGGACCTTCACGACGTATGCCTCGGGAGAGACATACTTGCTCACTTCGGGATAAACGACTTCGTTCTTGGCCTTGCCTTCGTAGATGGCTTTCTGCATCACGCCCGAGCGGACGGTGGCCATCTGTGGACGGTGGTCGGGATTGACGATAGTCGCCACAATGTTGCCACCAAAAGCGGGACGAATCTGATAGAGCAGGTTATCGTAGTGCTTCTTCGTCTTGACGTCGTCGAAGTCACCGATTTCGAGTTGGGTGCAGTCGGCGGTGAGGCCGCTGGTCAGCGAGGAGCTGACGCGTGGACCGAGGTCACGACCGATGACGGTGGCGCCCATCAGGCAGATCTGCGGTTGTTCCTCTTTGAAGAGATTCACAAGAATGTCGGTGTGCGGTGCGGAGGTGTAGGGGAACAGACCTTCGTCGTCGAAAGCGAACAGCTTATCCACGCCGTAAGGCAGGATTTGGTCTTCCACCTTGCCCTTGATGCCCGTGCCAGCCACAACTGCGTGCAGTTCCACGCCCAACTGGTCGGCTAATTTACGCCCTTTGGTGAGCAACTCCTGGGAGACTTCGGCCACTTGGGTGCCTTCGGTCTCGATATATACGAATACGTTGTTCATAGTTCATTCTTTTTTAACTATGACCACTGACTATGACCATGACCACTTTCACCAAGATGTGAAGCTTTTGCTTCTGTTGAAGTGGTCATTGTCATTGTCACAAGTCATAGTCGTTTTTCATTTTAACCGATTATCTTCTCCTCTAACAATTCTTTGATTAAACCTTCAACATCACTATCGCTGGCGGTGAGGGTCTTGCTTTCTTTGGCCTGGAAGACGATGTTCTGCACGGTTTTCACCTTGGTGGGACTACCCGAGAGGCCGCACTGGTTGGGGTCGCCATCCACGTCGGCCACGCTCCACTGATTGAGTGTCAAATATGGGCGCGTCTTGCTTAATTCCACATTCCGAATTCCGAATTCAGAATTAGCATCCACCTCCAATGGGCACATGGCATATTTATACTTCATCACCAGCTTGGCGTTGCAGGGGCGGCAAGGTGCTGCACTACCATTAACGGTAATCACGCAAGGCAGCGGCACTTCGACAGTCTCCACGCCACCGTCGATATGGCGGCGGATGGTGGCAATGTTGTTCTCAATCTTGAGGATTTCCTCGGCGTAGGTCACTTGGTTGAGACCTAATTTCTGCGCCACTTGCGGACCCACCTGAGCGGTGTCGCCGTCAATGGCCTGACGGCCTCCAATGACAATGTCCACATCGCCAATCTTCTTGATGGCGGTGGCGAGGGCATACGAAGTGGCGAGGGTGTCGGCGCCTGCGAAGAGGCGGTCGGTGAGCAGCCAGCCCGTGTCGGCTCCACGGAAGAGGCCTTGGCGGATGATCTCACCGGCGCGCGGCGGGCCCATGGTGAGCACGCCGACGGTGCTGCCTATGATCTCACCGGCGCGCGGCGGGCCCATGGTGAGCACGCCGACGGTGCTGCCTTGGATTTGCTCCTTGAGGCGCAGGGCCTGTTCAAGGGCGTTCAGGTCTTCGGGGTTGAAGATGGCGGGCAGTGCGGCGCGGTTCACGGTGCCTTCCGGTGTCATCGCGTCTTTGCCCACATTTCTCGTATCGGGCACCTGCTTGGCAAGCACCACGATTTTCAATGGTTTGGTCATAAAATAAAATTTCTCGTTTTCAAATTTGGCGGCAAAGATACAGCTTTTTTCCTTAACGGCAAAATAGAGGCGCAACAGAATGATTCTGATGCGCCATTGAACGAATATTTTATTTGTTATGAACTTACTTCTGACCCTATGTATCCAAAAACTTTTCTTTATAATCAAAAGGATAGTATGTCATTTCCCAAAACAAGCCTGCTGTTAAGTCAAGTTCGTCAATGTCAACATAGTCTTCAACTATCGCTTCCATTCCAAGCGCTACTTCCTTATTCTCATGTTCCGCCAATGCATGAAGAATTTCATTTTCACAATTGCAAACTGTACAATTCATATCCAACATGGGCGAAGTATACTCCCATCGAACAGCCGATAGACATGAAAACTGTAGATAATTGGATTGGTCTGTTGTGCCCATTGGTCGTAGATGTTTTTCCATTTTGAGCAGGCCTCTTCTGTCAAATGATGTCCGCAATTCACCACAAATAGATGGTCAAGGCTTGGTTTGATCTTATCAAAGAATGTTTTCGAAACAGCTCAATTATTTTTATTTTCTCTTTTCCACAAACTGATTATTTCATCATATGATATACAAATCTAGACAACTGAAGAGCCCAATAACTGTTATCGCCAGCCTTATATGCTTCAACTATAGGTTTAAGTTCAATACAAGTGACTGTCAATAGAACGATTGCCGCTACCACTGTCAATGTTTCAAAAAACTGGTGGATGCAATATTTCAACCGTATATTAAACATCTCAACGGGGCTATTTCTGTACAACATTCTTTTTGAAGTGACTTCTGAAAAATTTTTCCAAACATAAACTGTTACAACCATTGCAAAAGTACAGCCGATCAAAAGCATTATTCCCAATAAGATTCTCAATCTCAATTTAGTTTCGGGTGTAAGTATTGCTGCGCCAACTTGAGGCATATAACAAATGAATGCGATACTACCAAACAAAAACAATAACCTAACCAAAATGTCCGAATTGGTTTTTCCAGGCCAAATAAAAAAGAACGAAAAGAACCATATTGCAAGCGGCCCATATTCAAGATAATGCACTTCTTCCATTCGAAACAAACAAGTTGTCCCAATTATGCATAATGCCAGAACTATGCCTATGATTCCGACATTGGCCGCACACCAACAATAAAAGGTTTTTGAATTCATCCTTTAATAAGTATATCCATCACTTCTTTGAAACATTTGAACACACCATCAAAATCATTGATGTCAAAGTATTTCCAAACACAAAGATTTCTAGAGTGTTGTGGCAAACACGAATGCATAATTTGCATCAATTCAGCAGCTAATTCCATGTTATCATGCTTATATTTATCAATCTGACAGTACATCTGTCTATCATTGTCTTCTGAAATACGGACATTTACATAATCACCCCTAAATGGCATTAACAGACCTACATGACCGTCCTCTTTGCTTTTCTCAAATTTCGGATAAAGAATAGTTATCTCCTCTTTCCATCTCTGAATATGTGGTACCAATACTCTTTTTCTCGCTTCTTGATAATACCTGTTTTTGAGGCTAACAAGTTGGTTATATAACTCGTTCACTTCTTCTATCTTGTTTTGTAGAAAATGAACCTTGTCAAAATCATTTTCAAAAAGGTCAATATTAAGCCTTTCGACAATCATTTTTTCTGTCTCCATTTTTATCGTGCTGTTTTGTGTTCTTAAATCAAATAATCCGTCTAAATAATCAATGTATTGTTCAATGGCACTTCGGAGTACTGTTTCTTTAATTTTTACATTAGGTAGTACTTGTTCTTTTAACCAATGTTGAATGTGTTCTCTGAATGAAAGATTCACATAACGGTTTTGGAAAGTTTTTTCATAACTTCCCCAAGATTGTTCGTCTGGCTTTTCTCCGTTTTGCGAGAGATATACGACATAGATTTGGTCTTCTCAAAAGCCATATTCTTTTGTCTTATCAATGTAGCGGCACAACTGAGCATCTTGATCCGCTGCATTATAAATCTTGTTCTCAAATATAATCGCATATTGGCCTCTTTCGCGCACCCATAAATCAATTCGTTCCTTTTCTTGGGTGATTTCAGGTTGGTTTACTTTAATGCCACTGAAATTCTCATTTTTCATATACTCGGCAATGAAACCAAGCAATGATTCCAATATATCATAGCACTCGTTTTCAGTTTTATATTGAAGCAGTTTGGCCAGAATTCTGCTATGTCCGTTCTCATTGATGTATAATTCATCTATGACATTCAAATGATAAGGTTGTTTTGCATCCATTTGTCTCTTGATTCCTCTATAGTAATCAACTAGTTCTAATATACTTTTTAGTTCTTCGTTGTTCATATTCAAATTGTTAGCTTAATTATGTTTTGACAATCACCATATTTCTTAATATCATTGCAGTTTAAAGTTAACTGGAACCGCTATATTTACTCGAACCGTCACCCCGTTCTTCCGACCCGGCTTCCAATTTGGCATTGACTCAATGACACGGATAGCTTCTTCGTCACATCCATAACCAAGGCCACGGATAATCTTTGCATTTGAGATGCTGCCATTAGGTTCCACAATAAGTTTCACAAACACTCTGCCTTGTATACCGCTCTCCATGGCATCTTGTGGATAATTTAAGTTTTCATCGATGTACTTTATCAGTTCATAATCACCGCCTGGGAAAGCAGGCATTTCTTCCACAATGTCATATATTTTTTGATGTGAAAAGTCTTCTTCCTCCACTATTACTACCCCATGGTTTTCGACTATCTCTTCTTCTATTTCTTCTTCAATCTCGCTTTCCTCAGCAAAATCTTCTTCAATGCCATCAACAACTATATTATAATCCATTGTCAAATCTTCAGTCACTCTTTCTATTTCTTGTTGCTTAACTGATTGGACAATACTATTCTCTTTAAAAGATGATTGAGTGACAACGGTTTCTTGCGCTGCTTCTGTACTTTTTTGCTCATTATTTCCTCGCTTTTTCACAGCACCTAATATCAATAATACTGCAAAGTAGCCGATTATTAAAAACTTAAAGATAGATGACAATAGTGGATGGTCTTTTTCAAACTTTTCTGCTTCTTCTTTATTTCTTTGACGTTCTCTTTGCTCTTCATGCATTGCTGCATTATAACACCTACCACAACAATATTCTGTTGAACGAGAGCCTCTTGAAAAAGGACTATAATCAAATTGTTTTCCACACCATTTACATGTCCTCATAAGTTTTTCAGTTTTTATGTTTATAATTTCATTTCTATAACCAATCAATTAGATATTCTTTGTTTAATTCTGCTGCAAATCTATCACCCTATTGTGCCAAATCACAGCACAGGCAATAAAAAAAGCATGGAATCAATTCCTTGCTTGAAGTCCGGGTTACCACGCCCACATCTCTAACAAGTATTCCACGCCGTAGCAACTACGGCATTTGCAACTTGCCCTTGAGATGTTGTCCTCTTTCGAGGACGAAGTGGTAATTGGACTTCAAGGACAGCAACAAGTGCTATCTGATTATTCTATGTCTTTTGTGTTTAGCTTTTTCTTTTGCTTTAATTTATTGATTATTTGTTTGTTATATTATCATTCTGTTTTTACATTCAGGTTTCCTCCCAAATATGAGCAATATTCATCCAACGACTTTTGCATCACCTCTTGCGGGATGAGTTTACGGCGGTATTCAGCCACCATTGTTGGGCTCAATGAGCGGCTTAAAGTGTATTCCACCATACAGCGGTCGGCTGATGGGCATAGGATGATGCCAATGCTCGGGTTTTCGTTGTCGCGTTTCACGTCGCGGTCTGGTGATATTTGTGCAATTGGCAATTGCACAATTTCATTCTGTCCGTTAGTGTCTTCTAATTGTGCAATCGGTAATTGCACAATTTCATCCAATTTCAAATGCTCGCCAAGACGCTGAAAATCATCGGTGCTATAAGTGTCATAGAACTTTACCATATTATAAAGATGGCGTTTTCCGAATCCTCTGCGTTTCGGATTTTGCCGTTTCAAATAATCGGCCAGTTCACTGACCACCTTGCTGCCCCAGTGGGAAGACTTTAATTGAATAGATATGTATTGACCCACTTCCCAAGCCGTTAGCAACGACTCCATATTCACCGTGGCTATCGCCGTTGTGCGATGCTTATTGATGATGGAATCCACGTAGGCGAATTGCATTTCAAAGTCATCGGGATTCGGTGGTATAATCTGTACGGTCTTCTTGTCCATATCCATTTATTTCGCCCTGCAAATATAAGCATTTTTCGGAATAGTGGATTTTATTTTCCACCTCGTCAAACCCTATCCAATTCCTCCATCAATGCGGGACGCTTGGCATATAAAGTGCGAAGTTGGGCGATGAGATTGTTTGCCTTCGCTTTCCCGCCCAATTTGATCATCCTGCGGATGTAACGGCAGGCGGTTTGGTAATGGTCGCGCCCCATGTTGCGTTCCAAATAATCCAAAATCCGGCTCGCGTATAAATCCACTATTTCATCAGCATAATGCTTGGAAAGATGGCTTTCGTATTGCTCGATGGTAGAGAGGGTTGGATTCTCTTTGACCATCTCCCACAACTTGTCCCATTTTTCCTCCCGAATGTAAATAGTGCCGACCAATCCTGTATCATACCAACGCCTTTTCGCCTTGATTTCGCTTACAATGCCATCGACAAACGCTTCCCACTCTTCAGGTTTCACATGCTCCTTCAAAATCTGGTAATAGTCTTGCTCATTCCTGAAATTGTCAATCAACAGACGGCGGGCGTATTCGATGATTTTTGGCGTATCATTCTGTGCCTGCGCAATTTTCAGCAGCCAATCATACCATTCCTTGGCCAATCCCGGCTTGTCTTTCATATCGGCTTGCACGCCATCTTGGGCCAATCTGACGGCTTTCGCATAGTCCTTTTGGTCCAATGCTTTCTCGATGGCCATCCTTCTAAACTTCGGATTGTCCATGTTTTGCTCAAGAAATTGGTCTGCAATTGTTTCGCCTTTCCTTTTCAAAAGCAAATCATACTTTATCAATTGCAACTCCTCGTTTTGGTACTCTGATTGTTGCTTTTTTTCGGCCAAGGCCATGACGCGGTCGAAATCGTCATCCGTGACGGCGAGTCCGGCTGCAATAGTCAGCAAAGAATTGTGCCAACCCCATCCATCAAAAACGCCCCTTCTAAATTCATGCAAACAGAAGTCGAATATTTGTCGGCGGATGGCCGTTGCGTCGCAAGTCGTAGCCATCTCGTCCAATAAATTGAAGGCTTCATCGATGCACTCGCCGATGTCGCCATTGCTGTCGTCGGCATCGTTGATTGCCACAATCAATTCCTCCATCACGGCAAAGCAAATCCATACGGCATTCTGATAACTGCCCCGATTGATTTGCTTTTTGGCCGAGTCAAGCAATTCATACACTGCTTTTCCCAGCGCCCTTGCCTTGTTCCAATCGATGAAACCATATCTATCCGTTGCCGACCTTATCATAGCCTTCAACTGCTTCTGATACAAATCTTTGGATATGTTTTCGTTGTAATGTTCAAGACTGGATAGCACATGGTTTCGGAACATGGCGTTTTTCTTGGCTTCCGTCCTGATCAACTCCTTCAATTCCTCAACAGAGGCTTTGTCCATCAGTTCATCGATTTGCGTCGCTACGCTTTTGCTCTTTTTCGTACCCGACCCAGTCGATTTCTTGGAATTGGCCGTTTTCTTCGTCAGGCCCAAATCTTCCTCTTGCAATGAAAAAATCACAGCGGCAACATGCTTGCAGACTGGCCCTAAATCGTAAGGGCAGTCGCAGTTGTAGTCGGTCACCACATTGTTTTCAACGGTCAGGCGGACGGTGTAGTCCTCCGTTCCCTCAACGATGGCTTCGTAAGTGTTTGGGCTGACTTCCTCAAGTTCATGCACAAGGCCTTTCTTGAAATAGGTCAAGCCACGCTGTAAGATTTTCTCGTCAATGACTTGCTCGAATTGGTCCAATGGGATTTGCATGGTTTTGCTTTTTTTGAAAAGGCAAAGGTATTGAATTTCCTGAATGTACACTCAGAGAGCATGAAAAAAATCGGTCTAATACGACAATACCTCCTTGAAAAACTTCGGATTGTTTGAAAATCATTACTTTTGCAGCAAATTTTCAAAAGATGTCAATCCTGGAAATCCTAAACAAACAAGACTTCTCCAAAGAGGAAATCAAAATCCTCCTTGCCGCTGAAGGCGAGGACAAGAAGAGGCTTTTCGACCGTGCTTTGCAGGTGAAACTGAAGCATTTGGACAACTATGTACACCTGCGTGGTCTGATTGAATACAGCAATATCTGCACAAAATACTGCCTCTACTGTGGCGTGCGCTGCAAGAACCTGAAAGTGGAACGCTACCAACTCAGCGACGAGGAAGTCATCGAATGTGCCCAACTTGCCCACAAGTTGGGCTACGGCTCGGTGGCGTTGCAAAGCGGCGAAAGGAGCGACAAGGCTTTTGTGGACAAGATTACCTATTTGGTCAAGGAAATCAAGAAGATAGACAACGGGAGTTTGGGCATTACCCTCTCGTTGGGCGAGCAAACGGAAGAAACCTACCGCCGCTGGTTTGAGGCGGGAGCGCACCGTTATCTGCTCCGCATCGAGGCCTCGAATGAGGACCTGTATTATAAGATACACCCGCGTGATGAGAAGCACGACTTCAAAAAACGCTTGGACTGCATCGACAGTCTTTTGAAAGTCGGCTACCAGACTGGCACGGGCGTGATGGTCGGCCTGCCGTTCCAGACTTTGGACGATTTGGCGGGCGACTTGCTTTTCTTCAAGCAAAAAGATGTGGCTATGGTCGGGATGGGGCCTTTCATTCCCCATCCTGACACACCACTTTGGCAATACAAAGACCAAATCCCGACCGCCGAGAAGCGTATGGAACTGACATTGAAGATGATAGCCATCCTCCGCCTGATGATGCCCGAAATCAATATGGTGGCGGCCACGGCCAACCAAACCGTCGACCCGCAAGGGCGCGAGAAAGCCATTCTTGCCGGAGCCAACGTCATCATGCCGAACCTCACGCCGAATGAGTTCCGCGAAAACTACCTCATTTATCCCGACAAGGCCTGCGTAAAGGACAAACCCGACGAGTGCCACAGTTGTTTAGACCTGCGTCTTGCGGCCATCGGGCACAAGGTTTTGTATAACGCTTGGGGCGATTCTGTGGCGTTCACCAAGAAGCACTTGTGATTTTTCTCACAAAACCTGCAAAACCATTATTGGATGGAAAGTCGCCAACTGGCTCTTTTCCGGCGGCAAGGCGGTTGCCGCGCCGCACCTTACAAAAAGTTTTGCCAGTTTTGAAAGTTTTGTGACAAGATTTCATAAAAATACCTATTTTTGCCCCTTTGAAAATCAATTTATTTCATTATGAGAAAACATTTCATTACTCTCTTGCTCGTCATGCTTTCGGTCGTGACTTTCGGCCAGCAGTGGGTCGCCATCAAGAGCGACAACCCGAGCACCATCCAGACGACTTTGGTTTCGTCTTCCGAAAACCAAATCACCGTCAACCTGCAAGTCCCCGGCTTCTATGCCTACGAGGTGATTACACCCCGTGGCGAGGCCAACATCATCTCGGTTCCACGCACCGTCAGCACGGCTGAAGCGGGCGAACCTAACCTGCCCATGATTGCCGTTCCGGCCATCATCGGCGACATGCAACATTACAGCATCCGCCTTATCGATGCGCAATACACTGATTTCCAGATGGAAGTCGCGCCCTCGAAAGGCGATTTCCCGCGCACCGTGAATCCTGACGATGTGCCTTACACTTACGGTGAGGCCTACTCAACGGATGCCTTCTTCCCTGCTGAGAACATCGGTTTGTACGATCCTTACATTCTCCGCGATTTCCGTGGGCAGAACATGGTTTTCCATCCCTTTGCCTACAACCCCGTAACGCACACATTGCGCGTGTATTACAACATGACCGTTGAAATGTATGCCGACAGTCAGCAAGGCGAAAACACCCTCAGCCGCCGCTCGAACACGGTGAACATGGATGCCGAATTTGGTGCCATGTACCAAAACCACTTCATCAATTACCATGAGAGTTTGAACAGATACACGCCCGTCGACGAGACCGGCGAATTGCTCATCATCTGCCACGATGCTTTCATGGATGCCATGCAACCTTTCGTCAACTGGAAAAAGCAGATTGGCCGTCCCACGACGATGGTCGGCACGAGCACGGCAGGCTCCACCAGCGATGCCATTAAAACCTACATCCAAGGCCAATACAACAGCAACCCCAACATCAGCCACATCCTGCTCGTGGGTGACAATGCCCAAGTGCAGAGTTATTACACCTTCTCTGGAGGCTATTCCGGACGTACTGACCAATATTTTGGACAATTGGTTGGAAATGACTACTATAACGATGTCATTGTAGGTCGTTTTTCTGCCGAGACCGTTGAGCATGTCACCACACAAGTGAATAAGGTGATTCATTACGAAAGAGACATCAACGCTTCCGACACTTGGCTTTCGATAGGCCAAGGCGTGTCGAAAAACGAAGGTGCGGGCAGCGGTCACTTTGGCGAGGCCGACTACCAGCACATCGACTTCATCAGGGATACGCTGTTGCACTACAACTACACAAGCATCCATCGTGACTATCAGAACGTTTCAGGAGTTACCTCGAGTGCAGCCATCATCAGCCAGCACATCAACGAAGGCGTGAGCATCATCAACTACTGCAACCACGGTTCGCCTACAAGTTGGGGCGTGTTCAACTACAGCAACTCGCACATCAACGCCTTGACCAACGACAACAAACTGCCTTTCATCTGGTCGGTGGCCTGCAACAACGGACAACTTGACTATTCGCAGCCCTGCTTTGCCGAGGCTTGGATGCGTGCTACCAACAACTCCACAGGCGCACCTACCGGAGCCATCGGCGGCATGTTCTCCTACATCTCGCAGCCTTGGCAGCCGCCCATGTACGGTCAGGACGAGATGAACAATGTCCTCACCGAACACAGAAGCATCAAGCGCACACTCGGCGGCATTTCGACCGACGGCAACATGAAGATTCTTGACCAATACAACTCAAATGGTCAGGGTCTGGCAACTTATCAGTTCTGGCTCCTCTTCGGCGACCCAACCCTCACCGTGCGCAACATGACACCCACCAACATGAACGTGACCCACGCCACTTCGATGAACAGCAGCGCGACCTCGTTCACCGTGAACGCCACCAACGGCAATGGTGCCTTGGCCACCCTGACCCTGAACAACGAAATCTTAGGTTCAGCCACTATTAATAATGGTACGGCCAACATCACCTTTGCCGCACCAGGAACGACCGGCACCGCCACTTTGACCGTGTTCGGCTACAACAAGATAACTTACATCGGCTCCGTCAACATCACAAGTGGAGGCACGCAAACCTACACCATCAATGTTTCGGCCAACCCGACCAACGGCGGTACGGTAACAGGCGGCGGCACCTACCAGCAAGGCCAGCAGTGTACGGTCAGTGCAATAGCAAGCAACGGATACTCGTTCACCAATTGGACAGAAAACGGCAATGTAGTTTCGACCAACAGAAACTACACCTTCACCGTGACAGGTAACCGTACTTTGGTGGCCAATTTCCAAGCACAGCCACAAACCTACACAATCAACGTTTCGGCCAATCCCGGCAACGGAGGCACCGCAACGGGCGGCGGCACTTATCAGCAAGGGCAATCTTGCACCGTGCAAGCCACCCCCAATACGGGCTACACCTTCACCAACTGGACGGAGAACGGCAATGTGGTTTCCACCAACGCCAACTACACCTTCACCGTGACAGGCAACCGCAACCTTGTGGCCAACTTCAATATTCAGAGTTTTACTGTGACTGTTGTGGCCAATCCCACTGAGGGCGGCACCGTTACGGGCGGCGGAACTTACAACTACGGCCAGACTTGCACCGTTACGGCCACTCCCAACGAGGGCTTCGACTTCGTCCATTGGACCGAAAACGGCGGCGCGGTGATGTCGTTAGAGTTGAGTTACACCTTCACCGTGACATCCAACCGCACCGTTCAGGCTAATTTCGTGCAACAGACCTTCAACATTTCAACTACGGCTAACCCGACCGAGGGCGGAACCATCACAGGGGATGGCTTATTCTACTATGGAAATGAATGTACCGTAGAGGCAACCGCCAACGAAGGCTACGATTTCGTCAACTGGACCGAAAACGGCAATGTGGTTTCAAATGAAGCCGCTTACACCTTCACCGTAACAAGCGACCGCACTTTGACCGCCAATTTCGAGTTGAAGACCTTTGAAATCAGCGCTTCTGTTGATCCAGAGGAAGCTGCAAGCATTAGCGGGTCAGGCACCTACAACTACGGTGACGAGGTCACTCTGACCTTCGACCGCAACGAAGACTGGGCTTTCCAAAACTGGACTGAAAACGGCGAGGTGGTTTCGGAAGAATCAACCTACACCTTCATCGCCACGGAAAGCCGCAACCTCGTGGCCCACTTCGTGTTTACCGTAGGCCTTGGCGAGAACAACATAGCCGCCAAGGTCTATCCCAACCCGACCAAGGGCGAAGTCACCCTTGAGGGCGAGGGCATCCAAAGCGTCCGTATCGTGAACGCCTTCGGGCTGACCGTCTACAACGCCAAGGTGGAAGGCAACCAAGCCCGCATCGACCTTTCGCAAATGGCCAAGGGTGTGTATATGATGCACATCGAGGCCGATGGTGGACAAGCCGTCAGGAAGATTGTGGTGGAATAAACAACAAGCAAAACCTTTCAAAAATCCCGTCAGCAATGGCGGGATTTTTTTGTGATTACTCGCAAAACATCTGTCTCAGAACATCTTGCAATGCGCAGGTTTCGTCTGATGTAAGCGTAATGATGCGATTCTTTAGCCGTCGCTTGTCGATAGTGCGAATTTGGTCGGTGGCAATTTCGCCGTCACGTCCCATAATTTGGCAGCCGACACGAAAGGGATAGCCGTGGATAGCTGATGTGACGGGCACGATGATGACAGTGTCTAAATGGTCGTTCAACTCCTGTGGACTGACTATGACACAAGGGCGAATCTTCTGCATTTCAGCACCAATAGTAGGATTCAAGTCCACCCAGAATACATCAAACTGCCTCACCATTGCCAGTCCTCCATCGTTTCTTCGGCAAAAATTTCATCCATCAATAGTTTATCCTCGCCCTCAGCGTGTGCCTGTATGGCCGCAGTTGCCCAACCGTCACGCGGGACTTTGGCTTCCTGATTGTTTTGGGCAACCACCAAGCCTTTCAAAAATGCCAACACCTTCATCATAGCAGTCTCGTTGTCGAGTAGTGGGTTCATCTCGCGGAACAACTCCGCACGCAATTGCATTGCTGTCATAATCCAAATAGTTTTGTTTTACTTCACTTCGTATGGTTGAATGTTTCGCATTTCAAGCGGCAAAGGTACACATTAATCTTTCCTTCCGCAAGCGTTTCAACGAAAGTTTTTCTTCCCTTATTGCCACCTCACTATTTTTTCCTATTTTTGGGGTCAAATTCTGATGGACTATGAAAATCAAATTCATCGGTGCGGCCCAAGAAGTGACGGGCAGTAAGCACCTCATCACCACCGACCACGGCAAGAAAATCCTCTTGGACTGCGGCATGTTCCAAGGCAAGGGACTCGAAACCGACGCCATGAACCGCAACATCATGGTCGACCCGAAGGAAATCGACTACATCATCCTCACCCACGCCCACATCGACCATAGCGGCCTGATACCTTATTTCCACAAGTTGGGCTTCCGTGGAGAGGTCATCTGCACGCCGGCCACCAAAGACCTGTGCAGCATCATGCTCCCCGACACGGGCTTCATACAAGAGAACGATATGGAGTGGTTCAACAAGAAACGCCGCAAACAGGGTCTGCCCGCTTTGCAACCCATTTACACAGAGAAAGATGCGCGTGCTTGTATGGACCTTTTCGTCACCGTGAGTTACAACCGCTACCTTTATTTGGACAATAATATCAAGGTGAAGTTCAACAACACGGGCCACCTCCTTGGCAGCGGCTGCGCCATTCTCGAAATCGACGAGGGCGGCAAGATGATCCGCATCGGCTACACTGGCGACATCGGGCGCGAACACAACTACCTGTTGCGCTCGCCCGAGCCGTTCCCGCACTGCGACTACCTCATCACCGAAGCCACCTACGGCAATCGCCTCCACAGCGACCGCGAAAACGCCGAACACCAATTGTTGGAAATCATCTATAACACCTGCGTTGAGAAACGCGGCAAACTCATCATCCCGTCGTTTGCCGTCAGCCGTACGCAAGAGATTGTGTATCTGCTGAATAACTTCTACAACGAAGGTAAGTTGCCTGAGAAGATTCCTGTTTTCGTCGACAGTCCCTTGGCCGTCAACGCCACCGAAATCTTCCGCATGTACGTCGACCTTTTCAACGACGATGTGAAGGACGTCATCGAATACGACCCCGACCCGTTTGGCTTCAACAGCCTGACTTTCATCCGCGACGTCAACCAGTCGAAGGCCTTGAACGCGAGGAAGGAACCCTGCATCATCATTTCCGCTTCGGGCATGATGGAGGCTGGTCGCGTGAAACACCACATCGCCAACAGCATCGAGAACCCCAACAACAGCATCCTCGCCATCGGCTATTGCTCGCCTACCACATTGGGAGCCAAACTGTTGGAGAAACCGAAGCCCCAAACCGTTTCCATCTTTGGCCTTGAACATTCCGTTTTGGCCGACATCTACGAAATCGATGCCTTCAGCGGTCACGGCGACTACAAGGAGATGATTGACTACCTGAAATGCCAAGACCCAAGCAAGGTGAAGAAGACCTTCATCGTGCATGGCGCTTTGGAGGCGCAACAGTTCTACAAACGCCAACTGCGCAAGGAGGGCTGGGACAACATCTTCATCCCCGAAGCGGGCGAAGAGTTTGAATTGAAATAATTCGTACTTTTGCAAAAAAATTCAAAAAATGGCACAAAAACCCAGTATTCCAAAAGGCACACGCGACTTCTTACCAGAGGTTATGGTGCGCCGCAATTATATCTTCGATACGATTAAAACCGTGTTCAAACGCTTTGGTTTCCAGCCGATTGAAACCCCTTCAATGGAAAACCTCAGCACCCTTTTGGGCAAATACGGCGACGAGGGCGACAAACTCCTGTTCCGTGTGCTCAACTCGGGCGACTTCATGAGCGTCGTGGAGCAGAACGGCGAACCGCTTGAATCGATTAAGTTGGCTACCAAAATCAGCGAGAAAGGCCTGCGTTACGACTTGACCGTGCCTTTCGCGAGGTTCGTCACGATGTACCGCGAGCAAATCGCTTTCCCTTTCAAGCGTTACCAAATCCAACCCGTTTGGCGTGCCGACCGTCCGCAGAAAGGCCGTTACCGCGAGTTCTGCCAATGCGACGTGGACATCATCGGCAGCGATTCCTTGTTGAACGAAGCCGAGTTGGTGCAAATCGTGGACGAGGTCTTCAACGCCTTGAAAATCAAGGTGACGCTGAAAATAAACAACCGCAAAGTCTTGGCGGGTATCGCGGAATACATCGGCAAACCTGACGCTTTGGTCGACATTACCGTTGCGATTGACAAACTTGACAAAATCGGCATCGAGGCCGTCAATGCCGAATTGGCCGAGAAGGGATTGGAGCAAGCCGCAATCGACAAACTCCAGCCCATCCTCTTTATGAAAGGAGACACGAGAGAAAAATTGGCGCAACTGAAACCCTTGCTAACCAACGAAGTAGGCCAGAAAGGCATTGAGGAACTTGAAATCCTGTTCGACTACATCGACGACATGGAACTCGGCATCACCACCGAACTTGACCTCACCTTGGCTCGTGGCCTGAACTATTACACAGGAGCCATCTTCGAGGTGAAGGCCAACGACTTCCCGATGGGCAGCATCTCAGGCGGCGGTCGCTACGACAACCTCACGGGCATTTTCGGCCTGCCGAATGTATCGGGCGTGGGCATCAGTTTCGGTGCCGACCGCATCTATGATGTTTTGGAAGGCTTGAACCTCTTCCCCGAAACCATGTCGGAAAGCACGAAGGTCATCTTCCTGAATTTCGGCAAGAACGAGGAAAAATACTGCCTGAAGTACCTCAACCAAGTGCGCAAGCACGGCATCAACGCGGAAATCTACCCCGACGCGGCCAAAATCCAGAAACAGATGAAATACGCCAACCAACGCGCCATCCCGATTGTGGTCATCGCTGGCGAACAAGAGGTGGCTGAGCAGAAATTCACCGTCAAGTTTATGAAAGAAGGAACGCAAACCGTGGTGGAAGCCAACAAATTAGTGGAAACAATAATTTAACAATCAACAATATGACAACGCATTACATTAGTTCCAAAGAACTGACATTCAAGCAAGTAAATGAAATAATTACAAATGGCTACAAACTCGCCCTGTCGGACGATGCCATCGCTCGCATCCAAAAATGCCGCGACTATCTCGACAAGAAGATGGAGAACCCCGAGAAGCCCATCTACGGCGTGACCACCGGCTTCGGCTCGCTCTGCGACCACAGCATCTCCAAAGAGGATTTGAGCACCTTGCAGAAAAACCTCGTCATGTCGCACGCTTGCGGCACAGGCGAAATGGTGCCCGAAGAAATCATCCGACTGATGCTTTTGCTGAAGGTGCAAAGCCTGAGCTACGGCAACAGCGGTGTGCAGGTGGTGACCGTCCAGCGCCTCATCGACTTCTTCAACAATGACGTGCTGCCCGTGGTCTACAACCAAGGCTCGCTCGGCGCTTCCGGCGACTTGGCACCTTTGGCCAACCTCATGCTGCCTTTGCTCGGCTTGGGAGAAGTGCATTATGAAGGCAAAATCGTTCCAGCACAACAAGTTCTCGACAAGTTCGGTTGGGAGCCCATCACCTTGCAGTCGAAAGAAGGTTTGGCCTTGCTCAACGGCACACAATTTATGAGCAGTTACGGCACCTACGTCCTGCTCAAAGCCTTCCGTCTCAGCTATTTGGCCGACCTCATCGGAACGGTTTCTCTCGAAGCCTTCGATGGCCGCATTGAGCCTTTCTTCGACCAAGTTCATCAAATCCGCCACCACAACGGACAAATCGTCACCGCCAAGCGTGTGCGTGAGTTCACAAAGGGCAGCGAACTGATTGTCAGGGAGAAAAAGCATGTCCAAGACCCGTATTCTTTCCGTTGTATGCCGCAGGTGCATGGTGCCTCGAAGGATGCCATCGACTATGTGGCCTCCGTGTTCAGCGAGGAAATCAACGCCGTCACCGACAACCCGACCATCTTCCCCGATGAGGATTTGGTCATCAGCGCGGGCAACTTCCACGGCCAGCCTTTGGCCATCACTTTGGACTTCTTGGCCATCGCCATGGCTGAGTTGGGCAACATCAGCGAGCGTCGTATCTATCAACTGATTGGCGGCAAGCGCGGTCTGCCGTCGTTCTTAGTTGCGGAGCCTGGCCTCAACAGCGGCTTCATGATTCCGCAATACGCCGCCGCGAGCATCGTCAGCCAAAGCAAGCAACTCTGCACGCCCGCTTCGGTGGATAGCATCGAGTCGTCGCAAGGTCAGGAAGACCATGTGAGCATGGGTGCCAATGCCGCCACAAAGGCCTTGCGCGTGGCCGAAAACTTGGAGCGCGTGTTGGCCATCGAATTGTTCAACGCCACACAAGCCTTGGAGTTCCGCCGTCCGCTGAAGTCGTCGCCCATCATCGAGAAGTTCGTCGCCGAATACCGCAAAGTGGTCGAATTTGTGCGCATCGACAAGGTGATGTACACCGAAATCGCCAAATCGGTTGATTTCGTGAAGAATTACCCGTTGGATTTTGACACATTGAAGAACGAATAATTTGAATTGTAGGGCTGTCATATCACGACAGCCGCTTGGTGGAAATCGGCGGCTGCACAGTGTGACAGCCCTACAAAATATTACAATATGGAAACCACAGAACAAAAGAAACGCCCCACGGGCATGACGATTCTCCTCGTATTATCGTTCATCAACGCCTGTTGGAACATTTTTCGTTCCATCATCATGTATGTCACCACGCCGCGATTGACTGAGATGCTCGACAGCGGAGCGTTTGAGGAGATGATGCAGCCTTTTTCGGCTATGGGCGAAGATTTCACCAAGTCCATGAACGATACCATCAACGTCCTCACCCAAATCAACCCCAATTACTACCTGATTCTGTTGGCGTTGTTCGTCGTTTCGTTAATGGGGGTGAGGAGGATGTTCAAAAACGACAAGCGCGGTTTCCACCTTTACAGCATCTCCCAAATCTGCATGTTGATAGCCCATTCCGTGTACGTCTATCCGCTGCAAAAACCCTCACCGTTCACTTCCGACCTGCTCCTTACAGCCGTTTTCATTTTCCTGTATTACCTCTATTTCAAGCGGATGGAACTGGCAAATGACCTCCCTCAAAACCCTGAATGACCATGAAACCCCGCGAGAGCAAAATCTTCGACCTGAAGCCAAAACTTACCACTGCCATGAAATTGGCGGCCAGTTTTGCCATCACCTATTATGGTCTACTGCTCATTTTCGAGGTCGTCACGGTGGTTTTCAGACGTTATTATTTCGACACCTACTATTTCAATCAAGGCGAAATGTCGTTAGGTTCAAGGGAATTTCTTGTGCAAATCATACAATTGGCACTTTCCATTATATTGGTTTTCAGTTTGATACAAATCTTCAGGAAGAAAGTCTACGGAAAAGCTTTGTTTGTCGGTTTTTCCATATTGCTCATCGTTTTCCAGTTCTTCACCACAGGCTTGGTGCCGCTGATGAAATACGCCCTTGAGGTGCTGCTCGTACTCATCATCGCGCCCATTCGGGTGAAAAAGAAAATCAAGATGAAGGACGGAAAACTTAGGCTGGAAACGGTGGAGGAAGAACCTACAGGAGAGGTCAGCGCAGCATCATCGCAGCCTTCTTCACAGCCTTGACGAACACATCCACCTCATCCAAAGTATTATACACCGCAAACGAAGCCCGCACCGTACCTGGAATGCCAAACCGAGTCATCACAGGCTCGGCGCAATGGTGACCCGTGCGCACCGCCACGCCCATCTTGTCGATGATTGTGCCCAAATCGTAGGGATGGATGCCGTCAATGATGAACGAAACCAAGCCTGAACGCCGCTCCGCCTCGCCGAAGAAACGGATGCCATCGATTTCTGAAAGCTGTTGGATAGCCGTTTGCAAAAGTTGGTTTTCGTGTTCTTCAACGACTTTTCTGTCAAGGCTTTGCAGGAATTGGATAGCGGTCTCCAACCCCAAAGCTGCACCCACATTAGGTGTCCCCGCCTCGAATTTGTATGGCAACACATTGAAGGTGGTTTTCTCGAAACTCACCGTATCGACCATCTCGCCGCCAAATTGGTAGGGTGGCAGTTTTTCCAGCCATTCCGCCTTGCCGTACAAACCGCCGATGCCCATCGGGGCGTACATCTTGTGTCCCGAAAAGACGAAGAAATCGCAGTCAAGGTCTTGAACATCAATGGGATGGTGGGCAATGGACTGCGCGCCGTCAATGACCACGGGGATGCCGTATTGATGTGCCATCGCAATCATCTGTTTGATAGGATTGATGGTGCCCAACACATTGGAAATGTGCGCAATGGAAACCACCTGCGGGCCTTCCTTCAACAGTTTTTCGTATTGCTCTATGTCCAAAACACCTTTGTTGTCCATTGGCACGACAAGCAATTGCCCTTGATGTCGCTGAACCATCTGTTGCCACGGCACGAGGTTGGAATGATGCTCCATAGCGGTGACCAACACTTTCATTTCTGTCTGCCGCTTCGCGTCATTGCGAGGAACGAAGCAATCTAATGAGGAGTTGTTTATTATGAAATGCTCAAAAGAGGTCGCCAACAGGTTCAGCGACTCGGTGATGCCTCGGGTGAAGATGATTTCTTTGGCTTCCTTGGCGTGGATAAAATCTGCAACAGTTTGTCGGGCGTGTTCGTATGCCTCGGTCGCCTTTTGGCTCAGATAATGCACACCTCGGTGGATGTTACAGTTCTCGTGCAGGTAATAGTCCCGCTCGCGCTCAATGACGCACAGTGGTTTTTGCGTGGTGGCGGCATTGTCGAGATAGACCAAAGGCTTTCCGTAAACTTGCTGGTCTAAGACAGGAAAGGAATCTCTTATTTCTTTGATGTTCATTTTGTTTCGGTTTGTAGGGCTGGCGTATCACGGCAGCCGCATGTGGAAATTGTGGTACGCGCTGCCACAATGTGACAGCCCTACAGGTTAGATTTTCGAATAATCAATGTCAAAGTTATACTCCTTCGGATGGCTGCAACGCAACACGCAGTTCTCGCAACTCGACAACTCACCGCGCAGGCGGCGCTTGATCATGTCGTCGATGTGCTCGTGCAGCATTTCGTTGCCGATGTGGTTGCTGACCTCAGCGGCGAAGGCGTACATGAGTAGAATACGTGCGTTGGCCTTGCTGATACCGCGCTGGCGCATGTAGAACATGGCCTCTTGGTCGAGTTGGCCCGTGGAGGTGCCGTGCGAACATTTCACGTCGTCGGCGTAAATCTCCAAAAACGGCTGGCTGTTGATTTTGGCCTTCGAGGTCAGCAAGATATTGCTGTTATTTTGTTGGGCATCAGTTTTTTGCGCGTTTTTAGCCACATACACATGGCCGTTGAAGATGGCCGTGGCCTCGTCGTCCAAGATGCCCTTGAACTTCTCGCTGCTCGTGCAATGCGGCACGTTGTGGTTCACCTTCAAGCGGTTTTCCACATGCTGGGTCTTGTCGATGAGATAAAGTCCATGCACTTGGGTTTCAGCGCCTTCGCCATCTAAATCCACATGATAGGTGTTGCGGATGTCGCCTCCGTTGAAAGTAATGACCACGATTTTCAGGCGACTGTCGGCCATCTGCCTCACCTTGAACTCGCGCTGGATGGAGGCCTCGTTGCTCACGTTTTGCAGCACATACAACTCAAGGCTGGCGTTCTCGTTGAGGACGATTTCGGAAACTTTCGGATCGGCGGAAAGATGCGCATCATCGTCATACTCAATGAGTTCGCGGCTTTGATTGGCGGCTATGATAAGTTGGTTGTCCATGGTCAAAGTTCCTTAATCCATTCGTAGCCTTTTTCTTCGAGTTCGAGGGCGAGGTTCTTGCCGCCCGTCTTGACGATGCGCCCGTCGTACATCACATGGACGAAGTCGGGGACGATGTAGTCCAACAGTCTCTGGTAGTGCGTGATGACAACGAAAGAGTTCGTGTCGTTGTGGAGTTGGTTAACGCCGTGAGCCACAATGCGTAAGGCATCGATGTCTAAGCCAGAGTCGGTCTCGTCGAGGATGGCAAGGCTCGGCTCCAACATGGCCATTTGGAAGATTTCGTTTTTCTTCTTCTCGCCGCCGCTGTAACCCACATTGACGAAGCGGTTTTGCAGTTTTTCGGTGATTTCGACCATGGCCTGTTTCTCCTTCATCAACTTCATAAAATCGACGGTGCTCATGGGCGGAAGTCCTTGATACTCACGCTTTGAGTTTACGGCGGTGCGCATGAAATTTTGGATGCTCACACCCGGAATTTCAACGGGGTACTGGAAACTGAGGAAGATGCCTTCGTTGGCGCGGTCTTCGGGCGACATTCCGACGATGTTCTTGCCCTTGTACCAGATTTCACCCTCGGTGATTTCGTAGCCCTCGCGACCCGTGATGGCCGCCGCAAGGGTGCTTTTTCCCGTTCCGTTGGGTCCCATGATGGCGTGGATTTCGCCCTCATTGACGCCCAGATTCAATCCTTTCAGGATTTCCTTGCCTCCGATGGAGACGTGTAGATTTTTGATATTCAACAACATATTATTTCAAAATTTCGAATTTCAGAATTATTTTTTAACTACGAATTACACGAATTATACTGATTATTACGAATCGAATTTTGCAACTTCGTTGCGAATACATACGAATAGCGTAAGCCAAATTCGTACAAATTCGCAGTCACGGCTGCAAAATTTATGCGCGAACATTCGTAAGATTCGTCCAATTCGTAGTTCCATTTCATACCATTATTCATCCGACGCTTCCTTCCAGTGTTATTGACAACAGTTTCTGAGCCTCCACCGCAAATTCCATGGGCAGCTTGTTCAGCACATCCTTTGCGTAGCCATTGACAATCAGGCCGATGGCCTTCTCTGTTGGGATGCCGCGCTGTTGGCAGTAGAAAAGTTGGTCTTCGGAGATTTTCGAGGTGGTGGCTTCGTGTTCGAGGATGCTGCTGTCGTTGCCGCACTCGACGTAAGGCCAAGTGTGGGCACCGCATTGGTCGCCAAGCAAAAGTGAGTCGCATTGCGAGTAGTTGCGGGCGTTTTCTGCCTTCGGCACCACTTTCACCAAGCCACGGTAGCCGTTTTGACTGTGGCCGGCGGAGATACCTTTACTAATTATGGTGCTGCGGGTGTTTTTGCCGAGGTGAATCATCTTCGTGCCCGTGTCGGCCTGCTGGTAGTTGTTGGTCACGGCGACGGAATAGAACTCTCCGATGGAGTTGTCGCCCATCAGCACACAGCCCGGATATTTCCAAGTGATGGCCGAACCCGTCTCGACCTGCGTCCAAGAAATCTTGGAACGGTCGCCGCGACATAGTCCGCGCTTCGTAACGAGGTTGTACACGCCGCCCTTGCCATCTTTGTCGCCCGGATACCAGTTCTGCACCGTGGAATATTTCACTTCGGCATCCGTCTCGGCAATGATTTCCACGATGGCAGCATGAAGTTGGTTTTCATCGCGTTGCGGGGCAGTACAGCCTTCCATATAGCTCACATACGCGCCTTCGTCGGCCACGATGAGGGTGCGCTCAAACTGGCCCGTGTTGGCCGCATTGATGCGGAAATAAGTCGAGAGTTCCAAAGGACAGCGCACACCTTTTGGGATGTAACAGAACGAGCCGTCGCTGAAGACCGCCGAGTTGAGCGCGGCAAAGAAGTTGTCGGTGTAGGGCACCACCTTGCCGAGGTATTTCTTCACCAAGTCAGGGTGCTGCTTGACGGCCTCGCTGAACGACATGAAGATGACGCCGTGTTTCGAGAGCGTCTCTTGGAAGGTCGTCTTCACCGAGGTCGAGTCCATCACCGCATCGACGGCCACGCCCGAGAGTTTCTTCTGCTCGTCCAAGGAAATGCCGAGTTTGTCGAAGGTGGCCAACAGTTCGGGGTCAACCTCGTCGAGGCTTTGTTTCTGTTGGCGTTTGCGCGGCGCGGCGTAATAGATAATGTCTTGATAATCAATTTCAGGAAGGTCGAGGTGCGCCCAATTGGGCTGTTTCAAGGTCTGCCAATGGCGGAAGGCCTTCAGGCGGAACTCCAACAGCCATTCAGGTTCCTCTTTCTTCTTGGAAATCAGACGGATGATGTCCTCATTCAGGCCTTTCGGCGCGAAATCGGTCTCAATGTCAGTCACAAAGCCGTATTCATATTCCTTGCTTGTGACCTCGCTAATGATATTTTCGTTCGGATTTGTATCCATTTTTATCCTTATTAAGAATGATTTCAAATTAGGCTGCAAAGATAAGACTTTCCACTGATTCGTTGCGTATCATTTGTTACAAAATTTGATTATGTGTCGTGGAATAACTGAGGAACATACCAATAATGCAGCGAAGTGTGCCAATGATTAAGTTTTTAAAGCAACTCTTTCAAATTCCTGTAGTTCAACAGTTGGATGACCCCGTGGGTATTCTCAAAATCACCGGCATAGACGATAGCCCTTTTCGTGACAGGCGTTTCCACCCATTCCGCAACTTGTTTCAGGCTTTTTTCAAACGAGGGATGATAAGTCATCGATGATTTCACCTCTATTGCCGTGATTTCGCCTTCTTGTTTGAGCAGAATATCGACCTCGTTTTGGTTGGAATCGCGGTAAAAATAAACGCCACCTTCCAATCCTTGGTTATAACGGTGCTTGATCACTTCCATGACAATCATGTTTTCAAACAAGGCGCCACGCATCTTGTCGCGGTCGAGTTGTTTGGGCGATTCTATGTCAAGCAGATAACAGGCCAATCCCGTGTCGTTGAAGTAGAGTTTCGGACTTTTTACCAACCGTTTTGAAATGTTTTCATAATACGGTGGCAACAGAGTGACAAGGTACGAGGCTTGCAGCACCGAAAGCCAGCGCGTGATTGTTTTCGAGTCGACGCCGACTTCCGAAGCAAGTTCCGTGGCGACAAAAATGGAACCTATACGCGCCGCGCATAACTTCATAAACCGCATGAACTGCATTTGGTCTTGAATCTTCAGCAGGTCACGAACATCTTTCTCGATATAAGTTTTCACGTATGACGGATAAAACATCCTCGCTGTGTTTTTGCCAGCGGCCACCGCCGGATAAAGGCCATCGTACAAAAGACGCGACAGGTCGGTATCGTTTCGGGTGTCTTCGGTCTCGACCAAAGTCATCGGCAACAGTTCAAAGACACCTACACGACCAGCCAGCGACTCGGAAACGCCTTTCATCACCTCAAAGTTGGAACTTCCCGTCAAAAGGAACTTGCGATTGGGGTCGTGGTCAACGATGCCTTGAATGTATTCCATCAGCACAGGGGCTTTCTGTATCTCGTCAAGAAACATACCTTCCGTAGTTTGGCTGAGAAAGGCCACGGGGTCATTCATCGCAAACTCGCGCACATGCATATCTTTCAAGCTATATTCGACATAATTGGGAAAAAGATGCTTCAATAGTGTGCTTTTGCCCGACTGACGAGGTCCTGATACGCATATAACACCATAATAATCAGAGGCTTCAAGTAAAGCCTTTTCCATATCTCGAGACAGATACTGTATCTTCATTTTTATGCAATTTCGGAATCAGATGCCAAAATTACATAAATTTTCGATACCAAAACAAGAAATTTTGCTTTTGTTGAAAAAAGCTCACGCAGTATGTTGTTTTTAAATTTACAATATTCCCTATATTTATTTTATTCATTTGTTTATCAATATATTACAAAACATTAAATTGCGAAACTTTAGATTTTTCCGACTAAAACTTTAGATTTTTCCAATCAAAACTTTGGATTTTTCCGCTCTAAACTTTAGATTTTTACTAATTTTGCCGCAGAAATCACGAAAAAAGACAAAACCATGATTGAGAGAACGGCAAAAAACGCCCTTTTGAGGCTCGCTTCACAATTCGCGGTGATTGGCATCACGGGGCCGCGACAAAGCGGAAAATCGACACTCGCGAAAATGACTTTTCCCGAGAAAAGATACCTTTCGTTTGACGACAAGACCATCCGCGAACTGGCCGCTGCCAATCCGATGGACTTCCTGATGGCCTTCCCTAATGGCGCCATCATCGACGAGGCGCAAAAAGTGCCCGAGATTTTCGATGCGGTCAAGTATCATGTGGACCAAGGCAGTTTCACTCCGGGCAAGTTCATCCTGACAGGTTCCAACCAATTCAACCTGAAGCAAAACATGACCGATTCGTTGGCCGGTCGTGCCGCTTTCCTGAAATTGCTTCCGTTCTCCATCGGGGAGTTAAAAAGTGGCAACTTATTGAGTAGCAATGTTTACGAAACCATTTTCAAAGGATTTTACCCGCCTTTGCACGACACCGCAAAGCATTTCTCGCCCGACGATTGGTTCAATAGTTATGTGGACACCTACCTCGACTTGGACGTGGAGAGTCAAATCAACCACAGCAACTTGTCCGTGTTCAAAAAGTTCATCCAGATTTGCGCCACCTATAGCGGCCAAATGCTTTCTATGGACAGCATCGCACGCGGTATCGGCGTTTCGGCCCCAACCGTTAAGCAATGGCTCTCCATCTTGGAGTCGTCGTTTATCATCCACTTCTTAGAGCCTGAAACTCAGAACTTTGGCAAGTCGTTGGTCAAGACCCCAAAACTGTATTTTGTCGATTCCGGCTTGCTGTGCCATCTGCTACGGATTGAATCGGTGGAGGAGTTGATTCTGCACCCGAACAAAGGTGCAGTAGTGGAAACTTTCGCCATCGCCGAACTGCTGAAAGGCCGCTTGAACCAAGGCAAGCACCCCAACCTGACCTATTTCCGCGACCAGAAAGGCTTCGAGGTGGACACCATCGCCGACTGGAAACGCACTTTCGCGATTGAAATCAAGAGCACCATTGAGGCAGAGCAAAAACTCTCGAAAAACGCACGAGACTATCTCGCCCTTCGCGGCGACGACGGCAGTCGAGGTGCCGTTTTCTATCTTGGCGACCTGACCTGCACCATCAACGGCATTGATTATGTGTCGTGGAAGGATTGGGGTAAATACCAATAAAGTGCTGAAAGTATGCAATATTTTATCTGTACTGCAAAAAAAGTGCATTTTTTGTGCAGTACAGATGTTTTATTGCATAAAAAGGCGTATTTTTGCGCCATAAAACAAAACTATACATGAAAGACATTCTCATCAACCAACGCAAGGAACGCGACGAACTACTTGGTCGCCCGTATCTTGAAAGACGCACTGAATACGACAAAGAGCAACTGTTGCAAAGTCCTCTCGTCAAATTTATCAGCGGACCACGGCGGGTGGGCAAATCCACATACGCACTGCTGATGCTCAAAGGGAAAAACTTCGCCTATCTCAATTTCGACGACCAATTGCTGCTTAGCCGATGGAACGAAGACCTCGTCATGCGATTACTTGACGATGTATATCCTGATTACCAGTTTCTTATGCTTGACGAAGTGCAAAACCTTCCCGAATGGGATTTGTGGGTTTCCAAGCTCTATCGCCGTGGCAAGAACCTTGTCATCACGGGTAGCAACGCCAATATGCTCAGCAGTGAGATGATGACAGTACTTACAGGACGCTATTTGTTGGTGGAAATGCTACCTTTCAGCCTTGAAGAAACATTTGCTTGGCACAATATTGACATTCAACATGTTAAAGCCGAGCAACAAACCGAAGCCATCGCCTTGGCCGATGATTATTTGCGTAATGGCGGCTATCCAGAGACTATCTCTGCCCGCAACATCACCCAAAATTATATGTCCACTTTGTTTGATTCCATTCTGTTGAAAGACATCGCAAAACGGCATAAGGTGCGCAAGACCACGGAATTATACAATCTTGCTTCTTTCTTGCTTGCCAATTTCTGTAATCCCGTTTCGGCCAACGGCCTCACCACGGATTTGCAGTTGTCGAGCGTCAACACTACCAAGAAATTCTGTCAATACCTGTGTGAGCCGTTCTTATTCTTCTTCCTGCCCCGCTTCAACAACAAGCTAAAACTGATGCAGAAAGCCGACCAAAAGGTATATGTGGTTGACAATGGCTTTGTGCAATCGGCAGGTTTCAACCTCAGCGAAAATCTTGGCCGACTGCTTGAAAACCAAGTGTTTGTAGAGTTGCTTCGCCGTGGTTATAAGTCTGGGCAAACCCTATTCTATTACCGTTCAAAGAACGACAAGGAGACCGATTTCGTCACCCGAAAAGGCACGAAAGTGGAGCAGTTGATTCAGGTTTGCTACGGAATGCCATCTGAAAAGACCCGCAAACGCGAAATGGACTCTCTTGTAGAATGTGCCAAGGAGCTGCAATGCAACAATCTTCTTATCGTGACCAAGGACGAGGAAAACATCGTGGAAAAAAACGGACATACCATTCGGATTGTTCCGATTGCGAAGTTTTAAGACAAGAAAAAAAGACTTCATCTTTTTCAACGAAGCCGTTGAAAGATGGCGCAATTTGCTTATTGGATTAAGCAATTTTTTCTTGAAATTGCTTATTAGATTAAGCAAATTCGGGCGGATAGAATACGCCTTTGGCAACAAACTCCCTTTGTGGCTTTTCGGTTTTTTGTATTGATTCTTGTTGCTGCATTATGTTCTTTTGAAAAAAAAGGCTCCGCCATTCTCGGCGAAGCCTAACAAACAATTTGCGTTCTTACCAAACTTGGGAAGAACTAAAAATCATTCCTTATCGCGCACCAGGCGCACGGAGAACCCGCTGTGGCGGAGGTTGTTGCACGTGCCAGGGTAGAGGAAACTCATGCTGAACGCGTAGTCGCTATCGTAGTAGTAGTACGAACTCGACCAGTAACCGCCATAGCTGCCCGCCTCGTCGACCGAAGTCCCGTAGCGGCCGCCAGCGGCCGGCAAAAAGACGACCCCATTGGCCTCAAGCGTGTTCGTCCAGTCGGCAGCGGTGATGGTATTGCTCTCGTAGTTGCCACCGTTGGCGTTGTTCAAGTCGTAAATGGAAGCGTCCCAATCGTTAGGCAACAGGATGGTGCCATTCACACCGTTTACATTGGCCATGGCATAGCGGATGCCTGAAAGCGTGGAACGACTGTCTAACACATAATCCCATTCAACGTTGGTCAGCGTTCTCCACTGGCCTTCAGTATTGCCACCGTTACTGATGGCGTTGTAACCCCAGTCAGCCTTTCCAGTCTGGTCGAACAAGTTGTATGAGTATTCCCCGTAAGCGTAGTAGTTGCTGGAAGTTTCGCTGGTACTCCAGGGATGGAAACAATTGGCACCGTGGTTGTACCCGCTCGTACCCCAACAAAACAGGTCAATCCAACCATCGTATGTTTCAGAAATGCCACTATTGGCATCACCCGTATAGTCCCATTGGTTTTCGGCAAAGCGCCAAGTATTCGTGGAAGCCTGATACTGCAAATTCCCCTGCGAGAAATAAACTTGGTCGCCATCAGTATTAATGGTAAACTTACCACTAATAGCGCCAACAGGAATAGCCTCCGTAATTACATTCACCTCAATGCCAGCCGTCAGTAAACTGTTATCGGTAATGGCAGGAATGGCACCAAATGTACCAGTATAATCTCCATTCTCGGAATAAGCACTACCTTCCTCGCCAGCCTCAACCGCTTCTTGCGGCAAAAGGATGGCCCACTTTTCTCCACTACCTGCGGGTAAAGTGATAACCCCATCACCTTCTTGGCTATAAATCAAAGCGTTTCCTGCAAAATTCACTGTTACTTTGTTTTTCATCCCAGTGATGCAAGTAGCAGCTTCGGAAGCTGTGGTCACATCAAACTTCACCAAGGCGCATTTGTTGAGGAAGAAAGCGGTGTAAAGCCCTGCGCCTGTGAAGGTCTCGTTAGAGGTGGCAAACGAAATCACTGGATATCCGCTCGTCTGGTCACTGATGTTTACCGAGCAAGTAGTGCTGCTGCCAGGGGTGAGGGTTTCTTCTGGTGTCTTGTTGCCGAGGAAAAAGAAATAGAGCGGTTCGCCCTCGGTCGGGTTGGTGATGTTGCCGGCGAAGGTATTACCGTTGTTGGTCAGCGTGCCTACAAACTTTTGCCCGCTGGCCACATACACGACATCGCCGTACTCGAAGGCCACCATACCATTGTTGGGGTTCACATTTATCCTTGAGCCGTCATGCACTTTCACATCAAGGGTGATGGCCACGGTGCCGTTCGTGTCTGTTGTGGTTTGTTGTTCCTGTTTCTTGCATTGCGACAAGCCCAAAACGAGGACGACTGCCGCCAAAACCATACTAACTTTCTTCATTGTTTTGTCTCCTTAATTGATTTGATTCTTTTTGTTTTGTTGATTTTTCTTGTTCTTTTTTCTTTTCGTTGCGGCATAGCCCACGCCTGCCGAAAGCAGGATGAACAATCCGCTGCCTACTGGCGTGTTGTTGCCAAAGGTTTGGTGTGTGAAGTTGCCTTCGTGGTTGTTCCCGAAAGTCTGGTGCATGAAGGTGCCTTCCGTAGTGCCACGGTTGCCTCTCCCAAGCAAGCCGTGGTCGCCTCCACTGTCGCCAACCTCTCCGAACAAGCCTTGCCCCAATGCGCCAAACGGCAACGACAATGCCGTCGCCATCGCCAAGGAAAGCGCAACGGCTTTCCCTTTCTTGTTGGTTTGCTTCTTCATAAGCGAGAGTTTTAGATTGATACTATGTGAATTACTTGTTTCCATCTCCAAACAAGCACAAAAAAAAGCGTGAAACTTACTTGTTTCCCGCTGCTTAAGGTATTTGGCGAACCCACTATCCCAAGAAATAAGTCAATCTCACGCTAACGCGCGAGCATCTTGACTAAAACTTTAGACAGTGTTTCCTTCCTTGTTAAAAATCGCCAAATTTCTAAGCAGAAGAATTCAGTTTAAATGCCGTTTGTTTATGTTGTTTCGTTTCACGCAAACTTGCGCTTTTCTTACATATTTGTTTCGTTTTGAGTTACTATTTGTGTTTAATCGGGGCAAAAATACGGAAATATTTCTTTTCTTTTACACGGCATTCCAGAAATAATAATTCATGGATCAATTCATGGATAATTCATGGCCATTCGTGTTTTATTTCAATGGTAATGCCAAATAGAAGCATTGTTGAAAGCAAAGTTGGGCGTAATTTCCTATCTTTGCGCCAAATTTCAAGAAAATGGAACTCAACATCGGACTTTTCAACGAATCGTTTCCGCCGGTGATGGATGGCGTGGCCGTTTGCGTGCAAAACTACGCCTACTGGATGCAGAAAAAGGTGGGCGGTGTTTCTGTCATCACGCCGAATGTGCCGGGGGCCGACTACAAGCAATACGACTACGAGGTGCTCGACTATTTCTCGGTTCCTGTGCCTTTCCGTCAGCCGTATGTCACTGGCGTTGCGGAAGTTGACCCAGCCTTCCTCGCCAAAATCGTCAAGCGTCGCTTCAAGATTGTCCATGCCCATTCGCCCTTTGCGGCAGGCTGGGCGGCAGTCAATGTCGCCAAGAGGCTCAACATCCCTTTTGTGGCCACCTTCCATTCCAAATATCGCGACGACTTCAGCCAAACCATTCCCTCCAAAGCCGTTGTGGAGCAAATCATCAAGCGCATCGTTAGTTTCTACGAGCGTGCCGATGAGGTTTGGGTGCCACAAGCCTCTGTAAAAGAAGTGATTAAGGATTACGGATTCAAGGGCAATGTGGAAGTGGTGCCCAATGGCAGCGACCTCGTGGCCGACTATCCCGATGCCTATTTCGCCGAAGCGCGAAAGCAGTTGGGCATTGCCCCTGAAGATTTCGTTTGCCTTTTCGTTGGGCAACATGTTTGGCAGAAAAACGTGCGCCTTATCATCGAAGCCCTTGAAAAAGTGAAAGATACGCCTTTCAAGATGTTTTTCGTCGGCAACGGCTACGCGGCTGAAGCAATGAAGGAGATGGTGACCGAAAAAGGCTTGGACAGCCAAGTCACTTTTGTGGGAACCGTCACCGAGCGCGAAACCATCAAGCAGTATTATGCAGCGGCTGACCTGTTCCTTTTCCCCTCGCTTTACGACACTGACGGCTTGGTCGTCAAAGAGGCGGCTGCGTTGCAAACGCCTTCGGTTTTGGTGGAAACTGCCACGGCTGCCTCCATCATCACCGACAACGAGAACGGCTTCCTGATTCCCAACGACTTGAATGCCTTCGCCAACCGCCTCCGCGAGTTGATTCACGACCCGAAACGGGTGCATCGCGTTGGCGTGCAGGCTTCGCGTTCCATCGTGCGCTCTTGGGAGGATGTGGTCGGCGAGGTGCTTGAACGCTACAACAACCTGATAGCCAGAAAGAAATTGATTTTCATACCATAGTGTATATACCAAAATGATACATTCAGAGAAATAAGCTTGAAAACAAAACAACCGTATAATGTGATGGAAAATTTCTGAAAAAACCATTGTCGGAATAAAAAAAGTTTGTATCTTTGCACCGACAGTTTCCACCACGCTTCCCATAAGAATAGCGAACCAGGGTGGAACTTTTGTTTTAAGATTATGCAGTACAACAAACAACCGATTAGCATCGCTGACCAGATTGCTCAGTTGAAAAGCCGTGGCCTGATAATAGAAGACGAGGATGTTGCCTCGAAAGTGCTGTCTGTCATCAGTTATTTTCGCTTTGCGAACTATTTGAGGCCAAGCGAAGCCGACAAAGCGACGCATATTTTCAAACCCGGTAAACAATTCAGTAATGCCTTAAACCTTTACTATTTCGATAAAACGCTACGAACTGTGCTTTTTTCTTCAATTCAAACCGTAGAAATTGCATTGCGGACGAGCGTCATACAAAACTTTTCAATGAAATACGGCTCGTTTTGGTTTATGAATCCCAGTCTATTCAAGGACAAAAAAATACACACAGCATGCATCAATGCCATACAGGTCGAGTTGTCGCGCACCAAAGAAGATTTCATCCGTGACCATTACGCCAAGTATGACACTCCCGACATGCCCCCATCATGGAAAACATTAGAAGTGGTGTCGTTTGGCACATTGGGTAAACTATACAGCAATTTCACTGACACACCGATAAAAAAACACATTGCACGCAGTTTCAACGTACCTCAGCACGAGTATTTGGATAGTTGGATAGTAGCGTTAACTGCACTCCGCAATTGTTGTGCTCACCATGCGCGAGTGTGGAACAGGATATACCCTATGAAGCCACAGTTGCCAACCGCAAAAAAAATGAGGGCTGACTGGGTGAATGTGTCGGCTGTTGACCCGAGCCGTTTGTATGCGTTGCTATGTTGCTTGCTCTATTGGGTGAACAATATACAGCCTGAAAACTCCCTCAAAACTGACATCATAGAATTGCTGAAAAAGTATCCGAATGTTGACTCTTCGGCAATGGGTTTCCCTGAAGGATGGGAGACGGAGCCGCTATGGAAATAATACAACTTGAATTTCAGTTTTATGAACACGACAAAAAAGAAACACGGCTTTTGGTTTTATTTCGGCAGGGTAATGGCCAGCCTCGGTATCGCCTTGCTTCTGCTCATATTATATGTGTACCTTTCCGTGCCCACTTACAGTTTCAAAGAGCCGCGACCCTTCAGCGGCGAATACCTTTATAATCCCTATCAGGACATGAACCCCGACCAATGGAAAAAGTATCATTTCCATTGCCACTCTCGCAGGTATTTCGGCCTGACCAACGGGCGCAAAAGCACCGAAACGGCCATCGACAGCGTTTATCAAGCCTTGGGCTATGACCATTATGGCATTTCCGACTATATGGGCATCAACCCGCATGGTGCTGAGAGAGAGGACTATATCCCCGCATACGAACACGGCTACGGCCTCATCCGCAAGACACACCAAATATGCATCGGGGCGGAAAAGGTGTATTGGCCCGACTTCCCTTTCATGCAGAATCTCAACATGAAACAGCATACTATCAATAAGTTGGCTGAACGGAGCCGCTTCGTCATGCCTGCCCATGCCTCGTTCACGAAAGGCTATAAAGTGAGCGACATGAAATGGCTGAGCAACTATCGTCTTTTGGAAATCATGAATCCTTACGGCAATGCGTTGGAGCATTGGGACATGGCGCTCTCCAACGGCCACAGAGTGTATGCCCTCGGCGATGACGATACACACAACATACACAAAGTCAGTGAAGTATGCCTCAATCTAACCATGATTAACACCCCTGACCTCAACCCTGAGCATGTGTATCAGGCTTTGGATGCGGGTTTGTGCTACGCCGTTGAGTTCGTCAACTTTTTCCACTTCCCGATGACCTTGGAGCAGAAGGTCGAACAAGCCCGAAGCCTCCCCTATTTGACTCAAGCCCAATTGGTTGGCGACACCTTATTCATTAGCACTTCCGCCAACACCATGCACGAAGTGAAATTCATCGGGCAGAGCGGAAAAGTGCTGAAAACGGAAGAAAACGTGGCGACCGCATCGTATGTCATTCAGCTTGAAGACCAATATGTTAGGACGGAAATCAATGTCAACGAACTGCAACATTTCTATCTGAATCCCGTCACGAGGCACCCGACACCCGAACCCATAGACCAGCGGTTGGATGTCGTCAATCAGGCGCAGACCTATTTGTACCGTTTCGTGTATCTCGTGGCGTTTGCTGCCATGATTTGGTATCTGTTCAAAAAAGCCAAGGAGAAGAAAGCAAGTGAGGATTAAAGAGCAAAATATCAACAAGATACTGGTTTGGCTGTTGGCCGTCAGCGCGGTCGTGAGGGGCATTTTGGCCGCTTGGTTGGAGTTTGGCAACGACGAGGTTTATTATTGGACCTATGCCCTCTACACCGATTGGAGTCACTTCGACCACCCGCCTATGGTGGGCTGGGTCATCCAATTGTTCAGCCTTAACTTATTGTTCGACAGCGAGTTATTCATCCGTTTGGCCTCTATCGTCCTGATGACCGCCGACACCTATATTATATATAGGATTGCGAAGGAAATCAAGGATGCGCGGACTGGGTTTTACGCTGCTTTGCTTTACACCGCCTCCATTTACGCCTTCGTCATCACGGGCGTTTTCATCATGCCCGACACGCCACTGATGCTGTTTTGGCTTTTGGCCGTCTGGATGGCCATTCGGTCCCTGAGCTTGTCGAAGGGCCGATACTTGATACTATTTGGATTATTCACCGGTTTGGCCATGCTCTCCAAATATTCAGGCGTTTTCCTTTGGGCCGGAATGGGGCTTTATATCCTGATTTTCAACCGAAAACAACTGAAAAACCCATATTTGTACCTCGCACTCTTGATTTCAGCAATTTGCTGTATTCCCATTCTTTACTGGAACATCCAAAACAATTTCATCAGCCTGAGTTTCCACGGTGGGCGCGTGGGTGGCGGAAAAATCAATTTCGGCACTTTCGGCACCGAGATTTTGGGTGAGTTTCTCTACAACAATCCGGTGAATTTCATTTTGGCCATAGTAGCCATTGTTGCAGCCTTCAAAAGAAAAACCAACATCCCAAAACCCGTTTCTCGCCTTTTGCTTTGCACCGCCATTCCCCTGATTTTGATGTTCTGGCTGTTCTCACTCACCCGCCCTACCCTGCCGCATTGGAACGCGCCCGCTTTCGTTATTCTCATCCTCTTATCCGCTGTGTATCTGCGTGATAAGCAGGTTGAACCAGACAAGTTGCCTAAATCCATCAAGGCGGCACTACTCGTGCTTTTGCTCACTCTAATCATCGGCGTTGCCGAAATCAAGACAGGCTTCATTCCTTTGGACAAACACACTGAGCCTGAGATGCTTGGGCGCGACGATTTCACCCTCGATATGTATGGCTGGCGGCAATTGGGCGAAAAATTTGCGGCTTTCCGCGAGGAAAAGATGGTCGAAGGCGTGATGAACGCCGAAGACGGCATCGTGGCCAACCAATGGTTTCCGTTGGCCAATCTCGACTATTATGTGGCGCGACCTTTAGGCATGAGAGTCATGGGATTGGGTTGGCCTGAGTTCTTGCACAAATACCTGTGGATCAATGAAGAGCGTGGCGGATTCCATCTCGGCGAAAACTATTGGTTCCTCACCGACAGCCGCTATCTGAAAGACCCGAAAGAGATGTATCAATGGTATTTTTCGGAAATTGAACTGGCCGGCACTATTACGATTGAGCGATGCGGCAAGCCTGCCAAAAATTTCTTTGTCTATACCTGCAAAAACCTAACTGAACTTCCACCCGACTTGCAGACCTTCAAGGCACAATCCGCCTCAGCAAATAGATAGTGCCATCGGTGGCAACAGTCTCATATTCAGCACGATTCTTTAACACCAACACTCCCTCGCGCTCGTAGCCGAAATAGAAATCGGTGATGAGCACATAGTCGGTGTCGACTTTCCGCATGATGGAAAAATCCTTGATGTCGTCACGCATGGCGAGGTGCGGCACAAAGACCGGCGCGGCACACACCGAGGCCTCGTCGGGAATCATTCGGATGAGTTCGTAGGCATAGCGCACATCGAAATCCTTCTGCCTGTAATGACGTCCCTGATAAACGCAAAGCTGGTCCACGAAAACCCTCGATTTGGGCACACCGATGGTATAAAACGTGATCAAAACAATGGAAATCAACAGGCTAACTGCCAGCATCATCCGCCAAAACTGTTTCCTCAGCCTGAAAATGACCAAAAACGACGCAATGACGAACACTGGCATAAACTCAACGGAATATTGGAAGGAAATGCCCCAAAAATTAGGCTGGTTGGCTATCATTTTCTGTCCAAAGAGCGGTAGGAGCATAAACAGGTAATTGGGTTTCAAAATCGTGAAAATCAATCCTGTAGCCAAAGCGCACCAATAAAACTCCTCCTTGATTCCGGCATATTTAGGATTGGCGATGGTGGTTAACACAGTGTAATTTGGCTTGCCACCCATACCCACGAACTCCTCCATGCCAATAGTGCTGGTAAACAAGATATTAAGCGTCAATTTCGGATGCGTGACCAAGGTTCCAGCAATTTCTAAATAGTTATCTCCGAGATAACTATACCGAGCAAAGCCTCCACCCGAACCGCCCAACTTTGGCATCACTATCATGTTGACAATGAAGAAGTAAGCCAACGAAAAAACCGCATAGCCCGCCAAATGCCACAAGGCTGTTTTATCCTTGCGGTAGTCCCACATCAGCCCTATGACGATGAAAAACAACCACAGCGACATGTTCTCCTTCCCGATGACGAACAGCACCACCATCAGTGAGGACAGGCCGAATTGTCTCTTTTTGAGGAAATACAGCAGCCACGGCAACATCATGGCAGCCAGCACATTGGAATGATAGTCGAAGGCTATGGCATGGATGATTCCGAAAGAAAACCAGAACGCGACAGCGGCCAAAAGCGGTAGCCAAAAGTCGTCGGAATAAAGTCGCAACAACTTGAATACGCCCCAACCGCCCAACAGCACCGCCGCAATCTGCACGATGAGCAAGGTATAACTGCCGAAGACATGAACCAAAGGCGACAAAATGATGAGATAGAGGTCGAAATGGTCGCTGAGGATGCTTTGCGGAACAGCCTTGAACATGCTGCAATCGTCAACGCGGAAATGCGTGTAGTCGTACATCGCATGGGTGTAAAGTCCCAAGTCGAGTGCGTAAGTCTTGAAAAGGTAATGGTTGACCAAGGAAATGAGGGCATACAGCACACCGGCAACGGTGAAAACCGATGCCAAAATAATTCTGTCGCGATTGTCCTGCCTGATGCGGTTCATTTCGTCATTTTCGGGCGGCAAAACTATAAAAAAAGACGCATTTTCGCTTGCATTAGTGAAGTTTTTCCTATTTTTGCAAATGTAAAACCTTAAAAACTAACATCATGTCAACAAGACCTGAACTCAAAAATGAAGCCCTCGGGATGCTTAGGGGCAAATGGACACAGCCCGTTGTGGCAGCACTGATAGTGACCTTGGTCAGCGGAGTCACTCAAGGCGGAAGCCAAACCCAATTACCGTCATTCATCACGATTGGTTTCCTCGTCGCGCTTCTCATTGCCGAAAACCTTCAATACGGCTTCTCGGTCGGGATGCTCCGTTTCAACCGTGGCCGCGAAAACACTGTCAACGAAATGATTAGTGCGGGATTTAAGGAAGACTACGGCAGAGTGTTGGGAATCATGCTTTTAGGCACGGTTTATATCCTGCTATGGTGTCTGCTGCTTATCATTCCTGGCATCATCAAGGCCTACGCCTTCAGCATGGCGCCCTACATTGCCGAAGACAACCCAGAACTCGGCCCCGGCGAGTGCCTCCGTCGCAGCGAAGCACTGATGTACGGCCACAAGATGGATCTTTTCATGCTGCACCTCAGTTTCATCGGCTGGATTCTTTTGGGAATCCTCACCCTCGGCATTGGCCTGCTTTGGGTTACGCCGTGGATGGAAATGGCGCAAGTGAAGTTTTATGAGGAACTGAAGGCTGAAGCAACTAACGCATAATTGCAGCTTCCCAAAAAACAAAAAATCGGCTTATGGGAAAACCCGCAAGCCGATTTTTCTTTGGTTTACAATGGTTTAGCCTTCAGCTTGGAACAGAGTGATGATGTTGAGAATCACCTCCGAAGCCTTCATCATGCTTTCCAAAGGAACATATTCCAATTTGCCGTGGAAATTGTGTCCGCCGGCGAAGATGTTGGGGCAAGGCAAGCCCATGAACGAAAGGTTGGCACCGTCGGTGCCGCCACGGATGGGCTGCACTTTCGGTTTGATGTTAGCCATCTCCATCGCCTTAATCGCTCTTTCCACGATGAAGAAATGCGGCTCCACTTCTTGGCGCATGTTGTAGTATTGGTGCTTCAGTTCCAACTTCACCACGTCGCCGTATTTCTTGTTCAAAAACTCTGCAACAGAGGTGATTAAGGCCTTCTTTTCCTCGAACTTGGCACGGTCGTGGTCGCGGATGATGTAGTTCATCGTGGTTTCTTCAACCGTGCCGTTGATTTCGGTCAGGTGGAAGAAGCCTTCGTAGCCTTGCGTGTAGCGAGGCACTTGCTCCACAGGCAGCATCGCGTTGAGTTCCATAGCGATAAGCATCGAGTTCACCATCTTGTCCTTGCCATAGCCGGGATGGATGTTGCTGCCCTGCACATGAATCTTCGCGGCGGCAGCGTTGAAGTTTTCGTACTCCAACTCGCCGATTTCGCCGCCGTCCATCGTGTAGGCGTATTTCGCGCCGAACTTCTTCACGTCGAACTTCACCACACCGCGTCCGATTTCCTCGTCGGGCGTGAACCCAATCTTGATTTCGCCATGCTTGAAGTCGGGGTGCTCCATGATGTATTGGGCGGCATACATGATTTCTGCCACACCCGCCTTGTCGTCGGCGCCGAGCAAGGTCAAGCCGTCGGTGGTAATCATCGTCTGGCCTTTGTATTGCTGCATTTCAGGGAATTCCGAAACGCGCAAGACGATGTTCTTTTCCTTGTTCAGGACGATGTCGCCACCGTCGTAGTTCGGGATGATTTGCGGCTTGATGTCCGCTCCCGAAGCATCCGGCGAGGTGTCGACATGGGCGATGAAACCGATGGCAGGAATGTCCTTTTCCACATTGGAAGGAATGGTCGCCATCACATAGCCGTATTCGTCAAGCATGGCTTCGATGCCAATAGCTTGCAGTTCGTCGCGGAGCATAGCCAATAGGTTCAACTGCTTGGTGGTGCTGGGTTGCGATTCGGAGTTTTCGTCGGAGGTGGTCTCCACGGAGACGTATCTCAGAAATTTGTCTAAAAGTTTTTCCATTTTCGTGCGGTTTAATTTGGCACAAAAATAGTCTTTTTTTTAATACAAAATAAACCGCGACAGAATCGCTCCTGTCGCGGCACCATGAAAACAACATCAATTTAACGCTTTTCAGCGTGTTTTCTTGCCCTGTGGCGGTCTTTTGCCCACAGGCCGTACACCTCACTCACGTTGCCCGCCGTGGTGAAAGCGTTGATTTCGTTCTTGCCAAGGTATTCCATCAGTTTTGAGAATTCGTCGTTGGTGAGCAACGATTCCAATTCAATTGACTTTTCGTTGGTGTAGCCTCCGATGACTTCATAAAGCGTGCAGCCACGATGTAGGTCGTCAATAATGAAACGGCGGATGCGGTCGTAGTCTTTCGAGACGATGCAAACACGCTTGCGTTGGTTGAGGTTGGCGGTGAACATATTCACAACCAGACCGTTAATCCAAGTGGCGATGAGGCCGATGACAACCATCTGGAAGGGGTTGATGGCGAAAGCCGTGAGGCAGATGATGGCACCCGCCACGCTCACCGACTTGCCCATGTCGAAGTGCAAGTATTTGTTGACAATCTTGGCCAAAATGTCGAGGCCGCCCGTGGAAGCGTTGATGGAGAACATCAGCGTTTGGGCCGCGCTGAGGATAATCACGCAGCAAAGCAGGTCGAACCACGGGTTGCCCATCACGGAATAAGCCGAACTTGGGTCAACACCCATATTAATAAGGTAGCTGTTCGGGGTGGCGAAGTTTTCCCAAGGGTAAATCCATTCGCACACCTTGGTCATGGGACCGAGAATCATGGCGCAATACACCGTTTTGAGGCCGAACTCCTTGCCGATGAGCAAATAGGCCAGAATCAGCAAGATAGCGTTGATGATGGAAATCATCATCGAAAGGCTGATGCTGATGCCCATGCCGTTGAAAATGTTGGTCAGCACGATGGAGAGACCCGAAATGGAGCCGACAATCAGCTTGCTCGGGACGAGGAAATAATACACGCAAACGCCCGTCATAAACATGCCGAAAGTCATAATCAGCAGTTCAACCCAGAACTTTTTGCTCACCAAAGCCGAGCCTACTTCCTTCATTATGTCATTAAACTTACTCATAACACTTTGAATTACAATTTTTTAATTACAAATTCGTTTTTGATTTTTGAGGCTGCAAAGGTCGGAAATCTTTTTGAGATATGAAAATAATTCGAATAATAATTGTATTTTTGCTCCACTAAAGATCAAATCATGGAAACCTATCATATCAGAAAACAGATTCACCGTTTGCCCGGCAAGGTGATTCACACCGTCCCGCTGCCGCAGCCACAGTTGGTGGAAGGCCACGGCGCACGCAAAAGGATGGGCAAGATTTGCCAAAAATGCGGCTACAAAAATGTGCTGGTGGTCACAGACCAAACTTTGAGCAGCCTCGGCTATGAGCAAGCCATTACGCAAGCCTTGGAGGAGGCCGAAATCCATTATGCCGTCTACAACGACATCAATTCCGAACCCACTATCGACCTCATTGAAGCGGGTCGCAAAAAGGCCATTGAATGTCAGGCTGAATGTGTGATTGCCCTCGGAGGCGGTTCGGTGATGGATACCACCAAGATGATTGCTGCTGGAGCAAAGATGCCTCGTAGAAGCGTCAAGTCCTTGCTGATAAAGTTCTTGCCTGTCCCGGGTAAGACGTTGCCCATGATTTCGGTGCCTTCCACGGCTGGCACGGGAGCCGAAGTCACTGTGGGTGCCGTGGTACACAACAGCCAAGGGGTGAAGACTTCCACCGTGTTGATTGGCCTTGATGTGACCCATGTGGTGCTCGACAGCGAACTAACCATCCATGCGCCTCAAACTGTGACTGCCGCCTGCGGCATGGATGCCCTCAGCCATGTCATTGAAGGTGCCGTCAGCGATGTCAAAGTGGATGAGGCGAACATGTACCTCTCCAAGGAGGGTGTGCGGCTCATTTTCGAGAATCTTCCTGTCGTGATTCGCGAACCGGAGAATATCGAAGCGCGTTTGAATATGTGTCGGGCGGCCTATTTTGGCGGCCACGCCATCAACACGCAGTTGGCGGGCTATGTCCACGCCTTTGCCCACAGCATCGGGGCCAGGTATCATCTGCCTCACGGACAAGCCATCTCCTTGATGCTCATGCCCGTATTAAAATTCCAGAAAGAGGTCTGCACAGAAAAATACGCTATGTTGGCAAGACATTGCCACATTGCCAATCTCGACACTGACGACGGGCAGGCCGCCGAACTATTCCTGCAAGCCGTTGCCCAATTGATGGCTCAATGCGGCATGGACAAGCTCGTGTCGCCCGTAAAAAGCGAGGATTACGAGGAATTGACTCGAATGATTGTCCAAGACTCCATCAATTATTCTGCGCCTATCACAATGAATAATAACGATATAGAACAGATCCTAAAAACTGTCACACCCAACCCATAACCCCTCATCATGTCCTACACCGAAAACGAAATCAGCGCAATTGTGGCCGCGCAACGGAAGTTTTTCCGCACCGGCACGACCTTACCCATAAAATGGAGAATCCAGCAACTCAAAAAACTGAAAGCCGCCGTGATAGCCCACGAAACCGAGATGGAAGATGCCCTCACCAAAGACCTTGGACGGAGCCGCGTGGAGGCTTATCTCTGCGACGTTGGCCCCATCATCGTGGAAATCAATGAGATGATTCGCGGTTTGCGGCGTTGGTCGCGCCCCGAAAAGCATTTCAGCGGGCTTATGTGCTTCCCGAGCCTAATTACTAAGGTGTATAAAATGCCTTACGGCGTGTCGTTGGTCATCAGTCCGTTCAATTTCCCGATGCTGCTCACCATCGGCGTGGTAGCGGCGGCGATGTGTGGCGGTAATACGGCGGTCATCAAGGCCAGTTCAAAGTCGGCGGCCAGCACTGCATTTCTCAAAAAGTTCTTTGCCGAGGTCTTCCCGCCCGAATATGTCACTCTGATTGATGGCGGCCACGATGTGGCAGATTTATGTCTGGCGCAGCGTTTCGACAAGATTTTCTACACAGGCTCGCCCTCGGTGGGCAAACATGTGTTGGCTGAAGCCGCCAAAAATCTCACCCCTGTGGCCTTGGAACTTGGTGGCGAGACCGGCAACTGGTGCATCGTCCGCAAAGATGCTGACCTGAAGGATACCGCTCGTAAAATTGCCTTCTTCAAACTCTGCAACGCCGGACAAATCTGCATCAATATCAACCAAATAGCTGTTGCGGAAGAGGTGGCAAAGCCTTTCATTGAGGAACTCAAACAAGCCTTCATCAAGCAAATCGGCGAACATCCTGAAAGCAATCCCGAATATCCCAAACTCATCACCGATGCTGCCTACGACAAATGCGCCCGCCTCGCCGACGAATACCGAGACCGTATCATTTTTGGTGGCATCGGCGACAAGGAAACCCGCCGCTTTGCGCCCACCCTCATTTATCCCGTCGATATTAACGAACACATCGTGCAACACGAGCTTTTCTGTCCTTTGTTGCCCATCGTGCCCTTCAAAGATGCCGAAGTTGACAATCTGATGGACACCATCGCCGAGCGTGAGCATCCATTGGCCATGTATCTGTTTACTAAGGACATGAAATGGGCCAACCGCATCATGCAGACCCAACAATATGGCGGTGGTTGCATCAACGAGGTCTGCATCCACATGATGGTGAAAGGTGTTCCCTTCAACGGCACAGGACATTCCGGCATGGGTGCCTATCACGGCGAATGGGGCTTCCGAGAGTTCACGCATCCACAAACGGTGCTCAAAGGAAAAACAAGGTTCAATCTGCCTTTGCGCGAGCATCCCTACGGCGGCAAGATGGAGAAGACGAAGTTGAAGATTTTGAGGGTTTTTGAACGGTAAAACTCGTTGGAAAGAAGTGTAGGATTTTCGGTTGAGTTTTTTCCAAAATTGTGATTTTTTATCAACTTTGGAAAAAACTCAGATTACGAAAACCAATTATTGGAACAAGTCATCCATCGTTAAAATCGAAACAAAAGTTGAGGAATAACGGCCTTCATTAAGACCGTAAGTAGTTAGCAATGTGAGCCATAAGGCTTTCTTTGTTTTTGTTTCATTGCGGAAAGCCGCTATCCTGTTTTGCAGTTTTTTGGCCTCATCGTTATCAAGGCGAAAATCCGCCTCGCTGTATTTGATTTCAAACAGATTGATGATGCCATCGGCGCGGTCAAGAGCCATGTCGATTTGCGCTTTCGGCGTACTTTTCTGGCTTCGCCACGAATAGAATTGGGTCGAAATCCTATCAATGTGGAGTGCTTGCTTGATTTGTTGTACATGGGTCAGGCACACCCGCTCAAAACTCAATCCCAACCATGTGTTGACCTCGGAAGTGTCGATATGGTTGCTCCAATAGCCCGTCTCAGCCTCGGCACGCGACACGAAGGTAAGGTAGAAAAGTGAGTAGAAATCAACAAGTTGGTAGATGGCGGAATTCTTTTTCGTGGTTTTGTTATGGATGGGATACTTGCGAAGAATGTCGCAATTGACGAGGTCTTCAAGTTTCCCGCTGAGCGATCCGCTTGAATCCTGACCCAAAGCCTTTCTCAATTCGTCGCGCGACATTCCTGCCTTGACTTTTGCCAGAGCATTGACGATGGTCATATACGATTCCGGCGACTTGAACAAAGTGGAATACAGCCGTTTGTATTCCCTGCGAAGTTCTTCTTCGTCGCCGAAAAACAGTCGGTCGATGTTGGCGGCGAAACTCTCGCCACGATGAAGCAGGCTCAAATAATAGGGCACGCCGCCCAAGGCCATATATGCCTGCATGACGGTCAGGCGGTCCCACTTGAATTGCCGGCTCTTGAGGTATAACTCTGTCTCTTTCAGCGTAAACGGATGCAAATGCAATTCGTGCGTGATGCGGTCGTGGAGGCCGCCTTTGTCGTTGACGATGTTGCGTATCATCCACGAGGTGGCGCTGCCGCACACAATCAGCGTCAGGTTGTCTTGCAGCGAAGCCCAACTGTTCCAAAAATAGCCCAATGCCCGCACGAATCCCGACCGTTGCGTGTCCATCGAAGGCAATTCATCGAGGAACACGATGCAACGGCGTTTCAGCGTGACTTTCTTTTTCAGATAAAGTTTCAGAATCCTGAAAGCCTCCATCCATGTCTTGGGTTTTTCGGGCAGTTTGCCGCTATATTCCTGCATGGCGTCAATGAAAGCCTCCATCTGCTCCTCCTTGGTGCCGTTGAGTACGCCCGTTATGGCAAAAGCCATTTTTCCATTGAACAGTTGGTTGACGAGATAAGTCTTGCCGACCCTTCTGCGGCCATAAATAGCAACAAATTCAGGACGCTCGGAACTGGTATATTCCTTCAGCAATTTTATCTCATGTTCGCGACCTATCAATTTTTCCATAACATTCTATATTCTAACAGGATGCAAAGGAAATAAATTATTCTGAAACCACAATGAGTTTTTTCCAAAATTGTGATTTTTTATCGATTTTGGAAAAAACTCAGATTGATTTTCGGTCGGTATTGAAAACTATTCTTCCAAATTACGCTTTATGATTTCCATCATTTCTGCTGGTGTGACCACCATATCTACTTTCGGGAAATGTTTGATATTGCCCGTAACCAAGAACGAATCCTCTTTCGACAAGGCAACTTCGTAAAACACAACATCTTTCGGGTCGGGAATAAATTCCTTGGAAGATTTCCTTTCACTTGAAATACCTATGTCCCGAATTCTTTCCAGAACATCATTTACTGTAGATGGTTCAAAATTAAATTTCGTTCTATGTAGGACATTTTCATATTCCTTGTAAATCTCTTCATTATACATTGGGGTAATAATGCCTTTGTTGGCAAGCAAGTAATTCACGATTCCCAAAGTTGGTGAATCAGGATTTCGGCTAATTAAGCCTGAAACGAGGACATTAGTGTCAATAACAACAAAATGATTCTTCATTTGCCTTCTCTTGCCAATCTGATTTCTTCATTGATTTCTTCCAATGTTAGGTCAGGAAAGCGACCTTCTTCGGCTTGCCTTCTGATTTCAAGGAATGCCTGTCTGCCTTTTTCAAAACTTTCGTCTTTTTCCGACATCTCGATTTCAAAAGGAATCTTGCGCTTGCGGACAACAGCCCGAACAAAAACATTGAACGCCGTAGAAGCACTCATGCCGAAGCCTTCGCAAAGTGCATCGAAACGGTTCTTTAAGTCTGAATCCAATCGGATGGTGTAGGCTGATTGTGACATAATGATGTTATTTTGATGGCAAAAATACAGCAATTTTTTTGAAATATGATGAGTTTTTGAAAAAAACAATGCGATGTCTTTGTTTTGAAAGCGATGCTGACATCCAACTTGAAGATTTAAACAATGGGGCAATTAATCGAATGGCGGAAACTACGATGCAAGTTTTTTCCTACATTTGTGGCGTGAAACTCGTGATTGAGAAAAACATAAGGAATAATAAAAATGAAGAAAAAGGGGTTAAAATCCATATTAGAAAACAAATTGGTATTATGGATTATAGTATTAATTATTGGGGTTTTCTTTTTTGCCCTAGTCTATTATTTGTGTTTTCAGTTTAATACATCATCATTTATTATTGACCCACAATATAATCAGAAAATAAACAGAATAAATACAATACAAGATGAATACGATTTATACACAATTGAAGACAGAGAAGAAATACCCTTTACAATAGACGAATACAATAGTAAAATTCGACATATTCATGAAGAATTAATTCAGACCAGAATAATTGATTCTATTACAAACAGATTAAAGATAATAGATGATTCTTTACATTATCTTTGCTCAATAATAGAATTAAGCCGCGAATATGAAACTCAAAAATATGTAAGAGAAAAAGCGCAAATAATAAAAGATTCTATTAGAATTCAAACAAAGTTAATTGACAGTATAGATAAAATCGAACATAAAAATTCTAAATTATGTGAACTGTTGCAAGCGCAATACATAAAATTGAATTATTTAGAATATACTCTTGCAAAAATCAATTTGGAGAGTTACCAATATATTCTTGACCATTATTCTGGATTTGGTAACGAAGAATACAAAAATTGTTATAGTGAATTACAAAATGCTCAAATACAATTATTAGTTTCGTATGATAGTGTAAAACAATCAAGAAGAACAGTATATAACAATCTTTCAGATTTGAATTCTGCATTTCACAATAATAGAAAAGAAAAAGTTAATTATCTTGATTTTTGTTACTACAGTATGCTGATTGCCACATCGAACAATTTTGGAGAAATACGGCCAAACAACCTTTCAACAAGAGTTTGGACAATAATAGAGTTATTGTTTTTATTCACCGTTTATATGAAAATCTTAAATGCGATAACCAACAAATAACAGCCTTTGCTTTCTTTGTCAGAATTGATATTAAAACATTCTAACCGCTCTAACACCTAGTCCTGTGCGTTTGTAATAATTATCCACACTACCTCCAAACATAATCCTCCACGCTGCCTGATTATTGTACTCTGAACTTGACCAGAAATAGCCACCTATCCTATTGAGGCTCCTGGAACATGATTTGAAAGCCCCTCGTTTACAATTTGGTGAACTGAATTCAAAGCACACAGTTCACCCAAACTCGGCAAATACCATTCACTGCCTTTAGCACGACACCATGCAGCGGCGGGAGCATCCGAAGAACCCACTTGATTTATAAGAGCAGTAGTATAGGCCGCTCCTAATCCAACCTCTAATGTTACAGGAGCAGGATAGGCATTTGGAATTCCGCCAATATTACTATTTCTTGTCGTCCATTGAAGGTTTTGTCCAGCATCTAGTGAAACAACAAGTCCATGTAAATCTTCGTTCATATAGAAAATGATTCCTTGTGAACCATCGTCAAATTCATACAACGTGCCAACTCCAACCGAGAACGATACTTCGTCACCATACATGGTGCCAAATTGATTGGTAGCAAAAGCCCTAACATAAATAGTATCACCTAAATTGAGTTCAGAAATCAAACATGAGTACTCACCTATTCCAAAACCATCACAAACGACATAATTTGTTGTATCTGGATTAGGTGAATTGCTCCAACAAATTCCTTTTGAAATAACGTCACTACCACCTTCGTCTATTACATTTCCCCTTCCAATTGCACTATATACGGTATGAGGGATTACATCTGAAGTAACCACCATAGGCAAACGATAATCATTGCTCACTATCAAGTCAATGCCATTTGCCCAATACCCATTTTCCATAATAGTAGGAATTTCAGGGCGTATCCCTGTATATATTCCTTCTTCTGAATAAATCGAACCCTCTTCTCCTTCTTCCAAAGCCTCTTGAGGCAGCAAAATCGCCCATTTCTCAACATTCTCTCCACTTCCAGCAGGCAGCATAATCACGCCTTCGCCATCCATACTGGGTGTTATCGTGTTTTGTGTGAAATCTACCGTCACCTTGTTTTTCATTCCTGTAATGCAAATCGGTGAATTTGAAGGCGTAGTTACATTGAATTTCACCAAGGCGCATTTGTTCAACAAATGTCCTGTGTAGGATGTCAAACCCGAAACATAGTATTCGTTTGAGGCAGCACACGAAATCACGGGCAAATGCTCCGTCTGGTCACTGATGATTACCGAACATTCCTCGGTTGTTCCTGCGGAAAGCGTTTCGGTTGGCATTACATTGCCAAGGAAGTAGAACTGCAAGGGTTGGTTTTCGGTCGGGTTGGTGATGTTGCCCACGAAATTGGTGCCGTTGTGGGTCAGGAATCCAACATACTTGCCGCCGCTCCCGACATAAACCTTGTCGCCAGTTTCAAAATCAACTGTACCCGTAGTAGTATTCACATCCACTCTTGAGCCATTGTTGTTCTTCACATCAAGTGTGATGGTCACAACATTGTTCTGATTGTCAGGTGTGGTTGGGTTGTTTTTCTTGCATTGCGCCATTGTCATCACCACGACCAATACCATTATGATTGTGCTTATTTTTTTCATTTCTGATTCTCCTTTTTACTTTTTGTTAGTTTTCTTGTTTGTTTTCAATGCGGCATAGCCTGCGCCAGCCATCAGCATAACGAAAAGTCCGCTGCCTATCGGTGTACCAAAGGTCTGATTGGTCAGGTCGCTTCCATTGGGGTTGCCAAAGGTTTGATTGGTCATCATAATTGTTGCCTCTCCATTGCGCATAAGTCCAGCGTTTTGGTCTGTATTGCCGTCACCTCGTTGAAATAATCCTCCTTGTGCCAATACGCTCAACGGCAACGATAAAGCAAGCATCATCGTTACGGTTTTCCGCCTTCTCAATGATAAGTTTCTCAACTTCATTTGAAACTTGTTTTGTTTGTTCCCCAACGGCTCAAATGGGAATCCAATTGACGAATGAAGAGAGTGGAGCCATTCATCTTTGCCCTATTTCCTAATGGTTGGGCTTGGACTCCCGTGTAAGCAAAATAAGGTCAAGAATTGCTCCACTGGAGGTATCATTGTAATAATGATTACTAACCAATGGAAACACTTCTTTCTCCTTATTCCTGCTCACGAAGAATTGTCCAAGTTCACCATTAGCAGAATAAAGCGAAAAATGCGCTTTCTTCATCAACCCGTTTTCTCTCGGATTGACAGGGGCAAAAATACAGAAATTTTGGATTGGGCAAGGAAAAAAGAGACAAATCTTGCGGAAATTTATCATTTATGAAAATTCGTGGCTAATTCATAGAAATTCATGTTATGAAAACACGAATTATCAGGAATGTATCACGAATTTTTCATAAACAAACAAGGAAGAATTTAAGTGTGGAAATACGCCGATAACTCCCCAAATCTATCAAAAAAAATGAGTTTTGGGGGGCTATCGAATAAGTTTTTTGTACTTTTGCGCCTGAATTTCAACCAAATGACCCTTTTAGACTGGCTACCGATAACAAAGAAAGAGACCGACCTGCGCGGTTGGGACGAGGTGGACATCGTTTTCGTCACGGGCGATGCGTATGTCGACCATCCTGCGTTTGGGGCGGCGGTTATTGGAAGAGTATTGGAACACAATGGTTTCCGTGTGGCGCTCATTCCGCAGCCCAACTGGAGGGACGACTTGCGCGACTTCAAGAAATTCGGCAAGCCGAGAATCTATTTCGGCGTGTCGGCGGGCTGTATGGACTCGATGGTGAACCACTACACGGCCAACAAACGCTTGCGAAGCAACGATGCCTACACCCCAGGCGGCGAGGCGGGCTTCCGACCCGACCGCGCCACGGTGGTTTATAGCAACATCCTCAAGCAACTCTACCCCGACGTGCCCGTCGTCATTGGCGGCATCGAGGCTTCATTAAGGCGCGTGACGCATTACGACTATTGGGACGACTGCCTGAAACCCAGCATTTTGGTCGATTCAAAGGCCGACATTGGCGTTTACGGTATGGGCGAACTCACTATGGTGGAAATCGCGAAGGCCATCCAAAGCGGAAAGAAAGTCAACGAATTGACTGACATTCAGCAGACTTTCTTTTTCCAAGACAAAAAACAACCTTTGCCCGATTTCAAAGGCGAGACCATCGAACTTGTTTCGCACGAAGTCTGCCTCAAGGACAAAAAGAAATATGCATCCAACTTCCGTCACATCGAAGAGGAATCGAACAAGAAACACGCAGCAAGGCTGATTCAAGAAATTAGTAACCAAAGACTTGTCATCAACCCGCCCTTGCCGACTTTCACCACGGAGCAGATTGATGCTTCATTTGATTTGCCTTACACGAGGTTGCCGCATCCGAAATATGCCAAGCGCGGTGTCATTCCCGCTTACGAAATGATTCGCCACTCGGTGAATTTGCACCGTGGCTGTTTTGGTGGCTGCGCTTTCTGTACCATTTCTGCGCACCAAGGCAAGTTTGTGGCTTCGCGGAGCAAGGAATCCATTATGCGCGAGGTGGAGAAAGTTGTTGAAATGGAGGATTTTAAGGGCTATATCAGCGACCTCGGCGGACCATCGGCCAATATGTATCGAATGAAGGGCAAAGACGAGCGCCTCTGTGAAAAATGCTCCCGACCGACTTGCCTGCAACCCACTGTCTGCAAAAACCTCAACACCGACCACCATCCGCTCATCGACATATATAAAGAGGTGGACGCGCATCCGAAAGTCAAGAAGGCAACTATCGGATCGGGCATCCGCTACGACCTGTTTTTGCACGACAGCACACCCGAGGAAAACAAGACGATGGGCTACGATGAATATTTCCGCCAATTGGTCACGCGACACGTCAGCGGAAGATTAAAGGTCGCGCCCGAACACACCAGCGATGCCGTCCTGAAACTGATGCGAAAGCCCAAATTCGATATGTTTGTCAAACTGAAAAAGAAGTTCGACCAAATCAACGAAAAGGAGCATCTCAACCAGCAACTCATCCCCTATTTCATCTCCTCGCACCCCGATTGTTACCTTGAGGATATGGCCGATTTAGCCGTAAGAACCAAAGAGTTAGGCTATCATTTGGAACAAGTGCAAGACTTCACTCCGACCCCGATGACCTTGGCCACCGAAATCTATTATTCCGGCTACGACCCTTATACCTTGGAGCCTGTTTTTTGTGCCAAAACAAAGGAGGAAAAACTTGCCCAGCAGCGGTTCTTCTTCTGGTACAAACCCGAGAATAGAGAGTGGGTAAAAAATGCACTACGGCGCATTGGTCATTCGGATTGGATTAAACTGTTATTCAAATAGATACACAAAAATAAAAGGATGTTTTTATTCACGATACTATAGCCAAAAGTACCATTTTTTTGATAGATTTGGCCATAGTATTATCGATTGTAGAGCCAAAAGTATCTATTTTTTGATAGATTTGGCTATGGTATTGCATCCTGTTTCAGAATTTATCTCTATCTTTGCCAGCGAAATACGACGAAACACACTATGAAAAATCGCAGCATTATCGGAAGAGATTACGAGCAATCCCTCATCAAGAAACTATACCAGTCCGACAAGGCCGAACTTGTGGCCATCTACGGGCGGCGGCGTGTCGGGAAAACCTATCTCGTGAAGCGTTTCTTTGACGAGCAATTCGACTTTTACTTCACTGGGCTTTACGAAACGCCCAAGCAGGTGCAACTTTCGGTATTCGCTGCCGAAATCGAGAAAAAGACTGGCAAGGCAACACCCGTGCCCAAGACTTGGTTTGAGGCTTTCCGCCTCTTGCGCAAATACTTAAGCACGCTTCGCAAAAGGAAAATCGTGGTATTTCTCGACGAACTGCCGTGGATGGACACGCCCAAAAGCCACTTCATCCAAGCCTTTGGATACTTTTGGAATTCGTGGGCCTCAATGCAAGATGGTATGAAACTCTTCATCTGCGGAAGTTCCACGACTTGGATGCTGTCGAAAATCATCGGCGACAAAGGCGGACTCTACGGGCGCGTCACGCGGCAGATTTACCTGGCCCCTTTCCGATTGAACGAAACGGAGGAATTTCTCATCAAGGCCAAAGGCATACGTTGGAACCGCTACCAAATCACGGAAGCCTATATGATTTTGGGCGGCATACCTTATTATTTGGATATGCTCGATAAAGACAAGCCCTTCGCAAAAAGCATCGACGACCTGTTTTTCCGCGAAGGCGCACCGCTGAGCACGGAGTTTGAATTCCTTTATCGCAGTTTGTTCAAAGACTCGGAGCAATATCGGCAAGTGGTGGAAATTTTAGCCGAAAAAACCAAGGGTATGACCCGAGAAGAAATCATCAAGTCGTTGAAAATGAAGAGCGGAGGGCGGTTGACCACCATCCTCAACGAATTGTGCAGTTGCGACTTCATCAGGAGATACAGCGCCATCGGGAAGTCGGACAAAGACGCGCTCTATCAACTTTCCGACCCGTTCACGCTGTTTTATTTGCGCCACGCCGGATTGTCGACACACAAAGACGAGCAATTCTGGCAAAACAACCACGGCTTGCCCGCCCAAAACGCTTGGAAAGGCTATGCTTTCGAGCAAGTGTGCCTCCAACACCTGCGCCAAATCAAGGCGAAACTCGGCATTCTCGGCGTGCTGAGCAGTGCCTATTCGTGGTCGTGCAAAACTTTCACCGACAGCGACAAAACCGAGTGGGAAGGCGGCCAAATCGACCTACTCATCGACCGCAACGACGAGGTGATCAACATCTGCGAAATCAAATACTCCAAGTCGCCATACGTCATCACGGAGGAATACGAGCGCAAACTTTGGTCGCGCGAAGCGACTTTCCGCCACGTCACCAAAACGCGAAAAGCGCTCCAACACGTGTTTATCACCACATACGGCGTGAAACGAAACGAATGGTCAGATGTCGTTCACTCTGAAATCACCTTGAACGACCTCTTCGCCAAAGTGGAACTATAAAGGTCGTTTCGGCTTCCGATACTATAGCCAAAAGTATCCAATTTTTGATAGATTTGGCCATAGTATTTTCGATTGTAGAGCCAAAAGTGTCCTTTTTTTGTAGATTTGGCTATGGTATCGAGCAAACATCAAAGCACGAACACAAATGCTGTTGCCACAAAAACAAAAAATTCACTACCTTTGCCGCAAATTTCTAACACATAATAAGATGAAGAAAAACCTCATTGGAGCCATCGTGCTCGTCGCTGCGCTTGCCTTAGTGGGCTGCGGCAACAAAAACCAGAAAAAAGAAGAGGCCACCAAAGAAACCCAGGCCGAAACCAAAGCCGAGGAAGCGACTCTCCCCAACCGTCTGCTCATCATCGTCGACCCGCAAATCGACTTCACAACAGGCAGTTTGGCCACCAAAAACGGTCCTGCAGCAATGGACTATTTGGCCAAGGCTTTGGACGGTGGCGCATGGAAAAACTACAGTTGGATTATCGTCACGCAAGACGCGCATCCCAAGGATCACTGCTCGTTTGTGGAACAAGGCGGCGTGTTTCCGCCCCACTGCGTGCAAGGCACCGAAGGCATGAATGTATATCCCGCTTTGCAACAGGTACTAAATGGCTTGACCGCCAACGTTTCCAACATCCATTATATGCAAAAAGGCGATTTGGCTGACAAAGAAGAGTTTAGCATTTTCCAGAACAAGCACAGCGGTGAGAAACTTCGTCGCACCATCGAGGAATTTGAACATTTTGATGGCATCGACATCTGCGGCATCGCCACGGATTACTGCGTTTATGAAACCACCAAAGACTTGATGGCTTTCTATCCCGCCAAGCAAATCCGAATCGTCACCAACTGCCTCGCCGCCGTCGACGACAACGACACTAAACTCGCCGACCTGATGAAGGAAAACGGCATACAAGGCATCGAATTTTAATTGACACGTTTCACGTCATTGCGAGGAGGAACGACGAAGCAATCCAGAGTAATACTAAGCTATTGAGTTTTAACTCTGGACTGCTTCGTGCCTCGCAGTGACGCAAAGCGGCTCATAATTACCTATGGGAAAATTCAAAGACTTCCTGCACCGAAAAAACATCGACCTCACTTGGAAGGCCTATTTTGTCGACGCTCTTGGTGCTATGGCCTTGGGCTTGTTCGCCTCGTTGCTCATCGGAACCATCTTCCAGACCTTGGGCGACAAAACCGGCATTGAGGCCTTCGTGACCATTGCGAAATACGCCAAAGCCGCCACGGGAGCCGCCATTGCGGTGGCCATCGCCTACAAACTCGGTTGTGAGGGCTTGGCATTGTTTAGTGCCATCGCCGTGGGCATTGCAGGCAACGAACTCGGCGGCCCGATGGGAGCGTATGCCGCTGTCATTGTGGCCATCGAGCTGGGCAAAATGGTTTACAAGGAAACACAAGTCGATATTTTGGTCACGCCTGCAGTTGTGATTATCAGCGGTGTGTTGGTAGCATACGCCGTGGGCGCACCCATTCAAAGGGTAATGACTGCGCTTGGCACTTTCATCGAAAACGCCACGCAAATGCAACCTTTCCTTATGGGCATCGTCGTTTCTGTGGTCATCGGTATGGTCCTGACACTACCGATTAGTTCGGCGGCCATTTGCCTTGCCATCGGTTTGGGCGGCATTGCCGGAGGAGCGGCCACAGCGGGCTGTTGCGCACAAATGATAGGCTTTGCCATACTGAGTTTCAGGGAAAACCGCTGGGGCGGACTTGTTGCGCAAGGTTTGGGTACTTCTATGCTGCAAATGGGCAACATCGTGAAAAACCCGAAAATTTGGATTCCCGTACTGCTCACTGCAGCCATCACCGGCCCGATTTCCACCTGCGTCTTCCATTTGCAAAACATCCCTATCGGTTCAGGTATGGGCACTTGCGGCCTCGTCGGGCCTATCGGCATCTATACCGCTATGCCAGAAGGCGGCGCGAATATGTGGATTGGGATGTTGCTTGTTTGCTTTGTGCTGCCCGCTGTCCTCACCTGGCTTTTCGGCTTGATTTTCAGAAAAATCGGCTGGATTAAAGACGGCGACCTCAAAATCGACTGCTAATGCCCAAACAACCTGACAAGCCGCTCACGCCCGACCAAGTTTTGGACAAAATAGCCAAGTATTGCGCCTATCAGGAGCGGTGCGTAAAGGATGTGCGCGACAAACTGAAAACCTTCGACCTCCCGCAAGAAGAAAAAGACGAAATCCTTGATTATCTGTTGAATAACCGTTTCGTTGATGATGAGCGGTTCGCCAAAAGTTTCGTGCGTGGCAAAATCAACCAAAGCGGCTGGGGCGTGAACAAAATCCGTTTCCACCTTATTCAGAAAGGCATTGATAAAGAGATAATTGACGAAGTCCTTGGCCAAACCGACGAAGAAACCTATCGCCAACGGCTCATCGACATTCTGAAAGCCAAATCCAAGACCGTGAGGGCTGAAAACGATTTCGAGAGAAAACGCAAATTGGCCGCATACGCTATGCAGAAGGGCTTTGAGGGTTCTTTGGTTTGGGAGGTCTTGAAGGAACTTTAATCCCTGTTTTCCAAAAACTTCAAAAAGGCTTTGAGTTTCAATACCATAATCTTGGGAAAGCCAAAGTTTTGAGGGCTTCGAAATGGCTATCCTCGGATACGATGAATGCTGCATTGGCAGCAAAAGCACAATCCACAAACTTGTTGTCATCGGGGTCGGCAAAGATGGCATAAACGTGAAAATGCGAATCTATGAACTCCACGTTTTCACTCTCTACGATAGCCCTAACCACATTTTGTGCAATGCTTGGCGTGGTTTTCTGTGCAATGATTTCTTGGTACTCCTCCAAAATCTCATTGGAAACACATAATGTATACTTTCCCTTCTGGAAATCTTTCCAAACTCGGAAATTCTCGCTTTTCGAAGACAAAGAAGCAAGCAAACAATTGGTATCCAATACTATCCTATTCTGCATAAGAGTAAGGTGTGCGAAGATGTTCTTTCAAAACGGCTTCATTCTTTTCCTCGCTCCATTCTCCCGACTCCCAAAGTTTATCCATTTCCTCAGTGGCTTTTTGGGCGTAATAGTTGGAAATGATTTGCCGCAGCTCGTGTACCTCATCTACAGACTTCATCGTGGCCAGCAACCGCAAAACGCTCAATTGTGCTTCGTTTAATACCGTTCTCTGTTCCATAGCGTTGTTATTTTGGCGCAAAAATAAGCATTTTTTTGTATTTTTGCGGCAAATTTCGACAAACAGCAATGAGATTCCCAAAACGCCTAATAACGCAAACGCCTGAGTGCCTGACAGAACCCGTCGGGCAGGTGCTTAATGTGATTATCTCGACGCTGTTCGCCTTGGTGTTCCTGACCGCATACGTCCCGTTTTCGGAAACGGCTTGGTTTCAGGTGGGACGTAGCCATTATTTTTTCATCACCGCCGCTTTCGTAGGTGCTGGCACTATGTTCTTGGTTCTCAGTAGAATGATGATGAATTGGGCCATCAAAAAGAGCCGGCATTTCCCGTTTTGGCTTTACCTGTTGTGGCTGTTCCTCGAAATCATGATTATTGCGGTGTGCCACACGCTGATTTCCTATTTCGAAATCCGGTCCACCGACCATAGTTTTGGCTACCTTTTTGCCAAATGCGTGCTCATCACTTTTGTGGCGCTGGGTGTGCCTTATACCGTCACCATTCTTTCTATCTTGTTGAAAGACACACGGCAACGCCTTATGCTCACCAAGAGCGACACGGTGGAATCGGACGACGAGGTGATGCCCCAACACACCGAAATCATCAACCTGATGGACAATAACGGCAACCTGAAACTGTCGGTCAAATTGGACAACCTCTATTACATCAAGGCGGAGGACAACTACATCAACGTGTTTTACCAACGCAGCGGCAACATTGCGAGCTATATGCTACGGTGCAAGATGCAGACCATCGCCGACAACTGCGTGGATTCCAGCAGTTTGATGCGCTGCCACCGCTCTTATATCGTCAACATCAAGAAAGTGAGCGTATTGCACAACGAGGCCGACGGTTTCGTCATGGATTTTGAGCGCGAGGGATTGGATTCGGTGCCCGTTTCAAAGACCTATTCGGCGAAGGTTTTGGAGGCGTTTAATAAGAAATAGTTATCGCACTGCCGTCTTATCATAGAAAGCTATAAAGAGTTGACTCTTTGGGGAGTAATACCAAAAGTGAAAATGAAAAAGAAGATTAAGCTCGAAGAATGTTCAACGAGGAAGAGTGGTGCTATGAGCATGTTGAGGAGGAGAGGGACAAATATGTCATCAATGAGACGGACAAGATAGCAATACCAGCGAGTACCACGAGAGCGTCCATCCGGCATAGGAGTTTGTGTCAGAGTACCGTTTGAGCGGCGCAGTGGTGCTGTACGGATGGCTCGACAAGTACCTGAACCGAAAAGAAAGTATATCTTTGAAACCCGAAACGGACAAAGCGACCAACATGGCGAAGAAGACCAAACAAAAGCTGGTAGAAAATCTCAAGGCGGCGAGGGCAACGAGCAAGCGCGGTGACGGCGACGACTTCAAGCCATTGGCTTTGGAGCCGATGCTTGTGGAGCACATTAAAAGAAACTGCAAGGACCCCCCCGTTGGGGAAACGTGAAACTTTGAATGCTGTTGAAGCGGCAGCTTGAGGAGACGGGGTACTGGAAAAATCCATGGAACAGGTTAGATGAATCTGGGAAACCGCTATCATTTGCCCCATCAAACGAATGCCACTCTATATTGTCCTTCGGCGATGGAACAAAGTCAGTGTTTCCATAGCATTTTCCTTGATTTTTCCTTCAAAATTATAAAAATGCTGGCTATAATCAACACTTTCCAATAAAAAGTATTGACCAGCTTGTGCCTGGCGAACTCTCCGCCGTTGTCGGTGGTGATGGACAGCACATGCCTCTTGAAGGGCTTGAGGAGCCTGATGACGGCCTTGGCTAC
>CACXUM010000015.1 GCA_902770835.1 uncultured Bacteroidia bacterium
GTGGAAGTCCGGTAATTGAAAATGGAGAAGACCACGTATGTCAGCACCTCGTAATAGGCCTCGTATTTGGTGATGTCGTCCAATTCCTTTGCCCCGAAATCGAGGTAGGGAATCGAGGCGAAATAGGCTTGCAGGCATTTCAAGGCTTCTTCCAAATTGTGATGCAAAAGATGGGCGTAGAAATCGCCAGCAAAACCGCGCACAGGTAGATTGAGCCCCATCATGCTACTCAAAAAGTTCTCCATGAATCCGACCTTCACCTCTGCATTGGGGAAGTCGAGGGTGTAGCGAGTGGTGTTGAAGTCATAACCCTTGATGGTGAGGTAGCCCGCCTGATAGAGCAAAGGCAGTGCGGAGGTCATTGCCTCGGTGGGCACATCGAACTGAGAGGACGGCACCTGAAGCTTTTCCAACTCCAAGATGTTGGTGTTGAATCGTTTCATCGCCTCGAAGAGGAAGGTGGGAGTTCCACTCCCGAACCAATAGTAGTCCAACTTCTTGGATTTAAACGCATTGACAAGGCTGTAAGGATTGAAGATGTCTTGTGAATCCTCTCCGAAGTGATACCCGTCATATTGTTGCTTGAGCATGTCAATCATTTCCTCCTTGGAGCAATGGTAACGGTCGGCAAGCGTTTGGATGTCGGGGTCGAAGACGGTGAGCATCTCGTCCATGGTGATGCCACAAAGTGCGGTATATTCCGAATCCATTGAGATGTTGGTCAGGTTGTTCAGCGTGGAGAAGATGCTCAGTTGACTGAACTTGGTGATGCCGGTGATGAAGACGAACTGCTCGTTGGCATCGCAGGCTTTTACCACCTGATAGAACTCCTGCATGATGCGTCGCACCTCGGTCAGTTGTTCCGGCTTGTGGAGATAATCGAGCAAAGGGGCGTCATACTCGTCGAGGATGACGACGGTTTTCAAACCGGTTTTTTTGTGGGCACGGCGAATAAGGCCTGTAAAGCGTTTGCCGGGCGAGTCTTCATTTTTCCCTGAACCGTATAGTTCCTCAAAGGAATCCAATTGTCTATGCAGTTCGGTGATGATGCCCTGTGTATCCATCTGATTCTTGCATAGACTGATGTCGAAATGCAAGACAGGATACTGCTTCCAGTCCTTTTCCAACTCGGCGATGGCCAAGCCTTCAAACAAGTCCTTCCGTCCCTCGAAATAATACGCCAATGTGCTGCAGAGCAGGCTCTTCCCGAACCTTCGCGGGCGGCTTAGGAAGACGAATCGTGATTCCTTTGTCAGTTTGTAGATAAGGTCGGTCTTGTCCACATAGATGCGTCCGTCTTGTCTGACATTCTCAAAATCGGCGATGCCAGCGGTGTAGAGTCTCATGGGTAGCATGGTGATTCATTTGTTTTCGCCTGCAAAATTACCATTTTTCCCGTCGCGATGCAAGGAGTGCAGCAATTTTAATCCAAGTATGGAAATGAAGATGAAAGCAAAAAAAACGAAAAAACAACACTCATGGAGTGTTTTTTTTGCTATCTTTGCGCATCAAATCAAAGTATTTTGACATGGAAACACTGACATTAAGATTCGACCCAAAGAGTGCTTTTGCCACCGCCCTTGCCGCACTTTTGGAAGGCGCGGAAGGAGTGAGTGTGCTTGAGAAGCGTGTCGCCGAAACCGAAAGTCCATACGACCCTGATTTTGTGGCCAAGATACAGCGCAGCCGCAAGAGCACGGGAAAGAAAATAGCTCTCGAAGACCTATGGAAATAATATACAAGTCAGAGGCATTAGCCGACATCGAGTATTGGAAAAGGTCGGGGAATGTTGCTGTGCAACGCAAAATCACAAAACTTATCGCCGATATTACAGAGCATCCCACAACTGGACTGGGTAAACCTGAACTTCTGAAGCGAGACCTTACCGGTTGTTGGAGTCGTCGTATTACAGACGAACACCGCATCGTCTATGAGATAGACTACATTAATGGTGTGGTTAGCATCCTTTCATTGAGAGGTCATTATTGATTTTGATTCCCGCCCCACCCACCAAAAACAAAAAAGCCACCCTTGCGAGTGGCTTCTTTGTTTGTGGTGATTAAATCCACTTGAAATGCCAAATAATTAATTCAATTGCATCTGGGGCATTTCTCTATAAGTCTTGGCTAAAATGACGTTTACGGGATTAATCGTCTCGTAGGTAACAACAGGTTGAGGATTATCGCCATTGAAGACCTCAACAGTGAATCCTCCAGCCAGAACTCCTGCAGGAAGGACAAATGTAAGATCGGTGGTTGCAAATTGATTCACTTCTTGCGGCTCAGCCCATGTGGCAGTAATGACATTACCAGTGCCATTAAACTCTTTGAATGTACCATCAAGGTTGTACACCATGTAGCCCGACAAAGCTTCCTCAGTCTTGGAAGTAAGAACAACCCTGTCAATGGTCACAGTGGTGCCCTCTCTGACAGAGAACGGAATATACAAGAAACCGGCATTGCTGTCAAATTGGAAATTAGTACCAGTGTTGATGCCTACCATGGGATAGAGTTGGTTGGCAAAATTAAATCCGCCCACAATGTTCTGCTCAGCAGGAATTTCCATTTTCACTACTGTATCGCCCTTGGTGTAAACAGCATTAGGATAGAAAGCCACATAAGGAGCAGTCTCAAGGTTGGCAAGGAAATCGCATGCTTCAGAACCCTCAACATGGAACTCAGCAGTTGCGCCATTGTTGGTGGTAAGGGTGAAAGGCATGGAATCGCCATTTTCATCAACAACTTTGATGGCATCGCCATCATTCCATTCCAGCCAATAACTACCGAGTGCGCCATTGACATGGGTTCTCGAAGCATCATTGATGGTAGGCATGGAGGCCTTGAAAGTCACGCTATTGGTTTCGTTCTTCTTGCATGCAGTAAAGGCAAGAGCGACAAGGGCGCAAAGCCCCAACATTCTAACTACTTTTTTCATTTTTTTCTAATTTTTTAAGTTAAACATTACGGCATTACCCATGCGCCTTGTGCACGGTCAAATTCCATTACGGTTCCGTTGAAATCCGTTTGAGGTGTCGAAGCGCAAAGCACGCCCTGCGTTTCCATTTCGATGAGTTCCACTTTGGGAGCCTCATACATTTGTTTGTTTTGTTTCATTTTGTTGTTGTTTTAATTATTAATAATTAAGTGAATTGATGTGTGTTTTTCTTTTCTTGTTGGTTTTCTGCATTTTACCCAACCCAAGGTCGGATTCCATGCACTTTTACGCTGCAAAGATAAGATTAATTTCGTTCATGGCGCAAAAAAAGTGTATTTTTTTCATTTTTTTTCGTTTCCTTGTTTCTCCGCCAAGGCTTTGTCCAAATCCATGAGGAAACTGCGGGTTTTGTCGAGGGTTTCGAGGAGGATGATGCGCTCTTCGTAGTCGCTGAAGCGTTCCTTGAGGGCTTGCTTGGCGCCGGCGAGGGTGTAGCCTTTCACCTTGAGCAACTGGTAGATGACATGCACATAGCGCACGTCGCGCTCGGTGAAGAGGCGGTTGCCCTTCTTGCTTTTGCGCGGGCGCAGCACGTCGAACTCCTTCTCCCAATAGCGAATCATCGAAGTGCTTACGCCAAACATGGCCGCCACCTCGCCTATCGAGTAGTAGTATTTTCCTGTGGTCTTGTTTTCGGGCATACCTATTAATATTAATGCGTGTTCAGTCCATGGTTTGTGTGGGCAAGGTGGAAAGTTCGAGGATGCGGTTGTACTCGTCGGGCGTGAGGTCGTTGAAGAGGAAGTTGATTGGGTTGACGGGTTGGCCGTTTTTCAGCACCTCGTAGTGCAGGTGTACTCCCGTCGTTTTGCCCGTTTTGCCGACAAACCCCACCAATTGGCCCCGTTTCACTTTCTGGCCTTTGCGGACGGCATATTTTTGAAGGTGGGCATAGCGCGTCTTGTAGCCAAAACCGTGGTCGATGGTAACCATGTTGCCGTAGCCCCATTCGTTGCGCTCCACATCACTCACCACACCATCGCCGGAAGCGTAAACCTCGGTGCCCAAAGGAGCAGTGAAGTCCATGCCGTTGTGGAATTTCGTCACCTTGTAAATCGGGTCGGGACGGTGGCCGAAGTTGGACGAGACATATTTCAACTCGGTCATTTTCAGCGGAATGATGGCTGGAATGTGGGCCAGCATGTCCGACTTGTTATGTGCCATTACGAACAGTTCGTCGTAAGAAACCGATTGGTTATACAACTGACTGGCAATGACATCCAATTTGCGGGCGGCTTTCACTACTTGGGCAGAGTTGCGATAGCCATATAGGGCTTCATAACGCCCGGCATCAGAGAACCCCGACCTGCGCATCGAAGTTGGTATGGGGTCGGCCTCGAGCAACACGCGATAGAGGTTGTTGTCGCGCTGTTCCATGTCGGTCATCAGGATTTCCATGTTGTCTAAGCGGTCGTTCAGGATTTCGTACTGCAACTTCATGTATTCCAATTCGCGTGCCTGCATCATTTCCTTCGGCGACCTGAAGAAGGTGAACAGCAGAATGGCGAACACGAAGGCGATGCCCAAAACGGCAAGGAAAATCAACAGCGCACGAAAGAAGCGCCTTGATCTTGAAGTTTCCAACACCTCAAAACTTTGGGTCAACTGATTAAATATGTAATGCTTCTGTTTTGCCATTAATCGACTTGATTTTGCGTTAAATATCGCTCGAGTCAAATTTCCATTGCGCAAAATTACAGCTTTTTGCGTAACTTTGCACGATTTTTTGAAGCATTTTTTAAAGCAGAATCATCTAATATATTGAATATGAACGCCTACGAAATCAGAAACAGCTTTTTGGACTTTTTCCGCTCCAAAGGCCATGAAATAGTGCCCTCGGCACCCATCGTCGTGAAAAACGACCCGACCTTGATGTTCACCAACGCCGGCATGAACCAGTTCAAGGACATCTTCCTCGGCAACCAACCCCAAAAATGGAACCGTGCCGCCGACACGCAAAAATGCCTCCGCGTTTCGGGCAAACACAATGACTTGGAGGAAGTTGGCCACGACACATACCACCACACCATGTTCGAGATGCTCGGCAACTGGAGTTTCGGCGACTATTTCAAGAAAGAAGCCATCGCCTACGCTTGGGAATACCTCACCGAAGTGGTGAAAATCGACAAGGACAGGCTTTATGTGACCGTTTTTGGCGGCGACGAAAAAGACGGACAACCCGCTGACATGGAGGCGTTTGGCTATTGGAAAGAGCACGTCAGCGAAGACCGTATCATCTACGGCAACAAGAAGGACAACTTCTGGGAAATGGGCGAAACCGGCCCTTGCGGTCCCTGCTCCGAAATCCACATCGACCTGCGCGACGACGCTGCCCGCAAGCAAATTGCAGGCCGCGACTTGGTGAACAAGGACGACCCGCAAGTGATAGAAATATGGAACCTTGTGTTCATGCAATACAACCGCATGGCCGACGGCCATTTGGTGGAACTGCCAGCCAAGCACGTCGATACGGGCATGGGCTTCGAGCGCCTTGTGCGCGTGCTGCAAGGCAAGACCTCCAACTACGACACCGACGTGTTCCAGCCTCTGATTCAAGAGATTGCGAAGATGTCGGGCATCGCCTACGGCAAGGCCGAAAAGACTGACGTGGCCATGCGCGTCATCGCCGACCACTGCCGCGCCGTGAGCTTCGCCATCGCCGATGGACAACTGCCGTCGAACAACGGGGCGGGTTATGTCATCCGCCGCGTGTTGCGTCGCGCCGTGCGCTATGGCTTCACTTTCTTGGGCTTCGAAGAGCCGTTTGTGTGCAAATTGTTGCCTGTTTTGGTGCAGCAGATGGAGCATAACTTCCCCGAGATCAAGGCACAACAGGAGTTGGTCGGCAAGGTCATCCGCGAGGAGGAAGCCGCATTCCTGCGCACCTTGGCGCAAGGCATCAAGCGCTTCGAGAGTTATGTGGAACAGCATCAGAATCAGGACATTGACGGCAACTTTGCCTTCGAGCTGTTCGACACTTTCGGCTTCCCCATCGACCTTACCCAACTGATGGCCGCCGAAAAGGGCATCAACGTGGATATGGACGGCTTCAAAGCCAACCTCGAAGAGCAGAAAAACCGCTCGCGCAAAGCCGCCGAAAAAGCCAACGGCGACTGGGTGGTGGTGAACGAAAGCGAACAACCCACCGAGTTTGTCGGCTATACCGACCTCACCTGCGAGAGCCACATCTTGCGCTTCCGCGAAGTGGTCGCCAAGAAGCAGAAACACTTCGAGATCGTGTTGGACAAGACCCCGTTCTACGCCGAAATGGGCGGTGAGGTGGGCGACACCGGCACCTTGACTTCCGAAAACGAGACCATTCGTATTATTAATACGGTGAAGGAGAACAACCTCGTCATCCACATCACCGACCAACTGCCACAAAGCCCCGAGGCGACTTTCACCGCTGCCATCGACGCGGCACGCCGTCAGCGCATCGCCAACAACCACAGCGCAACACATTTGATGCACGCCGCATTGAGGCAGGTTTTGGGCAGCCACGTCGAGCAAAAAGGCTCTTTGGTAGATGATCAACGCCTGCGCTTCGACTTCAGCCACTTCGCCAAGATGACCGATGAGGAAATCCGACAAGTGGAAAAGATCGTGAACCAGAAAATCCGCGAGAACATCCCCAACGTGACCTACGCCGAACTCCCGATTGAGGAGGCCAAGGCCATGGGTGCGACGGCTTTGTTTGGCGAAAAATACGGCGACACGGTGCGCGTGGTGGTGTTCGACAAGGACTACTCGATGGAGCTTTGCGGTGGCTGCCACACCTCAGCCACGGGCAACATCGGGATGTTCAAAATTGTGAGCGAAGGTGCCATTGCAGCAGGCATCCGCCGTATCGAGGCCATCACGGGCGAGGCTGTGGAACAATACCTTGACGAGCAACTCGACCTCATCGGCAGGCTCAAGGAAATCGTAAAGTCGCCCGACTTGGTGAAAGGCGTGACTTCGCTCAGCGAACAAAACTTCGCCTTGAAGAAGGAAGTGGAACACCTCATGCAAGAGCAAGCCCGCACGATGGCCGAGAAACTGTTGGCCAACGCCACCGAGAAAGACGGCTGCAAGCTCATCACCGACACGCTTTGCTGTCCCGGCGACCAGCTGCGCAACATTGCCACGATGCTCAAGCAGATGAACGAGAACGCGATTGCCATCCTCGGCTCCGTCACGGAAGGCAAGCCCGCGCTCTGTCTCCTCTTGCCCGAAGCCTTCGCCAACGAGAAAGACCTCGACGCCACCAAGCTCATCCGCGAGGTGGCCAAGGAAATCCAAGGCGGCGGCGGCGGACAGAAAACGCTCTGCGTGGCCGGCGGGCGCAATGCCGATGGATTGCAGAAGGCGATGGAGATGCTGCGGGAGAGGATATAACGCAAAAACAAAACGTTTTATTAACCTACTCACCCATTACGAGCCGTCTGCCTATTTCGTTAAGGGCAACAAAACGATAACGCTGAGAATCTGCTGGTAGTTTAGCATAGTCAAAATGCTTAACTTCAGCCTTATGGCGAAGCGTTTCTTCCGTGGCAGCTTGGATGAAAGGAGTGACATAAGTTTGTTCAGTAGGTTCCAATAGCAGCAACTGTCCTTTCGCACAAGCCTCGAAATATGTGCCACCAGGTTTGAAAAAGCGTTCCTTTGGCGATCCTTCTTTAGGGAAACCTTCATTGAGCAGGACAACCATGGGGTAGCTCTGCTCTCGCACTGTGCGGGCAATATATTGCTCGCCTTTGCTGATAGCGGCCGTATAGGTGACTGCTCCATTGTGCGCCCCTGCCAATACCAAGCGAAGCCGCTCTTCCACTTGTTCATCAGTTGGATTGCGTGACATCTCTACCAACTGTCGGTCGGGCCAATCAAGGAGGAAATGGTTGCCCATTGAAGTAAACGACATGCCATGCACTTCTGTCCTTCTATGGATTTTGAACAAGTCGGGGTTGTGGGTTTTTAGCCAAAGACGACGCGGATTGTCTTTGACATAGTCAATCATTCGGCGCAGTTGTCCAGGAGCATGAAGGATGCGCTCATGATAATAAGCTGGATCCTGTTGCCAGATGCTTCCTCTACCCGCAAAAATGCGGGCAAAATGCACGAGAACCTCAGCTGAAGGGGTGGCTTCTCCGTGCATTTTAGCGGCGTTGTCGCCGCCGAGGAAATACTCCTGTTTATAGAGTTTCGTGCAGGCGGCTTTAAAGCCACGGACAACTGTGCCTATGCTTTTTGGCAAGGGCTCGAGCACTTGAATGACCAGATGAATATGGTCGGGCATCACCTTTTGAGCCAACACCTTCAAAGCAAAGCCTTTCTCCGCGTAAAACGCAGGTAAGTTGCAGAGCATTTGAAGAACACGATAACCGAATGGGTTGATCCAGACACGTGCCGTTACGGGGCTATCGCCTTCCAATGTGCCAAACAAGGGATAGCGCTCTTCCACGGGAAGGGTGAAATGGTAAATAGCACGCCCTTTATAGTCCCAGCCGTTTTCACGGTGGTGGCGATTGGAGTCGACGGGATGGCGTTTCCCCTGCTCTGTGGGCTCTATTTCCTTGATTGATTGCACATATTGTTATTGTTTTAACATCACCATGTAATAAAAACATCACACTCATCTATTCACAATAAAACCTTCTTGATCGTATCCCCTATGGTAACGATGAATACACGATAATACAGGAGCGATTCTCTGGTCTTGGATTTTCATTTTCCCATATTGAGGCAATTGTTTGTCATAACGTTCTCGATTTCCTAAGGATATACATTCTTCATAGTCTTCTGGAATTAAGAAAGATGAGCGTTCTCCCAAATACCTATAAAACTCGTTTTGATAAATGGCTATGCCCGCCAAATCAAGGTCGCCGAAATGGACATAATTATTTGAAATAGACCGAAGCCATCGGACTAAATCACCATTCTGCGGATAACGAGACATAAACAAGACTTTCTCGTATTCGGCAAACAGATATTTTTGACATCTGATATACCTAAAGTTCTCCGCATTTTCAATTCCTACAATCACGACATCTTCTGCTACAGAAAAATGCTGATAGTCAGAAACAAAAACAAAACTACCTTCTGGCGGACATATCGTGATGCTTTGTCCATTAAGTATCGCATCAATGGGTTGATAACTATTTACAAGGAAGCCACTAAATGAACGTTGCCGAATGAACTTTGAATCCCCTACCACATCTACTTGCAATGCCCTATTCGGATTTTCTTCTGAAAGCATTTGAAGAGTCTGCTCCAAATCACGGATATCATACTGGCTGTCAAGATAATGCCTAAAAGTGTCCGCATTTGAAACACGGAAATTCTTGCGGCTTCCATGAGTAATGGACACAAGTATTCCATCAGCCAGCATTTGTTCAAACCATTCGCCCTTCAAACTGCTGGAAGGCAGGACCTCTCCATTCGCAAGCCGAATCAATTTTTCTATTAGTCCAGCGGTTTTCTTCATCTGATTGTCAATAAGGCTTTTACTACAGTATTATTCCGCTCGTCCTTACTTAACGAGTATGTGTATTTATAGGCTTGAGCATTATATGTTGTGGGTGAACTATTTATCAGATAAATGTTTCGCACATTGGCAAACTTCAGTATGCCTTCCACATTGTTAGGATGCAACTTGCCTATCTCATCCATCATGCAATGCAACTTGAAATCGCCAAATTTACGGGAAATCTTCCTCTTAAACACGTTGATAAGCATGATGTTCACCATAGCTTTCACCAAAACATCCGTTCCGTCGGAACCCACATTGCTGAGTTTTTCCACCCAATCGGTGTCATTGTCGTTTTCTTTGACCTTGAACTCCAATTTGAAAGTGTCTGACAATGTGATGCTTTCTCGTTTTTGTTCAGCATCCATCATGTCGACCAAAGTCATCAGCAAATTCACAGCCTTTTCGTTTGTGTGATTTAAATTGTCTTCTGCCGAAAACAGGTTCAATTGTCCGATGTCGTAGCCATGTTCATCATCAAAATGCTTGATGTTCAATAGCTGTTGCATCAGTCGGTCATTGCTTTCCACGGCACGCAACTCTATCTCCTTGATAACCCCTGCAAAGTTGTTTTCCCGGAAATCGCGGTTGATTTCGTTGATGGTAGAGCGAATATCGGCCTTGTGACGATCCAAGTCACTCACATCATGGGCAATACGCTTAATAATCGTAGCATATTGCTGACTTGTACGTACACGATATTGCTCAATCTTAGCATTGCTCAAAAACTCGTTCAATTCAGCGGCAAATTCAGTATAGTCTGCATCAGAATTAAACTCGGTGCGAAAATGGAAAGTGTTTTGGGGCGAGAAATTGCTCTTGAATGTAACAACTGCCTGCTTGAAATCTTCCATTTTACGTTGCTGACCACTGATATTGTCACGCAATTCGTCCATGATGTCACCCAATGGTTTCACGGTTTCTATCTTTTCCACATTCATCAACTCAGCAGGACACGAAGGGGTATTCATAAACGCCTGAACGCGGCTGATTCCTTCTTTCAGTCGTTTTTGCTCGTCCTGCAATAATCGAAAGTCTTTTGATAACTCGGCAATTTTGTTTTCGTAGTTCTGCTTGCGTTTCTTGAATTTCTCTTGCAAGTCGTCGATTTTCTGTTGCACCTGCTTCCGCTCATCCTTCTTTTTTTGCTCTACATTAAAATAGTCGCGAGTATCGTTTTGCCAAGAGATATAGTCTGGACGATGTCCTTCGATATACCTTAATTCATCATTCACGGTCTGTAGTTGTCGGCGTATTTCCGCCAACTGATTGACATCCACGCCCATTCCTTTCAATTCCTCATCCATTTGAGCCTGAAGTTCACTTTTGCGACGAGATGTTGCTTGTTCTTTCTTTTCAATCCCTAGTTTCACGGATGCCTTTTGTTGGTCAAAAACAGCTTCTGTTTCTTTCCTCTGCTTGTCAAATAACCTGCGTTCATTTTCCAAATCTTTGTCACGTTGTGTTATTATTACCAGCCTTTGTTTACCAATAGCTTCGATGGATTTTTCCACCTCACCCAACTTCTGCTGCAATTTGTCAAGTTCAGAATTACACCAATTCCTCAACTTTTCTTCCGCGTCCGCCTTTTCTTTCTTAATTTTATCAATACGCAAGGGAATCTGGTTGCACTCGGCATCGGTATTCATCTTCTCAATCCTCAATTGCTTCAGTCGGGCATTAGGCTTGCGCTCCAATTCATTAATATTTGCCTCTAATTGCTGATGCTCATCCATTATCTGTTTTCGCAACGACTCCGCTTGACGTTCCAACTCAGCTTTCTGTGACTTAATCTCCTCGGGAGTTTTGACAGTCTTTTCTATGTTTTCAACATCTATCTCGACCCCATAAATCGTGTCCGATGAATCTTTGAGTCGAGGGTTAAGCGATGTGTTATATAGCACGGCATCCTCATCAAGGACTTTACCGATGTTTTTCTCCCAACCAGTCATATTTTCACCCAACCATTCCACCAATGAGCCTTTCTGTCGATTCAACATGTCATCCAATTTCCCTATTTCGGCAGAAAGTTGATCAATACTATTTTGCAACGAAACGATTACCTTATCACAGGAAGTTTCCAAGTCCTTACGTTTCATGGCAACCTCATTGATGATTCGGTCGATTTCCGACTGTTTATTAGAAGAATCACGATAGAGTTGGTTGCTGCGTTCCTGCAAATCCTTCATCTTTCTATCTTGCTCATCCATCATTTCCTGATAGGGATTTGCTTGTCTTACACGCTGTTCCTGAAGTTTGAAGTTATTCTTTTCTTCCTTTGCATCATCCAATTGTTTTTGGTTTCCTTCCAATTTCAACTGGCATTGGCTCCTAATCTCTTCCTTCTGATCATTCAGTTCCGATTGCAAACGGTTCAAGGCATCCATACGTTGATGCTCAATCTCATTGAGTTGTTGCCCAGATTGCAACTTGTATTCCCGCAACTGATTATCAGCCTCTTGTTGCAACGCATCATATTTTGACTTAATGCTTTGGTTCTTGCTTGTCAATGTTTCTTCCTGATGTTGAAGACTTTGCTGTTGGATTTTAAGTTCACCCTCCTTCCCTATTCTTTCAATTATTCGCTCAATGCCAATGTCTTCATAGTGCTTTCGTTTGGTTTTAGCCTGATCAAAAAAAGCTTTCAAGGCACCATCTTCTTGATTCAGTTTGTCACGTTCATCGTTGTACTTTCCTTCCTCCTCTCCGAGCAATCTCTTTTGGCGCGACAGTTCTTGACCGCACTTCGATTCTTCCTCCGCCAATTGGGGCAACCGTTTGGCATCGCGCTCAAGGGCATAATTCAATTGAGCACACAATTCATTGATAATCTTTCGGGTATACTCATATTGGGTGTATTTCTCGATGACAGCATCCGCCTCAACTTTGACCTTGACCCGTCCGTTTTTCTCTGTTTTATACCATTTCCAAATGTCATCATATTGTTGGCGGAAGTTCTTCACTTCTTCCCGATACAAGTTCAAGTCAATGTTATCTCCTGCAAAGTCCATCGAATCGATAATGGTGTCCTTGATAACCCGCGACTCCAAACTCTGGTTCAAGAAAATGTTTTGGATGGTCAACGGAACTTGCCGATACTTTGGACTTTCCAATAATGAAAATCGGAACAGTTTTTTGTCCACAATCTGGCTTTGGTTGTTGCCATATAGAATGTCACGAAATTCCTCATAGCCGCGAATGATGTTGCTTTTGAATATCTTCGTGCCTATTTGTTCACTGATACGCCCCCATTCATAGCGGACATTGCCGTCTTCTTGCACAAAAAAGTGCTTATCATACGCACAATCCACAATACGAAAAGCCGTTCGCCCGCTCGAAATGAATGTCATCACGAAGAAATTGCCCGTCTCGCGGCACACCTCATAAATGATATACGAATTGGGATAAGGCAGATAAAACTCATCGTAACTCTTCTGCCCGAATTGAGTGCGGATGCCAAGTTTGTTTTTCTCCACATTATAGAAAAACAGGATTGCCCTCAACAAAGTGGATTTTCCAACACCTTGCGTTCCAATGAAATGCACATTGCCATCCAATTTGATTTCAGCGTATGGTACATGCGCACTATTGATAAAAACAATTTTATTCAGGTATCTCATCTTTCACCTCCTCATTGATATTAATGCACATGATAATTTGCTCTATGTAATGGAAAGCCGACGTCACTTGGTACAGTCCCTCCATCTCATTGATCTGTTCCGCAAATCCCATATTCACTAAAGTTTGCGCCAATGCTTCAATTTTATCGCGGTTGGATGATTTGTCGGCAAACAGTTGTGACAGTTTTTCTTTCAACTCCAAATCGGTAGAAAGACGGATTTCTATCTGTGCAAGGTTGAATTGGGTGCCAGCTCCAAAAGTCGTGTCGTAGGTCTTCAAGAAATCAAGATAATCTATCCACGAGAATAGCGATTGCAACTTATTCTCCACTATTACCTTCGACTTTTTACGACTAAAATAAAAGAATCCTTCGCCGGCTGACAATTGAAAATCAATCTGACTAAAATAGTCTTCATACTGCTTCTGATTGTCTTCAATATCGTTGTAAATAGCACGCATCTCGGCATCAATGCTATTGCTCGAGATAAATTGCCCTCGGCTAAGACGCTGGAAAACTTCACTTGTATATTTCATCGCGGATAAATGATAGGATATTCAACATTATTCATCATCTTATAATCAGAGGTATATTGCAGATTATCATTGTATTGAGAGGCCAATTGCAAGAAAAGCACTAATCGCATTTCTTGGTCGGTCTCATTTTCAAATTGATAATTCCACACATAATAGAAGAGGTCTGAGCTCTGGGCCAAAAAACCATTGATGATTTCTTGATGGTTAAACATCCGTGTGGTTTCCTGTTGTTCTTCAAGATACTTCTCGTCGATTTTCTCGGCGAGTCTGGACTTGATAGTTACTTTCTTGGAAAGCCGTTTGCGGATGTTGCATAGTATTTCGAGAGCGGCATCATCATTGCGCAAAAAGTCCAACGAAACCTTAGTCAAATACTTCGGTTGTTTCTCTATCCAAACATCATTGACCTTTGAAAGAAGTTCTTTGACATCAGTGCTTTCTTCTATCATAAATTGGTCTTTCAAGTATTTCAACTGACGAGTTTTCCTAACAAGTTTACTCTGATACTCAATGCGATTCAAATAATCAATAATCTGAGCAGAAATGGCAATCAATCCGTGAGCGGATTCTTTCAAACCGACCCTGATCTCAGTAAGGGTTTGTTTCATTCCAATATCCGTTGCATTGGCAAAGAATATCGTTTGTTCCTCCAAGACCTTTTCCGTTTGCCTGATTAACTCTCCAATCTGTTTCGCTTTCTCGTCAAAATCTTTCAGTCTTAACTCTTTAATCTTGAAATTGGGTTCTTGCTTATAGGTATCATCAACATTGCGCTTTAGGTCAACAACATTCCTTCGCGTAGCATTCTCTATGCTTTTGAAAGTATGTCGTATTTCTCTCAGAAACTGCGCTTTTCTACTATTATTCTCAGCAGCTAAATAAGAGTCAATCCCTAATTTCAATTTGCCAATAAAAGTTTGGACTGAAGCTATGTTTATGTCTTCATTGACAGCCAAGACCTCCTCGAAAAACCTTTGATATGTATCATCCACCTCCAAGAAATCCCCAGTTTGGACAATAACACCAAAGTTGATTAGATGCTTTAGTTTATTCTCATCTCCATCCAAGGTTTCAAGAGCATCATCATACTTGATGGCAACCGTCTTTCTCTTTAAAAACATATCGTTCAGCAGTTTTGCGCCCTGCTGAAGTCCTCTCGTCAGTTCTTTTATGGATTGATATGTTGCCATCAATGTGTTTTAAGCGATTACAAAACTACAAACATTTTCCATATACAGCCAAAACTATCACAAGTAAACGTCTTAACGATTTGAACCTCCCCCCAATCCCTTCAAAAACCCAATCAATTTCTGCGTAGCCCTTCCTCGGTGACTGATAGCGTTTTTCACTTCGAGACCCAATTCGGCAAAGGTTTGGTCGTAGCCGTCGGGCTGGAAGATGGGGTCGTAGCCGAAGCCTTCGGTGCCGCGCTGCTGCTCGGTGATTTGTCCGTCGCAACGGCCTTCGAAAAAGTAGGATTTCCCGTTGAGGTTCAGCGCAATGCAGGTTCGGAAAGCCGCCTTGCGGTTGGCTTGGTCTTTCATGGCGGTCAGCATTTTATCGACATTGTCCTGATAGCTGCAATGCTCGCCGGCATAACGCGCCGAATACACACCTGGCGCGCCGTTCAAAGCCTCCACTTCAAGGCCTGTGTCGTCGGCGAAACAGTCGATGTGGTAGCGGTTCGTGACAAAGTCCGCCTTGATTTTGGCGTTGCCTTCGATGGTGTCGGCGTCCTCGATGATTTCCTCGTGGCAGCCGATGTCGTCGAGGCTCATGACCTCATAGAGGCCTTCCATGATTTCGCGCATTTCGCGCAGTTTGTTCTTGTTGTTGGTGGCGAAGACGATTTGTTTCATTTTTGTTTTTCAAATTTCACGATTGAGTTTATTAACTACGGATTTCACGGATTTTACAGATTCTTTCCAAAATTCCATGGATGCAGGCATCCTATTTTACAGATTGGCTAACGCCTGAAGGAATCTGTACAAATGGAACGCTTGCGTTCTTTAATCTTTGTCAAAATCCGTTTCATCCGCGTAATCCGTAGTTTCTTTTATAAACTCCAGTCAATAGGTTCTATTCCGTTCTGTATCAGATAATTGTTCGTTTGCGAGAAATGATGGCAACCGAAAAACCCTCTGCTTGCCGACAACGGCGATGGGTGTACCGACTTCAGAATCAAGTGCTTGAAGGGGTCAATCAAGGCCTGCTTGGCGATGGCGTAGTTGCCCCAAAGGATGAACACGAGGTGCTCTCGTCGTTCCGAAAGGGCGCGGATGGCCGCGTCGGTGAACTGTTCCCAACCATGGCGCGAGTGTGAGGCGGCTTGGCCAGCCCTTACCGTCAATGAAGCGTTCAAGAGCAACACCCCTTCCCTCGCCCATTTCTCCAAGTTGCCCGACCGCGCCATAGGCACACCCAAGTCGTCATGCAATTCCTTGAAAATGTTCTGCAAACTGGGTGGGAACGGCACACCATCAGGCACAGAAAACGAAAGGCCATGCGCCTGTCCAGGGCCGTGATACGGGTCTTGACCTAAAATCACCACCTTCACCTTGTCGAAAGGCGTGAGGTTGAAGGCGTTGAAAATCAACGGTCCAGGAGGATAGACGGCGTATTGGCGTTTCTCGCTCACCAAAAAAGATTTCAGGTCAGCGAAATAGGGTGCCTCGAATTGAGGTCGCAGCACTTGATACCAGCTTTCATCAATATTGGGTTTCTTTACTTCCATATCCACAAAATTTCTGCAAAGATGGTAATAATTCGCGAAAAAATCCGTTACTTTGCAAGTCAAATTACATAGCTATGAAGAAAAAACTTGCCATCACTCTGCTAATTGCCTTTGTTTCAGGCATTATCCTGACCTCCTGCGGGTCGAGCAAGAGTTGCCCCGCCTACGGCGAATCGCAAAAGTACATCAAGGAAACGCGCTATTAATACAGGTGTTGGGAGGCATGGCCATGATTGCCCTCAAACGACCCTTGCTGCGCATCCTCATGTTCACGCTTTTGGGAGCGTGCCCTTTTTTATTGTCCGCACAAAACATTGACATCCAAAGTGATGACGACAAACCCATTGAAGAAAGGTTGGTCTACACCCGCCAAAACACTTTCAAAGTGGCCATCCATTCTCAAGGGTTCGGGATAGGATTCAACATCGGGAAAATCAAGACCATCAACCGGACAACGAACTGGGTTGCCGAAGCTGTTTCGCTACATTCGCCCAAGGAAATCAAGACCATAACCATCTCGCAATACAACACGCGCCCCTTCGTTTACGGCAAACAGAACTATGCGTATGTGTTGCGTTTCGGCTATGGCGAAAGTCGACGCATTTTCGGCAAGCCTTATTGGGGGGGCATCGAAACGCGCTGGACCTACGAATTTGGCGCATCGTTGGCTTTGCTCAAGCCCTATTATTACTATGTGGTCACCTACCAACCCACTTCTTCGGGCGGATACATCGAGAGAATCGACGAGCAGACCTTCCAGTCAGACATCGACATCCTCGGCAGAGCACCGTTCATCACAGGCCTTTCCGAAACCAAGTTTTCTCCCGGCGCACACGCCTCGCTGGGACTCAGTTTCGAGGTCGGCAAGTCGCGAACACGGGTGCAGTCCATCAATCTTGACGTGAAAGCCGAGTATTTTCCCTTGGGAGTTGCCATCATGGCTGCGGAACGAAACAAATGGTTCTATCTCACTTTCATGCTGTCGTACAACTGGGGGTCGAGGTTCAATAAATATTGATTTTGAGTCGCTTATATCAGATGGCACGAGTCAAGCGAAATTTTTCCGAAAAAAATCCCTTTTTTTTCTTGCAGCATTTAAAAAAAGCGTATTTTTGCAGCCGATTTTGATGCCCAATGGTGTAATGGCAGCACAACTGACTCTGGATCAGTTAGTCTATCCGTTCGGCTTTCTTGTTTTCTGTTGGTTTTCAGTCACTTCCCCAAATGCATCCGGATCCGCGAGGCCAAAATATCCACCACCACGGGGCTTGACCCGCGTGGCAAGATGATGTCGGCAGTGCGTTTGGTTGGCTCGATGAACTGTTGGTGCATGGGTTTCACAAAGGTTTGGTAGTGGCGCAGCACATCCTCCCAAGTGCGCCCACGCTCGGCGATGTCGCGGCGGATGATGCGCATCAATCGCTCGTCACCGTCGGTATCGACAAACACCTTGATATCCATGCGCTTGCGCAGTTCTTCTTGGGTCAAAACCATGATGCCTTCCACGATGATTACCTCGGTGGGATGCACATAAATCACTTCCTGCGAGCGGGCGCAAGTGACATAAGTGTAAATCGGCATGGGGATGGTTTCGCCCTTCTTGAGGCGGTCAAGATGGTCGATGAGCAGGTCCCACTCGATGGCATCGGGGTGGTCGAAGTTGATTTGCTTCTTCTCCTCGGGCGACTTGTCGCCGTTGTCGAAGTAATACGCATCTTGCGAAATGACTGATACTGAATTGTCTGGCAATTGTCTAACCAGTTCCTTTACGACGGTGGTTTTTCCGGAACCCGAGCCGCCAGCAATACCGATGACTAACATAATCTGAAGGTTATTGGGTTTATCGAATTAAGATGGCACAAAGGTAGTCAAAAGTTGGAAGTGGGAAGCCGAAAAGTGGAAAGTTTTTCCTAATTTTGCGGCAAAATTCAAGTCAAGACAATGAAAGACCTTAGAAATCTTGTTGGCGGTTTGCTGATTGCTGGCGCGATGACCTTTGCCAGTTGTGGCCCCATTCCTGTCAAGTTACCCGAAATCCCGCTCTCCGAAGTGAAACCCTATTTCGCTGAAGCCGCTGAAGTTCAGCCCATTGATACTGCATTTTACGAAGTGAAAGACGCTTCGGGTCATGTATTGGGCACGGTATTGTACTCCTCGCCGTTTTCCGATGCGGTGAAGGGTTTCAACGGTCCCACACCTTTATTAATTGCCCTCGATGCCAATGGTCGCGTCAAGGATGTGGTTTTGCTGGAACATCAGGAAACGCCCCGGTTCGCGCAACGTGTGGAGAGTGGCGGCCTTTTCGAGGCATGGGACGGACTGACCGTGGACGAAGCCCTGAGCAAGGAAGTGGATGCCGTGAGCGGTGCCACCTATACTTCTGAGGGCGTGAAACATAGCCTATCTGTGCGTCTTGAGACTTACCAACGGCAACTTGCAAAAGACCGTAGTGCCGAAAAGCAGAACTTTTGGCAAAAGCTGCTTGGCAAATAAGCGATATTAATCCTCTAAATCGTCATTTTCGGACAAGGTGTTTTTTTTGGTCATCGTTGTTGCACCTTCAAGAACAATGACGATTTCTCCTTTTATTTCCTTTTTCGAGAAATGCTCCATCACCTTGGCCAAAGTGCCTCGGGCGTTTTCCTCATGGATTTTCGTCAATTCCCTTGATACACAAACTTTTCGGTCTGTGCCGCAAACCTCAGCCAATTGTTCCAAGGTCTTCAGCAGGCGGAATGGCGACTCGTAAAGGATGGTCGTGTAAGGATAATCAGCCACTTCTCTCAACTTGGTTTGGCGGCCTTTCTTATGGGGCAAAAAACCCTCGAAAATGAATTTCTCGGCAGGCAAACCCGAATTGACCAAAGCTGGGACGAAAGCTGTAGGACCGGGCAGACATTCCACCTCGATATTGCGCTTAACGCACTCGCGCACAAGCAGAAAACCTGGGTCGGAGATGGCAGGTGTTCCAGCATCAGTGACCAAAGCCAAGGTTTCGCCAGCCTCGATACGGCCGGCGATGCGTTCCACCACGAGATGCTCGTTGCGGATGTGGAAAGCCGTCATGGGCTTGCTGATTTCGAGATATTTAAGCAAATTGCCCGAAGTGCGTGTGTCCTCAGCGAGGATGCCATCCACCTCCTTCAAGACGCGGATGGCACGCAGGGTGATGTCCTCCAAATTGCCGATTGGCGTAGGTACAAGGTAGAGTTTCGACATGGCCGTCAGGATTCAAACTTGCGCGAAACCAAGTCCTTGAGTTTCTTATAGGCCTCGTTGCTGCTGTTCCACAGCAGTTCAATCTTCAACTCGTTCAGGTAAATCATTGCACCGTTCAGGGTTTTCAGGTCGTTGAGGTTCTCGATGGACTTGTTGTACTTTTCCATGCTTCCGCCAAACAATTCGTTGACAAACAGGAATTTGTCGTTGATTCCTATGACTGACTTCAGGTCGCGGACGTGGTTTTGCTGCAACTTGTCGGCCAGCGAATGACCCTCTTGCATCATCTTCTCGCCCAAGGTTTCTGGTGTCGACAACTCAAACTCGGTATCGTCTTGACTGAAGAAATCAATCATAGTTTCAGAGGTCTGTCGTTCCTTTTCAAGTTCTTGATCCACAAAGGTTTCAACTTCCATTTTTGGCATTTCCAAGGGATTGTCCTTTATCAAGTCGTCACCATGAACAAGGTCGCGCTCTGGAATCTCCTCCTCTGGAATCTCTTCCATGAAATGAATCACCTTTCCGTCTTTTTCCACGGTTTCAAACCGCACTTCACCTTTGTCTTCAGCAGGTTCAACCATCTCAGCAACAGGCTCTTCCACATCCACCTGTTCTTCAACTTTCTCTTCTTGTTCGGGAACATTCTCGAAATGGAAGAAGAAGCCGTACTCGTCGCCCAATGGCAGTTCTGATGGCTTTTCGTCTGGCGTTACTTCCTTGTTTTCAACCGTTTGCGTAAAATCTTCAATAGGTGTTTCCTCAGCGTATTCCTCGGTAACTTCCTCGATCGTTTCCTGGACAGTTTCCGTTGGAACTTCCTCAACCGTTTCCATGGTAGGTGTTTCCACGGTAAGTTCTGTTGTAACTTCCTCAATTGTTTCTTCGACAGTTTCCGTTGAAACTTCCTCCATCCTTTCTTCGGTAGGTGTTTCCTCGACAGGTTCAAATGCAATTTCCTCAATCGTTTCCTCAGCCGGTTTCTCTGTAATTTCCTCGATTGTTTCTTCGAAAGGCTCCATTGGAACTTCTGCAACTGTTTCCTCAACTTCTCCAATAGTTTCTTCAGCGGGGGCTTCTGTCACCTCAATTGGGGTTTCCTCCTGCGGCATCCCGAAAAGTTCTTCGGTAGTGATTTCCTCTTGCGCTTCTGTCGGCGATTCCTCTGCGGGAGCAGCCTCTGGAGTGGCTTCATCCTCCTGCATCATGCCGCCAAAAATCCCCGAAAGGGCATCGGCATCGAAAGGAAGGTCGTCATTGTCGGGTTCCTCGCCCAAATTGATGGCGCAAAGTTGGTCATAAAGGGTGTGTGTGCGGTTCATCAACACATCCAAATCGAGCAGTTCGAGAGGTTTTTCGTTCCTCAGAAGATAGTTGACTTGTTGGTATAACAAACTGATTTCGTGCTTGATGGAAATCAATTTTTCTTTTTGGTTCTCAAATTTGTCGTTCATATAGGATTTATCTTTATTTTTGCTCGCAATGAGGGGGCTAAATTACAAATAATCTAAAAACGCTTGACATGTTTCTCGAAAAAGATTCGCACAACAAGTCGCAAGGATGGATTGAGGTCATTTGCGGTTCCATGTTTTCGGGCAAGACCGAAGAACTGATTCGTCGGCTGAAACGCGCCAAAATTGCTAAACTGAAGGTGGAAATCTTCAAGCCGGGCGTTGATACGCGCTACAGCGAGGAGGACGTGGTGTCGCACAACGCGACAGCTTTGCACTCCATCCCCGTGGAGAGCGCGAGCGAGATTTTGTTCTATGCCAACGACGTGGATGTTGTGGGCATAGATGAGGCGCAATTCCTTGACGATGAGTTGCCTAACGTGTGCCAGCAACTGGCCAACCAAGGTGTGCGCGTCATCATTGCGGGCTTGGACATGGACTTTATGGGCAATCCTTTCGGCCCCATGCCTAAACTCATGGCCATTGCCGAGGACGTTACCAAGGTACATGCCATCTGCGTGCGTTGCGGTGGCCAAGCTCAATATTCACACCGCACCATCGCTGGCGACAAACTGGTTGTGCTCGGAGAAACAGAGAGTTACGAGCCGCTATGCAGGGCATGTTATTTGAAGGCAAGGAAGGAGCGAGAGGAAAAAATGGAGGTAGAATGAAAGATGTGTTGTTGTAATAATGAAAAAGCCCCAAAAAATGTTAATTTTGCAAGCGAAAACAATTGAATCGCCATGCTACCCATGAGACTCTACACCGCCGGCATCGCCGATTTTGAAAGCGTCAGACAAGACGGGCGCATCTATGTGGACAAGACCGACCTTGTCTACAAACTGACAAAAGAATCGAAATTCGTCTTCCTCAGCCGCCCGCGCAGGTTCGGCAAGAGCTTGCTTTGCAGCACCTTGAAGTATTACTTCGAGGGACGGAAGGACTTGTTCGAGGGTTTGTCCATCGCCGAGTTGGAAAAGGACTGGAAACAATATCCCGTGTTGCATTTCGACATGAGCGCGTGCAAGAACAAATACGAAATCGGACAAATCATTGAGGAACTGCACAGCCAACTGAACTATCACGAAAGGAAATACAAGAGGCAGAAATCAGAAGGCTCGCCCGGCACAAGGTTCAAGGAACTCATCCAAGGCCTACATGAAGACATGGGTCTGAAGACCGTGGTCATTTTGGACGAATACGATGCACCCTTGTTGGATTATCTGCACAAACCCGAAGAGTTGGAGCAGGTGCGCCGCATCATGCAGGAGTTCTACCAGATGGTGAAAGTGTGCGACAAGGACGAGCAGTTCGTGTTCATCACGGGCATCACCAAGTTCTCACAGCTCAGCATCTTCTCCACCCTGAACAACCTCCGCAATATCTCCATGATGCCACAATACTCTGCACTCTGCGGCATCACTACTGAAGAGCTGTTGAATATCTTCGACCAAGACATACAAATGCTTGCCGACGAATACCATCGCGCAAAAGAGGAAATGATAGGCATACTGAAACTGCAATACGACGGCTATCATTTCGGGAAGAGTTCGCCCGACATATACAACCCCTTCAGTTTGATGTACGCCTTTATGAACCGTGACGTGGACAACTATTGGTTCGGCAGCGGAACACCCACCTTCCTTTTCGAGACGATGAAACGTTTCGACACGAACTTGCTGGAACTGGAGCAACTTCAGGTTCCCTCCACCCAGTTCGACGTGCCCACCGAGGGCATGACCTCGGCTCTGCCCTTGCTCTATCAGGCGGGCTACCTCACCATCAAGGGCTACGACTTCTTGAGCAACAAATACACCCTCGACTTCCCCAATGCCGAGGTGAAGGTTGGTTTCATGGAAAACTTCATGGCACGCATGATGAACCTCGGCAACACCGATTCACGGGGATTTGCTGGCGATTTTTATGCCTGCCTATACCGTCACGACATCGAAGGTGCCTTGAAAGCCATGCAATCGTTCTTCGCTTCGATTCCCTATTTGGAATTTGGCGCGAAGGAATTGGACGACATCGCCAGGTACGAGGCCTACTACGAGGTGCTGACATACGTGGTCTTCTCCATGATTAATTGCCGCACGTTCACGCAGGTGAAGGTGGCGCGGGGCCGCACCGACCTCGTAGTGTTCATGCGCGACGCAGTCTATGTGATAGAGCTGAAGATGCGCGGCACGGCGCAAGAGGCTCTCGACCAGATCAACTCGAAGGACTACTCCATCCCCTACGAGGCCGAGGGCAAGCCTGTTATTAAAATAGGTATCGCTTTCTCGCAAGAGACCAAGACCCTTTCCGACTGGAAGATTGAACGATGATTCCCCTTATTATATTATAGGTGTGTTTTCATTGGGGATTTTTTCAGATTTTCCATCCTCTTTCTCAGGCAGCACCTCCTTGGCATAATCCCTCACCAAGTCGAAGCCGCGATAGACATAAGGCACCGTTTCCTCAATGTATGGATAAAGTTTAGACTGCTCGCGCACTTCGTGCTTCAATATGCCGATGAGTTGGAAATTGTTGAGTACCAAGAGCAAAATGCTGCACAACAGCACACCTTTGGCCACGCCAAAGACAAAACCGCACAATTTGTTGAAAAAAGACAGATTCATGGCCTTGATGATGTTGGTCATTGCCCTACCGATAAGGTTGACGACTATCACCAAGAGGATGAATGTCAGTACAAAAGCAATGGTATTCAGATATTTCGGATTGATTTCCATCACCTCTTGCAGGTGCGCCGCCGTGAAGTCGGAGAAGTGCATGGCACCGTAAATGCCCACACCAAAAGCCAACAGCGTGACCACCTCGATAATCAGGCCCTTGCGGTAGCCTTTGAAACCGAAGAGGAAGAGGACGATGGCTATGATGATGTCTAAGTAGTTCATTTTTAAGTTAAAAGTTGAGAGTTTAGAGTTTAGAGTTGTTTTTAGTTTAGAGTTTTAAGATTTGAGTTGTAGGGCTGTCACATTGGGGCAGCCGCACTGGTTTATAGTTATTTTGAATAATACAGTATCATCCGTTCGATGGCGCGTTGGCAGACGGGGCAGAAATCGTGGCCGTTGAAGGTCTTCATCAGGCAGTCCATGTGGGGGCTGTAAACGCCTTCGGCCTCGTAGCCGCCACCTTCGAAGACGCCTATTGTCTGTTCGTATTTCTTCTCGCGGGGCGTTGGCACGGGCGTTTTCTTGTCCATCATGTCCTTCCACTTTATGTCAAAGTTGACGAGGGTGGTCAGGTTGGGCTCCCAAGGCTCAAGATCGTTATTGTACATGTCGCCGTAAGTGTCGTCGTTGTAATATTCATCGGCCAGACCCGCAAACCCATGCCCGAACTCGTGGATGATGACATCACTTGAGAATCCGTTGCTGCTCGCGCTGGAGCAATAGAAGTTGTAAATGCCGCCACCGCCGTATTTCTCGGTGTTGACGAGGATATAAATCTGGTCGTAAGGCACTTGTCCGGCAAGGTCGCGGATGTCGCGGTTGTCTGTGCTCATGCAATAGCGTTCTGAGTCGAAGGTCCAGAAACTGAAGCGCATGGCCGTGTTTTTGTAAATCTTGTCGCCCGGCATGGTGCAGCCCGATTCCTCGGAAGGCACCATCACACCACGCACGTTGAAACTCTCGCGATAGCGGTCGTAAGGCTCGTAATTGAACAAACTTTTCACGAAGAAGTCGCAATCCTTGATGAACTTGCCCATCTCGGCCTGCGTGTAGCCTTCGGGAAGTATCACAATGTCAACGGCTTTAGTGATGTCCCTGTTGCCAATCCATGCCGCGTAGACGGGCAGGTTGAGGTTGTCATAGTTGCGGATGAAATAGTCATCGGGGTTGACGGTAAGGCGCATCCCCTCAACGAGTTCGCCCTCCCAAGTCTTTCGGAACAAGGCAATGTCTATCTTCACTTTCGGGAATGGCACGATGACCGATTCCTCAAAGGTCTTGGTGACTTGCTTGGCCTCGTCAGTGGTCTGCCATTCGCCGTAGAGGTTTTGGTAGCCCTTGGAAAACAATAACTTGTCTGTTCCCGCCTCAAACACCTTGACGATATAATTGCCAAACTCCAACGTGTCAATGAGGTTGGTTTTTGAGCCACTCCAATACGGCTCATGGATTAACTCTTTGAGGGAGAATGAAGTAACGGTGCTGTTACCCGTCAGGCAATAGTCGACGCGGAGGGAAGATTCGGTGAAATACTGGTCGAATTGCGCCCAAGCCATGCAAGGCAGCAGGGCGAGCCCAAGTAAAAAGGTCTTTTTCATAACGCGAAATTTTCCACAAAAGTAGACAAAAATTCAATACTTTTGCAACAAATTAGCAACGATGCCCACACCTTTGTTAATAGTACGCAACCTGAAAGTGTCCTTTTCCCGCGACGGGAAATGGGCCGAAGCCGTCCACGGGATTGATTTGGACGTGCTGGCTGGCAAGACATTAGGATTGGTCGGCGAGTCGGGTTCGGGCAAGTCTGTGAGTTCGTTGGCCGTGATGCGTCTGCTAAACGAAAAGCTGAGCCGCATCGAGGCCGATAGCATCCAAATAGAAGGCGAAGAAATCAAGGACTTCACCGAGAGTCAAATGGCCGAGGTGCGTGGCAAGCGCATTTCGATGATTTTCCAAGAGCCAATGACTTCGCTGAATCCCGTGTATAAATGTGGTTATCAGGTTAGTGAGATGATTTTGCAGCATGAAGAGTCGGCCCTTCGTCCCTTCGACAGGCTCAGGGAACGAAGGGCTGAAGCCAAAAAACGTGTCATCAGCCTATTCAAACAAGTGATGCTTCCCCGACCCGAAGCCATTTACGACAGTTACCCGCACGAACTTTCGGGCGGACAAAAACAGCGCGTGATGATTGCGATGGCCATTGCCTGCAATCCCAAACTCCTTATCGCCGACGAGCCGACGACCGCCTTGGATGTGACGGTGCAACTCGAAATCCTCAAACTGCTCCGCAAGTTGCAGGCCGAAACGGGCATGGGCATGATTTTCATCACCCACGACCTTGGCGTGGTGGCCGAAATCGCGGACGATGTGGCCGTGATGCACGACGGCGAAATCCTTGAGCGTGGCACGGTGCAAGAAATCCTCCATCATCCGAAACACCCCTACACGCAAGGACTTTTGGCCTGCCGCCCCCCGATGGACATAAGGCTGAAACGCCTGCCCATCGTAAAGGAGTTTTTGGACGGACAATGGCAAGGCGGCAAACAACAAATTCTGAACGACTTGCAAATCACCGCTGAGGAAAGGCAAAACCACCTCAAGCAACTTTACAGCCAGCCGCCGCTCCTGAAAGTGGAAGGCCTGAAAACTTGGTATCCTTTGCGCAAGGGTGTTTTCAGCCGCGTTTATGATTATGTGAAGGCCGTTGATGATGTGAGTTTAGAGGTTTACGAAGGCGAAACACTTGGTTTGGTGGGCGAGTCGGGCTGCGGCAAGACCACTTTGGGCCGCTCCATTTTGCGCTTGGCAGAACCTACGGGCGGCAAAGTCTGGTTTGACGGCATTGATGTTACCTCTCTGAAAGGCAAGGATTTGCGCAATTTCCGCAAACAGGCGCAAATTGTGTTTCAAGACCCTTACTCTTCCCTCAATCCTCGCATCACCATTGGCGAAGCCATCGCCGAACCCTTGCAAGTGCATGACATTGAAAGAGATAAGAAAAAATGTCGCGCTTTGGTTTGTGACTTATTAGAACAAGTTGGCCTTCAAGCCGCGCATTACGACCGCTATCCGCACGAGTTCTCAGGTGGCCAACGCCAGCGCATCTGCATCGCCCGTGCATTGGCGGTGAATCCCCGTTTGGTGATTTGTGACGAATCCGTTTCGGCCTTGGATGTTTCGGTGCAGGCGCAAGTCTTGAATTTGCTCAACCGTCTGAAAGAAGAACGCCACCTCACCTACATTTTCATCTCCCACGACCTCAGCGTGGTGCGCTTTATGAGCGACCGCGTCGTGGTGATGTACAATGGAAAACCCGTAGAGATAAACGAAGCGGATGCCTTATTCGAACATCCGCAAAATGCTTATACACAAAAACTTATTGATGCTTTGCCAGGGAGAAACAGGTAGTTTTATTCCTCAAACAAATTCCTCGCTTTCAGATAGGTTCTCCATTTCTCCAACACCTGAGTCATGTCGTCGGGGAGTTCGGAGGTGAACATCATTTGCTCGCCAGTGGTGGGATGCACGAAGCCCAATTCCTTGGCGTGAAGGGCATGGCGCGGCATGATTTTGAAGCAGTTGTCGATGAACTGCTTGTATTTGGTGAAGGTGGTGCCTTTCAGGATGACATCGCCGCCATACAGGGCATCGTTGAAAAGCGGGTGTCCGATGAATTGCGAATGGGCGCGGATCTGGTGGGTACGACCTGTTTCCAATCGGTATTCGTTAAGTGTCACGTAACCAAAGCGTTCCAATACTTTCCAATGCGTGATGGCTTCCTTGCCCTGCTCGCCGAAGGGATAAACGGTCATGCGGCGACGGTTGCTCTGGCTGCGCCCGATGTTGCCCACAATGGTGCCTTCGTCTTCGTCAAAATCGCCCCAAACCAAGGCATAATAGCGACGGTGGATGGTGTGGTCGAAAAACTGTTTGGCGAGTGTGGCTTGCGCGGTTTCGTTCTTGGTGACAACCATCAGGCCGGTGGTGTCCTTGTCGATACGGTGTACGAGATAGCCGATGCGGTTTTCGATGTTTTGTTGCGTCTGCTCAAAATGGTAGGCCAATCCGTGCAGCAAAGTGCCGGTGAAGTTGCCGTGGGCCGGGTGTACCACCAAGCCCGCCTGTTTGTTGATGACAATGAGGTCGTCGTCTTCATAAACGATGTTCAACGGGATAGGCTCTGGCTTGATGTCGGTTTCGCGGGGCGGATAACTGAACACAATGGAAATCACATCGTTAGGCTTCACTTTGTAATTCGACTTCACGGGTTTGTCGTTCACCAAAATATTGCCCGCCTTGGCCGCGTTTTGTATGCGATTGCGCGAAATGCTATGGATGCGTGAAGTCAAAAACGTGTCGATGCGCACCATGTCCTGACCGCCATCGACGGTAATACGCATGTGCTCAAACAGTTCGCCGTTTTCATTGGTGGTTTCTGAAGTTTCGATGAAATCGTCGTTTTCCTCGATGAGTTCATCGTCCAATTCGGTGAGTTCGTCGTTTTCCTCAACGAGTTCTTCGTTCATTTCAATAAGGTCGTCGTTCATTTCTCGATGATGAATTTTTGGTTGATGACTTGGCCTTCCTCGGTGATGATGTTCAGGAAATACATGCCGTTGTTGAGGTTGCCAACCGATATTTCATGCTGATAATCACCTTGATACACCTTTCTTCCCGTGAGGTCGAAAATGCTCACTTGTCCGTTCCCGAAATCGCCTTCCAAATGCAACGTGTTGCTGGCCGGGTTGGGATAGACCACAAAGGCTCCTGAGCCTGTCGAAGGGCCGTTCTCTTCCACACCAATGTAATACGAAGCGCCTACCACGGGGCGAATCATCAGCGAACCATGCTTGCTGCTTGGTTGCCACGAGCCGTTGGTGTTGATGAAGTTGTATTGGATGTTGTCGGTGGAGGTGTCCAAACCGATGTTGATGAGGGCGTCGTTGCGTTGCTCGATGCCGATGTAGAACGCGCCGGAGTGTATCACGTTTCGGTCGAATTTATAGTAGTAGAACCGATAGGGCTGCTCATGCCATTGCGGATGCTGGTTTTGTAAACGGTAGATTTCCTCGCCGGGCTTGCCGTTTTCGTCCCTCCAAATCACGATGTCGAAATACTTGTCGTTGGCGTTGTTAAGTGTTTGGTTGAAAAGCAGTTGCACGCCTTGGATGGTGTCGTATTCGGCCAAATCGAAGCGCACGGCGAACTTGCCACCGGCAGGCCTCACACCGAAGCCCAACTCAGGAATACCATCGTCGTAAGCGTAGTAATTGTACATTCCCACACGGTAAATCATCGAGTCGGCCAAAGGCGGATTGGCTGTTGAATCGTAAACGTAATGGCTGATTTGGTAGGAAACTGAGTCTTGCCACATGTTGAGCGCAAACAACTCGCCCACATACGGGCAGGCCGGCGATTCGCCATATCCGGGGCAAAGTAGGTAGCCGTTGGCCTTGTAGGGAAGAATGGTGACTGGCTCCAAAACACGCTGATAATGCTGGCCGCCACCGATTTGTTGCACCTTATAATAATAAAGTAGCTCATGGTCGATGCCGTCGAGGTTGGCGATGTCGATTTCAAGGTTTTCGCGGATGACGGAATTGGGATTGGCGCGGTATTGGCGGTAGGGGATGGCCTGATAGCGGTTGAAGAACGAAGGCCGTTGCCCCGAGAAGGTCAGCATGGGATAGTCGGTGTCGTCAATGCTGCGGTTGATGTTCAGGTAGACGAAATCGATGTTCCAGTTGTCCTCGTTGCTTCGGTTGCTGGGCAGCGACGAGTTGACGATGCTCGCGTAGTTGTAGAAGCGGAAATAGAAGTTGTCCTGAAAGAACTTCACGTCGTGAATGGGTATCATCACCTGCCTGAAAAACTGGCCGTTGTTTTGCACCATGAAACTGTCCAACCGTTGGCCGGGCACGCTCCAGATGTGGTACCAAGTGGTGTCGGCTACGGTGATGAAAACCGAATCGCAAGGTACGGAAATTTCGCCTTCAGTGAGGGGTGTCAGCGTGTCGGTGACGATGGTGTACATTCCTGATTGGCAACCTACCGAGGCCCAAACCGTGTCGCCCGGAAACAGCGTGTCGACCTGCATTTCGGCAAAGATGTCGGCAATGCTATAGTTTTGGTAATCAAGGAATACGAACTCCTGATGTTCGGTGGTGGTGCCGAATTGCAGCACCAACGAATCTTGTGTTTCGGGCGGATTTCCGTTGCCTTGTGGCTGATAGTAGAAACTCAGATAGACCGAATCGGCAGGGGAGAGGGCATGCGGCTCAGGCTCCATGATGGAGTCCAAACGAATCCTTACGGAAGTCAGGTATTCCGCCACAAAAGCATTGCTGATGGCGTAGTTGTAAACCTTCCCGTTGGCATCCAAAACATCAAAAGTGGCACCGTTGCGGTTGGGCGGACTGAGCGGGAAACCGTCATTCACCAGCACATTATTGTCGGTCCATTTCGTCGAGTCGGGATAGAGTCCGCAATGGCTGAAATCGTCGAAAAAGGGGAGGAAACGCGCCTCGGCAACGCCTCTTCTTGCGGGGGCTTGCTCTGTCGTGGTCCTGAAGTTGGTCAATATCTCTTGCGCCGTGGCTTGGTTGGCGAAAAAACCGAGAGCCATAGCCAAGGCGAAAGCCTTAAAATTCGTCTTCATATCCATAGTTGGTGGTATCAATTGTTTCTGTAAGTGTGTCAATAACAATCGTTTGCGGTACATTTTTCAAGGAATCCTCGTGCAGCAGTTCCTTCATGTTCTTTTCAAAATCCAAGGTCTTGCTTGAATGGTACCAAACATCAACAAAGGTGCCGATTTTGACCGAGCCTGAACTTGGGCCAGGACTCATCAGCCTGACGCGCATATATTGGAGGCTGTCGCTGTCCTCGTACACTTCTTCGCCAAGGTTGAGTCCGGCCAAATTGAGCAGCCGTTTGGTGTCTTCTGCGGGTTTCCCAATGAGGTTGGGCACCTTAATTGGGCTCTTGTCGTTGCCGATGCCGACGCGGAGCATGATTTTGCTGCCTTTCACCAATTCGGTGCCTTCCATGATGGGCTGTCCTTTGTAATATTGGTTGACGATGTTGTTCTTGTAGGAATAATCCACATAATCAAGATAATCAACGCTTAAGCCACTCGATTCGAGCCTGCCGATGGCCTCGCGAAGGGAGATGCCTTTCAGATTGGGCATGACGGTTTTTTCGGGTGTTTCAGCCACGATGATGGCGTAAACATTGCGGCCTTTCTTGATTTTCGAGCCGGGCAAAGGGTCTTGCTGATAGATGCTGCCGGGCTGTTGCCCCTTGGGATAAACGCTGTCGATGAGGATGAAATTGAAGTCTTTCGAGTAGTCGTGCTTCACCTGACGGAAGTCCTGACCCACAAAATCAGGCATGGAAAATACCTCATCATGGCGGGTGTATTTATCTAATATCCTGAATGTTAGCCATAGCAAGACAATGCATAACAGCAGTATGATGAGCAGGTTGACGTAAAATTTCTTTTCCTTGAAAAAGTGAAGGCGTCCCATAATTTACTAATTTAGCCGTGTTTTTACAACTCGATTTCGGGTGTTTTATTGTTATGAAGTTTAAACCGACAAAATTACAAAAAATATGAAAAACGTGGCAATTATTTGTGGCGGAGATTCGGGTGAGTTTGAAATTTCCGTCAAAAGCGCTCAGGTGGTGAAGCAAAACCTGAACCCTGAACTGTATAATTCTAAGATCATTGTGGTGTCGAAAAAGGGATGGTACGGACTACTGAAAGATGGTACGCGGATTGACGTTGACAAGAATGATTTTTCCATTTCAGTTGGCGGACATAGGACGAAATTCGATGTGGCTTTCAATGCGGTACACGGCGACCCGGGTGAAAACGGGCCACTGTCGGGTTATTTGGATTTGTTGGGAATTCCATGCACCTCTTCCCCTTTGACCACTTGCGCCCTCACGTTCCACAAGGATTTTTGCAAGCGCGTGGTGACTTCCTACGGCGTGAAGGTGGCGCCTTCCATCTTGATTAACGAAGGCGAGAAATACAATGTCGACGAAATCATCAATCAGTTGGGACTGCCGCTGTTCGTCAAGCCAACTTGCAATGGCTCCAGCGTGGGCGTGACCAAGGTGAAAACAGCGGAAGAACTTGTTCCTGCGATATTTACTGCAAGGGCGGCTGGCCGTCAGGTGATGTGCGAAAAGTTCGTCAATGGACGCGAATTTGGCTGTGGCGCAATGAATTTCAAAGGCAAGATGATGGTGTTCCCGCTGACCGAGATTTGCAGCAAGAACGAGTTTTTCGACTACGAGGCCAAATACACCGCTGGCAAATGCGACGAAATCACCCCCGCCCAAGTGGATGAAGCCATCGCAACCGAAATCAAAGGAACGACGGCGATGCTGTATGAAAAGTTAGAGTGCAAAGGCTTTGTCCGCATGGACTACATCGTCAGCGACGAGGGCGTGTTTTTCATCGAGGCGAACATTGTCCCGGGCATGTCGGAAGCCAGCATCATCCCCGCGCAGGCACGATGCTTCGGCCTGACGCTTGGTCAGTTGTTTGAAATGGCGATTGAGAATGTGTTGTGATTTATTTGCACGCAGAATCCGCTGAATTATATGAATCGCGATGCGACGCAAATTTTGCGTCTAATAGATTCTTCGATTTCAGCGGATTCTGCGTGCATCCTAATAGATTCTGCGTGAAATAACTTTAGCGTGAAAATAATTATACCGTGAGAATATCCTTAGACTTCAATTCCGTGAGGTCGTCAATCTTCTTGATGTACTTGTCCGTAAGTTTTTGAATCTCTTCCTGTAAGAGTTTCGACTCGTCCTCGGAAATCACGTCTTTTTCGAGTTTCTTGGCATCGTCGTTGGCGTTGCGGCGGATGCCACGGATGCCGACCTTGGCTTCCTCGGCGGCGTTCTTGGTGCGCTTCACCAGTTCGCGGCGGCGTTCCTCGGTCAAGGCGGGTACGCTGATGCGGAGGATTTCGCCGTTGTTGATGGGGTTGAAACCCAAGTTGGCATTCATGATAGCCTTGGCGATGTTGTTCAGTGCGCTCTTGTCGAAGGGTTGCACCACAATCATGCGGGCATCGGTGCAGCCTATGTTGGCGGTCTGCTCGATGGGCACCGTCGTGCCGTAGTATTCAACCATAACGCCGTTCAGCATGGCTGGACTGGCTTTTCCTGCCCTAATGCCCTGAAATTCATGCTCCAAGTGCTTGATGGTGTTGTCCATGCTTTCAGTGGCCTCGTCTAATACAAATTGAGAATCTTCAGTCATAGTTTTTAGATTTTGGGTGCAAAAATAAAAATTTTATCTTTTCCGTTCAAAAATCTTACTAATTTTCAATTCAACGGCTCATAAAGTCCCGTCAAAATGCGGCTTTTCTTTGTGGTGTAATAACTCAATCGGCTCAAAACCAAGGGACTCATGCCTTGGTTCCAAAGGTAGGTCTTGACGGTTTTGCCTTTTGGCGAAAGGCCGTTGTCGAAGATGATGGCATCGGCGATGACGTTGTCGCCAGACGCGAAATGGCCATCATCAGACAAGGAACTGTGCCAAAGGATGAGGGAATCTGTTTCGGAATCGTGTATCTCAATGACAACCATGCAATTGCTGATGGTGCTGTCGTTGTGGATGTGAGCCATAATGCCCAAAGCCTCAACATCCTCGGGCAGCGAATCGCAGCACAAGGTGAATACCTGTCCCCATTCCTGGCCTTTCGCAAAAGGATAAGGTGTCGTATCCAAAGTATGGAGTAGATATAGGCTTTCAGGCAGAGGATTCTTGCTCAAGGTGAGGTAACGCGATGTAAACCAGTCTTTTTTCTCTATCAAATACGGATAATTGCCCACAGCGGTGGTTTCCCAAGTCGGGTCGATGTAATCCGTCCAGCCGAAGCCGAGCATGGGTGTTTCCCTGTGTTCGCCCAGCCAGTCGTTGAACTCGCCGAGGTTGCTGTAGCGGTTGAAAACGATTCGGTTTTCCACATCGGTTTGGCTTTGGTAGAATTCAGCCGACTCACCGATTTCTGTACGCGTGGCAAACTGGATTTGGTCGCCGAATTTTTCTTTATCTTTCTGAATTTCAGCGGCAATTTGGTCAAAGCCTTGATGATACATCAGGTCGTAGTGGCGGCGTTCCATTATTAATGAGGTGATGCCGGCAAACAGGATGACAGCCACCACCAAAGCGTTTTGCCACGGCGACAAAGTGCGGCTCTTGAACAGCGAAAACGCTACGATGATAAGAAACGGATAACTGAAAATCAGCGTGCTATGCTGGATGATAGGCTCGCGAAGCAGCGAGTAGGCAAAAGCGATGCCAAAGATGATGGCGAACCATGCGATGCCCGCCCAGCGCAAGGGAGTTCTCCGTTTGCTGCGCCTGCCGAGGAGGAGGGGCAACAAAATGATGATGCCCACGGCAAACATGAACAGCGAAGAGTAGTTCATCGTGTATTGGATGAAATCGGTGAGGAAAGTGGCTTGGGGCGCACTCAGCCACCCACCGATGCTGCCGCTGACAAAGAGTTGTTGCCAGAAAATGGGTAAGGTAGGGGCGAACAAGACTACCGCACCTAAACCACTGAGCCAGTATGCTTTGCGGCGTTCTTTCGGTAGGAAAAACAAGCCTGTGAGGAAAATCAGTCCCGCTTGGGCGATGGAGAAATATTGTATCAGCGAGCAGGCCCAAGCCGAAAGCGCGAAGCCGACATAATCCTTTGTCGTTGTTTTAGTCCCGAAAACCACCTTATGCCAAAACCAAGCCATCAGCAAAACAAAAAACAATCCTGCCGAATAAGGCCGCGCCAACTGGCTATAGAACACAGTGAATTGGCTGACGGCAAAGAACGCTGCCGAAAACAATCCCACTGTTCGGTTGAACCACTGCCGCCCAATTAAATAAATAAGGTATACTGAGCCGATGCCCATCAGCGCGAAGGGCAACTTGACCCAAAACTCGCTCCAACCGAAAATGCGCACCCATAGCCAAAGGAACAGTTCCACTCCAATCGGGTGACTGTCGGGCATGATGCCTTGCTGGATGAAGTCATGGAAGTTGTCGAAGCGGGTGCGCAGCAAGGCGCTAAATTCATCGTGCATGAAGGGCACTTGGCCGAGTTTCCATAGCCTCAGCACCGCCGCCACAAAGACGATGACGGCTATCAGAATGTAGTCCAACTGGCGGTTGGGTGTATTGTGCGGTTTTCGCAAATGGTGTTTCCTCATAGTCTTGGATTCAAGGGTGCAAAATTAGGGATAATTCCGCAATTTTGACCTCAAACGGCATCTGATTGCCACAAATTTCAGTTTTTTGAGCCGTCGAATTTCATAAAATCCTATTTTTGCACGATGATTCAGATAAAAGAAGTTACCACAAAGAAGGAATTGAAGACATTCGTGCATTTCCCGAATGTGCTGTATAAAGGGAATCCCTATTATGTTCCGCAGATTGAATCAATGGACAGGGACACCCTTACTCCTGAGAAAAACCACGCTTTTGAGGTGTGTGAGGCCAAGTATTGGCTGGCCTACAACGAGAAAGGTGAGGTGGTTGGGCGCGTGGCCGGCATCATCAATCGCCGCTACAACGAAAAGACGGGCGAGAAAGCCTGCCGTTTCGGCTGGATTGACTTCATTGACGACAAGGAGGTTTCAAAAGCCTTGATGCAGACCGTTGAACAATACGCCCGAAAAAATGGCTTGAATCTCATCTGTGGTCCGATGGGCTTCCTTGAATTTGATTCGGCTGGCGTGTTGGTGGAAGGTTTCGACAAGATTCCTACCGCTTATGGCAAATACAACGCGCCGTATTACGAGGCACATCTCACCGACTTGGGTTATGCGAAAGACACGGATTATGTGGAATATCTTATTAAGGTGCCGGAAGTCATTCCCGAGCGCTACGCCCGCATGGCCGAGTTGGTGTCCATCAAGAACAACCTTCATCAGGCGCCTTTCCGCAACCGTTCCGAAGTGGAACCTTATCTTGACGGCCTGTTCCAATGCCTCAATGCCGCCTATGCCAACTTGCACGGTTTTTCGGAACTTTCCGAAGGCCAGTGCGAAGACCTCAAGAAGCAGTTTTTGGGCAACATCAACGTTGATTATGTATCCATCATCCTCGATGCCGACGAGCAGGTGGTGGGTTTTGGCGTGGCTTTGCCTTCGCTCTCCAAAGCCATGATGAGGGCCAAAGGCTCCATTTTTCCTTTTGGTTGGATTCACATGCTGAAGGCCTTGAAGCAAAACGACACTATTGATTTGTTGCTCATCGCCATCGACGAGAAATACAAGAACAAAGGCGTGAATGCCATGATTTTCGACAAGTTTGCGAAAGGCATCACGAAAAACGGCATCAGGTTCATCGAGTCGACGCGCGAACTGGAGGACAATACGAGTGTGCAAAACCTTTGGCGCTATCTGGAACACGACCTGACCAAGAGGGCAAGAACATATTTGAAGAAAATTTGACGACGAAATACTATGAAAACCAATTTGTTACGAAAGTCCTGCGCACGATATAGGGCACCGCAAGAAGCACAAGCAAAGGGCATTTATCCTTACTACAAACCCATCGAATCCGAGCAAAGCACCGTGGTGAAAATCGATGGCAGGGATGTGCTGATGTTTGGCTCCAACAGTTATCTTGGCTTGTCCAACGACCCGCGCCTGAAGGAAGCCGCAATCGAAGCCATCAAGAAGTACGGAACCAGTTGTTCGGGTTCGCGTTTCCTCAACGGCACGCTCGACATCCATGTGGCATTGGAGGAGAAACTGGCCAAGTTGGTGGGCAAGGAACAGGCCGTGTGCTTCAGCACGGGTTTCCAAGTTAATTTGGGTGTGGTTTCGGCACTTTGTGGCCGCAACGACTACCTGCTTTTGGACAGCCTCGACCATGCTTCCATCATCGAGGGTAGCCGCCTTTCGTTTGGCAAGGTGTGGAAATTCAACCACAACGACATGGACAACCTTGAGGCCAAGTTGAAACTTTGCAACCCCGAGGCGGTCAAACTGATTGTCACCGACGGCATCTTCTCGATGGAAGGCGACATTGTTCCGTTGCCGAGAATGGTGGAATTGGCCGAACAATATAATGCCGACATCATGGTTGACGATGCCCACGCGCTGGGTGTTCTCGGCCATCAGGGTCGCGGCACCGCAGACCATTTCGGCCTCACCGACAAGGTTGATTTGATTATGGGCACTTTCAGCAAGTCGTTTGGCTCGTTGGGTGGTTTCATCGCCTCCGACTTCGACACCATCAACTACCTGAAACACAATGCCCGTTCCCTGATTTTCAGCGCGAGTATGCCGCCCGCGAATGTGGCTTCAGTGAGCAAAGCCATTGACATTATGCTCAGTGAGCCTGAACGCATCCAGCATCTTTGGGATTTGAGCAACTACGCCCGCAAGCAGTTCCAAGACAGAGGCTTCGACACGGGAAATAGCGAAACTCCGATTATTCCTTTGTTTGTGCGCAGTTCGGAGAAGGCTTTCTGGTTGTGCAACAGGCTTTTGGAGGATGGCGTGTTCGTCACCCCGGTCATTGCGCCCGCCGTACCCGAAAACGATGTCCTGATTCGTTTTGCCCTCATGGCCACTCATACCTTCGAGCAGGTTGATATTGCCGTCGAGAAGATCACGAAGGCCTTCAAGGAAGTGGGAGTCATCTGAAGATGATTGTTTTCATTACCGGAATATCATCTGGTTTCGGCCTCGAAACAGCGCGTTTGTTGTCGCAGGAAGGCCATACCGTTTATGGCACGGTTCGTCGCTCGATGGTGTCTTTGCCCAAGGTGCATTATCTCCAATTGGATGTCCGCGACAAGGAAGCCGTTGCAAAAGCAGTGTCACAAGTCGTTGAGAAAGAAGGCCGTATTGATGTTTTGGTCAACAATGCTGGCATGGGCATTGGCGGGCCCTTGGAATTTGCCACCGAGGAGGAAATCCGTTTGCAGATGGACACCAACTTCATGGGTTTGGTGCATTGTGTGGATGCCGTTTTGCCTTATATGCGCAAGCAAGGCAGCGGGAAAATCATCGCTTTGAGTAGCATTGGCGGCCTGATGGGACTGCCTTTCCAAGGCTTCTATTCCGCCAGCAAGTTTGCCATCGAGGGTTATTGCGAGGCTTTGAGATTGGAAACCAAGGCGTTGGGAATCAAAGTGGTGGTTCTTCGCCCTGGCGATTTTGCCACAGGTTTCACGGGTAGCCGAAAGAAAGCCGAAAACCAAGCCGCCCTGCAAGCCTATCCGATTTACAAAACCGCCATCGAAAAGGTGGAACACGATGAAAACGGCGGCTTGAAACCCATCGTTTTGGCCCAGATAATCAGCAAAATCATTGCAAAAACAAATCCGCGAAACGGCTATGTGGTCGCTTCGTTGGAGCAAAGGCTTTCGGTAACCCTAAAAAAAATCCTGCCGCCCAAGTGGTTCGACAGGATTTTGGGAGGTTATTACAAATTGTAATTACTTCGTCACTAATGTTCCAATATTCTCGCCGCGCAAGACCTTCAAAAGATTGCCTCGCGTGTTCATGTCGAAGACGTACATAGGCATGTCGTTTTCCTTGCACATCGTGAAGGCGGTCATGTCCATCACTTTTAGGTTGCGCTGGTAGGCCTCGTCGTAGGTGATGTGCTCGAACTTGGTCGCGGTGGGGTCTTTTTCGGGGTCGGCGGTGTAGATGCCGTCCACGCGGGTGCCTTTCAGGATGATGTCGGCCTTGATTTCAACCGCGCGGAGGGCGGAGCCTGTGTCGGTGGTGAAGAAGGGATTGCCCGTGCCGGCACCCATCACCACGATGTGGCCTTCCTCAAGCAAGCGGATGGCCTTGGCACTGCTCATCGTGTCGGCGATGCGGTCGATGTAAAGGCCTGCCAAAAGCGTGGCTTTCTGTCCCTTGCTCTGCAAAGTGGATTGCATGGCCATCGAGTTGATGACGGTGGCGAGCATGCCCATATAGTCGCCTTGGATGCGGTCCATGCCTTTTGAGGCACCTTGTAGGCCGCGATAGATGTTGCCGCCGCCGATGACGATGCCGATTTGCACACCGGCCTTTGCCGCTTCGATGATTTCGTCGGCGTAGTCGTTCAGTCGTTGCGGGTCGATGCCGTATTGTTGGCTGCCCATCAGGGCCTCGCCGCTGAGTTTCAGTAATACTCGGTTGTATTTCATATTCTTGGGATTTAAAGATTCAAGATTTAAAATTTAAGATGCTGATAGCCGACAAAGATACGGTTTTTATGAAAAGGGAAGGCTATTTTTCTCGTTTCATCGGAAAACGCAGTTTTTTCACCCCTAAATTTATAAGAAAACGCAGTTTTTAGAGGTTGATTTTTATAGGAAAATGCAGTTTTTTAAGGCTGAATTTTATAGGAAAACGCAGTTTTTGTTTTGTAATTCGGTGAAAATGTGTCCATGAAAGCTGTAATTGACATTTTCGTAGACACTTTTTATATCAAAAATATGTCCACGAAAGCACAAAATTGTCATTTCGTGGACACTTTTTTCCGTTTTCATCGGAAAGCGAGGTTTTCAAACACAAAAACCCGCATCCCATACGCCGTCACGCCTCCTCAAACAAGTCGTCCATCGTCACCTCGTTTTGGATGTTGTTCCAGTAGGCGTTGTGGGCCACGCCGAAAGTGGTCACGAGGGTTTGGTGCAAGGCTTTGCGCGTCTTGCTGTGGTGGCGGAAGGTGGCCATGCGCTCGCGGAGGTCCTTGTCGTAGTCTTTGGTGATGACAAATTCCTTGTCTGAAAACTTCATCTCGCACAGGTTGATGACACCGTCCTTGCGGTCGATCAGCAAGTCGATTTGGCCGCCGGGCCATTGCGTTCCGTCGCTGTCGGTGTAAGGCTTCGCAAACCACGAACTGACATCCGTTTGTATTCCGCTAATTCCTAACTTCTTCTTAATCTGCGGAATATGATGCAGGCAAACTTGCTCATAGGCATAGCCTTCCCAAGTGGCAGTCGTGTCCAAGGCATGGCTCCAATGCTGCTCGTCCTGTCCTAAATTGTCTTTCAAGAAACGGAGATAGAACAGGGAATACAAATCGGTGAGTTGGTAAAGGACATCGCGCTGCTTCTTGCCAAAGGCATGATAACTGCGGATGAAGTCGCAACGTTGCAGGTTGTCAAGCACTTCCGAGAGGTAGCCGTTGTCGGTCAAGTTGGCGGCTTCGATGATTTCCTGTCGCGTCAATCCCTTTCCTTTAGTGGCAAGTGCCTCAACCACAGTCTTGTACAATTCGGAATCGTTGAACAGCGACTTGAAAAGGAAGTCGAACTCGTTCCGCAAAGGCGCGTTTTGGGCAAAGAACAGCGCGTCAATGTTTTGTGCCACACTTTGCGACTTGCGCATCATATCCAAATAATAAGGTGTGCCGCCCATCACCATGTAGGTTTCCACGACTTGTTTTCGAGGCAGGTTGAAGCCCCGCGATTGCATGAAAAGCTCCACTTCGTGCAGGTTGAACGGCTGTAGGCGGATTTGGCGTGTCACGCGGTTGTGGAGGCCGCCTCGGTTGCCAATCAGCTTGTTGGTCATCCACGAGGTGGACGAGCCGCAAACGATTAGTTTCAAGTTGTCTTGCTTCGAGGCCCAACTGTTCCAAAACAGTTCGAAGGCTTTCAGGAAGCGCGACCGAGGCATGTCGAACCAAGGCAATTCATCGATAAAGATGACGATGCGGTCCTTGTTGAGGAGCGTTTTCAGGTAGCTTTGCAACTGGAAAAACGCCTCCATCCAGTCGGGCGGCGCGGGCTGTATTGTTTTGGAATACAGCGCAAGTTGGTGGGCGAAGTTGCCCAATTGCTCGCTCTTGTTGCCTTCGTACATTCCCGCCATGAAGAAATCGTATTGCTGCTGGAAATAACTGTCAATCAAGAATGTTTTCCCGACGCGGCGACGGCCATAGACGGCCACAAACTCCGCCTTTCCCGAAGTGCAAATGTCGTCGAGAAGCCGTGCTTCCCGTTCCCGACCAATGAGTTGTTTCTTGTTCATGCAATTTCGTTTTGACTTTCAAACTGCAAAAATACAGATTTTCTTGCAATTACAAACAACTTTTGAAATTTATTGGTGCGCTAACCCTATTTTTTAGATAGGTTAGCGCACCAATTAAGCCTTGAACTACTGCGCTAACTATGTTTTTAAGATGGGTTAGCGCACCAATTAAGCCTCGAACTACTGCGCTAACTATGTTTTTGGATGAGCTGAACCTACGCTGCGAACAAAAAAACTCCATTTTTCCTTTCCGTTTCATTCTTTTTTCCTATTTTTGCCATCGGATTGGCTTCGGCCTATCCGTGAAATAAAGAAGCGTTATGCTTGTCTTGTAAGTCGAGAACCTGAGAAATTCAATGACTTCAAATAGAACGAGGATGGCATAGTGGCTACGCATTTAGCGTGGGCTGCTATTCAGAAGCCATGTTTGTTTTATTTGGGTATTCTCAGGACCTTCGACTTAGGAATGTGGCATACAGTTCCACGCTTCTTTTTGTCGTAACTAAATGGGGAACAGAGGATTCTCCTGCGCTTTTGGGAACTGAGAGCCAAATCAATAAAGATGAAAAAGAGAATTCTGTTCTTTTTGCTTTCTGTATTAATCGCGTTGTCTTTTTCAAGTTGTGCAACCCTTATAGGTGGAGAGAAATACAACGCAAAAGTTCAAGTCCCTGGGCATCCTAATGCGACTATTTCTGTGAATGGGCAGTACAAAGGAGAAGGTGAAGCCAACTTCTTGGTTAAAAGAAGGGATGCCAATAAATTGAATATTACCGTTCAAGAGGAGAACTGCGAGCCTGAAACTACATCATTTACAAAGAGATCTTTTCGCGGCTGGGCTTTTGTGGGAACATTGATAGGCTGGACTGGCTTTGTTCCATACACCTACATCCCGCTTCCTTGGGGAGTTGTCGTTGATGCGAGTACTGGTGCTTGGTGGAAACCCGATGTGTCTGAACAAGGTGTTTCAAAGATTGACTATGACCATTTCCTTTATACTATTAACTACAAAGCCATTCCCAAGAAGGATGTAGTAACCAATCCTAAAGAGACAAGCAAAGAAGATTCTTATTCCGATGCTCAATCAAAAGCTGGAAAACTTCGGGAATTAAAACAATTGTTAGATGAAGGGATTTTGACGCAAGAGGAATATGAGAAGGAAAAAGCAAAGATACTATCATCTGAATTACAATAATTTTCGATGACAATAAAAGCAAACCGAGCGGAACCCAACAAGATTCCGCTCGGTTTTCATTAGGTTGGATGTCGCTTATTCCATAGCGTTCTCAAACCGTCCGTGGCATTGCTTGTACTTCTTGCCGCTACCGCAAGGGCAGGGGTCGTTACGGCCCACTTTCTTCTCCACGCAGATTGGCTGGGTGCATTTTTTCAAAAAATGTGATTTTTCGATTGAAAAAATGTCCAAAAATGTGATTTTTTGAGTATTTTTGTGGCAGAAAATGTGATGATTGCTATGGAACTACTTGAAAGAAAGATAGATAAGTTTCTTGTAGAATGGAAACAGAATCCCGATAGAAAACCTTTGATTGTGCGAGGTGCCCGACAAATCGGGAAAACCGAGTCGATTAAGGCTTTTGGTCGTGCCAACTACGAATCGGTGTTGGAGATAAATTTTGTGCTTCAGAAGAAATTCCGCACCATCTTCGACGACGGCTACGAGGTGGACCAGATCATCAAGAATATCACAGTGCTTGAACCCTCGTGGAAAATTATTCCCAACAAGACACTGCTGTTTTTCGACGAGTTGCAAAAATGTCCCGATTGCGCCACTTCGCTCAAGTCGTTTTGCCAAGACGGGCGTTTCGACGTGATTTGTTCGGGTTCGTTGATGGGCATTTATTACGAGGAAATCGAGTCGAATGCGGTAGGCTTCAAAGAGGATTATGATATGTTTTCGATGGATTTCGAGGAGTTTCTTTGGGCCAAGGGTTATTCCAAGGAACAAGTTGAGGACCTTTACGCGCACATGCTTTCGCTGAAGCCGTTCTCGCAACTTGAATTGGACACCTTCATGGGCATTTTCCGCGACTATATGACGCTCGGAGGTATGCCCGAGGTGGTCAAAATGTACATCGACAACGGCCATTTTGGCGGAGTGCTGAAACTGCAACGGCAACTTTTGAAAGATTACGAGGAAGACATCACCAAATACGCCAAGGAGACCGACAAGGCGAAAGTCCTCGCGGTTTATGGCCATATTCCGACTTTTTTGGCAAAGGAAAACAAGAAATACCAAATCACGAAGATTGCCAAAGGTGCGCGAAACAGGGAATACATCGGTGCCGTGGACTGGCTGAAACAGGCTGGTGTGGTCAATGTTTGCTATTGTTTGAGCAATGTGGAGCTGCCGCTGAAAGGCAATTATGATGCTGAGTGCTACAAAATCTACTACCACGACACGGGGCTGCTGATTGCCTCTCTTGACGAGGAAGCACAAGACGACCTTCGCGCCAACAAGAATTTCGGCACATACAAAGGTGCCATATATGAAAATGTGGTTGGCGAGATGCTGAGAAAGTCGGGGTATGAACAGTTGTATTACTACAAGCACGATAGCCCAGCCCTTGAGATGGATTTCTTCGTAAGGGATGCCAACTCGCTGATTCCCGTCGAGGTGAAGGCGAAAGACGGAGCCACGGCCTCACTGAACAACCTCATCAAATGGAATTCTTATCCCGATGTGAAATACGGCATCAAATTCGGATATAAAAACATCGGCTGGAACGAGAAGTTTTACACTTTTCCCTATTTTCTCGCCTTTTTGTTGAAGCGGTTTTTGAAAGAAAAGTAACTGGATTTCTTTTGCAGGAAATCAAAAACCGAGCGGAACCCAACCAGATTCCGCTCGGTTTTCATTAGGTTAGATGTCGCTTATTCCATAGCGTTTTCAAACCTTCCGTGGCATTGCTTGTACTTTTTGCCGCTTCCGCAGGGGCAGGGGTCGTTGCGGCCCACTTTCACCTCTTTGCGGATGGGCTGCGTGACTTGCTTCTGCTGTGTGTCGCTGTGCGACTGGGCCAGCAGGTCTTGCCGTTGCTCGCGAATCTTCGACTTGTCGATGCCTTGCGGTCCACGCGACTCGCGCACTGTATTCGGGTCTTGCGTCGGGATGTCGGCGCGCATCAGGAAGGAGATGACATCCTCGTTGATCTTTTCAACCATGGCCTTGAACAGGTTGAACGACTCCAACTTGTAAATCACCAGCGGGTCTTTCTGCTCGTAGGTGGCGTTCTGCACCGATTCCTTCAGGTCGTCGAGTTCGCGGAGGTGTTCCTTCCAAGCGTTGTCGATGAGGCCGAGGGTGATGCTCTTCTCGATGCAGAGGTTCACTTCGCGGGCACCGTTTTCGACAGCCTTCTTCAGGTTCACGATGACGTTCATGCCGCGTTTGCCGTCGGTAATCGGGATGGCGATGTTCTCGAAATGGGTCTGGTTTTCATACACGTTCTTGATGACGGGCAAGGTCTTCTCGCCGATGATGCGGGCCTTTTCCTTGTAATGCTCCAAGGCGGCGTTGAAGAGTTTTTCGGCCAATTCCTTGGTCTTCAAGCGGTCGAATTCCTCCTCGCTGAAGGGCGCATCAATGCCCATGCTCGAAAGCAGTTCCATCTTGAAGCCCTCGTAATCCTTGGCTTCCTGATATTCCTCGATGAGTTTCTCGCCGAAGTCCATCATCATGTTGTTGATGTCGATGGAAAGACGCTCTCCAAACAGGGCGTGACGGCGTTTCTTGTAGATGACTTCGCGCTGCGAGTTCATCACGTCGTCGTATTCCAACAGGTGCTTACGCACGCCGAAATGGTTCTCTTCGACTTTCTTCTGGGCCTTCTCAATTTGCTTCGTAATCATCGGATGCTGAATGACTTCGCCTTCCTGCAAGCCCATGCGGTCCATGATGCCCGCGATGCGCTCGGAGCCGAACATACGCATCAGGTTGTCCTCCAAAGACACATAGAACTGCGAACTGCCCGGGTCGCCTTGACGGCCTGAACGACCGCGCAACTGGCGGTCAACACGGCGCGACTCGTGGCGCTCGGTGCCGATGATGGCCAAGCCGCCGGCTTCCTTCACGCCGGGGCCTAACTTGATGTCGGTACCACGGCCAGCCATGTTGGTGGCGATGGTCACGGTGCCCGCCTGACCAGCTTCCTTGACGATTTGGGCCTCCTTGAAGTGCAACTTGGCGTTCAACACATTGTGCGAGATGCCCTTGCGGGTCAGCATACGGCTGAGCAACTCGGAGATTTCCACCGAAGTGGTACCCACCAGCACGGGACGACCTGCATTCACCAAACTCTGAATCTCGTCGATGACAGCGTTGTACTTTTCGCGTTTGGTCTTGTAGATCATGTCCTCTTGGTCGATACGGGCAATCGGTCTGTTGGTCGGGATGACGACCACATCGAGTTTGTAGATGTCCCAGAACTCGCCCGCCTCGGTTTCGGCAGTACCGGTCATACCGGCCAGTTTGTGGTACATTCGGAAGTAGTTCTGCAAGGTGATGGTGGCGTAGGTCTGCGTGGCGGCTTCCACCTTCACGTTTTCCTTGGCTTCCACGGCTTGGTGCAGACCGTCGCTCCAACGGCGGCCTTCCATGATACGTCCCGTTTGCTCATCCACAATCTTGACCTTGTTGTCGATGATGACGTAATCGACATCTTTTTCAAACAAGGTGTAGGCCTTCAGCAGTTGCTGAACGGTATGCAGGCGATCCGACTTCTCGGCGAAGTTACGCATCAACTCGGCCTTGCGCAACACCTTTTCGTCGTTGCTGAGGCCAGAGTGCTCCAAGTCGGCAATCTCGGCACCCACATCGGGAATGATGAAGAAAGCAGGGTCGTTGTATGCCTGCGCCAATTGCTCGCTGCCCTTGTCGGTGAGGGTCACAGTATTCAGCTTCTCATCGATGACGAAATACAACTCGTCGTCGATGATGTGCATGTTCTCGTTGCGGTTTTGCATGTAGAAGCCTTCGGTCTTCTGCATCAGGCTCTTCATACCTTCCTCGCTGAGGAACTTGATGAGGGCGTTGTTTTTCGGCAGACCGCGATAGGCGCGGAAGAGTTGGTCGGCGCCGTGCTTCTTTTCGTCCTCGGTGGCGTTGGGGTCGGTGAGGATGCGCTTGGCCTCGGCCAAAATGCCTGTCACATAGCGTTTTTGGGCTTCGTACAATTTCACTACATCAGGTTTCAACTCGTCAAATTCCTGTTGGTCGCCGCGCGGCGTGGGACCGCTGATAATCAACGGGGTACGGGCATCGTCAATCAAAACGGAGTCCACCTCATCGACGATGGCGTAGTGGTGTTTGCGCTGCACCAATTCTTCAGGGTTGCCTGTCATGTTGTCACGCAGGTAGTCGAAACCGAACTCGTTGTTGGTGCCGTAGGTGATGTCGCAGTTATAGGCGCGGCGACGTGCGGCGGAGTTGGGTTCGTGCTTGTCGATGCAATCCACGGTAAGGCCGAGGAACTCGTACATCGCGCCCATCCACTCGGAGTCACGCTTGGCCAAGTAGTCGTTCACAGTGACCACATGAACGCCCTTGCCCGCCAATGCGTTAAGGTAAACTGGCAACGTAGCCACGAGGGTCTTGCCTTCACCAGTGGCCATCTCAGCAATCTTGCCTTGGTGCAGCACGATACCACCGATGATTTGGCAGTCGTAATGCACCATGTCCCAAGTCACCATGTTGCCGCCGGCCATCCAGCTGTTCTTGAAATAAGCCTTGTCGCCCACGATGGTGACGTGCTCGTATTTGGCAGCCAGTTCGCGGTCGAGGTCGGTGGCCGTCACTTCCACGGTCTCGTGTTCGCAGAAGTATTTGGCGGCGGCCTTCACCACCGAGAACGCCTCGGGAAGAATCTCGTTCAGTGCCTCCTCGATGTGGTCAAGTTCCTGTTTCTCAAGTTTGTCGATTTGGTTGTAGAGTTTCTCCTTCTCGTCGGGGTCCATGTCGAAGTTGGCTTCGGCCTTGGCTTTCAGCTCGGCGATTTCGGCCACCTCGGCGGCGGTCTTGTTCTTGATGTATTCCTTGAATTCTACGGTCTTATGTCTCAGGCTGTCGATGTCGAGTTTCACGATTTGCTCGTAAGCCTTGAGCGTCTTTTGGAGTATGGGCTGCAGGGCCTTGTTGTCGCGCGAGGCCTTGTCGCCAAAGAGTTTCTTGAAGAATCCCATATTCAGTTATTTAATATTCAAGATTTAAGATTTAAAATTCCGAATGAATTGCAAATTGCGCAAAATTCGTGCAAAGGTAGTGTTTTTCCGTGAATTGGGGGAAATTTGTGTCAAAAAGTCAGGTGATTTTAATGCCAAAGTGCTTCTTTGTCCCAATCCTTCATAAAACCCATAGCATTTATATCTACATTTAGGTGTTCAGCAAGCAAAGCCTTCAACCTTAACGGAAAAGTTGTTGACGGATTGACCGTTTTAAGAAGGTATTGGATGATGCACAAGACATAATAGACGCGGTCAGAACGAACGGGTGACGAAAGAAATGCATGAGCCGTTCTCTTTGGAAATAGAGGCTGAATGCGTAAAGTCTTATTCCATAATCGGCTATGATGGGCACATATATTTCTCACATAAACAATGCTGTGCAGCCATGATTCAAACACGCTGTCGCTCACCCCATAAAAACCAGCAATCTTACGCTTTGTCAGATTGGGTTTCAACAATTTGAAAAGCATGGAAAGCGTGCCAAAAGACGCAACTTCCAAAGTCATCCAAGCAGGTGGGAATGGGTCGGAATAAGTGTTTTTGAAACGTAGTATTTGGTCGTCGTCGCTGCGGTCCAATTCTGTTTTAAGGTTGGCAAGTGTCGCTGCATGTTTAATAGGATTGGCGAAGTTGATACTGTCCGAAAACCAGTAAATGTCTATTTCGTCGGCAAGTATGTATGCCATTTGTGTGCGTATGGAAACCTCGATTTTCTCCAATTCGGAAGCGACAAGTTTTCGTAATCGGCTGTCGAATTTGTACAACTCAAAGGCTTGTTCAAAAGTTGTTCCTGATTTGAAAGTGTGCAATACCTTATCATCCATCAGCGGCATCAGGTAACTTTTTATCCGGAAATAACTCACTTGCTGCAAAGTATGCAAAGCCTTCTGTTCATCGTCGAAAGCGAGTCCGTTGCTTTTCAGCAATGCAATTTGTTGATTGAAATCCAGCGGTTTATCAGAATAGTTTGCCATAACAGGATAAAAAAAGACTTACCCTAAGCGCGCTGTTCTTGCGGGAAGCGGGGTAAGTTTGTTGCTGCAAAGATAGAACATTTTTTTCAAATAGCAGCAACTTTTTGAAAATTTCCTTCTCTCGCGAGGCAACAAAATCGTTCCCATTGAGGTAAAGTCGTCGGGTTACAAGACCCACAAATCCTTGGACGAGTTCTGCAAGAAATATCCTTCGCGCATTGGGGAGCGCATTCTGCTTTATACCAAAGACTACCAGAAAGACGAGGATGTTACTTGCTTGCCGGTGTATTATGCGGCTTATTTATAGGATTCTTTGGGCTAAATAGAGCTATTGTTTAATATCAATTGTTTGAATGGCCTCGATTTTCATTAAAGCATCTGTTTCACCAATTCCAAAAGACTCTTGGGCTACTCGAAAGATATCGTTCTTTTTCTCCTTTTTACAACCGATTTTCAAAATATCCTTCCATTCAAAACCAAGGCAATAACCATGATCCAATAATTCTTGTTTCGCCTTATTCTTAATATTCTCATTAAGATAATCTTGCAAATCAAGATAAAATCGTTCTCCTCCTGTAACGAAAGGGATGCTACGCCACTCTCGTTCCAAAAAGAACTCAACTATATTTTTTGAAGGCTCGTCTTTACCATTGATAAAATAGTGGCCTTCATATAGTTTGAAATAAGGCCTCAATAATTCTATTGCATTTGCTACGATGATTTCTTGAATACTTCCATTACCCCAAAGGTCTTTTATGTTTTTTGTAAGTGACAAATAAGCATAATTAGGTAATCCACCTTTACTGTAATATATCACTGGGGAAAGATTGTTTTTTACCGCCCATTTTTTATCCATTACAATATAAGAATCAGCTCCAAATTGTTCCATATGTCCATATACTTCCTCTTTCAACAAATCAGCAAAACAAACCATAGCATAAGCCAATTTTTCTAAAGTATAAAGGTTTTGCTGGTGCATGTAATACTCTTCCAAACAATATGAATACCTAAAGTGTTTGGACTCAAGTATTTTTACTAATGAATCCGATTTTGTACAATGGTACAAGTTCGTTTTTCTTTCGTTTCCCATCTGGTTGTATGTTATTGACGCATAAAACTATTATTTCACTACTGATTTGTTCATCACCATAGCCACACAAAAGGATTCTCTAACCATTTGTTTCTATGAAGATTAAAAACATAATCTTCATATTCACAAGGCTTTTCATTCCATTGCCCTTTCCATTTATAAACGTACTTTGGATATAAATTGTACATTTTCTTCCGGTATAGAGAATTTGCAATCATTCGATACCTAAAAGTTGGATAACTGCAACTAACATACTCTTGATATTTTAACAACTCATATACCCCTTGCATCATTTCTTCATTACATGTGGCAACGGTATTATCCACGACTCTTGCTACCACTCCATACAATGTGCATAATCCAATAAAAACAGCCATAATCCACATCCATTTTTTCATTCTCCACTTTCTTTTTCTATTGTTACCTTTCTGCCTGCTTGATGTTGCTTGGAGATACAAATTGAACTCATTATCCACCCACTTTTCGGGATTCTCATTTTGCAATTCTATCATTTTCTTGTATGTAATCTCGTCAATGTTGAGGCACATTTCTATACCATTCTGTCTTATCCAATGTGCTTCAGGTATTGATTCCCTCCTATACTCCGATTCTAATTTGTTTCCGAACAGACCTTCTTTCCCCATTTCTTTCTCCATTTCTTTAGGCTGGTTTGATTCTAATTCTAATTGATTATCATCTTCATTATCTCGGACAATTGGTAATCTATCATCTTCCACTTTAAGTGTTTCACCTAAATTTTTGTTTTCAGTTTTGTTATCTGCAATTGTTTCTTTATTATCTGATTCTTTTTCAATCACACAAACCTCGTTCACTTCTTTTTTCACCGTTTTCACTAACTCCAACTCATTATCTTTCCATCTTTCAGGATTTTGCTCCCGCAATTTGGCCATTTGCAAGATTTCTTTTTGGGTTAAAGAGACTTCAAAATCAACTCTATTTTCGCCAACGCCATAATGGAGTTTTATGGTTGACGTATCGTTCCAATTCTTTTTTCCTCCGACTTCTAATGAGGCAAACAAGGTTATTAATAATGCCACTTCGGGTATTGCAACAAATAAAAGAGTTGATCCAACATCAAACATGAATCCGAAACCTGAATTTTTATAAGAGGCCACAAGGAAGTTTATAAAGACGCCGCTAATCAAAGGGATAAGAATTGAAGCCCAAATCTTTTCCGATTTGGTTTTAGGTGCATATTTTCTTGAAATCAAAATGCCTATTACAACGGCAATGGGTATTGTGAAGATAATCATGGCTTATTTGATTTTAATAAGAAGTTGAAAAAGAAATGCTGTTTTCCATCATCTTGAAATCATCGCTCGACAAAGTGGCTTTTGTATGGGCTATTGGATTGATGATTACCGTTTTCCCGTCAATAACGAGCCCGATTACTTTTGCAAAAAAAGTCTTACCGTCATTGATGTATGAATAATCGGCGGCTTTTGCTGCTTTTCCGTTGAAGGTCGTGTTGTAAATGGCACTGTATTCCACGTTGCTGAATTTGCTGGAATGAGCATAACCAGTTATGATATTGTCAATAGACGTTTCCAATGGCATACCGTCATTTTCCATCCATATTATACCAAATTCAGAGTCTGACTGGTCTCGACCGCCTACCATATACATTCCCTCTGCAACTTCGTTTTGAGTGAAAAACCAGTTTCCAGGATGATTCAATGTCAGGCCTTTATATTTAAGCGTTTCTGTTCTTTTGTTCAGCACATAAGGGACAATCACCTCTTGTGTCCTCTTATTTACAGTATAGTTAAAGATTTGATAAGCAATGAAAACGGCGGCCAATAATCCAAGTGTCCACCACAACCCTGCATTATTGTGTTTAGGCTCTGCTTCTATTTCTGTTGTAGTGTTTTTTTGGATTTGTGGTTGGGGCGTTGGTGGCACGACAGGCTTTTCTTTGATAATCTTCCTTGCCTCGTGTAACAATTCCAAATCCTTTCCTTCCCAATTTTCTGGGCTGAACCTGCGTATCTGCTCCATGGTTTCAAGTTCCTCTTGAGTTACTTGGATTGTCATATCGATGGCATCGTCGCCCGTTCCTTGCTTGATGGTGATGGCTTTCTTTTCTTTGTTGTTTTCCATATTGTTGATTAGTTAAATTTCAATCCTTTAATGAGTTCATCCACAATGCTCTTATCCTTATTATATATACTTTCAGGGATGTGAAAATCAATCGTATAAAACCTGTTTTTGTAAAACAAGCGATAAGTTGTATAAACATATTTAGTGCCATACACATTGTTGATTGCCATGCTCTTCAAGGCTTTGATATGACCTATACTCACTTTATCACAACTTTTCACAATGTTTTTCAGGGTGGTTTTGTCCCGCTGTTTCATTTCTTCCACAACCTCATCTTCATGAATCGAAAAGTCGTCTGTTGAATCCTCCAAATCCCATGCTGAAAGCAAAATGGTCGCCCCATCACTTGATTCCAATTTAAAGAAGCAATGCGATGAATTGTTTTGCTTTTTAACCTCCGAAAACCTCTTTGAATCATAGGCGAAACTAATATGATATTCATCTGACTTGAACAGCCCTTTTGAGCCTAAGGATGGCCTATCCTCTTCAGTTTCAATTTTTAGCAACTGCATGAATGTCTTAAAGTCATCTTTGTATTTTTCCTCATGCTTCAGATTATAACTTGTTGTGACTTTCAAACATTTCCCATCATAGAAAAATATGTGACACCTAACATGAGTTTCGATGTCCGTTCCTGGGCGATTGTATTCCTCAACTAATGCTGATAATCCACAAAGGTTTTCTATACGCAAAGGATACCAAGTGAAAGAACCTTTAAAACTTGCATATTTATCCATACATTCCAATCTCTCTTTCATTCTGTTTCGCCACAAGGTATCCAAAACTGTCAATTCAGATGGAGCCAACTCTCTTACATCTTCTTGTAATAAAAAATCATCGTACGAAAAGTTAATAATGATTCGACCATAGCTATTGTTTGCATTTCTATAATCATCGCTAAAAGGGTCTTCGTTTAATCCTTTGGGTTGCAACACCAATTTCGCCTCTTCTAAAAACAAGTCACATTCATTACAGAGCATTTCATAAAATGAGGATTGGTGTACTGATTTTACAAAACGACTTTGGAAAGAGTTTTCAAGACGAACTTCCATTGTATTTGGTATCGCAAATGAGCACACTCCGTGTATGGAATAAGTTTCCCACCCCGATGGTGTTGATTGGGCTTGTAGTTTATTTGTTGTTACTGCTAGCAAAAAGACCACTAACAACAGATTGTCAAATCCTTTTTTAATCATATTTCAAACAGTTTTATTCATAGAATCAAAGAATGTCAAAATGGTTTTCTGAAACGCCCCTTCCCATCACACTCATCACAAATCTTATATTCCTTTCCTTCTCCTTCACATTTTTCACAATTCTTTGTAACAACTCCCTCGCCATTACATAAAGAACATACCAATTGACCAATGCCAAAACACAACCCACATTCATTATAACCAGTGCCATTACAATAATAACAATTCTCATACCCACGTCCGCCACATTGGGAACAATCGACATAACCTCTTCCCGAGCAATGAAAACACGACTCATAACCTCGTCCCCAACATTGTGAACAAGAATTACCCCATGAATCCATTCCTGTACCATTACAAAATATACAATCACTTTTCCCGTTGCCCCAACACCAATTACACTGATCTTTCCCCTTGCCATAACAATAAGAACAATCATTGCGGCCTCGTCCAGAACATGTAAGACACATTTCATGGCCTCGTCCAGAACACGACCAGCAAACAACTTTACCCATGCTGTCACAGATATAGCATATTTCTACTATCTCACCAGTCCCATCACAAGCATCACATTCAACTGCGATTTTGCCCTCTCCTCTACATTTGCCACACTCTTGATACCAAAACGGATTTTTGTTAGTGCAAAACGTAAAAAGCAGCAAAGAACAATAAAAGAACGATGCAATTATCTTCGTTTTATTTCGCACAATATTTCAATGTATTTCAGTTGCCTATAGTCTCCCCGATTCGGCAAATTTGGGCAAAAGAAGGCTAGGAAACTCGAATTGCGTCTATTTCCGTTGTACAGGCTCTGGAAAACACCTTCGTAGATAAAAATAGTACACTGTTTACCTAGCCTATATGTATCAATCAGATTACTAATTGAATACAAATTAGGCTGGCCAACTCGTGTCCTATACCTTATCTACTAATTTTTCCAGAATTTGTACAACAAGATACAAGCACAAATTGCCTTCAACTGCTCGGATTTTTCCCCGAACAATCAGCGGCAAAGATACGAAGAATTTTATAATGAAAAAGTTGCTGGATAGTTTTTGAAGAAAACAAAACAAAAAAATGAGATGAACAGAAAAAGATTGTGTATCTTTGCACTCTAACAAATCCATATCACTATGAATAATATTGTTCTTTCATTATTAGTAGCAATAATAGGTGGTCTGATTGGAACTTATTGTGGCTCGTATTTTTTGCACTTAAGGGAGGAGTCAAATACAAAAAAGGTTCGAAGCATTGCTATAAAAGCCTTGGAAATACTGAAAAAATACGCAAAACAATCATATAGAGAAGCAGAAAATGAATTCAACAATACTTTATCCATAACAGAAAAAAGAACTATTATTGTCGCGTTACATAAATTAGGAGTTCCATTTGAAATACCATACAATGAATTGTTCGAAATAAAGAAAATGCATTTTGTTGATAAGGTTATTGACAAAGAAGAGGTTGATGATGTTATTTTACAAATAAACAAAGGCTATTGTGACAACTTGTTTTATCTTGACCCGGATTCTTATTTTGCGGAGAACACATCTTTCGCCAAAAGGAATGTTGCGAAGAAATTTGTTAAAGAGGTGCTTTCAAAAAGTAGAGGAAGTAAAAACCATTTGGTTAGTTATCCAGAAAATTGGAGTTCCATTTTTGGTGTAGGAGAATTTCAGTCTATTCGTGTTTTCCAAGAAAGAGTGTGTTTTGATGTTTTATTTGATAGTAACGGAATTCCTATTCCAGAAAAATTGGATCAAATCATCCATGAGATTGACATGGGATTATGGGATGACAGTTTCCAAATCAATTATGAGGTTTATAGGAGTATAAAATCTCAGATTGAAATGAATAATACTTTCCAAGCACTTGCAGTACAACAACAAAATACTGGAATAAAAGCATCAAACGGCGATTCAAATCAACTAGGAAAAGTGGATTCGCATTAAGGCAATCATTTTAAGCACTTTCAAAGCCTTTAATCACTTATTCCGTGTAATATTCAAGGAATATCTATCTCTGGCACAATCAACTCTCCCTCATCCCGCACAAAATCCCGTTGATAGAACATGCAATAATAAATCGGCAGATAGGTAATTCCGTTTTTCACCGCGACTTCCCGCTCATTATTTAATACAACGGCCTTGGGGATGTGGTAGTCGGGCGTTTCCAAAAACTTGTTCAAGGCACTGTGCACGGTGTAGTCCTTGCCCGACTTCACTTCAATGGGCAACACGGTCAAGTGGTCGAAATCGTCAATTAGGAAATCCACTTCGCCCTTTTGCTTGTTGTCGTAATAATGCAACGGAAAACCGTGTGCGTGAAGTTCTTGCGCTACCACGCTCTCATACACCGAACCAAGGTTGATACTCCGCTCGTCGCGCAGCACAGCGTTGATGTTGAGGTCGTACAAGAGGTTGGTCAGCAGCCCCACGTCGTTCATGTAGAGTTTGAGCAGGTTCTTGCTCTCCGATTCCAGCAGAGGAAACTTCGGGTTGCTGACGGCTTGCACACCAAGGGCAATGCCCGAGTTGGTCAGATACTCGAACTCGTCGGCATAGTCGTTGAACTGCTTGTGCTTGGCGGTCTCTTCGATGCGCTTCACGATGATGCGCTTCTTCTTGTTCTCCATGTAGGAAGGAATCATGTCGTAAATCTTCCGAATGAGCAGTTTCTTCTCCGCGTCGTATTGCGAGGCATCGATTCTGTATAAGTTGTGAATGTCGCGATGCACCTTCCTCACCTGCGCCATATTCCTGTTTTCCAAGAACTTGTTGATGGCTTCGGGCAGCCCGCCGACCAACAAATAGAGTTTGAACTGCTGCAACATGTAGTTGTGCAAGGATTCATTCAGCGATTCCCCCGCAAGAAACTTTTCCTTTATCCCGTCAATGGTTTCCTGTCCGCAACCCATGGCAAGCAAAAACTCTTCAAAATCAAGTGGATACATTTCTTCTATTGAAATGCTTCCTATAGGAACGGAGGCGGTCTGCGTCAAGGCAACGCCCAACTGCGAACCGCTGGCCACGTAGGTGTATCGCCCCTCTTGGTTCAGAAACTTCAACATGGTCATCAGGTGTGGATAACTTTGTATCTCGTCCAAAAAGACCAAGGTGTCTTTCTTGCTGCCGAGGCGGTTGCCGGCAATGGTGCCCAACTGCATGTAAAAGTCTTCCGTATTCATGGCAGTGGCAAAGATGCCTCGGCTTTCCCTGTCTTCCTTGAGGTTGATTTCGACATAGTTCTTGAACATCTTTTTCCCCACATAACGGATGAGGTACGACTTGCCGATTTGCCTCGCTCCGTTCACCAAAAGAATCTTGTTCGGCTCTTCCCGAAAGAACTTTTCAATGCGCTTTTCGAACTTCCTGTATAGCATAATTCTCAAATTTTTCGCAAAAATATATAAATCAGTTCATTCCTGCAAGAAAAGGGGACTTTTTCCGAAAAAAATCATCAAAAAAGGGGACTTTTTCCGAAAATTTCGGCCTAAAAAGGGGAATTATTCCGTGATTTTAATGGGTAAAAAGGGGACTTTTTCTGTTTTTACTTCCCATAAAGCCGCCTCACTCTTTCATCCAAATACCGCTCCGGCGAGGGCGCAGGGGCTTCGCCGATTTTGTTGCCTTTGCGGATGAGGATGTACTCGGGGAAGGTGCGCACATTGTAGGCCTCCAACAGGAGAATGTTGTCGCCAAGGTCTAAGAGAGGCCAATCTATCCGTCTTTCGGCGAATTGTTGTTTGAAAAAATCCATCTTGTCGTGCGTGGCGATGGTGAGGATTTGCACCGAGTCTTGCCATTGGTAATGAAGGTTCTTCAGCTCTGCAAACTGCCGCTCGCTGACGGGCGACATGCCGTCCACAAATTGAAGCAGCACCAAACCGTCCTTGAAATCCGATAAGCTAACCACATTGCCATTGCCGTCTTTTAGCGTGAATTCAGGAGCATCCGTGCCAGCGGCCAACCGATTGAATTTCTCGAAGAAATTGCCGATGATGGCCTTGTGCTCGGCGTATTTCGTTTGGCTCTTTATATAATTAAGGTGGTCTTTGGCCAAACGGCTCGTATTGCGGTCGCCATAGCAGAGTTTTTGCAAGTTGTAAATGTTGATGAGTTCGGCAAGTCGTGGATTGTTAGCCATGAGCGGGTCGGTGTCCAAATATTTTTTGAACGCCGCTGGGCCTTCCATGAAGGCATCGTTAAGCAGGTGGCTGTCGTATGAGGCACTGTTGAAATAGCCGCCAAACAGTTCCTTGAACAAGTCGATGTAGGCACTTTGAGTGTAAAGCACGGGCTGCCCGTCAAAATAGTCCTTGATGATTTTCTTGCCACCATCGGCACTGATACCCAGACGGATAGCGGCAATCTTATAACGGTTGTAGTTCTTCACATATTCCGACTTGATGTCGGGCACTTCACGGCTGATGGCGTTTTGGATGGAGTCGATGTAGCGCATTTGGCGGCCCCGGTAAATCTGGTTGAAATGCTCCATCATGTAGCCGTTGACGATTTCCTCGGAATAAACGATTTGCCGGTAAATTCCCTTGTCGGAAGCTCGTTTCACACGGATAGTGGGCGTTTCTTTTTCAAAATACGATACATCTTCTTGCTGTTCGGGAACAATGATTTCGATGTCGTAAGTGGCATTGGGTGAAAGAATTAGATCGACATGTTCCAACCCGATATAGATTCGGGCGGGGAGAATCTGTTTCACCGCGCCTTCAAGGATGAAATGGCCTTGGGCGTCAGTTTTACCTTGGTCGAGCAAAATGCCGGTTTCGTTGACGAGGTCTTCGTAAGCAAAAAGCCTAATCAAGACGTTGGTTTGGTTGCTTCGTCCGGTAATCGTCACATTTTGGGCGGTTGCCGTGAGGAAAAGCAGGGCAAAAAAAAGTGTAGTAATCCTTCGTTTCATGCTGTGAAAACGAGGAAAAGCCGTGTTTATTGCTTTTCGGGCAACTTCACTTCAACAGGCAAAAACTTGGAAGTGTCGCCGCCATTCTTGTAGATGTCGCGGACAACGCTCGACGACACACCAACCAACTCACTTTCAGTGAGCAAGAAGATGGTTTCCAACTCGGGGTGAAGGCGCTTGTTGGCGTGCCCGATCATATTTTCATACTCGAAATCGCTGCCGCAACGCAGGCCACGAATGATGGTGCGTGCGCCCACTTTCTTGCAGAAGTCGGCAGTAAGGCCTTGGTAGCTCTCCACTTTCACTTGCGGATAGTCCTTGAAAACGGCCTCGCACCACGCGATGCGGTCTTGCAAATCAAAAGTGGAACGCTTTTCCATATTGATGCCGACGGCGACATAAATCTCGTCGAAGATGGGCAAAGCCCTCAAAACGATGCTGCGATGCCCCAATGTGATGGGATCGAAGGAACCGGGGAAAACGGCTATTCTTTTCATTGTGTATTCGATTTTCTACAGGTGTGTCTTGTCGTCGCTTTGCGTCATTGCGAACGAAGTGAAGCAATCCAGGAATTAGTCTTTTTCTGGACTGCTTCGTGCCTCGCAGTGACGCGAAGCGGAGTAGGAGACAATCCGATTCAGCCTGCAAAAGTATTACTTTGTAACGACTTGGTGCAAATCTTTTCCAAGAATTTCGCTTATTGAGCGGAATGTTCCTTTCAAAAATGCCTCAATATCTTCATTTCCAATGAGTTTTATCTCCGTAATGCCTTCCTCGGTTTGCGGTTTGGGCTGGATGGTTTCTCTGCTTTCCATCAAGTACCAATAGGTGCGTTTCAGTCGCCATTCTTCACCAACTTGATAGCAATGCCAAGAGGAAGGCAATGCTTTGACAATCTGTAAATTGCCTATTCCCGTTTCCTCTGTCACTTCGCGCAAGGCGGCGTTTTCGGACGATTCACCTTTTTCTATATGTCCCTTGGGCAGGTCGGGAATCCCGTTGCGCACAATGCTGACGATTTTCCCATCCTTGACCACGATTCCACCCGCCGCAGGTGCCATTCGGAAGGTCGTTTTCAAGGCTTCCACCACGGCATTTTCGCCCACTTCGTGGACAAAAGTGTCGGTTTGCTCCTTGTCGGCAAGCCATTCTTGCAAAAAATCGCAGAGAATGTCGATTTCGTATCTGTCAGATTCTGGGAGCATTGCGTCGAATTTCAATGCGTTGCCATCAATTTTTGGAAAAACCAATGCTTTGTTTTCTTGAAAAATCTTGTACATTTGCAGTCGATTTTGATTGTTTTCAAGCGACAAAGATACACAAATTCGTTTCGACAAAGTTCAATTACTATGAAATACGATGACTCAGCATTGACTTTGGCCTTGCACCTGCTGCAAATCAAGGCCGTGAAACTCAGCCCGAAAGCCCCGTTCACTTGGGCTTCTGGACTGAAAAGCCCCATTTATTGCGACAACCGCGTCACGCTTTCCTACCCCGCCGTGAGGACATATATCCGCCAGCAGTTTGTGGAGAAAATCGTGCAATACTATGGCAAGCCTGATGTGATTGCAGGCGTGGCCACGGGTGGCATCGCCCAAGGCGCATTGGTGGCGCAGGAATTGGGGTTGCCTTTCGTTTATGTGCGCTCCGAGAAAAAATCGCACGGGATGCAGAACCAGATCGAGGGTGTCATCAATGCAGGGCAGTCGGTGGTGGTCGTCGAGGACTTGGTTTCCACGGGCAAGTCGAGCCTCTTGGCTGTTGATGCCTTGCGCGAAGCAGGTGCCGAAGTGAAGGGCATGGTGGCCATTTTCACCTACCAGATGGAGCTTGCCAAACAAAACTTTGAGGCGAAAAACTGCCAGTTGGTCACTTTGTCGAACTATGAAACCTTGATTCACAAGGCTGTCGAGGAAGCTTACATCACCGAAGAGGATGTGGAATCCTTGAAGGAATGGCGCAAAGACCAGCAGGCTTGGAGCGACCGCTGGAATTGACCTGATTCGAAGGCGTTTTGACCGAAAAAGTCCAAGAAAAAGTCCAAGTTGGACATTTCTTGGACTTTTTTTGGATTTTTTTGGATTGTTAGTTGGAAATAATAAATCTAATTTCCTTAATATCAAAACAATACGGCTTGTTTTCCGTGTCCAAAAGTTGCAGTCTTCCAAATGAATCAATCCCTGTCATAAACAGCCGCAAAACCTTCCCTTCGACTTCATAATCCGCCCAAGTGCGGTAGCGGAAAAGCCGTTTCAAGTAATCTTTCTCAATGGAGGTAGGGGAGGACTTCAATTGCTGCACCTTTATTAATATACGCTCCGCGATTTGCTCCAACAAAGGCTTCAAGTCATATTCCTTTCCCGTGACCATTTTCAGCGAAATCGGGTGCGTTGGCCAGTCTTGAAATTTCATTTGGTTGACATTCAGCCCAATACCAATGATGGAAACATCCATCATGTTGGCTTTGACGGTGCTGTTGATGAGGATTCCGGCGAGTTTTCTGTTTTCAAAATAGATGTCGTTGGGCCATTTGATGGACAACTTTTCAGAGGGCAAAAGGGTGTCCAAAACTTCAATGATGCCCAAGGGCACGGTTTCGGAAAGAAGAAACTGCCTTTCGGCGGGCAAGAAACCCATGTCCAAAGCCAAAGAGAAAGTGAGGTTCTTTCCAACCTCACTTTCCCATCCGTTGCTCCCCATGCCTTTGCCTGCGGTTTGTTCGTCGGCACTTACCACCCAATTGCGGATGTCGTGTTCCGATTGTTGGCGTTGCAGGTAGGCGTTGGTGGAGTCAATCTGCTCTAAATGAATGTATTTGAGCATTATTTCACCACGATTCTTTGTGTCTCCTCACCGACTTGGACGGCATAGACACCAGCACCGAAACGCTTCATGTCGATTTGGAGCCAACCGTCGCATTGGCCTTCAAAGACGCGCTGTCCGGCCATGTTATAAATGGTGACATTTTGCACACCCTCGCCAACGATGTTCACCAAACCTGTGGTCGGGTTGGGATAGATGTTGGTCGTTTGGCCAAGGTTCTCATCCACATCGGCAGTCACTTCATACCTGAACTCGTTGCTCTCGCTGAAGCCGAATTCCCTGCCCGAAAAGAGGGTGGCACTACCAGCTTTCAAGCCGTAGACACCCGTGCCCGAAAGGCCATTGCCGCCCGCGTCGTAGATGGTGAAGTCGTAGCAGCCGTCGCCGGTGATTTCGAGAACCGTTTCGTACTTGTGGTTGGCTTCATCGTAGGGACCGCCTTCGATGACGACTTGGCCCGTTGCCATGTTGGTCACTTTCCATGTGGTTTCCTGCGGGTTGTCGTCGGTGCGGACGGTGAGTTTCAGCACTTTGGCCACGTTTTCAGGTGCGTCGGTGATTTCAAACTCGGCAATATCGTTGGCGGGTGCCTCATCGTTGGTGCCGTTGACACTGAGGACTATTACCTCAAGACTGTTGGCGCCCTCCTCGACGGGGAAACTGATTTCGCCCAAATCGACGACTTCGGAGGCGAGGGTGGCGAGGTTGCCGCTCCATTGCACGGATTTCAGTGACTCTCCGTTGACCACGATGCCTAATTCGGCGGAAGTCAAAGTGTTGCTGCCGTAGTTGGCCAATTCGACTTTCGGCTCCATCCAGCCGCTGCAACTGACGCTTTTGGCGTTGCTGATGTTGCGCAGGCAGGCTTCGTTGGCGTAGAACGGCTCGATGTTTTCGCTCGACTTGCAGGCTTGATACACTTCCTTCGTGCCAGCGTTTTGCACCCAAGCGATGGCATCCAATTGGTCATTGTTGTAGACATTGGCCAATTCCCAAGTGAAGGTGTAGGTGAAATAATCGCCAACGGCCAAGTCGCCGAGGCTCGTGCCAGAGGCGGTGGGAAGGAGTTTCTTCATCACGCTGTAGAAATCCTTTTCACCGTTGGTGCCCGGGGCGGAGGAGTAGTGGATTTCCTTCTCGATGACCCCCACATAGAGCCTGATGTTGCCGAGGAGTTCAGCCGAAACCCTGCCCATCACATGGACGGTGATCAAGTTGTTAGGCTCGTCAAGTTCGTAAGCAAGGCGCATTTCAATTGGTGATTCGATGGACAGCCATTGGTTGACCATGTTTTGGTTCAGGTTGCCCGGAGTGTTGGCGAATCGGATGCCATCGACAACGGTATGAGGCACCGAATTGACAGAGTAGACCCCTTTGCGGGAATTGTTGTCGGTCGTGTTGTGCAGATACATCGGGTCGTTGGCACCTGGCCAGTTCATGTGGTACTTGATGGCGGCCACGCGGTCGGCATTGGCATTGATGAGCGCGTCCAAGGCCGGATTTTGCTGGGCGCAAGGGCCGCAACTTGTGTTGGTGAAACACTCGAACAACAGTATGCGCTCGTTTTGCGCATTGGTTTTCAAGGAAAAGAGCATCAGCAAGGATGCGACAAGCAATGTAACTTTTTTCATAGGTTGATGTGTTTGATTTTGAATTTTCCAGCACAAAAGTAGTCATTTTTCAAAAAATGGCAATGTTTTTGTTGCACGATTGGAAAAAGTTTTGCAATTTTGCAAGTTGAAATCAACAACAAAGCAATTATTAAACAACACGCTTATGATTAAAAAGTCTATCTTTACCTTAATGATGATGACTGTAATGGGTTGGGTTTCAGCACAATCATTGCAGTTTGAATGGAATGGGAACGTCTATTCCGATGGCGAAACCATTGTGTGCGACACGCCAAACGACTGGGGTGAGTATCTTCAGGATATGCAACTCAGGAATCTCACAGGCCAGGACATGAAAGTCTTGGTTGAGAAGGAGGTCATTGACGACCTTGAAGGTGTCATCAACTATTTTTGTTGGGGCTTGTGCTTTAGCCCCGATATTATTGTCAGCCCCGACGCTGTCGAAGTGACTGCCAATAACGTTACCGAAGAAGGCGCACTTTCGTTCCACGCCATGTTTGACGAAACCGTCTTCGGCAAAGTGAAAGTGAAGTATTACGCCTATGAGGAGCGTAATCCTGACCAGAAGGTTTCCATCGTTGTGGTCTTCCACAGGTCGGGTGCGGGAATCGGCGACAATGCTCATTCTATGACCTTTGGCACTGCCTACCCGAACCCCGCTTCGTCGCAGGTGAATTTCGACTATTCGCTTGACGGTTCACTTTGCGCCGTGGTCTACAACCTTTTGGGTCAGGAAGTGATGCGCGAGCAACTGAACGCCAACATCGGCCGGATGACCCTTTCGGTGGCTGACCTTCAGGAAGGCATTTATTTCTGCACGATGATGGTGGACGGTCGCGCTTGGTCGACGCAGAAATTCGTCGTGAAGAAGTGAGTCCAAAGCCAATTTCAACTACAACTACAAGCCATCCTTCGGGGTGGCTTTTTTTGTGACATTCTTTCAGTTGCAAGGTTACAACCCCAAAAAATGGGCATGTTTTTCGCGAAAAATGACGACTTTTGCACGCTGTTTGATAAAGAAGCGAGAAATCAACCATTTAAAACATAATCGACGATGAACAAGAAACTTCAAAGAGACACGCAAAACAAGGTGATCGGCGGCGTGTGCGCCGGATTGGCCAACTATTTCGACATGGACGTCGCCCTCGTCAGGGTGATTTTCGCTTTAGCACTGTTGGGTTTCGGTGCGGGATTCTGGCTTTATGTGATACTTTGGATCGTGTTGCCCGCCGGCAACGGAGTGACCATTGAGACAACGCTCGACGAAAACGGAAATTATGTCATGTCCGAACCGTCAGCCGAAGAGAAAAAGAACAAAGGCGGCCTCACAGTAGGCCTTATCCTCATCGGCATTGGTGCGTTAGGCCTTATCAATCAGTACATTCCAGAAATCAATTGGCAAACGGCTTGGCCGATACTGCTCATCGTGCTTGGCTTGCTGCTCATCATCCCCTTCAAAAGCAAAAAGCAATGAAAAGCAGAAACTTGTTTTTGGGCATCATCCTCCTCTTTGTCGGGGTGGTGACCCTTTTGGTTACGCTTGATGTGATTGATTTCAGTTGGGGTGTGGCTTGGCGGTTGTGGCCGATGCTGCTCATTCTCACCGGTATCGCCATTCTGCCGCTTCGCGACGGAATAAAAGCCTTGCTTTTGATTGCAGCCTTGACGATTGGCGTGCTTTTGTATCGCCATGAGGCCGAAAACCATTCTCAGCTTTGGTTTTTCTCCCAGAATGTGGCTGTAGAGCAAGTGAATCAACCCTGCTCATAAGGCTTTAAGGCTTCTTGAAATGACTTTTTTTGAGTTTGGAGATTTTTTTTGAGATTTTTGTGCTTTGTTTCGTGATAATTTGTTTACTTTGCACCCTCTTAGAGTATAAAACAAATTTTCAGAATTGATTGCACTATGAAGAATCTCCACTTTACTAAACTGGTTTTCACGGGTTTATTCATCTTTTTGGCTGCTATTGCGGCAATGGCTCAAGACAATAGCATCAAAGGCTTCGTGTATGAGGAAGTCACTGGTGAGCCGATGATGTTCACCAACGTTTACCTGAAGGGAACCACTTTTGGCGGCTCCACCAACGAAAACGGCTATTTCAACATCAACCGGATTCCCGACGGCAAATATACCCTTCTGATTACCAGTGTGGGTTACGACACCATAAGCGAGGTCATTTCGGTGGCGAAAGGCCAAAGCGTCAGTCGCAAGTATTTCCTCAAGGAAACCAGCCAAAAACTGGAAACCGTGACCATCACCGCCGACAAGATTGAGGCTCGCACCGAAACCAAGACTTCGGTCATCACGGTCACGCCTAAGACAATAACCAAGATTCCGAGCGTGGGTGGTCAGGCCGACTTCGCGCAATATCTACAAGTGGTGCCGGGTGTCATCTTCACTGGTGACCAAGGCGGACAACTCTATATCCGTGGTGGCTCGCCCATCCAAAACAAGGTGCTTTTGGACGGCATGGTGATTTACAATCCTTTCCATTCCATCGGTCTGTTTTCCGTGTTCGACACCGACATCATCCGTAACGCCGATGTCTACACCGGCGGTTTTGGAGCCGAATACAGTGGACGAATCTCTTCCATCATGGACATCTCGACCCGCGACGGCAACAAGAAGCGCATTTCGGGCAAAATCGGCGGTAACACATTCGGCGCCAAGGTGATGCTCGAAGGCCCGCTGATGAAGGCCAAGAACCCAGAGGATGCCACAATTTCCTTCATCCTTTCGGCCAAGAACTCGTATCTGGAACAAACCAGCAAGGCTTTGTATCCTTACGCCTCGGAGAACGGGCTGCCTTTCAACTTCCAAGACATTTACGGTAAAGTATCGCTCAATGCGCCCAACGGCAGCAAGGTCAATCTGTTCGGCTTCTCGTTCAACGACCAAGTGAACAACTACATGTCGCTCTCCGACTTCGGCTGGAATTCCTTCGGCGCGGGTACCAATTTCCTCGTCATTCCAGGCAAAGCTCCCGTGATGATTGAGGGTAACATTGCCTATTCGAGTTACACCTCGCGCATGAAGGAGTCCGACAACCCTGACCGCTACAGCAACATCAACGGCTTCAACATGGGCTTCGATTTCAGCCAGTTCATGGGCAAAAACACCCTGAAATACGGTCTTGAAATGCTCGGCTACACCACCGATTATGTCACCTACAGCGTGTATGGTCACAACAAGATTGGTGCTAAACTGAATTCCACTGAAATAGGCATTTATGCCAAATACAAGGCTGTGTTGGGCAAGTTCTTGGTTGAGCCGAGTTTCCGCTTGCAGTTCTATGCCTCGTTGCCTGACATTTCACCTGAGCCTCGCCTTGCCGTCAAGTACAACGCCACCGACCGTTTCCGCCTGAAGGCTGCAGCGGGAATGTATTCGCAGAACTTTGTGGCCGCCACCAGCGACCGCGATGTGGTGAACCTGTTCTATGGCTTCCTCTCGGGCATTGACAACCTACCCGACACCTACAACGGCAAGCCCATCACCAGTTATCTCCAAAAAGCCAACCATTTCATTTTGGGCGGTGAGCTCGACCTGACCAACAACATGACCCTCAATTTGGAGGGCTACTGGAAAGATTTTGTGCAGTTGACCAACATCAACCGCAACAAGATTTACGCCGACTCGCAGCAGAATGGCAACATCCCCGACCTGCTGAAGAAAGACTTCACCAAGGAAACAGGCGATGCCTACGGCTTTGACATTTCATTGAAATACGAGGACAAGCATTGGTACTTGTGGGCCGTGTATGCTTTGGGCTTCGTGACGAGAGAATACGAGAAGGCCGTTGAGGACGGTGTGGAGTTGACACAATACGCGCCTCACTTCGACCGCCGCCACAACATCAACGTGATTCTGACCTACACGGCGGGTGCCAAGCGTCAGTGGGAGTTCAGCGGACGCTGGAACTTTGGCAGTGGCTTCCCCTTCACGCAGGTGCAGGGCTTCTATGAGTATTATTCCTTCCAAGATGGCGTCAATTTCGATTACACTAACACCAACGGCGATTTGGGTGTGCTGTATGGCGAACTGAATGGCGGTCGCCTGCCCACCTACCACCGTTTCGACATTGATGTGAAGCGCAAGTTCTATTTCTCGGAAAGCACCCTGCTTGAGGCCAACCTTAGTGTGACCAACATCTACAACCGCAACAACGTGTTCTACGTCAACCTCATAACCAGCGATGTGGCCCGCCAGTTGCCCATTCTTCCCTCGTTGGGTTTGACCTTCTCGTTCTGATGGCGCAGGCCATGCACAATCCGAAAAAGTTTCCCCAAAAAATCACCAAAAAAGAAACTTTTCTCACACACCTATATTAATATTCAGTATCTTTGCGCCCGAAAAACTGCCCTGTCAGTAATCGGCGCAAAGGTGCTTGTTGTATGGTTTTGGGCATAAGAAGTTGAATATTAACAAATAATTAATAAATAATCAAATATCAATCAAAACATTAAAACGATGAAAGTATTTACGAAATTGATGGCAGCCTTCGCGCTGCTCGCGTTCCTCGCAGTTCCTTTGGGGATGAGGGGACAGACAAGAACAGAAGTGGTAGCTTACACCTTGGACGGCACCATTACAGGAGGTTCAAATGGTTATGCTACTGAAAGTGAAATTACTCAAGACGGCATCACATGGATGGTCACAGGTAATACCACGGAGAATCCATGGCGTATTGGCGGTAAAAATTTGACAAGTGTAGATCGCCCTATGTATTCTACGGGTGTCATCGAAGACAATGTCACAAAGGTTGTCATCACCAATGGTACGGTCAATCTTACCGTGAATTCACTGACACTGATTGTGTCGCCAAATGCAGATTTCTCCGATCCGACAAGTACTATTGAAGGTGGATTTGAAGCTTCTTCAACGACTACGTTTGAAAGACCCGAAGAGGCTGATTGGACAAATCAGTACTTTAAACTCGTGTATAATGTTACAAACACCCTTACAAATAGCAATAGATTCGCGCAGTTTGTAAAGGCAGAATTTTACAAGGAAGGTGGCGAAATCCCTGCCAATCCCGAAATCCAAATCGCGGCGGAAGAACTGGCACTTCCTTACACAGCAAATGAAGATGGTTTCTTCAATGTCACCTACACCGATGGTTTTGAGGCTTTTACGGCTTCTGCTGCACTTTACAACGATGAAGAACTTACCGAGGAATTCGATGGAGATTGGATTCTCGTGGAAGAACACATTGAAAATGATACTATTACCTACATGGTGGGAGAAAACAACAGCACCGAGCCTCGCACGGTTTACATGTATGTTGAGGCAATGGGTCTTGACGAAACAACTATTATCAGTGCCGTGTTCCCCGTCACTCAGGCCGCTGCACCCCAATTGTTTGCAGTTAATTTTACCCTTGATAGCGATGCTACATTCGTTCCCAATGAAGTCTTCACCGACGTGATTGTTGAACTGGAAGCCGGTACCTACGCGCTGCCTTCCGCCACTAAAGAAGGCTTTACCTTTGATGGTTGGGACGACGGCGCCACAACATACGCAGGTGGAACCAATTACACCGTTTCAGATGATGTCGACTTTACTGCACAATGGACGGAAATTGTCCCATCCACCGGTACGGATGTGACATTTGATGCTACTGTGGATTTAGGCAATACTTCAGCAGGCGAAGGCTCTATCGTAAAAGACGGAGTGACTTTCTACTGCTCCAATGGTATTCTTGGCAACGGTTCAGAGTACCGTATTTACAAGAATGCAACAGTTACTTTCTCTGTTACATCAGGTACTATTACAAACATTGAATTTACTTGTACTGGAGGCAATCCTGCTTCTGGATTTGAAACGGTGGATGGATTTACTACCAATGGCAATAATGGTACATGGACGGGTAGTGCAGAGAGCGTTACTTTTACAGCTTCCAACAAACAAGTTCGTGCCACGCAGATTGTTGTGACAGTTGACAATGGCGGTACGCCTGTTCCTTCCATCACCGCCGAAAATGTGAGCATTGACTATAATGCTGTGTCTGGTGAAATCGAATACACCATCAACAACGGCGTCGATGGTGGCACTCTGACGGCCAGCACCAACGACACATGGCTCACTCTCGGCACGGTTGACGAAACCGTTCCCTTCACCTGCTCGGCCAATGAAACTGCCGCTGCACGCACGGCTACCGTTACTTTGACCTACACTTATGGCGACAGCCAAACCGCCACCAAGAACGTGACCGTCACTCAGGCGGGCGACCCGAATGTTTTGGACAACATTTCAGACATCACTGAAGTTGGTGCAGATTATCATGTCAAAGGTATGGTCGTGGCTACCAGTGCCAAAGGCTTCATCATCTGCGACGGTACAGGTTTTGTCTATACCTATCTGAATGCCACCCCGACCCAACAAATGGGCGAGTTCGTCCAAATTACTGGCACGACGGGTAGTTATAACCATGTCATCCAATTCACCAATAACGCCACCATCGCCGAGGCGGAAGAATTCACTTTCGATTGGCCTGAATATACGGTCATCACCGAAGTTCCGAATTATACCGAAGGCTATCATCTGAGTGACTATTTCCAATTCGAAGGAACACTCACAAAAACAACCAATGGTTCTACTAACTACTTTGTTGCCGTTGGCGAAGGCCAAATCAGAATTTCCTATCCGACTACTGAACAAGCAACAGATTTGGATGATTTGTTGAACAAGACTGTCCGCATACATGGCTTCTTCACTGGATATGCCAGCAATGTCTTCACTGCCATGATGGAAAGCTACGAGGAAGTGGTGAACACCGATCCTTCCATCACCATTGCCACTTACGAACTCAATGTTGATGCTGGCGAACAAAATGGCACAATTAATGTGACTTACGCTAATGTGGACTTGGAAATGATGGAAGTTGTCATGTGCGATGCAAACGGCGACGCGGCTGAATACGACTGGATTCCTGTTTGCTGGCTTAACGAAGATCACAACATCAATTATCAAATCAATGCCAACGAGGGCGAAGCCCGCACGGCTTACCTGAAGGTCTGCTTATTGGAAGAAGAGACATTGAACCCATTATTCTGCTCTGATATCGTGACTATCAATCAAGACGCTCCTGAGGCTCCGTTTGAGCCTGCCACTTACACCTTGGCCACCAGCATTGAATCCGGCAAGCAATATATCATTGTTGGCATGAAAGATGATAATGCCTACGCTATGGGCGAACAAAGGAACAGCAACAGAGGTGCTGTCATCGTCAGCCAAGACGGCAACACGGTTACGGTGGTCAACGACAATGTCTATGAGTTTGTCATCGAAAGTTCTGGTGATAATTATACCATTCATGATGCAAGAACTCCTGGTTATCTCTATGCCGCCAGCGGTAGTGCCAACCAACTGAAAACTCAGGTAACAAACGATGATAATGGTGTTTGGTCCATTAGTATTGACGATGACGGTTTGGCAACTGTGGAGGCACAGGGCACTAATTCCCGCAAGAGTATGCGTTTTAACTATAACAGTGGTAACGCATTGTTCTCCTGCTATGTTTCAAGCAGTAGTATGCCCCAAGTTTACTTCTATGTGAGGGATGAAGAAGCCCCATATACATACAGTTTGACTATCAATGGCTACGGCGAGAGCACTACTGGCGGTTACTATCTCATCGCTTCCCCGATTAACAATGTGCAGCCTGTTACCGTTGACGGCATGACCGTTGATGCATACGATTTGTACGCATTCGACCAAACAGAAGAAGACGAATGGCGCAACTTCAAAGCAAGCGCCTTCAAACTTGAAACGGGCAAGGGTTATTTGTATGCCAATAGTGATACGGTTACGCTTACCTTCACTGGAAAGTTTTATACTGGCAACGGCCAAGTCGCACTGACTTGCGACGAAAATGCCTCCCTGAAAGGTTGGAACCTTATAGGCAATCCTTATTCCTGTTCTGCTGCGCTTAACATGCCTTTCTATAGACTGAATGAAGATGGCAGCGAGTTGAATGCTTCTACAGAAAGCAACAATATTGCTGCAATGGAAGGCGTATTCGTCTATGCGTATGATGAGATGGGAGAACCTATTTCTACTGCCACTTTTGCTGACCTTGGCGGAGGTGATCCTTCTGCACCTGGTGGAGGAGGGGGTTTAGGACCGGAAGAACCAGATGAGTTCATACTTAATGTTATCCACAACAACAGCACTGTCATCGACCGCGCCATCGTGTGCTTTGGCAATGGCAAACAACTGCCCAAGTTCCAACTCAACCCGAACAGCACGAAGATTTACTTCACGCAAGACACAAAGGACTATGCCATCGTCCGCAGCGCCAACCAAGGCGAGATGCCGGTCAACTTCAAGGCTGCTGAAAATGGCACTTATAGCCTGAGCGTCAATGCGGAGAGCATGGAGATGAACTACCTCCACCTCATCGACAACATGACGGGTGCCGACATCGACCTGCTGCAAACCCCGAACTACACCTTCGAGGCCAGCACCACCGACTACGCCAGCCGTTTCCGCATCGTGTTCAGCGCCACCGAAAGCAACTCGACAAGCTCTGAGTCCTTCGCCTACTTCAACGGCAGCACCTGGACGGTGAGCAACATCGGCGAGGCCACGCTGCAAGTCGTCGACATGATGGGCCGCGTGCTCAGCAGCAAGACCGTCAGCGGCAACGCCGAAATCAACGTGAACCAGACGGCGGGCGTGTATATGCTCCGCCTCGTCAACGGCGAGAATGTCAGAACGCAAAAAATTGTAGTAAAATAAAGTAGTAAAATAAACAAGAATATTAATCTATTAACACCCTTAAAAATGAAAAAGACATTAATGACAATCGCAATCATGCTCGGAATGGGCATGGCTACCTTTGCCGAACCTTACGATGGTGGCGGCTTGTTCCAACGTGGCGTCGTTTCTGAAGAATTGTTCTATGGTGCGGGCTATTCCCGCGACAATACGCCTCTGCTGCCTTCGGGTCACAATCTGGATGAAAACCAAAACGCCGACCCCACCACGCCGTTGGGCAGTGGTATCGCTGTGTTGCTCGGCTTGGGTGCAGCCTACGCCGTGGCGAAGAAACGTCGCGATGAGTAATCTTTACATAACGCAATGAAAAAGGCGATGCCAAAATTCTTGGCATCGTCTTTTTTTTGTCTATCATTCAGGATTTTTCCTACCTTTGCCCCAAAATTTCAAAACTATGAAAAGACTCACCTTGACCCTTTTGGTTTGCCTCATGTCAACCTTTTCGATTGCCGGAAACCTCCTGAACGAAGGTTTCGAATACGCAAACCACGACCTCGAAAAGCCCGTCGGCTGGAACTGCGACGACAACTCTTGGCTCTGCGGCTACCTTGAAAAAGACCACAAACGAATGTCGCACTCGGGCAATTGGTATGCTTTCAGCAATGCACAAGATTCGTGGATGTACATGCCCTTGTACCTGATTGAGAGTATGAGATACCGCTTTACCTTGTGGGCGATTACCGATGGCAGTTTCCAGTTTGAAATCTGGGCTGGCACTGCGCCCAACCCCGACGACATGCACACGCAATTCCTTTCCACTACCGTTGAAAGTGGCGAATATGAACGGATTTCCGCGTATGTGGAAACGATTCCCAACGGGTGCCAGTATGTGGGTATTCGCGCTTTCGCCAACAATGGTGACTCTTATCTTACCATCGACGACATCGAGGTTGACATGGTGGAGCAATACACCTTTGAGGCTGAGCCTGTTACGGGCGACACGGCCATGTACCCCGGCAGCGAGGGAAGTTTCCGTTTCCTTGTTCATAATGTCGGCTACGATGAACTCGACATCACGATGCACCCCTCCAACGAATATTTCACCAACTTCAGTTGCATCGCAAACGGCATGACGGGCATGACCTTCCACGCCGATCCTGACGAGGTGGTGGAAGTCACCATGACGGCCACTTTGCGCCCCGAAATCGAGCCGGGAGCCGTCAGTTGGCTGGACATACAAATGACCATCCCCTGCAACTGCAACACGGCGATGGTCACCTTCTGGGTAACGCCCCTTGATCTAACTGGTGTTTCAGAAGGCAACGAACAGAATATTAATGTGTTTCCCAATCCAACTTCCGATTTCGTCACTGTTGAGGCAGAAGGATTGAAAGAAGTAGAGGTTGTTGATTTGATGGGAAGGGTCGTCAATAGAGTCTTTGCAATTTCGAACTCTTTACGGCTTGGTTTTGAAAGTCTTAGTAATGGATTGTACTATTTATCGGTAAGAACTGAAGATGGCATCACTATCAGACCAATTGTGAAAAAGTGATATTATGATTTCAACAACCGCTCCAGTCCACTATCATTTGTATATTGACGAATGTGGTGACCAAAACTTGGAGAATTTCAGTCCAACTTTCCCTGTTTTCACTTTATGTGGAATTATTGTTAGAGACGATAAAATCGCTGTTCTTGAAGAAGAAGTGCAATCGTTGAAAAAAGAGTTTTGGGGCAACAAGAAAGTCATCCTCCATTCCCGTGACATTCGCAAGTGCCAAAACGGTTTTGAGATTCTTTTCGACCTTGATGTGAAACAAAGGTTTTACGAAGCCGTCAATGCTTTGTTGGGGCAACAGGACATTTATGTTATAGTCAGTTGTTCCATCTTGAAAGAGCCTTATATTCGGCAGTTCGGCAAACTTAACGATGTTTATGGCCAATCGCTTTCTTTTGTCCTTGAGCGTGCCATTTTTCATGCCGACAACCAATGCCCTGAAGGAAATGGGACAATCGAAGCCATTGTTGAAAAAAGAGGAAAACGTGAGGACAAGAACTTGATGAACTATTATGAGCAACTGCTCGAGAAAGGCACCTATTGGATTACACCACAAAGGATGAGAAATAGGATGTCGCGACTTGATTTCAGGTGGAAATCCGAAGATGTGGCTGGATTGCAGATTGCCGACCTCATTGCCTATCCAATAACTCGACATATCCTTGACCCTCAAAGCATCAACCTTTCTTATGATGTCATCAAGCCCAATATTTTAACGGAAAATGGTAAATTGTTGGGA
>CACXUM010000016.1:0-53825 GCA_902770835.1 uncultured Bacteroidia bacterium
TCCGCCCTGTTGATTATGTGCGCGTTACAGCCATGAAAGACCATTGCGAGGTGCGCAGGGACGGCACTTTGGTGCGTACCCTCAACGCAGGGCAGTCCTTCGTTTTTGAACTTACCGACGACTATCCCGCCATCTATCTCGAAACCTCTGAACCCGCCATCGTCGGCAAGTTCTTTTATGGCCACGACGATATTCCAGGTGCTATAGGCGACCCCGCCATGGCCACCATACTCCCGATGGAGCAGCAAACAAACCGCGCCCTGTTTTGCGCCCACAACACCCTCATTTCAAAATGGCATTATCTCAACATAGTGACCGAAACCGCTTCAGTATCAGGGATGCAACTTGACGGCGAGCCTATTGACGACCTTTTTGAAGTGGTGGCAAGTAAGCCCGAATATGCCTACGCGAGATTCCAAATTGCCGACACGACACACCTCTTGGAGAATACGGAAGGCGGCTTTGTGGCTCATGTTTATGGCATGGGTGGTGCCGAAGCCTATTCCTATTTCCTTGACGCGGCGATGCACACAACCGCGCTGACGGTGAACGACACAAGCGAATGGCTTCACCCCGATGGCTTCTATTTTGACCTGAATGAACCTTTGAACCTCGATTTATACTTGAATTATGAGATGACCGAGGCTCATTGGACATACGGCGATGGCATGACGGAAATCCTCACCGACACGGAGGCTTGGCATACCTATTCCACACAAGGCAACTATCCCGTGACTTGCGAGGTGTTCAGAACCGACGCACAAGGGCGGCGCGTCTTGGCTGGCTATGTGAGCACCATAATTCACGCGGGCTATGAAAGTGTGGAAAGCCACAACTATACCAAAGAATGTAACCTATTTCCCAATCCAGCCAACTCGAAAGTGAGCATCGAGGGCCAAAGCATCACTTCTGTCCGGCTGACGAACTGCTACGGGCAAGTGGTCATGGAAAAGGCTTGTGAGCCCGCTGACTCTATGACGCTTGACTTAACGGAATTGCCGATAGGCATTTATATTATTGAAGTCGTTGCATCGAGCTATCATACTATAAAACAATTAGTTATAAGTAGATAATTGAGAATAAAACCCAAAACACCATGAAGAGACTAATCACCATCCTCATCGCCCTATGCGCAACATCAGCGCAAGCGCAACTCATCGTCACCTCGGCTGACTCCATCCAGCAATGCACCCCCGAATGGTTGGTGCGTAACGTGCTGCTCGAAAGCGGCGTGACGGTTTCCAACGTCCACTTCAACGGCTCGCCGGACATCATCAACTGCAACAGCATCGGCTACTTTGATACAGGCAACAGCCCGACCAATTTGGGCATCGATGCGGGACTTATCCTTGCCACGGGTGGCGTTTCGGTGGCGGTCGGGCCGAATGATCGCGATGACAAAATCGTGCGAACCAGCTGCGGAGAATACATCGACGAAACCCTCAAAGCCATTTCTTATGCTCCAGATTCGGTCTTCGACATGGCCGTGCTTGAGTTCGACTTCGTGCCTTGGGACAAAGAGGTTTCGTTCAACTATGTGTTTGCCTCGGAGGAATATTTAGAGTGGGTTGGCTCGTATTACAACGATGTTTTTGGCTTTTTCGTCACAGGTATCAACCCCCTTGGCGGCTACTACGAAAACCAGAACATGGCCCTAATCCCAGGCACTGACGAAACAGTGAGCATCAACAGCGTCTATACCCAGCACAATTCGGAGTATTTCGTGAACAATGCAGGCGGACAAACCATTCAGTTTGACGGTTTTACGACAGTGTTGACCGTGAGTTTCAGGGTGGAACCCTTCACGGAATACCATATCAAAATGGGCATTTGCGACGTGGGCGACCCCGATTGGGACTCGGGCGTTTTCCTTGAGGCGCACAGTTTCATGTCGAATTTCACCTACGACATGACCATCGACAAGACACCCTATCAGGAAATCACTGAAAACCAATATTTTTGCACGAACCACAGCATCGATTTCAGTACCGTTACCGAGTGGAATTACGATGATGTGATTTGGTATTTTGGCGACGGCACTTCGGCTCATGGTGCCAATGCCTTGCACACCTACGCCGAAGATGGCGTTTACGAGGTCGTGAATGTGTTGCGCAATCCCCATCGCGCCCAAGATTCGCTCTTCCTGACCACCACCATCGAAACGAGGTCGTTTTCATCATCGGAGGAGGCTGCCACTTGCCAAAGCGAGCCTTACCTTTGGCATGGGCAACTTTTGGAGCAAACGGGTGTTTACACAGACACCCTGCCGTCCATTTCAGGTTGCGACAGCATTGTTACATTGCATCTTGTTGTCTATGAGGATTATACAACAGAAATTGATGAAACACACTGCGAAAAGTTTGATTGGAACGGCCAAACCTACATGGAGTCAGGAGTTTACGAATACCTCGGACAAAGCATCCACGGCTGCGACAGCACGGCCATTTTGAACCTTACCATCAAACACAATTACGTTTCAGCCTTGCAAGGTCCTGAATGGGTGGTTGCGGAAGGCATCTATAGCTATGCCGTCCCCGACTCCCTGACCATCGCGCCCGGCACCTTGACTTGGACGTGCAGCCGCCCCGAATGGCAAATCACGCCTTCCAACGACGGCTATCATTGTGACCTTGAGGCAACTACCCTTGGGCAAGGCACCCTGACCGCTCGAACAGGCGTGGAATGTGACTCAGTTTTCAGCATTACCGTCAATGCATCAGGGTTTGATGTGGAAGAAAACAAAGCGACCGAAATACAACTTTTCCCCAATCCAGCCCATTCGCAGGTAAGTATTGAAGGCACACAAATCAACCACATCCGAATGATAAACAGCCTTGGACAAGTGGTTTTGGAGCATGTTTGCGAATCGGAAAGCCTTGTTGTCTTAGAAATCGGTTCGTTGCCGAAAGGCGTTTACTCGGTGGAAATCGTCACGGCGAGTGGGAGGACGGTCAAACGGTTATTGTTGTTGCAATAGGAGTGTTGATATTTCTAACTCCTACATCACTTCGCCTTCCCTTGGTTGGCGACGGCGGCCATCAGCGCGGCCACTTTTTCAGGGTCGCCGAGGAAGAAGTCCTTTTGCAATTTCATGTTGTCGTCGAACTCGAAGACGTATGGGATGCCCGTCGGAATGTTGAAGGCGATGATTTCGTCGTTGCTCATGCCTTTCAGCACTTTCACAACACCGCGCAGGCTGTTGCCGTGAGCCACCACCAACACTTGGTCGTGGGTCTCGAAAGCCTTCATGATGTTGTTCTCATAGTAAGGCATCACACGCTCGATGGTGTCGCAAAGTGCCTCGGTGAGCGGGATTTGCTCGTCGGTGAGTTCGGCATAGCGCGGATCCATGCGGGGACTCTTAGGGTCGTTCATATCTAACGCAGGCGGACGCACATCAAAGGCGCGGCGCCACAGGCGCACTTGCTCGTCGCCGTATTTCTCAGCGGTCATCTTCTTGTCCAAGCCTTGCAGCTGGCCATACGACTTCTCGTTGAGTCTCCACGACTTATACACTGGAAGCCAGTCCATGTCCATAGCCTCAAGAGCGAGGTTCAAGGTCTTGATGGCACGTTTGAGGTAAGAGGTGAAGCAGATTTCGGGCTTGTAGCCGTTCTCTTTCAGGGTTTTGCCTGCTTCGATGGCTTCTTGGACGCCTTTTTCAGAAAGGTCAACATTGGTCCACCCCGTAAAGAGGTTCAATTTGTTCCATTCACTTTCTCCGTGACGGATTAGGATTAGTTTTTTCATATTCGCTTTGGTTTTACAAATTTGTTGTTCAAGAAAAGATTGTTTATTTTTGCAACGTTTTTATAAAAACTAAACCTCGAAGTTTGACATTGCGACAGGGACTCCGAGGGATTACGGTGCAAAGATAAGTAAATAATTCCAATTGTTCGACAATTATTCTAAAAAAAGATGAAATATGCTGATTTTGAGAATGCTTTTTCTGCTGCGAGGCTCAACAAATACAGAAAAGCCTGTAACGGGAACGACATAAAAGCATTGACACTTTATCGTCATAATGTCAAATTATGTCAGAAATTCTATGGCGTTCTCAATGTATTTGAAATCGTATTGCGCAACGCCATCAACAAGCATTATACTGCTCATTTCAACGATGCAGATTGGATTTATCATCAGTTGCAAACAGGTGGAATGCTTGAACATTCTCCGCAACAAAAAGATGTATTGAATGAAATCCATGCAATGGTAAACAACAACAAATACACGCCTGACAAAGTGGTCTCATCGGTCAGTTTCGGCTTTTGGACTTATATGTTCACAAAAGTTCCTTTCCGCCTCGGAAACCAATCATTGCTGCAAATTTTTCCGAACCGTCAGATAGGTCTTGGACAGAAAGCCATATTCAAAGAACTTCAGCAAATCAAGCAATTCCGTAATCGCATCGCCCATCATGAACCTATCTGTTTCGATGCAACAGGTCACAAAAGTATGGTATATACACAAACTAATTATACGCTTATTTTGAAATACCTTTCGTTTTTTGGTTACAACAAAGAAGAACTTTTCTTTGGCCTTGATGTTATGCCTGATATTGTGATGGATAAAATAATGAAAATGTAATTCTATTCTTCTCTCTTAGCCCGATGCCTTCTCGGCCGTTCCTTTTGAACTTCGATTTCTATTTCAGTGGAAATCTCCGTTATCGTTTCTTCGTCCATGACTTCAGATGCAGCCTGCGGCATTTCGGCTTCAATGCGGCGGAAAATGTCGTCCTTGTCGCGGGGACGAGCCTCGTCGTGCCACTTGAAACCTTGCAAATAGCGACTGCTTTCGCTTAGGTCGCTTTCGGGATACATGGTTTCCGAAATGGCCTTGAACGACTTGATGATGGAGATGTTTTGGTTTTCCATTTCAATGACCATCGTTTCAGAGTTCGACACATCGATGCCGATGAGTCCGCCGTCGTCGTCGCGAATCCAATATATGGTTTCGGCCTTGTCGCCGTCCACATTGACGCGGTGTATGCCGCCGTCCTTGAAGCGCGAGGTGATGTCCGTGCCCTTGATTTGGTTGAAGCCCTCAACGGTATCCTGCGAAATGATGAAAGCGTTGCCCTTTTGCAGCACCCAATCTATGGCTTGGTCCTTGATTTTGATGTCGATGTCGGTGCCGGTCATTTGGCTGTCTTCGGCCCAAAGGATGGGATTGACGCGCATCCGAATGGTGGAATCGGCCACAAGGTAGGTCAAAGTGTCACATTTGCCCTGCATGTCGCTCTTGAAAAAGCGCACATTACGGCGGGCGATGAGTTTTTTGGCCTCCTCTTTTTGTTTGTCGAAATACATGAACAGCGTGTCGCCGTGGATATAAAGCGAGTCGCCGTTGTCGTTGTCGTAACTGATGGCGTATGCGCTATCGGTGGCAAAGGAAAGCCCCTTGTTCTCCCACATTTCCACATAGTTGCCTCGCATGACGACCTTGTAGGAGGTATCAATCATATCCACATGGTCGTAGGCCTTGGCCAAGCCTATATTGCGGTTGTAGTACATTGAATCCGACTTCATCCGCTGAGTTTCATTGCGCATTACAGGCCTTTTGTCCAAGAAGGCAATATCCTCATCCACAAGGTAATAGCCATGTTCACCGTCCAAAGTATTCTCTTCGTTGATGATGATTGTCGGCCCCTCAAACCACATCTTCTCGATGTTCGTGTTATAATATAAGGTGTCGGTGAACATTTGGTATTTCGGGCTGGTGACCTCAACGTTTTCGAAAAACGAGAACTCCTTGAGGTCGTCGCGGTAATAACCGATGCAACTGATGAGGGTCTTGTCGCCGCGATAGGTGGTCGCGCTGTCGGGATAGCAGGCCAAATGCAGGTTGCGGTCGTAGGTCAGGTATTCGGTGAGCAAAGTCGTGGAATCGTCCATCAGTTTCACATGGTCGAAAAACTCGGCAAAGCGCGTATTGCCGTCATAATCAAGCAAATCGCTGAAGATTTCAACGCTATCGTTGACGATGATATGCACATTCTGGAAAGCGTTGAAACTGTTGGTTTTCTCGAAGAAATAGGCCGAGTCGCAAAAGAAATAGGCCGAGTCGTGGCGCATTTTGACATTGCCGATGAGCCGCTGCATGTCGCCCATGCTTTTGGAGAACGTGGCCACATCGTAATGCTCGATATGGATGCGGGTTTTCTTACGTTGCACAGTGTCTTGCTCCTGAGCCACAACGATTTGCGACAACAGGAGGAAAAACGATGCTATGAGCAACAATTTGGATTTCATCACTTCAATTAATGCCGCAAAATTAAGATTATTGTCTGAATTGAGCCAACGAAACGAAAAATCCTTTATTTTTGACGCAATGAAATACCATCACAAAACCTACAAAACTTGCAAAACCTCAATGAAAATGACGATAAAAGAAGCCCAAGCCGCCGTCGATGAATGGATTAAGACTTACGGCGTGCGTTATTTCAACGAATTGACCAACATGGCATTGCTGACCGAGGAAGTCGGCGAATTGGCCCGCATCATCGCCCGCACATACGGCGAGCAATCCTTCAAGGAATCGGACAAGAACCGCGACCTCGGCGACGAAATGGCCGATATCCTTTGGGTGCTGATTTGCCTTGCCAACCAAACCGGCGTTGACCTAACTGAGGCTTTTGCCAAGAATATGGAGAAAAAGACACAGCGGGATAAGGAGCGGCATTGGAAGAATGAGAAATTGAAATGAAGTCACAGAGTGACGGCGGATATTAGGCAGGGGTGGAATGCAATGAAACCCCTGCCAAAAAACACGTATTAGCATAAATGTATCACGAATTATTTACGAAATAAATTTCTGATAATACGTGGTCAATTGATGGTAATTAATGTTGAAATTCAAGAATACAAAAAATATGGAGGCGGTGTGCACACCGCCTCCACAAGACAATGAATTCAAGATGATTACAAATCACATTGTCGATTTCCATAGTAGAGACGGTGCATGCATCGTCTCTACATAAATACAATAAATAGGGAAAATCTGGATTACACAATTGGAAAAGAAACATATTTTGCCAATAGCGAACTTTTGATGAACTTTTGGCGAACTTTCGAACATAGATTTCTCATCATAACACTTTTTTATATTTTTGCACCGATTTACAACATTTTCAGTATGTTAAGCATAGAAGAAATCAAAAATATGGTAAAGGATGGGAAGGCTATCACGCAGATTTCAAGCGGAGTGTTCCTCCTAAAGTTCGCGAACTTTCAGAGGAAGTTTGCGGCTTTGCACCATGAATGAATTGGCCAATGAAATTGGAATCGGGCGAACAAAAACCTATCAAAACATCAAAGTTCTACGGGAAAAAGGTCTTTTGACCCGAAAAGGAAGAAAATCCGATGGAGAGTGGATCGTCACGATATGAATATCTGCAAAAAACCGTGGAGGCGGTATACACTCCGCCTCCACAAAATGAATAAATGAAGTCGTAACATTGGAAAAACACTATTCAAAGGATGTTTTTGCGTTTCAGCCAAATGGTAAAAAACTTGTCGTAAACAGAATAGACGTTCTTGTCTTGTGTGATGAAATCCTTTTCCAAGAGACCTTTGACCGCAGAAAGCACCGAACTGGCCGAAACAAGACTATGTTTCCTAACGAATGTACTGCCAGAGATGTTCTTTACATCACTTTCCTTGGCTATGGCCAAAAAAACTTCTCGCTGTTTTTCAGGCATTTGGTACAACAGTGACTCGTATGTGTCAGACGAGAAATCAATTAATTCATTGATGCATGGGTTCACCATTTGCATTTTGCAGGTCGCTCCAACGGGAGTATAAGTGAACAACAGGTTCATAATGCGCTGCATGTAGGAAGTGATGCCTTGGAAACGCTCATAAATATCCTCAACCACTTCTTTTTCAATATGTTTTCCTGCTTCCTCGAATTTCTCAACGACAAAATCGGTATATTTCTCCAAAGGAATGGGAGGCAGGTTGATGATGCTCACGGATTGGTAGAACGGGCGGGAAGGAGATGTGAAAATGGCACCCATCAGATGACGCTGCGAGCCCGAGAACACGAAATGCGCGTTGTTACAACGTTGGATGTAGGTGCGCAAAGCCGCTTCCACGTTGGCCGCATCAGGATAGCGCGTGATTTGCTGGAACTCATCAAAAGCCACAAGGCAAGGCTTGTCGGCATGGTTGAGGTATGAGAAAATTTCGTCCAAAGAGACAGAGGGATTGGAAATTGCGCCGATGCTCATACCCCATGTGGGCAACCCCGCCCCGTCGTAAGTGATTTCGGAGCGCAAAGAACTCAGGGTTTGCAGGAACAGGTTCCACGCTCTTTTCCCTTTTGATTTCAGTTCGTCGAGCACCGATTTGCCAAACACATTGATGAAGTCGCGCATCGAAGTGGTGGCATAAATGTCGATAATAAAAGTGTAATAATGCTCCTGTATCTCCGGCTGGGTGAAGCAGTGATGAAGCAAATCCGTCTTGCCTAACCTGCGAGGCGAAATCAATGCCACATTGTTCTCATTGGTTAGCAGGCGAGTAAGCATTTCTGTTTCGCGCAAGCGGTCACAAAAATACTGGGGTTCGGAATAACCATTGGTGATGAAGGGGTTGTTCATAGTCTAAAGTCTTATTTTTCACCGCAAAAGTACACATTTTTTTGATTTCGTCATAAAATGATGATTATTTTATGATGAAAAAAACAATAGTTGACAAAAAACAATGGAGGCGGTGTGCACTCCGCCTCCACAAAACAATGAATTCAAGATGATTACAAATTACATTGTCTTAGCCCATGTGTCTTTCAACGCCACGGTGCGGTTGAAGACCAAATGATTCGCCGTGCTGTCCTTATCCACCGTGAAGTAGCCGATGCGCTGGAACTGGAAGTGGTCGAGCGGCTTGGCGTCGGCCAAGAATTCCTCCACATAGCACACGGGGCGCACCTCAAGCGAGTTGGGATTCATCATCTCCTTCATGGCTTCCAATGAGGTCTTGCCTTCGTTTTGCAGGCGGGCCAGTTCGTCGCGGGGGTTCTCCACCTTCCAGAGGCGGTCGTACATTCGCACTTCGGCTTCGAGGCAACGCTCGCAGCTCACCCAGTGGATGGTGCCTTTCACTTTGCGGTTGGCACCTGGCAGGCCGCTCTTCGTGTCGGGGTCGTATTCGGCATAAACTTCGACGACCTCACCGTTTTCGTCCTTCTTGCAGCCCGTGCATTTCACGATGTAGGCGTTCTTCAGGCGCACTTCGTTGCCCGGGGTCATGCGGAAGTATTTCTTCGGCGCGTCTTCCATAAAGTCCTCTTTTTCAATCCACAACTCGCGGCTGAAGGCAATCTTATGGCTACCTGCGCTCTCATCCTCGGGGTTGTTGATGGCTTCCATTTCCTCAATCTGCCCTTCGGGATAATTGGTAATGACCAATTTCACCGGATTGACCACAGCGGCCACACGGGTAGCAGTGGCGTTGAGATCTTCACGGATGGCGCTCTCCATCAGGGCGAAATCGTTTAAAGCATCGTAAGTCGTGTAGCCAATCTTGTCGATAAACTTGTGGATGCCGCCCGGCGTGTAGCCACGGCGACGGAAACCGCAAATCGTGGGCATGCGCGGGTCGTCCCAACCGCTCACGAGGCCTTCGTTCACCAAAACAAGCAGATTGCGCTTGCTCAAAAGGATATAGTTGAGGTTCAGTTTGTTGAACTCGGTTTGGCGCGGACGGTTATCATCCATGTTGTCACCCTCGCCACGGATTTCTTTCAACCAGTCGACGAACAGGTCGTAGAGCGGACGGTGTACTACAAACTCCAAGGTGCAGAGCGAGTGGGTGACACCCTCGAAATAGTCGCTTTGCCCGTGGGCGAAGTCGTACATCGGGTAGGCGTGCCACTTGATGCCCGTGCGGTGATGCGGCGTGTCAACGACGCGATAAATAATCGGGTCGCGGAAGTGCATGTTGGGGTTGGCCATGTCAATCTTGGCACGAAGCACCATCTTGCCCTCGCCAATCTCACCGTTGTTCATTTTGTTGAACAAGTCCAATGATTCTTCAACGGGGCGGTTGCGGTAGGGGCTTTCCACGCCAGGTTGCGTGGGCGTGCCTTTCTGTGCCGCAATTTCCTCGCTGCTTTGCTCGTCGATGTAGGCCTTACCTCTTTTGATTAATTCTATGGCAAAATCCCAAAGTTGCTGGAAGTAATCGGAGGCGTAATATTCGTTACCCCACTGGTAGCCAAGCCATTGGATGTCCTCTTTGATGGCATCAACATACTCCATGTTCTCCTTGGTGGGATTGGTGTCGTCGAAGCGCAGGTTGCACACGCCACCGTGTTGTGCGGCAATGCCGAAATCGAGGCAGATGGCCTTGGCGTGGCCGATGTGGAGATAACCGTTCGGCTCCGGGGGAAAGCGCGTCTGCACACGTCCGCCGTTCTTGCCATTGGCGAGGTCTTCTTCCACTTTCGCTTCAATGAAATTGAGCGATTTCTTTTCCGTTACTTTTTCTTCTTCTGGATTTGTCATAGTTCAATTAGGATTAAAAACAAGGCGCAAAAATAGTAATAATTGGATTAACTTAACACTTTATAATACAGATTCCTCACCAGCCCGCCATATTTTTCCTCTGTCTTGGCATAAACATAGCCTTCTTTCAGGAAATTGTTGATACTGAAATCGTTATTGGGCGCAACCGTGGTGCAAAGCAGATTGTAGCCTCGTGCCACGGCGATTTTTTCGACCTCTCGGATGAGTTTCCGTTGCAAGCCCAAGCCGCGATAACCGTCGCGCACGAGAAACAGTTTTTGGTTTGCCGACTTGAAGTCGCCCTTCAAGCCAAGGTCATGGAAATGGTCTTCCTCCAAGCATTGTGGCACATAAAGCATCCCAATGGCTACCAGCAAGTTACCTTCCCAAATGCCCAAAGTGACATTCGGCTCCTCCAAACAGGAAGCAATCATTTCTGGCGAATTGTGCCGCAGCACCGTCTTGTCGGGCAGGGCGGCATAAACCGTCTCGTTCAAGTCGATGATAGTCTGTAAATCAGCGGGATAGCATTGGCGCAGTTCCATCATTCCTCGTAAATTGAACAAACGGCAAATTTTGACACATCAAACAGCCCTCGGTCGCTGAGTTTCAGTTCGGGGATGACGAGCAAAGCCATGAAAGCCAAGGTCATAAACGGCGCGTAAAGTTTTGAACCTAAGCGTTTTGCCAAGGCAGTGGCGTTTTCGTAGGCGGCAGCCACCTCGTAGCCGTCTTCGTTGCTCATCAGTCCGGCCACGGGCAGGGGAACCGCCACCATTTCGGTGCTGCAATAGGCCGTCACGCCGCCCGTATGCTCAATGAGCAGGTTGACGGCATGAAGAATATCGCTATCGGTAACACCCACAGCCACAATGTTATGGCTGTCGTGCGCCACACTCGAAGCCAAGGCACCGCGCCGCAGCCCAAAGCCCTTGATGAAAGCCACGGCGGGCTTGGCGGGATGGTATCGGTTGATGACCACTATTTTCAGAATATCGTTCTCCACATCGCTGACAATGCCGCCATTCACCACTTTCGGATCGGTTGTGAAACAGTTTGTAATCAATTGGCCGTCAATACATTCTATAACCTTGATTTTCTTGCCCTTGTCGGGAACGAAAAGGTCGTCAGCATGGATGAAATTGGCCTTGAAAATGTTGGGCGTTTGGGTTTCCTCATATTTGATGTTCGCCACACCGTTTTCAGCCACTAAAACACCTTTTATATAAGTCTGACGCGCCACCGGACTCTTGAAATCGTCCACCACGATAAAGTCGGCATCGTCGCCCTCTTGCAGCATCCCGACATTCAAATGGTAATGCCTTACCGCATTGAGCGAGGCGGCTTTCAGCACATCCATCACATTGTAACCTAATGAAATAGCCTTTCTTACCAACACATCAATATGACCATCATCCAATTCATCAGGATGTTTGTCGTCGGAACAAAACATCAGTTTGTCGGGATGTGTAGCCATCAACGGAATCAAGCCATCGAAGTTTCGGGCCGCACTGCCTTCGCGGATGAGGATTTTCATGCCGAGGCTGATTTTCTCCAGGGCTTCTTCAAGTTGGAAACATTCGTGGTCGGTGGTGATGCCCGCGCTGACATATTTCTGCAAGTCCTTGCCTGTCAGGGTAGGCGCATGGCCATCGATAGGCTTGCCATGTTTCTTGGCGGCGGCGATTTTCCGCATCAGTTCAGGGTCCTTGTGGATGACACCGGGATAGTTCATCACCTCCGAGAGGTAATAAATATCGGGCGAGGCCATCAGTTCCTCTATGTCGTTGGCATCCAATGAGGAACCAGCCGATTCAAAGGCGGTGGAAGGCACACAACTCGGCGCACCGAAATAGAACTTGAACGGCACTTTCTTGCCGTTTTCAATCATGTAGCGGATGCCATCTTTCCCAAGCACATTGGCGATTTCGTGTGGGTCGCTGACGGTGGCCACCGTGCCGTGGCAGACCGCCAAACGCGCAAACTCGGACGGAATCAACATGGAGCTTTCGATATGCACATGCGCATCCACAAAGCCCGGCATGATATAGCGCGTGTTGCCCACGGGCTGTTCCTCAATCTTGGCAATCTTGCCGTCGTTGACGACCACCACACCTGAGAAAATCCTTGAATTGATGAGGTCAACGATTTGACCTCCTATGGTGAAACTGTTGTTCATAGATTCAAATTTGGCGCAAAGGTAAGGATTTGGAGAGAAAACTACCATTAATTTGCCCCTTGTAAAAAAAATTCTGTAATTTTGCAGCGAAATTTCTTTGTAGGACTTTATAATGAAAGGTAATTCCCAACAGCAGGTGTCGTTGATATGGTTTGTCATGTTTGCCATCATAGCATTCCTCCTCGCAAGTATCGCAGTGGTGTCGCAGAATGATACGGACGAGAAGAAATGGTTTTCCAAAAAGGCAAAACAGAAAACAGAATTGACTGAGGATGAAGAGATTAACGAATTGAATAGTCTCATCAACGACTACGAATATACCGACCCCGAGGAAACCATGAGGGAAAAGGTGATTCGGGAAACCAATGAACGGTTTGCTATCATCGTCGGCCTTCAAGAAATAGAATAGCACTGTGCTTTTTAATGCGCTTTGAGCCAGTTGTTTCCCGTATTCATCTCCACCACCACCGGCACCGACAGCGGCAAGGCGTTCACCATCTTATCATTGACGATGGCTTTCAGCGTGTCGAGTTCGTCCAAATGCGCGTCGAAGACCAATTCGTCGTGCACTTGCAGCATCATTTTCGACTGCATTTTCAGCCGTTGCAGTTCCTTGTGGATGCCAATCATGGCGATTTTGATCATGTCGGCACTGCTGCCTTGTATGGGCGCGTTGATGGCGTTGCGCTCGGCGAAACCGCGCACTACACTATTCGCCCCGTTGATGTCGCGCAAATAGCGGCGGCGGCCCAAAATGGTCTCGGCATAGCCGCGTTCACGCGCCAAGGCTATGCTACGGTTCATGTATTCCTTGATGCCCGCATATTCCTCGAAATACTTCTTTATGATGTCGGCGGCTTCGCTGCGCGAGAGTTCCATCCTTTCGGCCAAGCCGAAAGCCGACATGCCATAAATAATGCCGAAATTGACCGCTTTGGCCCGGCTGCGCTGCTCCTTAGTGACTTCATCCATCGGCACGTGGAACACCTTGGCAGCCGTGGCCGCATGGATATCGTGGCCGAGGTTGAAGTCAGCGACCATAGCGGGGTCTTGGCTCAAGTGTGCGATGATGCGCAACTCGATTTGGCTGTAGTCGGCGGCAAGCAATGTGTATGCCTCACTACGCGGCACGAAGGCGCGACGGATTTCGCGGCCTTGCGCGGTGCGCACGGGTATGTTTTGCAGGTTCGGGTTGTTGGAACTCAGTCTTCCTGTTGCCGTAACTGCTTGATTATAAGAAGTATGTATCAGTCCGTCTTTCGGGTTGACCAACGCTGGAAGCGCGTCAAGGTAAGTCGATTTCAGTTTGGTGAACGAGCGGTAGTCCAAAATCTTCTGGATGATGGGATGCTTGTGCAAGAGTTTCTGCAAAACCTCCTCGCCCGTGGCATATTGTCCGGTCTTGGTTTTCTTGGCCTTCTCGTCGATTTTCAGTTTCTCGAAAAGGACTTCGCCCAACTGTTTCGGCGAAGCTATATTAAAAGGTGTGTCCGCCAAAGCATAGATTTCTTCCTCGATTTTTTGGATTTCGCCGCCAAACTCATCGCTGATTTGCTGCAAGTTTTGCGTGTCGATTTTCACGCCGTTGGCCTCCATTCGGCTCAGCACGGGCACGAGCGGCATTTCGATCTCGTAAAACAGTTTTTCCACTCCGTTTTCTTTGAGCAGCGGCAACAGTTTTTCATAGAGTTGCAAGGTGATGTCGGCATCTTCAGCGGCATATTCCTTGACGGTTTCCACGGGCACCTCGCGCATGGTTTTCTGTTGCCGGCCCTTGCCAATCAGGTCCTCGATGGGGATGGTGATGTAGTTGAGATAGACTTCGGCCAAATAGTCCATGTTGTGGCGTTGTTCGGGCTCCAAAAGGTAATGCGCTAACATCGTGTCGAACATCTTGCCTTTCACGTTGATGCCATATTGCGCCAGCATGGAGATGTCATATTTCAGGTTTTGCCCGATTTTCAGGATGGTTTCATCCTCAAACAAAGGCCTTAGCAATTCCAGTTTTTTCTGGCACGCCTCGCGCTCGGCGGGCATAGGCAGATACCAAGCCTCGTGCGACTTTATCGCAAACGAAACGCCCACCAAATCAGCGGAATACACATCCACATTGGTCGTTTCTGTATCAAAAATGAATTGCTTTTGCGACTTCAATAGTTCCACCAAGGCCTTGATGTCGGCTTCGGTTTCCACCAGTTTGTAGTCGTGCTGCACCGTCTTTGCGGAGTTCTTGTCGCTGAACTCCAGCAGATTGCCATTGTTTTCGCTTGGGCTGAAAAGGTCGAATTGGTCAGCGTTGGAGAACAGGTCGGGTGTTTGACTCCCCTTTGCGGTTGGGAGGGTTTGACTCCCCCCTGCCCCCCTCTCAGAGGGGGAAGCCTGCCGGGGGCTGTCTGTATGGGCCTTTTTGTAATCCTCCAAAAAGCGTTTGGCGAAAGTCTTGAACTCCAATTCCTCGAACAAGGCCATCAGCGCGGGCAGGTCGGGTTCCTTGGCTTTCAATTCCTCTTCGTCGAACTCGACGGGCACTTCCAAATTGATGGTTGCCAGCATTTTCGACATCATCCCTTGCTCGGCAAAGTTGATGACGTTCTCTTTTTGTTTGCCTTTCAGTTCGTCGGCGTGGGCGATGAGGTTTTCCACGCTGCCGTATTTCTGCACCAATTGCGCGGCAGTCTTTTCGCCAATGCCCGGAATGCCTGGGATATTGTCGGCGGCATCGCCCCAAAGCCCCAGAATGTCAATCAGTTGCTTGGGTTCTTGTATGCCGTAACGCTCACAGACTTCCTTTGGTCCCCAAACCTGAGCCGGCTCGCCGAACTTGGCAGGCTTGTAGAGCAAAACTTTGTCCGTAACGAGTTGCCCGAAGTCCTTGTCGGGGGTCATCATATAGGTGGTAAAACCTTCTTTTTCAGCCTTTTTCGACAAAGTTCCAATCACATCGTCGGCTTCGTAGCCTTCCACGCCGTAAATCGGAATGTTGAAAGCCTCGATGAGCCTTATTATATAAGGTATGGACTCGCGGAGGTCGTCGGGCATCTTTTCGCGGTTGGCCTTGTATTCGCTGTATTCGGCCTGCCGTTGCGCGGTGCCGGCCACGTCGAAGGCCACACCTATGTGGGTGGGTTTCTCGTTCTTCAGGATTTCATAAAGCGAGTTCAAAAAACCCATCACCGCCGAGGTGTTGAGGCCTTTCGAGGTCATCCGAGGGTTCTTGTTCATGGCGAAGAAAGCCCTGTAAATCAAGGCGTAGGCATCCAAAAGGAAGAGTTTTTTTTCTGTGGTTTCCATCTCTGTTGAATTATGGTGTAAAAATACACATTTTTCAAATTACACAAACTTGTGTAACACAAACTTGTGTAACACAAACTTGTGTTAATCGTAAAACATTGATAATTATTCATATACATAACGGTTTTGTGGAAAAACGAAGTTGGTTTTTGCCATTTCGGGAGAGCTTCAAATCCGATGGGCTTCTGCCCGTGACCAACCAAAAAAACGAAAAAATATGCCGTTACAAAAAAAAGTCGTACATTTGCCGCCGAAAACGAGTATTATTTATTCACTTAAAATTGAAAACTATGCAAGAAATTTTGAATGAAATCGTTCCGATTATCGCCGAAAAACTTGGCGTTGACCCTTCGGAAGTGACTATGGAAGCCAGTTTCACCAATGACCTCGGTGCCGATTCATTGGACACCGTAGAACTGATGATGGAATTTGAAAAGAATTTCAACCTCTCCATCCCGGACGACCAACAAGAAAGCATCGTCACCGTGGGCGATGTCGTCAAACTCATCGAAAAGATGCGTGCTGAAAACAATTGATTTTCAGTTGATTAAAAATCAATAAAAATTTAAATGGAATCGAAACGAGTAGTGGTCACTGGCCTCGGTGCCATCACACCCATCGGAAACACCACCAAGGATTTCTGGGAAGGTTTGGTGAAGGGCAAAAACGGTGCAGGTGAGATTACCCGTTTCGATTCTACTTTATACAAGACGCATTTCGCCTGCGAGGTGAAGGGCTACAACCCCGACGACTTCTTCGACAAGAAAACTGCAAGGAAATACGACTTGTTCGCCCAGTTCGACATCGTGGCCGCTGACGAGGCCATCGCCGACTCGGGCATCTCACCCGAAAACACCGACTTCGACAATGTGGGCGTGCTGCTGACTTCGGGTATCGGAGGCGTCAACCATTTCTTCAACGAATTGAAGGAATTTTTCCAAGGTGATGGCACTCCGCGTTTTAGCCCCTTTCTCATCACGAAGATGATTGCCAATATGCCAGGAGGCGTGATTTCAATCAAATACGGCTTCTGCGGCCCCAACTTCGCTACCGTTTCGGCCTGCGCCTCGTCGGCACACGCCATCACGGAAGCGTTCAACTATATCCGCTACGGCAAATGCGATGTCGTCATTGCGGGCGGTGCAGGAGCGGCCATCGGCGAGTGCGGCATTGGCGGCTTCAATTCCATGAAAGCCCTCTCGACGCGCAACGACGACTACATGACCGCCTCGCGCCCCTTCGACCTCAACCGCGACGGCTTTGTCATGGGCGAAGGTGCCGGTTGCCTCGTGCTTGAAGAATACGGACACGCCAAGGCGCGTGGAGCCAAGATTTACGCTGAATTGGTGGGCTGTGGCGCTTCAGCCGATGCCTACCACATCACCGCTCCGCATCCCAAAGGCAAAGGCGGCGCACTTAGTATGCAACGCGCCTTGAAGGATGCCGAAATCGCACCCGAGGCCATAGACCACATTAATACGCACGGCACTTCGACACCAGCGGGCGACTTGGCCGAACCAATCGCCATCAAGGATGTGTTTGGCGAACATGCCTACAACATCAGCATTAATTCCACGAAGTCAATGACGGGCCACCTTTTGGGCGGCGCGGGTGCCATCGAAGCCATCGCTTGCGTGCTGGCCTTGAAACATGGCATCATCCCGCCCACCATCAACCATTTCGACGACGACCCTCAAATCGACAACCGCCTCGATTTCACCTTCAACCAAGCCCGAAAGCGCGACATCCACTACGCACTTTCCAATTCATTTGGCTTCGGCGGACAAAACGCCACCTTGATTTTCAAAAAGTTTGAATCCTAAGATGGCTTTCCACTCGCTTTTCGCACCCAAAGACCCTCTGGACAAGGCTCTCTACGACTATATCCACAGCATTTTGGGCTTCTACCCGAAGAACATTTCTTTGTATCGCGTGGCTTTCACGCACAAATCGATGGCGGAGGAAACGGTGGGTCATTATCGCGTCAGCAATGAACGGATGGAATATTTAGGCGATGCGGTGCTGAGCGTGGCCGTGGCCGACTTCCTTTTCCACACCTACCCTACCCAGCCCGAAGGTTTCCTTACCGAGATGCGCTCGCGCATTGTGAGCCGCAGTTCGCTCAACAAATTGTCGCAAAAATTAGGCTTCGAGAATTACATCCGCCACGCCCCAAACACGGGCAATGGAATGAGTTTCAAGTCGGTGGGAGGCAATGCTTTCGAGGCCTTGATGGGTGCCATCTATTTGGACAGAGGCTTTGAGTTTGCCAAAAAGGTCATCATCGAGCGCATCATCCGGGTACATATCGATGTGGACGAGTTGCAGCATACCGAAATCAACTTCAAGAGCAAGTTGCTGGAATGGGCACAAAGGCAACACAAGCACTTGGAATACAAATTGATAGGTGAAATTGGTGAAGGCCAAAAGAAATTGTTCCATGTCCAAATCTTCATCGACGAAAAGCCTTACGCCGATGCCCAAGACCGTTCCATTCGCGGAGCCGAGCAACAAGCAGCAGAAAAAACCCTCAAAACCCTTGCGTCATAAATCCCGTGTTGCGCAAAACACCGACAGGTCTTTCAACGCCTCCCGTGTTTCGCCCTCGGGGAAAGATTCCAACAATTTTAGCGTTTCTTGCTGATATACAGGTAATAATTCCGTTGCCATTTTGACATTTTCAGGACTGTCGGCATCAAGGATGTCGTCACGCATTTGGAACAACTGGCCGAAATGCAGCCCGAAGTCAGAAATCCGTTGGATTTGTTCCTCCGCCGCCCCGACCGACATGGCCCCGATGACGCAACACGAGCGCATCAACAAAGCAGTTTTGCGGGTGATGATTTCAAGATAATCGTTCAATCCCGACAATTGCATCAATTCCCCTTCGCTCATGGCAGCAGTGGTGCGAAGCATTTCATTCAGGATGTCGGTATCGTTGGCAATGAGCAACATGGCCTTTGCCAAAAGATAATCACCAGCAAGGACGGCCGAAAGGTTGTCGAATTGGGCTTTCACCGAGGCATGACCACGGCGTTGGTCGTCGTTGTCCACCACGTCGTCATGGATTAACGTGGCGGAATGAATCATTTCCACGAAAGTGGCCGCACGCAGGGTTTGTTCATTAATCTCGCCGAAAAGTTTCGCTGAAAACAAAACCAAAATCGGGCGCAGGCGTTTGCCCCGCGAGTCCAAAACATAGCGCATGATGGAGTTCATCGGCTCGGTTTCGGCTTTCAGAGTCTGCCCGAAAAAGGCCTCGAATTGCTGCAATTCGTCGGCGATGGGGGATATGATTTGATCTAAGGTTTTCACGGCTATAATAGTATTCTTTATCACCCTTTATTCTCCTTCATCAGGAATTCCTTTATCTTTTCCTTGCTCGGCAACTGAAGTTCGTAGTAGTTGGAATCTATTTGGCGCTGTAGTTCTCGGTAACTCCACGGACCACGCATAGCTTCAATAGCATAAAACGCACGTTTCAAAGGATTATTAATGTGAAGTAGCAATGTCAGATGCGAAAATGACATTCTATCAAAAACCATTTGTGGAACAGGCATTACTTCGCCGTCTTCGGTTTGCATGGCAAAACCATCGGATGAAATCACGGCAGTTCCTGCTGGCTCATTAAAAAGGCTAATCAGCGATTGGCTTTTCGAAGAACCTTTGCTATTTCGTAAATCCAAAAGGTCAGACAGTGTCTGACTTTTTTCAAAAGATTGACAATCAGTTAATAACAAAAGGTCAGACAGTGTCTGACTTTTTTCAAATTTTTGTTTTAGATATCGCACTATAGGATAACCCACCTCTGGAAATAATAAATAAAAAGAACGGTAGTTTTTAAGGTTTGTCAGACTAAAACTTTTATCATCAAGTCGTTTCGCCAAACGTTTCAACAATTTGTCGCCATACTTTGCCCTGTCGTTGCCGTGTTGTTCGTATTCCACAATATAAAAGCCTGTCAGCCAAGCTCGTGCCGTCACATTCCGATTGATGACAAGTCGGGCATCCTCTTGTAAAGCACTGCTCGTTGACTGAATCTTTCCAACGAGTGACTCAAAGTCTCCCCTGTTTTTATCAAATTCGTTCATTTTGTCTCTCGTTTATACTGTGTTTTGCGGGTGCAAAGGTACTTAAAAATCTACAATCTCTCCGACAGACAATGTCAATATTGACTCGTTAGGTTGCACTTCCGAAAGCGGAAACATGAACCTGCCTAGGGGTGCAGAAGTTCTTCTTTGGTCATAGGCTTATATGGTTTTGTTTGGTGCAAATAACACATTGTTGCTTGTCTTATTATCATTATTCCCTTACAACTTTCTTTTTCCAATTCCCACACCGTCCATTATCTCACTTTTCATCCCACACCTATGTATATATGGTACAATCATTCTGTAGACTGCAAACTTTCTAGAATTAAATGAAGTTCATCTACTTGGCTACGAGTCAAAAGTTTTGGTTTTGTTGATGTCCATGAATTACGATATGAAATCACGTCATTTAGCCATTTTAATTTATCTTTTCGCGATCTGAATGGCTCATTATCTGACAATCGAATTGAAAATTCAGTTTCAAAAGTTACGTAAGTATTATCATCTTCTTTAGTCAATATCCAGTTCTTTTCTATGATTTCTTTATAGTCCGAAGCCTGTAGGTAGTCCGGCCAATTATTTTCGTCAAAATCAGAATCATCTGGAAAATCAGAAGACATTCTTTGTAGGCATTTCGCCTTGATTTCGAACACGGTCTTCTCCCATTTATCACCATAAAAATCCTGAAGTTTATTGAGTACTCTGTCGTGGAGAATCTGTTCTATCTGTTTACCATAATTCTGACCTTCTTGCTGCAAATTCTCGTCCTGAGATTCTTTCCATTCTTTAAGACCATCAGGCTGGTATTCTGGTTGTTTTTCATTGATAGAATTTTCAAACATATGCAACCAAGTGGTATCTGCACCTTGACCCTTTACAACAAACAACATACTTCGATGTTCTGCGGGGAGGTTTGTAAGATAGTTTATCAAGGTGTCAAAATATGGGGACATTGCCTGAATTTGTTGTTCTGTTGTAGATTTCTGACTTAATAGCCCCTTATGAATCAAATGTCTATTTAATGAACCTATTATCACAATGAATGCATATGTACCCCTATTATCCTCAAAAAAACTCTTAAAGGTGTCCTCATCAAGTTTTTCGTACATATATGCATAACAGTCTCGAAGTAAATTCGAAATACGCTTTTTAGCATCATTCATTGCTTTGTTATGGTCTAAATTGTTGCAATCGTACAAGCACACATCAGTATCTTGAGTGTATGTCTTATTGGATGCTTTCGGTAAAAGACTCGATTTGCTCAGCGCAGTTATGAATGGCTTGAGAGTAAGTTTCGCACTATCTTCGCCTACTGATATTTTAGTATAAAGTACACTATTTGAATCACGTGTCAAAACTTTAATAATGGATGAGCGTAAAGCGAGCATTCTCGAATCAGCACGTTCAGAATCCCAATTAATATCTTCAGCAAGATCTAATCTCAAACTCGGATTAACAGACTTTTGATTCTCATTAATATCCATGAAAATTTTCAACTGCTCTTGAGAATCAATATTATCGAATGCCACAACGGGAATTGTATTGGTGTCTTTATATTTTGAACCTGCATAACCATATACACGATGCTGGCCATCAATTATAAAAGCAACTCCATAGGCGTTAGGGATAGAAAGAATTCCGAATCGAGAATTTGTGTCACCGACATTAGATGATGGTTCAAATTGTACTTTTAATTTCTTATTTGAATTTGAAGAATCGAAATTGACAATAATAGAATTGGGGAAATACCCACCGTCGTCAATAAACTTTGTTATGCCTTTGAGTCGAGACGGAACCAATAATCGTTGGTAAGTGGGAGCCATCGAGTCATTAACTTTTGTACGATGGAGCACAAATCCAATTTTGAGTAGTTTACTTGGCTCAATTGAAAGCATATAATAATCATGTCCTCCCATAGTACCTTTAAGTGCAGGAACTTTAATCCTTTCATTATTAATCAGTTCATTTTTGAACATCAGCCCATAGAACTGATATTTTACAGAGGTTTTATATGCTTTTATCAAACTGTTTATGTAGTTGAAACTATTTTCGTTAAAATGATAGACTTTGTTACCATTCAGGCGTTGAAGATCTTCGCTTGATTCTGAGAATTTATAATTTCGGGTAGCAAAAACAAATTTCACTTTCTTTTCACCATAAATCTGACGAAGGGCTTTTGTCACCCCTTCTTTGTATTGGCACAGATTATCAATATCCTTCTTGAAATTGGCATTTCTTGGCTTGTCAGAAGCCTTACATTCTACTACAAAGATTGCTTCTTCATCAACTGCGACCACATCTAGTTGATGATGATCACCGGGTCCTGGTCCCCATTGTACTTCCAGATGCTCATCGTAATTCAATGTCTTGAATCCTAGGTTATAAAACAAGCACCACATATCATCTTCAAATTTTCTGCCTGAGTCTTTCTCTCGCTGTATTTTTACTTTTCGTTTCAGTGTAGCGATTACTTCCCACCCATCACTTTCGCAATCATCGACTTCATTTAGGTCTATGGTCCGTAAATCGTATGGGGTGTTTTTAGACTTGAACTTCCTATTGAGCATGGCTGTATCTTCCGAGATCATATGCTCTTTGATCATCTGTACCTGTGATTCTGTTAGAAATGCCATATTATTTGTGTTTTAAATTCATGTAATTGATGATGCGTTTACACCAAAGCACAATATTGCGAGCTCTGCGTTCAATTGTTGAACTTGAGATAATTTCTGGATGATAATATGAAACTAATTCTTGGGCAAAAGTATCAAGATCCGAATCTGGTAATACGAATGCTCTTGCGAAAACTTGCCCCATTAATTCATCTGTAATAATCCTTTCGTAAACTCTTTCCGTAATATTTTCTGAACTATTCTTGAAGATATCTTCACATATCCTAGACGGTTTTCTGTCTTCTATTACAAGATCCAAATAAACACAAGCATCCGTATAATATTTTGCCTGTCGCTCAGCAAAACCTAAATAATTAGCTATATCATTATAGCCACAGCCTGGATGATAGTGAATATAAGTCATCACATCTATCACTTTATCCAAATCGTTTGCTTGTGGTAGTATTTTCTTCATTATTATAGAATTAGTGGCAATGGTTTATTGGGATTATCATAGTTTGTAATAAGAATTTCTATTTGTTTCTCTCGTTTTTCGGCATATGCATTAATGAAACGTGGTGCCAAAACTTTGTTGAAGAAATAACCATTATAAAGGTTCTCAAAATACGAAGTTCCGTCTTCGTTAATGCTATCAGAATTACTTAACATCAACTTACAATTTCTGGCCGTTAATTTGTCACAGAATCTTTTCAGTTCTACTTGTTCACCATCGCCAAAATCACTTTTTGAATATTGCTTGAAATTTCCTGAACCTAATAGAGGTCTATAAGGGGGATCAAAATATATAAAATTGTAGCCAATGCTTAATTGCTGAAATACACTCTTGTAGTCCCCACAACAGATTTCAACATTTGTTAGAGCCTCATGATCTGCCATAATGACATCTATATTACAGATTTTTGGGGTTTTATAGCACCCAAATGGTACATTAAAGCCACCATTTGCATTCTCGCGATACAGACCATTAAAACAAGTTTGATTCAGGAAAATTAAGTGAGCGGCTCTATGATCGTCATCGAGATCCATATTATTGTATTCGTTACGAACTTCGTAGAAATAAGTTTTTTTTGCCACCTCGCTCAATTGGTAGTACTTTTGTTCAAAAAATGTCAATAGTTCAATTAGTTTCTGTGGATTTTCCTTGACAAGCAGGTAGCACCTGATGAGATCTTTATTGATATCATTTATCACAACACGACCGATATTCTTGTGTGTTTTGAGCATGTGAAATAGCATAGCCCCACCTCCTACAAAAGGCTCAATATAAGTTACATTTTTTTGCAAATCGAAATCATCAGGTAACTGTGACTCAAGTATATTCAACAAATTACCCTTGCCTCCAGCCCATTTTACAAACGGTTTGGCTATAACAGTTTTTTTATGGTCGTTTTTAGTCATTGTTTATTTCATCTACCTATCATATAAACTATGCGCCTGCAAAATTACACCTTTTCCCCAACAAATCCCAATTCATTCCTTTCCAACCACCGCCTAAGCAAAAACGCACAAAAAAGCGTTATCGACCCTTTTTCACATTTTATGAACCATTTTCGCGGCAAATTTACACAATTTATGAACCATTTTCACCCCAATTTCACACATTTCATGAAAATCATCGGAAAACCGTTCACAAAGAATGTCGGCAATTCTATCCAAAATGAGTTTTGCATGACAAATCCAGAAGAATTTGCAGATGATTTGTGATGCAGTTTTATGCATTCATTCAAGGGATAACTGCATAAAATCAGTCGGAGATAACACAATGATTCCGCTTTGCGGAAAATGCCGCTCATTTCGTGTTACAATATGACTACATCCAGCAGCCAATGCTGCATAGTATTGTAACATGTCTTCAAAATCGGGAGCGACAGCATAAAGAGCTTCATGGAGTTGTGTGGAATCCATGGTGGCGACATTGATATGATGTTCTAATATCTTCAATGCTTCCAAAGCGTTGGCATATCCTAACATCTTGCGAGCCACAAACATACACGTGGAGAACGAAAGTGGAGTGGAATATAACGCAATCTCGCCTTTGAACCCCCTATTCAGTACATGTGCCGAATCATGTACAAACGGTTCGCGATGGAGCAACACATCAAGCAACACATTGGTATCGAGAAAAACACGTGTCATAAGGCGTATTTTTCTTTCATGTGGTCGATTCGTGCATACTCGCCATTGAGACCCACCTCTGAATCGTCAAGCAACGGCATTGCAAGTATGGCCTCCAAATCTGGTGCATAGTGCTCTGTGGTGTCTTTTGAATCACGTTGCGTAGTGGTGGCAAGGCGAATCAAAATCATCTCCATCTGACGCTGCATCCATTTTGAGATGTCGGTATCGGCTCCGATGGCGGGACGTGCCTGTTCAATGAGAGTGTCGCTTAGTGTAATACTATAGGTGCACATGATGTATAACTGTTTCGTGTGCAAAAATACGCTTTTTTTTTCGATAAGGCTCCCAAAAATGCACGATATTTGCAGAGCCTACGTTATTCTTCAAAAACGCATCAACCATGAAACGCACCATCATCATCGCGACTGTGGCTTTAGTGGCCATCGGTTTGTTGGCATTTGCCACGCCTGACAAAACTCCCGACAATCCCAAAACGCCTAAAAACAACTATGAGACTATGTGGAAAAAAGTAAAGGAAAACCTTGAGAAAAACCTGCCGGAATCGGCTGAAAAAGAATTGGTAGCCATCGAGCAGCAAGCCTCGAAGGACAAGAACCCAACCCAACTGCTGAAGACTTGGCTCTATCGGCAGAACATTATGCGGTTTACCGTGGAGGAAGACCCGCAACAGGCTTTCATCCAATACATTGAGGAGAAAGTAGGGCAGTTGGACGAGGTGCATAATGCCCTGCTGCACGAGGAAATCGCCAAGGCTTACGCTGATTATCTAAGCGACAACGAATGGCGCATCCGCGAGAACCTGCCCATCGACGGCGACATTTCCAAGGTGGAGATGAAATATTGGGACAAGGAGAGCTTCAAAACGCGCATCAACCAGCATTATGACGAAGCCTTGAAGCCCGTCGAGGCCATGAAAAAAGCCAAGACAGAGGATTTTATGGCCTTGTACGAAAACACGAACAACAACGCGGATTACATTGAGTATGAGGCTTCTATGTTTGAGTTCGTATTCCACCGAGTGGCGAATTATTATCAAGAAGAGGCCAACGCCGACCAAGCCGAGGGCGACACGGAAAAGTGGTGGTTGCCCGCCAAGGATTTCGTGAAGGCCGACTTGGGCGATTTCGACAACCCGCTCATCAAATGCCTGAAAATCTATCAAGAGCTGATTGCCTACAACCTCAAAAACTCGAATGAAAACATACTGATTTACAACGACTTCAAGCGTTTTGGCTTCGTTAATTCCATATTAAAGAATGATGCGCAATACCAAGCCGCAATGGAGAACCTGAAAGCGCAACACGAAAGCAATCCGCTTTCGGCAGAAATCACGGCATTGATGGCGCGGAACCTGATGAACCAATACGAGAACAATATTGAGGACAGCACCCTTTTCGACAACTACAAGAAAGCCAAGGCGATGTGTGAAGAAGCCATTGCCAAGTTCCCGAAGTCAAAGGGCGCAAAAAACTGTGAAAACCTCATCAAACGCATCGAAGAGCCGCAAATCGACATCACGCTGAACTCGGTGCAACTGCCCAACGAAGCCATCCCCGCCGTGTTGGAATACAAGAACACGACTGCTCCTTATTATAGAATTGTGAAAGTCAGCGAGAAAGAGTTGAGCAAACTGAACAATATGCAAAAGGAGGATTTGCTCAACGAATTGAACAAGAAGACCGCCGTTGCGGAGCAGGAACTCATCTTGCCCGCCGAGACCGACTATCGCAATCACTCCACCTTAATTGCTTTGCCCGCCTTGCAGGAAGGCATCTACTACCTGACCGCCACCACCAAACAAGGTGTCAAGAGCGAGGATAAAACGCTGGTACTCAATTTCCAAGCCTCCAACCTCGGCTACATCGTTGACCAAAAAGACGAAAAAATGACCGTGGTGACCGTTGACCGCAAAACGGGGAAAACTGCGGAAGGCGTCACCGTGGAACTTTTCCGCCGCGAGTGGGACTACAAAGCCCGCGAGCAAAAGACCATCATCCTTACCACGATGAAGTCCGACAAAAACGGTCGCGTCGTGCTTGATGGAAAAGTGGGCAGCAACAATTCTTTTGGCATCAACCTGCGCAAAGGCGATGACAACCTATTTTCAGAAAGGCACTTCCGCCTCAATGAGCGGTACAAGAACAACAGCGAAACCTACGAAACGAAACTCTTCACCGACCGCGCCATCTATCGTCCCGGACAAACCGTCTATTTCCAAGGCATTACGACCCGCCGCCAAGGTGAGGACTTGAGCCTTGTGAACAATTACCCGGAAAAGATTTCTTTCCGCGATGCCAACTGGCAAGAGATTACTTCGGCGAACTTCAGCACCGACGAATACGGCTCGTTCAGCGGCTCTTTCGTCATCCCCACCGACAGGCTGAACGGCGTGTTCCACCTCAATGCCAACCGAGGCAGCGTGACCATCCGCGTGGAGGAATACAAACGCCCGACCTTCGAGGTGACTTTTGAACAGCCGAAAGAGCAATACAAACTGAACCAAGAAGTTACGGTGCGCGGCGACGTGAAAGCCTACGCCGGTTTCGGCTTGGACGATGTGGAATACACCTATCGCGTCGTCCGCAAGACCTCCTTCCCGTGGCGTTGCTGGTGGTGGTGGTACCCCATCGTCGATGACGAGCAAATCACCCACGGCAAGGCCCACACCGACGAGAACGGCAAGTTCGCCGTCACCTTCAACCTGAAGCCTTCCAAGACCATCGCGCCCGAAAAACAGCCGATGTTCACCTACGAAATCGAGGTGACCGCCACAAGCAAGCAGGGTGAGACCCACGCCGACACTTACAGCATCCGTGCGGGCTACAACGAAATCGCCATCAGCACCGACTTGCCCCGCACCATCGAGAAATCAGACCTCGGCAAGTACCAAATCACCGTGAGCAACCTCAGCTGGCAGCCCGCCAAGAGCCGCATCTCGCGCAAGATTTACCGCTACGACGACAAGGCCAAGATTAATTATTTTGAAGCCATGCAACATCTGGAAATCCTTGACCGACAATTGCTTAGCGATGAACAATTGAACAAACTCTTCCCTGAATACAGTTTCTATGACAAGCGAACCAAGACTTTGGTCGATGAGGCTGAAATTATGGTGGACGACAAGGCCAAGTTCTTGGAAAGCAAGACTTTGGAACCTGGAAAATATGTGGTGGAACTGAAGAGTTTGGACGACCCCTTGGCCGTTACGACAGAGGAATTCACCCTATACGAAAACGAGACCAAAAAGATGCCTTACACCGCTATGGTTTGGAGCGATTTGGACAAATCGACCGCCCATCCCAGCGAGGAAATCAAGTTCAGCATTGGCAGTTCGGCCAAGGATGTGGACATTTGGGTGCAGCTGCTCCACGGCGACGAAATCCGTTTTGACAAGAAAATCACGGTCAGCAACAGCGTGCAGACCTTTACTTATAAAGTAACCGAAGGCGACCGTGGCGGCCTCAATTTCCGTTATGTCCTTGTGAAGGAAAATGCTTTCAGGACTGGTGACAATCATATTTCCGTGCCTTTCGACAACTATGATTTGGACGTGAAATTGGCCACCGTGCGCGACAAACTCAGTCCCGGAGCTGAGGAGACTTGGGAAGTGACCGTCAGCGACTACAAGAAAAAGCCTTTGGAAGCCGCTTTGCTGGCTGGAATGTATGATGCCTCGTTGGATGAATTTGCCCGCAATTACTGGAGTTTCAGTATGTCGCCTTGGGGCACTCGCAGTTACAGATTTTCCACCTGTGTACACGACTTCACCTCGTCCAACACGGGGATTGATTACTTTACATTCATTGAACTCTTCAATTTCAGCCTGCCCTCGGATGCGCCTTTCTTCGATTTCGGATATGGCTTCGGAGCACGCCGTTATAGAAAAGGTGGGCGTGTGCTTTATGATTATGTTGAGGAATCAGCACCTATGATGACTGGTGCAGTATTGGAAAAGTCCTCCAATGCTGCAGTGGATTATGAAATTCCCTTGGTGGCACAAAACGCTGCGGATGAAGAAATGGTTGAAATAAAGAAACAAGAAGGTTCCTATCCTTATGAAACAGGAGGCCAGAACGAAAAACCCGAAGAACCCGCCGAGCCAACCCTCCGCGAGAACTTTAACGAGACGGCCTTCTTCTTCCCGCAACTGCGTACCAACAAGGACGGCAGCGCGACCTTCAGCTTCACTATGCCCGATGCCCTCACGCGCTGGCGCCTGATGCTGTTGGCCTTCACCAAAGACCGCAAGACGGGCAGCAAGGACTATACCTTCACTTCCTCGAAGCCCGTGATGATTATGGCCGATATGCCGCGCTATATGTACGACAACGATGAACTTTGGTTCGTGGCCAACGTCATCAACACGGGCGACGAGCCTGTCACGCCCAAGGCGAAACTCGAAATCTTTGATGCGGGAACGATGCAACCCATTAATATGATTGTCTCCGACGCCACAATCCCGATGGAAACCATCCAACCCGGTCGCAGCAAGGAAGTGCGCTGGAAGGTAAAGGGACAGTATGATTTGAGCCTCTTGGCCTTCCGCTTCACAGCCTACGCTGGTCAGTTCAGCGATGCCGAGCAGCACCTTCTGCCCATGCTGAGTAGCGAAATCTTCATGACGCAAACCCTGCCCATCACCGTGAAGGCTGAGACTGAAAAGACCTTCGACTTTGAGGCCATCGCCAACCCCGACAGCCACGAGCGTGACTACAGCCTAACCTTGAACTTCAGCACCAACCCCGTGTGGTACGCCGTGCAGGCTCTGCCCTATTTGGCCAACGTCAGCACCGACCGCGCTGAGACCGCCTTTTACGTGTTCTACGCCAACACGCTCTCGTCCTACATCGCCGACCACATTCCGAACCTCTTGAACTACATCAAGAAGTGGCAAATCGAAACGCCTGATGCGCTGCTCTCGCAACTTGAGAAAGACCAAGACTTGAAGGCCATTATGCTGCAAGAAACGCCGTGGGTTTTGGAGGCCAAGAGCGAGACCGAGCAGCGCAGCCGCATCGCCACACTTTTTGAGGTGAACACGCTCCGCAACCAGCAAACCAACGCCTTGAAACTCATCGCACAAAAGCAAAAATACAACGGCGGTTGGCCTTGGATGGACGGTATGCCCGAAAGTCCCTACATCAGCACCTATATTTTGAGCGGCTTCGGCAAGTTGCAGAAAATGGGTGCTTGGAGCTCGTTGAGCCAGGCCGACCAAAATACCGCCCAAAGCATCTGCGACAAGGCCGTGCGTTACCTCGAATATGAAGTGGCCGAGACCTACCGCAAAATGAAACGTTACAGCAAAGGCAAGGACTGGCCCATCGGCTCCAGCACTTTGAATGAACTCTATGCCTTGAGTTTCTTCAAGGAGCAAAACTCCGACAAGGACTTTGCCACGGCGAAGAAATACTATCTCGGCAGCCTCGACAAGGAATGGACTTCGTTCAACTTCAACGACCGCTCGAAGGGTGCTTTGGTGCTCTACCGCAACGGCAACGAAAAGACTGCCAAACTGATGATTCAGAGTTTCAAGGAGTGCGCCCAGAAGAACGAGCAAATCGGGATGTACTGGCCAAAGAAATACTTCTCGTTTGAGTCGCACATCGCAACCCACGCCAACATTATGGCGGCTTTCGCCGAAATCGACCAGAACCAAGAGATGATTGACGAATTGCGCGTGTGGCTGCTCACCCAAAAGCAGACCAACAAATGGGAAAACTCCGCTTCCACCGCCGATGCCATCTATGCCCTGCTGATGCGCGGCAGCGACTGGTTCGAGGAAGGCAAGGAAGTCACCCTCCGCTTCGGCAACACGCCCATCAGCACCGAGGGCGGCGTGGCCGGAACAGGCTTCATCCAACGCCGTTGGAATGCCAACGAGGTGACCCAAGAAATGCGTCAGCTCACCGTCAACAATCCAACGAACCACTTGGTCTGGGGCGGTCTGTTCCGCCAGTATTTCGTCCCGATTGACGAAGTGAAGAGCGACGAATCGGGCTTCACCATCAAGCGCGAATTGTTTGTGGAAAAAGTAACTGATAAAGGAAAGAAGTTGGTACCAGTGGGGTCGGCCCTTCGACAGGCTCAGGGGCCTGCGGGGGCTGCGGTCGTTGAGCCTGTCGAAACGCCGCTCAAGGTTGGTGATAAAGTTACTGTGAAAATCACCTTCACAAACCAGCAGGATATGAGTTTCGTCTTCGTCAAGGACCTACGCGCCGCCGGTTTCGAGCCGATTGAGCAAATCTCGCGCTACGAGTACAACGACCGAATGAGTTACTACCAAAGCAACACCGACACCGATATGCAATTCTTCATCGAGCATCTGCCCAAGGGCACGCACCAGTTGGAATACAGTATGTTCGTGACCAAGGAAGGCTACCTGAATAATGGCTACGCCTTGATCCAGTGCCAATATGCGCCGGAGTTCAGTGCGTATTCGGATGGAATGCGGGTGAAGGTTGGAAATTGATTTCAAAAATGCCACTTATGGGGCTTTATACGGTAAAAATATGCCTATAAAGCCCCATAACTCATTTTTTTTTTGAGTTATGGGGGGCTATACGGTAATTTTCCCTATTTTTGCATCGAAAACAAGAAAAATGATGCGCTATGTTGATTGGAAGGAAAAAGGAGCAAGCCATTTTGCGTAACCTGTTGGAAAAAGAGGAAGCCCAATTCTGTGCCGTCTACGGACGGCGGCGTGTGGGCAAGACCTACCTCATCCGCGAGACCTTCAACTATCAGTTTGCCTTTCAGCACACTGGATTTGCCAAGGCACCTTTGTCGAAGCAGTTGGCGGGCTTCCGCGACTCTTTGCAACGCGCCAGCAGCAAGCGTTTCCGCATCCCGCGCTCGTGGATGGAGGCCTTCGGAATGTTGGAGGAGGTGCTTTCGGAGCGGACGGAGCAGAAAAAAGTGGTGTTTTTGGACGAGTTGTCGTGGATGGACACGCCCAAGTCGAATTTCGTCAGTGCGTTGGAGCATTTCTGGAACAGTTGGGCCACCGCCCGCCGCGAAAAAGACATCGTGCTCATCGTTTGCGGCAGCAGCAGTTCTTGGATCACGAAGAAAATCTTCCGCAACCGTGGCGGACTGCACAACCGCCTCACCGAGCGCATCCACCTTGCCCCGTTCAATCTTGCTGAATGTGAGCATTATGCCGAAGTCGCTGGCCTGAATATGTCGCGAAAGGAAATCACGGAGGCTTATATGATTTTAGGCGGCGTGCCGTATTATTGGAGCCTGCTCAACCGCGAATACAGCCTCGCGCAAAACATCGACAGGCTGTGTTTCGGCACCGACGGCAAACTGAAAGGCGAGTTCAACGACCTGTACGCCTCGCTTTTCGAGAACACGGAGCCGTATCTGTCCATCGTGGAAGCCTTGGGCGAGAAAAAAGTCGGGATGACGCGCACCGAAATGGAGGAAATCATCGGGAAAACGAGCAGCGGCACCCTCACCAAACGCCTCGACGACTTGGAATTGAGCGGTTTCATACGCCGATATGCCTGCCTCGGCAAGAAGGAACGAAGCACGCTGTATCAACTCATCGACCCGTTCACCTTGTTCTATTTCAGTTTTATGAAAAACAACAAAGGAGCAGACGAGCATTATTGGAGTGCCAAGTTGGAGTCGCCCGTCCATAACACTTGGGCGGGATTGGCTTTCGAGCGGGTTTGCCTCTGGCACGTGCCGCAAATCAAGCAGGCATTGGGCATTGCGGGCGTGTCGAGCCAAGTGTATTCCTGGACGTATCAGCCTAAGAAAGAGCAAGAAGAAGGCGAAGAAAAGGAGGAGGGCGCACAAATCGACCTGCTCATCGACCGCAACGACAAGGTCATCAACCTTTGCGAGATGAAATACGCCGATTCTGATTTCCTGATGACGGCCAAGGAAGAGGAACGGATTCGCCATCGCAGGAGCAAGTTTGTTGAAATCACCAAGACACGGAAAGCCGTGCATATCACCTTGGTGACCACTTACGGACTGAAGCGCACCGCCCACGCGGGAATTGTCCAACAGGTGGTGACGATGGAAGACCTGTTCAAGGAATAAAAACAAAACAGAAAATCGAGTTATGGGGCTTTATACGGTAAAAAATACGCTATAATCCGCCGTAACTCGGTTTTTTTATAGGGTTATGGGGCTTTATACGGTAATTTCTTAGTTTTTTACCATTTTCAGGGTTTGTTTCCAGCCATCACTATGGCTCATCCGAAGCAGATAAAAACCATTCGGAATGTCGTGAAGGTCAAGTTCAAACTGCTGCGAACCGATGTTGTAATGGTTCGTGGCTCTCGAAACCCTTTGGCCTTGAAGCGAATACACTTCAAAACTGACTTCCCCGTCTGATGGATTGAAGAAACTGACTTGGGTCATATCAGTGGCGGGATTGGGAGCCACAAATGCCTGCAATGCCGCTTCTTCAGCTTCATCCACACCGAGTTTGGCATCCACCGCAATTTTCATCGTCACAGGGAGGTGGTCAGAGGCATCGAAAAGAGCTTCGGCGACGGCTGCTGGCACCGATGCGTTGTAGCCTTGGTCAACGCTCATGTTGAAGTGGTAACCATCGTTGCCCACGGCTTTGTAAGAATTGTTCACATAGCGCAAGTGGTTGTAACTGAACTTGATTTCATCCGCCATCAGAATGAAATCGAAGCGGTCGTCCAAACCACCTGGGGAAAAACATTCATCGGAATAACTGCGCGTGGACTGCGTATGAAACGGGGCAAACTGACTGTTGTTGTTCCACTCGCCCACGCCTGCCATGCCAACCGGGTCGACGAAACAAATGTTAGGGTTGCTGTAGGTTTGAGTGAGCAGTCGATAGCCGCTCTCGCTCGCGCCATACATATTGAAATCACCCATAATCAGCACATTGTCAGTTGGATAGTGTTGGTTGACATAATCCATCGCTATCTGCATCTGGGCGCGGCGCGAGGCCTCATAGCCTTGTCCAGCCTTGGGATGGGCCACAATGCACACCAATTTGATAGTGTCGCCAGCAGCCAAACTCGGGGTTTTCAAATACAGTTCGTAAACATCCGTGTCGCGCGGATTGGTACGCAAAGCCACATGCTTTTTTAGGCCCATTTTGCGAGAGTCATAGAAGATATGGTTGATGATATTGCTGCCCGCGTAGTTAATGATATTGTCTGATTGCCAATAGTTTGCGCCATTGATGTTGAGGTTGTGGCTGATGAATGCATTTTGGAGTGCCTGAGTAGCACCAAACTCACAAACGGTGAAAATGTCAGGCTTCACATAGTCAACGATAGTGCGGATACATTCGTCCTTGCGTTGGGTGTTGTTGTTGGTTTCAAAACATTCGGCGAAACCGCTGTTGTAGTTGCCGTAATTCAGCAGATTATATTGCATCACCGTCAGCGTGTCTTGCGCCATCGCGGGCCAGGTCAATTGGAGGGCCAGTATAATAATAAGGTGGATTTTACGTTTCATTTTCTTGAAAATTAGACAGCAAAATTAGAAATTTTGGCGCGATATTTGAATAAATCCTATTTTTGCAACCAATTTCGTATGGAAAAAAAGACTCATTTCGGATTTTTGGCTTTGATGGCCGTGGTTTTGGTAGCGGTGACTTCCTGCCGCAAACCAAACAAGTATGAGGGTTCGCCCATCGTAGGTCATTGGGGATGCGAGCAATACATCAGTTGCCGCACTGACAGCACAGGCGTTGAACAATGGGATACTTTGCATTATGAGGTGGCAACGGGTCGTGGCTACGAGGTGTATTTCAATGCCGACGGCTCAGGGCGTTTGCTGCTGAACGACAGTCCAGCCTTAATCAAGAAGTTCAATTGCAATTACGACTATAACTCAGAAAACCATATACTTACGATTTACAATACCTCTTGGATCATTTCGATGTTTTCGGATGCAACAAGTGCCGATATGGTCATTGAGGAGATTACCGACACCAATATCGTGGCATCATGGATCAACTATTTTTCGGAGCCAGAGCCTTTCTTTGAACGATTTTTCTTGAACAGAATCAATTAACTAACAACAAATTACAATAAAAATGAAAAAACTGACCTTATTCGCAACCTTGGCCATTGCAGCCTTGATGTTCACCTCATGCAACAAAACCAATTACAAATCTTTTGTTGGCACATGGGGTGTGGAAAAAATTGAGTATTACAACATTGACTACGCGGGCAACCCGATTGCGGGTTCCATGGAAACCTACATCTATGACCCCAACGATACTGGCAACGGTATCCATTTGGTTTTCAGAGAGGACAAAACCGGTGAGATGCGCGACAGCGCCATCGACAGCGTATGGCTGTATAACGAGGAAACCCAAGAGTACGATACGTGCATCTATCGTCCTGACACTGTGTTGGTTTACACCTTCACCTACACTTACGACGCAAGCGAATCGTCGCTGATTATGAAGACAAGATACACCTATCCATACGAGTATATGCGCACTTTCATGATGAAGGTTTCCGACATGACCGACAATTCTTTCATCTATGAAAACGAGTACGATGTCAACTATGTGGAGCGGGCCTATCTGAAGCGCGTCAACAACGCGACCTCGAAAGCGACAAGGCAAACGCCGAAACATCCGAACAAACGCGGAGCGTTCTTAGGTGGCAAATGATAAAAAAATCGGGCTGAAATTCAGCCCGATTTTTTTATTCCACATAGAGCAGCAAACCCTTCAAGTACGCCCCTTCGGGGTGGAAAATGTTGATGGGATGGTCGGCGGGCTGCGAAAGTTGGTCGATGATGCGCACATTACGCTTGGCCTCAATCGCGGCGGCAGTGACAATGCCTTGGAAAGTGGCCTTGTCGACAGCCTGCGAGCAACTAAAAGTGAACAACAATCCGCCTTTGGCAATGCGCTTGATGGCTTCCGCATTGATGAACTTGTAGCCGCCCAAGCCACGATGTCGGTCTTGGTGTCGCTTGGCAAACGCTGGCGGGTCGAGAATGATCAGGTCGAAAGCTCCTTCGCGCATGTCGGTCACATAATCTTTCATGTCGGCAACATAGCAAGGATTTTCCTCAATGGAATAGTCATTCAACTTCAAATTGGCCTCTGCTGCGGCGACGGCCTTTTTCGACGAATCCACGGTGATGGCCCGACGTGCGCCGCCTTTCAGTGCCGTAACTGAAAAACCGCCCGTATAGCCGAAAGCGTTGAGCACGGTCTTGCCTTTAGCAAAATAGCGCACAAGTTCGCGGTTTTCGCGCTGGTCGAGGAAAAAGCCCGTTTTTTGGCCTTCTTCCCAGTTGGGCAAAAAGCGGCTGTCGTTCTCCAAAATCACTTCATCAAGTTGGCCTCCAAACAGATAGTCGTCCTCAATGATGGCATCTTCCTTGCCCATACGCTGCATGGCTTCAGCACTTTTGTTGTAGATGGCCTGCAGCCCAAGGTCGGGCATGAGTTTCAAGGCGCGGACAATCTCTTTCAAATGAAGCGCCATGCCTTCGGTTTGGGCCTGCACCACGGCGGTATGGCCATAGATGTCGACAATCAGGCCAGCCAAACCGTCACCCTCGGAATGGACGAGGCGGAAGCAGTTGGTGTTCGGATTGTCGGTCAAGCCCATGATTTTGCGGACTTCGTAGGCATGGTTGAGCTTATTAAGGAAAAACCACTCATCGATTCTGCAATTCTCGAAACTGAGCATTTTCACGGCAATGCTCTCCGACTCGCAAAAGCCGGTGCCGAGGATTTCGCCATTATAATCGGTCACAGTGACCGTATCACCAGCCTGCAAGCCTTTGGCGGCATCGTGGATGGCACCCGAAAACACCCAAGGGTGGAAACGGCGTAGAGCATCGTCTTTGCCGGGATTCAGTCGGATAACGGGATAAAAGGGGGATTGTGGCATATTATTCGAATTTTTAAAAACTAAAAAACCTTACCTCACTTGACAACTTTTGACACCAAAACCTTGTCCTTCGTCTTGATTACCAAGAGATAAGTCCCTTGCGAAAGCAAGTCAAACATCTCCCCTATCCCAATACGGTTGAAACCTTTCTGGGTCATCCATAAATCATTGTTAAACAATATCTTGCCTTCCATTGAGATAATTTTTGCAGTTGCCCTGCAAGGGGTCTCAATGTTGATTTCTACATAACTTGAGGCTGTGATGGGATTGCCGACGACACGAATAAACTGGTCGTTTTGTGTCATTTCCTCAGTGCCTATAGCAGTGTATTCGTAAGCCCCAATGTCGATACGTTCACCGCAAACGCGCCAATTGCCATCAAGGTCACAACCCATGTCAGGTGCCATAGTATAGCCTGCGTTGATGCAAGGACTGTTGGCAGTCAGATGGAAATCCTCGTTTCCAGGGTCGACGAAAAGCGGGTCTTCGTCAAGGCAACCTTCATAAACAGTGACGACCTCGTTGTTGGAGATGTTTTCCAATCCGTACTGTATCAGGCAACCATAGAATTGCGGCCCGGATTCATCGTATGTCCATGACCAAATCTGCACAGGTTCGTCCAATGGTATTTCGTTGGTGTTGCCATACACGATGCAATTCCACAGGATAGGTTCGCTGTATTGATAGAAAAAGATGCCCCCGCAGTTGACGCCGATGGAATGGTTGTTGACCACGGTGAGGTTGCTGATCCAAGGCGACGCTTCGCAAACAGCCAAGCCACCGCCGAAGTGCTCCGATGTGTTGTTGGCAAAGAGCGAGTTGGTGATGATGTCCCTTCCGAGGTGGTTGCTGCGCATGACGTAAAGGCCGCCTCCATTGATGCCATAGTTGTGCTCAAACTTGCAGCGGTCGATTTTGGTGGCGCAACTGTCGAGGCTCAAGGCACCGCCGATGGCACTTTCACCAACATTGTAGCGGAAATCCGTGCCGCTAATGTCAACATCGCATTTCAGGAAGCGAAGGCCACCACCGTACATGCCATAAACCGTATCCAATTTGGTGTAAGTCAAGTTGTTGAGGACATCGCAATCGTGTATTACCACCTTCGAGTTTTCGGCACTCAAGGCACCGCCGTGTTCGCGTGAGAAGTTGCAAAACAGGGTGCTGTTGCCGATTTCCACCTCGTCACAATTGAAAATGCGCAATGCGCCGCCGTCTTGGTCATGGTCGAGGGCGGCTTTGCCGTATTGGAAGCGGCAGTAGTCGAACTCGGAACGGCCTGCCTTGCTCAGGCGGATGCCGTTCCAGCCGCCGCGACCCGCATTGAAGATGTGGAAACCTGTTGTGTCGGTCACGGTGAAAGTGATGGAGTCGGTTTCCGTGCCGATGGCTTTCAGCGAAGCGTCGTTTTCGACAGCTATCTGGAAGAAGCCTTTGAAAACCACCGTCGTCCCCGGAAGGATGCGCAGCGAGTCCTGTACTTTGACATCACCTTTGACAATTACCGTTTCGGCATCCCAAACACCTGATTGTGTGCCTGATACCTCAATGGTCTGTGCTTTTGCGAAAAGGCCGCAAAGCACGAAGAGAAGTAAAAATCTTGTTTTCATGAAGCGTTGACTTTGAAGTTTTGTTGCGCAAAGATAGGAGTTATTTTTGTTTGTTGGAGGATTTCGCCGATTTTGATTATTTTTGCACCCGTTTTTTATTGCGATTTTTATGAAACTACCGATTATTGGAAGACGAAACATGCCCATTCCCGTTGTGGGTGCCTTGGTGAAGGCCGCAGCGGAAATCAAGAATATACCTGTCGAAATCCGTCAGAACCACACCGACCCGATTCGTGCGCAGCGGCGCGAGTTGCGCAAGTTGTTGGTGAAGGCACAGTTCACGGAGTTCGGAAAATTCTATCATTTTGACGAGATTCTGCTGTCGGCCAACATCTTGGAGGAATACCGCAGGCGCGTTCCCGTGTTCGACTACAACAAGATGCACGACGAGTGGTGGTACCTCAACCTGCAAGGCAAGCGCAACATCGCATGGCCAGGCAAAATCAAGTATTTCGCGCTCAGTTCGGGCACATCCGAGGCGGCCTCGAAATACATCCCCATCACCAAGGGCCTGAACAACAAAATCACCCGCGCAGGCATCCGCCAATTGGTTTCGGCCACGCGCTACGATTTCCCCGTGGGATTCTACAACCGTGGCATCCTGATGATTGGCGGCAGCACCGACTTGCAATATAATAAGGAGTTCGGCTACTATGCCGGCGACCTTTCGGGCATCTCGGCGGGCAAGATTCCGTCGTGGTTCGAGGCGTTCTACAAGCCCGGACAGAAGATTTCGAAGGTGAAGGACTGGGGCGAAAAGATGGATTTGATGGTGAAGGCGGCCCCCAAGTGGGACATTGGCGTCATTGTGGGCGTGCCGGCTTGGGTGCAAATCCTTTTGGAGCGCATCATCAAGGAATACCATCTGAAAACCATCCACGACATTTGGCCGAATCTGATGGTGTATGTGCATAGCGGCGTGGCTTTTGCCCCCTACGAAAAAAGTTTTGAGCGCATCTTCGGCAAGGAGGTGCTGTTTGTGGAAAGTTATTTGGCCTCAGAGGGTTACATCGCCTATCAGGTCGACTTGAAGAAGCGCGTCATGCAACTTTTGGTCGACAACGGCATCTATTTCGAGTTTGTGCCGTTCAACGAGGAAAATTTCGACGAAGACGGCACCATTGTCGAGAATCCCAAGACTTTGCTGCTATCGGAAGTGCAGACCGGAGTGGATTACGCCTTGCTGCTCTCCACATGCGCCGGCACATGGCGCTACCTCATCGGCGACACCATCAAGTTCCTGAATACCAAGGACTGCGAAATCGTCATCACGGGACGCACGAAGCAGTTTTTGAGCATCACGGGCGAGCATCTTTCGCAAGACAACATGACCCGCGCCGTGGATATGATGGCGGAGGAACTTGGCGTTGAAATCACCGAGTTTACCGTGGCAGGCATCCGCCACGACACGATGTATGCCCACCATTGGTATCTTGGTTGCGATGAACCGATTGACAAGGAATTGGCTATCAAAAAGATAGACGAAAACCTCTGCAAGTTGAACGACGATTACGCCGTGGAGCGCACCCAAGCCATCAAGGAGTTGTTTGTCGATGTGCTGCCCACTAAGCAATTCTATGAGTTCATGGAGCAGAAAATCGGCAAATGGGGCGGTGCCACCAAGTTCCCGCGCGTGCTGAAAGGCAAGCGTTTGGAGATGTGGGAAGAATATGTGAAAGGACTTAAAGCATAAGCAGTTATGGAAAACTCTCCCGTAATTTTCGATAGGATTCCCGAGTTTAGCCGTATCGGGTCGTTCAGTTTCTTGTTTTGGGCCATCGTGATAGGCGTGTTCCTTTCCGTGGTCGTCAACATGGGTCCGGCGTTTATCACATTGGTACAGACGAGTTTGCACCGTGGTTTCCGCTCGGCGGCGTGGTTTGCCACCGGCGTGATTCTCAATGATGCCATGGTCGTCACCATCTGCATCCTCGCATCGGTGCAAATCGTGATGCGATCCTCGTTTGAGGCGGCTTTGGCGTGTATCGGCGCGGGCATCATACTTCTATTGTTTGGCATTTTCACCTACCGAAAAAAGGTACAAGACCAGAAGAAGCGTGATGAATTCATAGAAGAACGCACCAATGAGGTAATCAAGAAGCAAGACCAAAAGCCAGCATGGTTTGTTTTCCTCGCCAAAGGCTTCGTGCTCAACATCTTGAATCCTTTTGTCTGGTTTTTCTGGTTCTCAGCCGTGGCGATGGTGGCGGGCAACATGGGTGGCAACAAACTCAGCACTTTCGTGTTTTTTGCCATCATTCTCGGCACCACACTCTTTTTGGAACTGCTGAAGGCATGGGGCGCAGCCAAGTTGAAGAAATTCCTCGATGCCGAGCGCACCACCATAATGAACAGAATCGCGGGTGTTCTTCTGATGCTCTGCGGGGCTTACTTCATCATTTTCAGGGGAATAGTCCACCTGTTTTGAAATATTGGAATCTGAATCATAAATACATAACGCTATGGAAATAAAAACTTCAAATTCGGGCTGGTGGTCGTTCATGGTGAGCGGCTTGGTGGCCATCATTTACGGCCTGTTGGCCTTGTTGCTGCCGAAAGACATCATCAAAACCGTGATGATTGTTTCGGGTATCGTGCTGATTGTCATTGGATTGGTTTGCCTCATCTTCAGTTTGAGGCGCAAGAAGATGGAATTGCCTTGGGGCATGTTGCTGTTCGAGTCCATTGCTTTGGTGGCTTTGGGCATCGTGGCCATCGTTTGGTCGAAAGAGACGGTGAAACTGCTCATTTTCGTCATAGGGCTGTGGTCGGTCATCATCGGGGCCTTGATGTTAGGCTCCATCTTGGGTATGCCCCGCCTTGGCAATCGCGGTTTCTACATCGTCAGTGCCATATTGAGCATCCTTTTCGGTGTGCTGCTCATGGTCAATCCTTTCGAGTCGGTCGAGGTGTTTGTTGCGCTCACGGGCGTTCTTGCCCTCGCCTTCGGCATCATTATGATGATGTTCGGCTTCACACTGCGGAAAGTGGACAAGGAGTTCAAAGTTGAACTAATGGATTGAATGCCGTCCAAGGCGAAACATCCGGCAACGGTGCAGTCACCTCGATTTGCGTTTTCAAAACGGGATGCTCAAAGGCGATGCGCCAAGCGTGCAGGCTGATGGAAGCGTCGAGGTTGCTACGCGGATAGCCATATTTCAGGTCGCCACGAATGGGGCAACCAATGTTCGCCAACTGGCAACGGATTTGGTGATGCCGCCCCGTAAACAACTCGACTTCAAGCAGATAAAAAGTTTCCGATTTTCCAACCACGCGATAACTCAGTCGTGCTAATTTGGCTTCTTTCGTGCCTTCGGGAACGATGAATGACTTGTTCATCTTCTCGTTTTTCACGATAAAGTCTTCTAACACATCGGCTTGCTTGGGTGGATGGTTTTTCACGAGGGCGAGATAGGTCTTGCGAAAGTCGCGGTCTTTCACCTTGACGGTCATCCGCGAGAGGGCTTTGCTCGTCTTGGCGAACACGACGGCACCGCTCACGGGACGGTCGATGCGGTGGACGAGGCCGGCGAAGACATTGCCGGGCTTGTCGTACTTTTCCTTGATGTATTCCTTCACGTCGTCGAGCAGGCACTTGTCGCCCGTCTTGTCGCCTTGCACGATTTCGGAGGGCAACTTGTTGACGATGATGAGGTGATTGTCTTCGTAGAGGATGCGGTTGGAGATGTTGTTCATAGTCAGTTAGTTTTAGGTTCACAAATCACCCCACTCCCCACCACAAACGGCTTCACCTCATGATAAACCACCCCAAACTGCCCGGGTGCCACGCCCGAAATGGCCACCTCCGACTCAATGTCGGCACCTCGCTCCGTGAGGTGCAACGTCCCGTAGGTAAACTCCGGCTGGTGCCGTATCTTGAAGCGAACCCGCTGACCGTCAACGAACTGCAAGGCAGGGTTCATTGGTTGCAGGTCACCCAAAGGGATGATGTTGGTGTATTGCGAAATCGGGTCGTAGCCCTGCGACACATAGACGATATTGTTCAGGATGTCCTTCTTCACCACAAACCACGGCCCGCCACTGAGACCTAAGCCCTTGCGCTGCCCGATGGTGTGGAACCAAAAACCCTTGTGACGGCCTAATTTCTTGCCCGTTTCCATTTCAACGATGTCGCCGGGCATTTCGCCGAGGTACTCGCGGATGTAGTCGTTATAATTGATCTTACCCAAGAAGCAAATCCCTTGGCTGTCATGGCGTTCCGCGCTTGGAAGCTTGTATTTTGCTGCCAATTGGCGCACCTCGGGCTTAGGAATATCGCCGATGGGGAAGATGACCTTTGAGAGTTGCGCGTAGGTGATGCGACCCAAGAAATAAGTCTGGTCCTTGAAGGTGTCGGCAGCCGTGCCGAGCCAGAAGATGCCGTTTTCGTCCTCCCACGAGCGGGCGTAATGCCCTGTCGCGATTTTGTCGAAGTTGTGGCCTTCCTTTTCCTCGAAGGCACCGAGTTTGATCCAGCGGTTGCACATCACATCGGGGTTGGGCGTGAGGCCCTTGCGCACCATCTCCATCGTGTATTTCCCGACGGTCTCGAAATACTCGTGCTGCAAATCGACAATATCAAATTTGCAACCGTATTTCTTTGCTATATAGGTCGTTATCTCAATATCCTCCTCCGATGGGCAACTCGACAATTCCTCCTTCCCTTCCATCCCAATCTTGATATAGAAGATATGCGGGTCGTAGCCTTGCTCCTTCAGCAGCGGTACCACCACCGAACTATCGACACCACCCGAAACCAATGCGGCTATGTTCATTGTTCAATGTATTTGTTCCAATCAAATTGCCTTACTTCCTTTGAAATGGCTTCTTTGACTTTTTTCCAGTCCAATTTTTCAAACAATACAGGACTTTCTTGATTTTCAGCATCTTCAAAATAGGTCAAAGCCATTCTTGTCCTAAACATGGAATAATTGGGATATTTTTGTGTATAGAAATCAAGTATACTTTCAAGCGAAAAATGTTGTAAAAGGAAATACAAGTCAATGAAGTCTTTTTTGGAACCTCTGTTTTGAATGGCATAGATTTTCATTGCGGCAATATCTTTCGGCGAGGCCAAACGCAGCCCATCTTCCTCGAGCGCATCGTCAATCCAAGGGTATCGGGAATAGTTGACGAAATCAACCTTGATGCTGTCAACAACGAAAGATTTGATGTATTTTGAGGTCTTTTGGGCTTGAACTTGGCCAAAATGCTCTACAATATCCAACAAAGCCTGGTCATCATCAGGAACATCACCAAACAAATCCAAATCCACAGACGAGCGATGTCCATATTGCAAAGCAAGGGAAGTGCCACCCACCAATCGACAGTCCTTCAGATAAGGATTTTTCATCAGGTGTTTTAAGAGTTCCAAGGTGTGGGGTTTGATTGTGCGAAATGATAGCATCTATAGTTCTCCTTTTTTGTACCTGAAATGAAACATAAAAACGATAAGGCTACAGGATCTAATGTTCTGAAATTCTGACCGTAAGAAACAATACTTTCAATTCCGAAATGGTCTTCGATAATGCTCCAATCCTTCATATCGCCGTATTCCAGCACTCGTTGGATAATCCAAGCGGCATTCTTGTTTATGTCGAAGTTTTGGGTATCAATATCCCAAAACAAACGCTGATTCAAACCACAAAGATTAGAAATCTGTGCCATTGCGATGATTTTTTTGCAAAAATAGACATTTTCCCTAAAACAAAGCACTTTCGACTGAAAACTATACCTATTCCGTCATCGAATAAGGCTTGTCCTCCACCCTCAAACCACGCTCCAAATTCGGCTCAGAACCCATTTCAAAAACCAGTTCCCCGCCTTGCATCAGTTGGGCGTGTGTTAGATACAATTGGCTGATTTCCTGTCCGTTGAGTGTCACTTTCTGTACATAACGGTTCTCATCGCTCACCTTCGGAGCCTTGATTTCGAGGGTCTTGCCGTTGCCCAAACTTACTTTTAGATAAGGCAGATAAGGCGCACCGAGTACATACTGGTCGCTGCCCGGACAAACGGGGTAGAAGCCCATCGCGGAGAAGATGTACCACGCCGACATCTGGCCGCAGTCGTCGTTGCCGCAAAGCCCGTCGATATTGTTTTTGTAGAAACGATTCATGATTTCGCGCAGCCAGTATTGAGACTTGTAAGGCTTTGAGGTCCAGTTGTGTAGGTAGGCAATATGGTGTGCGGGTTCGTTGCCGTGGTTGTAGCAGCCCATCAAGCCCTCTTCGGTCACGTCCTCTGTGTGCTCGAAAAACTCGGTGGGCAGGTGCATAATAAATAAGGTGTCCAAGTTGTGGATGAACTGCGCATCGCCGCCCATCGCCTTGATGAGGCCCTTCACATCGTGCGGCACATAAAACGAATACACCCACGAGTTGCCTTCCACAAAGCCCTCACCCTCAGTGTCTAACAGGCTGAAAGGCTCCTTCCAATTGCCGTCGCTCATCTTGGGTCGGGCAAAGCCCAAACGGGTGTCGAAAGTGTTGCGCCAATTGGAGGCGCGTTGCTTGTATTGCTCCGCAAGTTCTTGGTTTCCAGCCTTCAGCGCGGATTGGTAGATGGCCCAGTCGTCGTATGCATATTCCAAAGTCACCGAAACGCAGCCGCTGTTCTTGTCAAAAGGCACATAGCCAAGCCGCTGATAATCGTCAAGGTTGACATAATACGGGCAGGTGGAACTTCTTTGCATCGCTTTCAACATCGCATCTTTCTGGTTTGCAACGCCTTTCGTGTAGGCATCGGCCAAAACAGAAACGGCGTGATAGCCAATCATACACCAGTTCTCGTTGCCATTATGCGACCAAACGGGCAGCAGTCCGTGGACGCTTTGCTCGCTGTGTTTCAGCATCGAAGCCACCATATCGGCATTGCGTTGCGGCTGCAAAAGATTGAACAACGGATGCAAAGCACGGTAGGTGTCCCAAAGCGAAAAAACGGTGTAATTCGTGAAGCCTTCGGCCCGATGGATGTTGTGGTCGATGCCGCGATATTGGCCGTCCACGTCCATATAGACGGACGGATTAATCATCGTGTGATAGAGCGAAGTGTAAAGCATCGCCTTTTGGTCTTCTGTTCCATCTGCTTGAATGATAGACAGTTCCTTGTTCCATTTGGCTTGGGTTTCGGCCAAAAGTTGCTCAAAACTGCGCCCATCGGTCTCGGCGTGAAGGTTGCGCAAAGCTCCTTCGGTGCTCGTGGCGGAAAGGGCGACTTTCATCTCCAAAGTTTCAGGCTGATTGAAAGTGAAATACGCCACAATCTTGCGCCCCGTCATTTCTGGGAAATTATGCTTGACATCAAACTTGCCCCACATCCCGTTGTATTTTGGCTTCTGCAACTCGCGGTAGCCATAGTCGGCAATGGGTTGGTTGAAACTGATGGCAAAATAAGTGTAATTCGTTCTTGCCCAACCGTTTGTGATCCGATAGCCTGTCAGCAAAGTGTCATTTTCCACGCGAAGGTTGGCCCACAAAGTCTTGCCGTCATAATTGTAAATACCGTGCTGCAAGTCAAGGATGATGCTGCCGTTCTCGCCTTTCGGGAAGGTATAGCGGTGGATGCCAGCGTGTTCCGTGGCGGTCAGTTGGGCTTTGATGCCATAATCCTGCAAAAACACTTCGTAATAGCCGGGCTCAGCTTTCTCGGTTTCGTGGCTGAAACGGGAACGATAACCCGCATCGGGGTCGGTTTGCGTCCCCGGATTGAATTTGATTTCACCCGTGACAGGCATCACCAAAATATCACCCAAGTCGGAATGGCCTGTGCCGCTGAAATGGGTGTGGCTGAACCCCACAATGGTGCTATCTTTATGCTGATAACCAGCGCAATACTCATACACACGCGGCTGATATTTGCCGTCAATGTTGTGCGGCACAGTGTCTGTGTCGGGGCTTAGTTGCACAATGCCGAAGGGCGCACAAGCCCCCGGAAAAGTGTGCCCCATACCGTTGGTTCCTATGATGGGATTGACGTATTGGAGGTAGTCAGTGGTAAGTTCTTCGGTGGCGGATGGTTGTTCGCCACAGCCAAAGCACACCAAAAGAAGCAGAGCCAAATAAAGATGTTTAGTTTTCATGGAAATGAGGTGTTTATGATTTGCAAAAGTATAAAAAAGTCCCGTAGGGAAGAAAGAAAATAGGCAGGTGGTGTAAACCCCTGCCTGAAATAGGTATTTCGATTTCCAATGAACCCCGTAGGGGTGACATATCAGTAAGCAGGCGACGTGAGTCCCTGCTTATTAACCTACGCTGCACCCCGCCGCAACCAAATCGCTCGGCGTGAGAAGCACGAGGCGACCGTCTTTGTCCTCGGCGGAAAGAATCATGCCCTCGCTCACCACACCCTTCAGCTTGCGCGGCTCGAAGTTGGCGATGAAGCACACCTGCTTGCCTACAAGTTTCTCAGGCTCAGTGTAATACTTGGCGATGCCGCTCACGATGGTGCGCTTGTTCATACCATCGTCGATGAGGAACTGCAAGAGTTTGTCGGCCTTTGGCACCTTTTGACACTCGAGGATGGTGCCCACGCGAATATCGACCTTCATAAAGTCGTCGAAAGTGACGGTCGGCTTGATGTCATTGGGTTTCCAAGCGTTCAGTTCGTTGGCCTTCTTGGTGTCTTCCAGTTTTTGCAATTGGGCAGCCACCACGCTATCCTCGACCTTCTCAAACAGCAGCTCAGGCTGGTTGATAACATGGCCTTCGGGCAGCAAAACGGTGTTTTCGGCATCGTTCCAGCCCTTCACTTCCAGGCCAATCATTTGCTGTAACTTTTTCGCGCTGAAAGGCAGGAAAGGCTCGCTCAAAATGGCCAAATGCGCCACAATCTGCAACGAAACCGCCATCACCGTTTTCACCCTTTCAGGGTCTGTTTTGATTTGCTTCCACGGCTCATTATCAGTAAGATACTTGTTGCCAAGGCGGGCCAGGTTCATCAGATCGTTCAAGCCTTCGCGGAACTTGTAAGTGTCAAGCAAGTGGCCGATTTTGGCGGCATAGCCGTTCATCTCGGCGATGGCGGCTTGGTCGGTGTCGTTGAGGTTTTCCATGGCGGGAACGGCACCTTCATAGTATTTGTGCGTCAAGACCAAAGTGCGGTTCACGAAGTTGCCGAAGATGGCCAAAAGTTCATTGTTATTGCGGTCTTGGTAGTCCTTCCAGGTGAAGTTGTTGTCCTTTGTCTCAGGGGCGTTAGCGGTCAAAACGTAACGTAGAACATCCTGTTTTCCAGGAAATTCCTGCAAATATTCGTGCAGCCAAACGGCCCAATTGCGCGAGGTTGAAATCTTGTCGTTTTCGAGGTTGAGGAACTCGTTGGCGGGCACGTTTTCAGGCACGATGTAGTCGCCGTAGGCCTTCAACATACACGGGAAAATGATGCAGTGGAACACGATGTTGTCCTTGCCGATGAAATGCACCAACTTGGTTTCGGGGTCTTTCCACCATTTTTCCCAGTCCTCGCCGCGCTGTTCGCAAATCTCCTTGGTGTTGCTGATGTAGCCGATGGGCGCATCGAACCAAACGTAAAGCACCTTGCCGTCGGCACCTTCGAGCGGAACGGGAACGCCCCAGTCCAAGTCGCGGGTGACGGCGCGAGGCTGCAAACCGCCATCGAGCCAGCTCTTCACCTGACCGTAAACATTGGGTTTCCATTCCTTATGGCCTTCGAGAATCCACTCGCGGAGCCACGTTTCGTATTGGTCCAAAGGCAGATACCAGTGTTTGGTGGGCTTTTTCACCAAGGCCGCGCCGCTGAGTTGCGAATGGGGATTAATCAATTCGTCGGGACTCAGTGAAGAGCCGCATTTCTCGCATTGGTCGCCGTATGCACCATCCGCACCGCATTTCGGGCAAGTGCCGACTATGTATCTGTCGCTCAGGAATTTCTGTCGTTCAGGGTCGAAATATTGCTCGGTTTCCTTCTCGATGAACTTGCCCTCGTCGTAGAGTTTCTTGAAAAACTCTTGCGCCGTGGCGCGGTGCATCTTGGAAGAAGTGCGCGAATAAATATCGTAGCTGATGCCCAACTCCTCAAACGATTTCTTGATGATGCCGTGGTAGCGATCCACAATATCTTGAGGCGTAACGCCCTCTTTTTCAGCCTTGATGGTAATCGGAACGCCGTGCTCGTCGGAACCACCGACAAACAAGACCTCCTCGCCGCGCATCCTGAGATAGCGGACGTAGGTGTCGGCAGGGATATAAACGCCGGCCAAGTGACCAATGTGGACGGGGCCGTTGGCGTAAGGAAGTGCAGTGGTTACCGTGTAACGCTTGAAGTGTTTGTTCGTTGATTCCATAGTTTTATGATTTTGAAAAACGGGTGCAAAGGTAGTGAAAAATCCATAAAAAAATATAATTCGGATAATTTGCGTATTTTTGCGAAACGGAAACAAGTATAATATGGCAAAAAAACAAGCATTTACAGTATTCGATAAGGCTTATTTTGATTGGATTTCGGAATTGAGTCAACGTTATCGGCAAAGCCAGATAAAAGCATCGATTAGAATAAACAGCGAAATGTTGAAATTCTATTGGTCGGTTGGGAAAGACATCGTGGAACGTCAATTCGACAACAAATACGGATCCCATTTCTATGAAAATCTGAGTAGGGATTTATCGACAGCACTGAACAACAAAAAGGGAATGGCTCCGACAAGCCTCCGTTATGCCAAATATTTTTATACCCTTTATTCCCCTTTGTTCGAAAATCATCGGCACGATGCCGAAAATTTGGTCAAGCCAATTCCAATTTATCGGCAAGTTGCCGAAGATTTTGAATTGTTGTTTTGCATACCGTGGACACATCACCAAAAAATCATTGACAAAGTCAAGGGAAACAGCCAAAAAGCCATTTTCTTTGTGCGCAAGACTTGGGAAAACCAATGGGGACGTGGATTGCTGATGAATTTTTTGGATACGGACTTGTTCGAAAGGCAAGGGGCGGCGCAAACCAACTTTCAAACAACCTTACCCGCCGTTGAAAGTGACCTTGCCCAACAATTGCTGAAAGATCCTTACCATTTTTATTTTGCCCAATTGAAAGAGTCTTATTCCGAAAAAGAACTGAAAGATGAATTGACGAACAAATTGTCTCAGTTTTTGCTGGAACTCGGCAAAGGGTTTTCGTTTGTAGGTCGCGAATACAGGTTGTCAGTCAATGGAAAAGACAAATACATCGACCTTCTGTTTTACATCATTCCGCTCCATCGCTATTGTGTGATAGAAGTGAAAGCAACAGAGTTTGATTTTCAAGACATTGGGCAATTAGCAGGATACACTGCTATGGTTGACGATTTGCTGAACACTGAGCAAGACAATCCGTCGATTGGTCTTTTGATTTGCAAGGAAAAAAACGTTGTCTTGGCGCATTATGCCTTGTCGCGGGTGAATGTACCCATAGGAATTTCAGAATATGAACTTGAGCGTCAGCAGCTACCTGAAGAATTGCAAGGCTCTTTGCCTTCTGTAGAAGAAATTGAAAACGGACTAAACAAATAATCCAACACAATTGAAAATGAAACTAAAACAATTGTTCCTTACGGTCATTTTCCTGTTGACCCTACAAACCTTCGCCCAGCAACCCACCCGCAATGACATGGCGGGAACACCCATCATTGCGGAGGAATTCCAACCGTTGGAGCCACACTTGTACAACCCTTGGAAGAGCAAAGTGCCCATTTGGTTGGACTTGTCGGCGGGCGCGAATTATGCCGAATGTTTCGACAAAGGCACCATCCCGTTCCGCTATACCGGCTTCGGCGCGAATGTGCAAGGCGGCGTCACCATCGAGTGGGAAAGCTGCCGAGTGAATGTTGAAGGACAAGGTTTTTATACCTCGCTTGCCTCAGTGTCAGGAACGGCATATAATGTCAGCCTTTCTGCCGAGTTCCTTTACCATTGCGTCATCGTCAAGCGTTTCAGTTTTTGGGCGGGCGGCACGCTGCAAGGCTTTATGGACAACAAAGAGATTCCCGCTTTGATGAATGCTTCGTCGAGCATTTCCTTGTTCGGCAACCTTTGCGCCACGGGGTTGGTGGAATACGATTTTGTTTTCATCCATGAGGGCATGTACAATTTGCGCCCCTTGTTGACCGCTTACGGCAAACTGAGCCTGCCTTTGGTGGGCGCCGTGAACCGTCCGGGCTTTGCCTACATCGGCAACCCGACCATCAACAACGATGACTGGTTGGAGGGCAGCGAGACTTTTGCCAAATTCTTCTCGGGCGCTGTCACCGAATTGGGCCTTTTCCTGAACCTTCCCAACGACAACCGAATCGGCCTCGCCTACCGTTGGAACTACCTCAGCACGGGCAAAAAAGGCACCTATCGCTACGACAATGCCCTCCACAGCATCAACTTATCCTTTATGTTCAGAATCAATTGATTGTAGCCATGAAAAGACCATTTTTCCTCATTGTTTTGGCTTTTGCCTTCACCTCTTGCGAGCGTGCCTTTATGGAGCAAGACGAACCCTCGAACCCCGTCAATGTGTTCGACTACCTTTGGAACCAAGTGGACCAGCAATATGCTTTTTTCGATGTGAAAAACATTGATTGGGACTCGGTGCGCGAAGTGTATCGCCCGATGGTGAACGACAACATGTCGAATGACAGCCTTTTCCGCGTGTGCGCCGCCATGCTCAACACCTTGCAGGACGGCCACACCAACTTGATTGCAGGCTTCGACGTGTCGCGCAACGACTCGGTGTATTACAAGATGTATGCGGAAAAAAACATAGACGAAAACGTTGTTTTGCTAAACTATTTGACTGTCAATCATCACACTACGGGGAGTTTTATGCACAACGCCATCCGCAACGGCGCGGTGGCCTATATCCGCTATTCGTCGTTCAGCGACTACATCAGCGAGGGAAGTTTGAAGTATTTGGTGAATCGTTACAAGAACTGCAAGGGTATGGTCATCGACTTGCGCCAAAACAGTGGCGGCAGCATCAGCAACATTGCTGCTTTGCTTAGCATTTTCGACAACCACAAGCAACTTTTGTATCAATCCCAAGCGAAATTGGGACCTGAACATGATGCGTTTTCGGAGGCTTTATCGGTATATGCCGCCGACAGCAGCCTTTTAGGGAAGCACAACGCCTACACCAAGCCCGTGGCGGTGCTCATCGACCGTGGCTCCTACAGCGCGACTTCGTTTTTTGCCATTTGCACGATGGCTTACGACAACATCCGACTTTTCGGCGACTACACTGGCGGCGGCCTCGGCCTGCCCAACGGCGGCGCCTTGCCCAACGGCTGGATCTACCGTTTCAGCACGACCCGAACCCTTGCCATCGATGGACAGAATTATGAAAACGGCGTGCCGCCTGATGTGCGCGTCTTGTTAGACCCTGCCTGCACCGCGCAAGGCGTTGACAATGTGATTGAGGTGGCGGCGGAGTGGATTCTTGAATAGTTGAGAGTTTAGGGTTTAGAGTTTAGGGTTGTAGGGCTGTCACACCGTGGCAGCCGAACTATTGTTTTGGGTTTAGGGATTAGAGAAAGGAAAGCCAAAATTTTATGCTGACAGAATTATTTTTTTAGCATAAAAATTCAAAGTGCGATTTTCTTGATTTTCAGGGTGAAAAAGAATTATTTTCATCAAAACGTTTCCAGAAAGGGAAAATGTTTGTATTTTTGCAACGTCAGATTCCACCCGCGCTTCCCGCCGAACAGCGTACCAGGGTGGAACTTTTTGTATATGGAGGATGATTAAACTATGGAATACATCAAACCCGCCCTTAGCATCACTGACCAACTCGTTGCCTTGCAACAACGAGCTCTTACTATCAACGACTTGACGCAGGCCGAACAGTTTCTCAACAATGTCAGTTATTTTCGCTTTGCTGCTTATCTGCGCATTTTTGAGCAACCCGACCGCTCGTTTCGTGCCGGTTCTACATTTGAGCAGGTGGCCACGCTCTACACATTCGATGTGGAATTGCGCAAATTGCTGTTTGGTGCCGTACAACGGATAGAAATCGCATTGCGGTCGCGTGTCATCCATGAGTTCTCACTGTCTCACGGACCATTCTGGTTTCTTGATGCGTCGCTGGCCATAGACAAGCGGATGTTTGCTGAGAACTTAGCGACACTTCAACGGGAGTTGGAACGGTCAAAAGAGGAGTTCATCAAGGCGCATACGGTGAAGTACGGCTCGGCGAATTTTCCTCCGGCTTGGAAAATGCTGGAGTTGGTGTCTTTCGGCTGTCTGACGCGGCTCTACCGTAATTTCAATGATACACCTGCTAAGAAGCGCATTGCCCGCAGTTTTGGGGTATCGAAGTCCGAGGCGTTGGAGAGTTGGATGGTTGCCATTACCGTGTTGCGCAATCACTGTGCCCATCACGCTCGCGTTTGGAATCGTTATTATCCGAATATCCCTAAACTTCCTCCAGTGCTCCACAATGCATGGATTAATGTGAGCGGCATTGCCCCTTACAGCCTCTACGCCATCCTGTGCTGCATTGCCTACTGGCTTCGCGGCATCGATCCGCAGACCACTTTCGTCACCGACATGAAAGCACTATTGGCCAAGTATCCGACAATCAGCCCTTCGGCTATGGGCTTCCCAAAAGGCTGGCGACAGGAACCTTTGTGGCAGTAGCCCCACAATAATTCCCCCATCTCTCCGTTAAAACGAATGTTTTAAACCATTTGAATTGAAATGAAACACCATTTTTTCCGCCAATGGCTCATGGTCATTGGCTTTGCGTTGGCCTGTTTGCCGGCTTTGGCCCAACGGCGCACCATCAGTGGCTATGTGATGGATGCAGCCAGCAAGGAAACCCTCATTGGGGCGACCATTTTCGACAAGAACTCAGGGAAAGGCTGTGCCACAAACAGTTACGGCTTCTATACGCTGACTTTGAACCAAGGCCAAGTGGATTTGCAAATTTCCTACGTGGGCTATACCCAACAGAACCAAACCCTCGACCTGAAGGAAAACACGAACCTCAACTTCATGCTCGAAACCAACACCACTTTGGACGAAGTGGTTGTGGAGGCCTCGCGAGCCACGGTGAGTGCCCGCAGCCCGCAGATGAGCGTGGTGGAACTGCCTGTGCAGCAAATCAAAAGCATCCCGACTTTGTTTGGCGAGACGGATGTCTTGAAAGCCATTCAGTTGCTGCCCGGAGTGCAGAACGGCTCGGAAGGCTCGGCGGGCATGTATGTGCGTGGCGGCGGTCCCGATGAGAACCTTTTGCTTTTGGACGGGGTGCCGGTCTACAACGTCAACCACATGCTGGGCTTTTTCTCCGTTTTCAATCCCGACGCGCTTAAAAACGTCACCTTATATAAAGGTAGTTTCCCGGCGCATTTCGGAGGCCGTCTTTCGTCGGTGGTCGACATTCGCATGAAGGAAGGCGACATGCAGAAATACCACGGCAACGCCAGCATCGGCCTCATTTCGTCGAAGTTCAACTTTGAAGGCCCGATTGTGAAGGACAAGCTGTCGTTCAACCTCTCGTATCGCCGCACCTACGG
>CACXUM010000016.1:53858-54595 GCA_902770835.1 uncultured Bacteroidia bacterium
TGGGCTATTATTTTTATGATTTCAACGGCAAACTCAACTGGAAGATTTCTGACAAAGACCGCTTGTATTTGAGTTTCTACACCGGCGACGATGCCATCTATTTCGGAGTGAAAAACAAGGACTTCATTGCTGACGACACCGAATACACCCACCGCATCAAGCTCAACTGGAAATGGGGCAACAAAGTGGCCGCCTTGCGCTGGAACCATTTGATGTCGCAAAAACTGTTCATGGACGCTTCGGTCAACTACACGCAATATCGCCACAACCTCGGCATGAATCTGACGGAAGAAGACACTTATCTGCCCACCAACACTTCAACGAAAAACGAGTTCAACATGGCCTACAAGTCGGGCATTAATGACTTTACGGCCAAGGTTGATTTCGCCTACACGCCCTTGCCCAACCATGAAATCCGCTTCGGAGGCAACTACACCTACCACATTTTCCGCCCCGAGGTGCAGTCGATGAAGATGGAAGAAGGGCAGCAGGCCATGATTGACACCGTCGTGGGTTCGCCGAATGTGTATGCTCACGAAACAGCTCTTTATGTCGAGGACAACATGACTTTCGGCGACATTTTCCGCGTGAACGCAGGCGTGCATTATTCCACTTTCACCGTTGAGGGCAAGACTTATCAAAGTGTGCAGCCGCGTGTCAGCACCAGCCTGATGTTGGCCTCCAACCTTTCGTTGAAGGCGGGCTATGCCTACATGACGCAATATGTTCATTTGCTG
>CACXUM010000017.1 GCA_902770835.1 uncultured Bacteroidia bacterium
CTAGTCATTCAAAACAAGTTAAACTACAGACCGCGAAAAGTGATTGCTTTTAACAACCCTGCCAATCTTTTTTATAATTTTGCATGTTGAATCTATATTCAATGAAAATTAATCCAATTGGCGCGACGCAATCAAAAAAATCCCTATCTTTGCAACCGCCACTAATTTAATGGCCATTAAATTAACCACGGTTAAATTAAATATGATTGGATATGAAATTCTACGATAGAACGGCTGAATTACAGATACTTGAAAAGAATTGGCAACAGTCCGCCAACCGTTCCATGATGACTACACTCATCGGAAGACGGCGCATAGGGAAGACTGCTTTGTTACTGAAAAGCGTGGAAAACGAAGCCTATTTGTACCTGTATGTTTCGAAAGACAATGAGCAGGTGCTTTGCCGCAAGTTCCAGCAACAGGCGCAAGACGTGCTCGACCTGCAACTATATGGGCAAGTGGAAAACTTCGGCAGCTTTTTCAAGGAGTTGATGAAATACGGTGAAAGCCATCATTATACGCTCATCATCGACGAGTTTCAGAACTTGTTAGGCATCAACGCCGCCATTCCGAGCGAGATACAGGACATTTGGGACCGCAACAAGGACAAAACCCATGTCAACCTCATCCTTTGCGGCTCCATCTATTCCATGATGAAGCGCATTTTCGACCATAGCGACCAGCCTCTTTATGGCCGCCGCGACTCACATTTGCGCCTGCTTCCTTTCAGCATCGAAACGTTGAAAAACATTTTGGCCGACCACAATCCCGAATACAAGCCTGACGATTTGCTGTGCCTTTACATGCTTACGGGCGGCGTGGCCAAATATGTCGCCTTGCTGATGGATGCCCGCGCCACGACCAAACAGAAAATGTTCAATTATGCCTTGTTGCCCGACTCGCCCTTCCTGACCGAAGGCATCGAACTGCTGATTTCGGAGTTTGGCCGCGACTATGGCACTTATTTCTCTATCCTTCAACTCATTGCCGGCGGCATGACCACACAAAGTGAGATTGACAGCATCATCGAGAAAAACACGGGAGCCTACTTGAACAACATGCACGCGGATTATCTTTTCATCAGTAAGAACACGCCTTTGTTGAGCAAGCCGGGCGTGAGGAACATCCGCTGGCAGATTGACGACTGCTTCCTGCGGTTTTGGTTCCGCTTCGTCTATCCCTACCAAGGCCTGATAGAGAGTAACCAACTTGGATTGCTAAAGCAATATGTAACAGATAATTATGCGCAATTCACAGGACGCACTTTAGAGCGATATTTCCAAGAGAAGGCGATGCAAAGCGGCAAGTTCACGAAGGTAGGCAACTGGTGGGACCGCAAAGGCAAGAACGAAATCGACATGGTGGCCTTGAACGAATTTGACAAGACCTGCCTCGTGGCCGAAATCAAGCGCAACAAGGACAGAATCGACATGAAAGACTTGCAGGAAAAAGTGCTTGCCTTGCCTTCGGAATTTTCGTCGTATCAGATTCGGATGGAGGGGCTTTCGTTGGAAAATTTATGATTTGAAAAAATGTTGCCTCTAACCGAAACTTTTCATTTTTTTTGCATCATGTCACAAAACTAGGCTCTTATTCGTCTTATTGAAAATTGAAAAAGATACATTTGCACCGAAAATTCCAAAACAAATCATTATGAATAAAAAACTGTATTTCGTTATGTTGCTTCTTGCCAGCAACTTTGCTTTCGCCCAAGACAACTACCTTTGGCCTGTCGCTCTGTCTTTAGACAAAAAGGCCGGCGACGACATCCTTTACCGCCCGCAAGACTACATCGGCGTGGCTGATGGCGTGACCCAAGCCGAGTTGAATTTTGACCGTTTGATTATTGGTGCGCCTTTTTGGACGCCCGTGCTTTGCCCCGTGGATGGGACTATCACGCACGCCAACATTATCTACCACAATAGTTTCAGTTGTTCTGTTGACGTATTTAACCAACAAACGGGCAACTTCGAGCAAGACTCACTTCTGTTCATCGAGTGGGGAATGTCGCCGGAAAAGATTCGTTATATGAACACAAGTGTTTCCATTCGCGTTGCCGACGGACGAGAGGTGCACGTGAGCGGTATGCGCCCGCTGCGGCTGTTCAAGACGGGCGAGACCGTGCATCGGGGCGATGTGTTGGGTACCGTGGGCTATTATTACAAGCGCATCAAGGAGCCTTGTGTGGTGGTCAGTATCTCGAAAAACTCGCAAGCCGTTGACCCGATGACACCTTTCGGCCTGAAAACCACATTCATCCCGCCCAAGGCGAACAATAAGACCCAACTGACGCGCGATGAGGCCGTTGCCGACCTCGACGGACTGATGGAAGCCTTTGAGGATGCCTTTCCTGGATTTTACGATTATACCCCGAAAGACGAGTTTGACGCTTTTCTCGCCCGAAAGAAGGCCACGATAGGCGAAACCATTCCTGTCGGCGACTTTGAAGTGGTGGTGCGCTCCATGATTTCCAAAGTGCGCGATAGCCATACTTCTATCATTTCTCAAACGAAAATGGAGGGTGTATTGAGGCCTTCTTCGTTGTTGTTAGGCTGGTTCAACGATACGCTTCAGGTGTGGCGAGCCGTTCCGAAATACAAAAACTATCTTGGCAAAAAAGTGGTTTCGGTGAACGGCATCCCTGCCGATTCTCTGAAAACTGTTTTGTTGGAGTATGAGGAATATGCTGACGGCTATGTGAAGAGTTATGGGGATTATACACTAACCTTTGGAATGGATTTTTATTATTGCGGCCTAACTGCAAAAGATTACAATATTACGGTCACCTTTGCCGATGGCGAGACGAAACGTTTTGAGCAGATGACGCGCAATGACCCTTCCCGACAACCGAAGTGGTCTAAATATATGCAACGTCATTATCATACGGATGAAAAAGCACTTTTCCAGTATGAAAACCTCTCGGATTCAGTGGCTTATCTCGATATCCGCACTTTCGAATTGGACGAAATGCAAGGGGACAGTGTAAAGGCGATTTTTGCCCAAATCATCGCCGATAGCGTCCCCAACCTCATCATCGACCTCCGCGACAACTACGGCGGTCCACGTGAGGTGATGGAAACCATTTATTCCTACTTGGCGCAGAAGCCGTTCTGCACCTCGCTTTACCGATTTGTGAACAAGAGAGGCGGCTACAAATGTTTCGGCGGCAGTTGTCCCGTGGACGAGGAACCGATGGGTGTTTTCGCTGAATATGAGCCGCTTCCCAATGGTGAGGGTTTCGTGAAGAACGAGCCGGAATGGGTTAATCCTGACAGTTTGGTCAACTACAAGGGACGGCTGTATGTGCTGACGAACGAGGCCTCGTTTTCGGCTTCCACGTCTTTTGCGGGCTATGTGAAGAAGCAAAACCGAGGTGTCATCGTAGGACGCGAGACGGGTTCAGCCTACCATCAGATGAAAGCCGAGCATTTCACACAATACATAATGCCCGCTTCCGGCATCACTGTGCAGATTCCGATGATCAAGATTGTGGCTGACACGGTGGTCAATGAGCGTTTCCCCTTCGGTCGCGGCGTGCTGCCCGACTATCCTGTCAACTTCACGCCCGAGGAACTCTCCTTCGCCCACGGCGACTCCATCCTGAATTACACACAGCAACTTATCCGCGAGGGGAAGTACATCTATTATGTTGAGCCTGAGCCTGAAACGCTTGGTTCAGTTGAGGAAACAGAGAAGGGCTTCCCTTGGCTTTGGGTTGTCGGTGGCGGTGTGGTGGTTTTGTTGGGGATTGCCGTGCTGGTGCGGAAGAATCGATAGAAATCAATACAAAAAAAACAGCATCCAAAGAGGCAGCTTGGCACCAACGGGCGGCTCTATGTCATCAGCAAAGATATAGGAATCAGGCAAATCCGCTATTTGTTTGAAGTTTTTGTCTTTGCCGTAATTGTTGGTTACAGACAACACTTTTTATCAAAAAATGCTGGTTATAGGCAACACTTTTGGCAAAAAACTGTTGGTTAAAGCCAACACTTTAAGCCCAAACACACCCAAAATCTTGGACTTTTCCCCAGAAAAAGTTTGGAATAGATAAAACTATAACAAATTCATCCACAAAGCATTACAATTTTTAAACCCCCAAAAAGTTTGGACAGGCCTTTCAATTGCTTGACAAATATGGTAGTTTTGCACCGCTGAAACGAGATTTTTTTGTCCCCATGAAACTGCATCATCTGGTTTTGTTTTTCCTTGTCACAATGTTGGCGGCTTGCCATCCTACATCCCGCGATGTGAAGCAAGTCGCACAAGATGCCTTGGAAAATGCTCGTATTCAGTTGGATTCAGGCAACAAGGCTGAGGCCATGCGCCTGTTCAAGGAGGCGGAGCGTTACGGCCTAATGGCGAATCAAACGCTGACGGTGGCTCATGCAAGGTATCATATTGCACAATGCTTGGGCTACTATGCTGACAAAGAAGAAGTTGTTTCGTTGCTGAAAGCCGCTGCCGAGGGCTTTGGCGACGATTACGCCGACCGTGCCGAAGCGCTGAGGGAGTTGGGCGATTTTTATCAGTTCCACAAACAATTCGATAGCGCGGCGTATTGTTTGGAACAGGCCATGACATTTGCCGACCAAAGCGAATCAACCGAGGCAAAACGCAATGTCTTGTCGGCTTTTCATACCTTGTATTTCAATGCAGGGGATTATGAAAAGTCGGCCGATTATCTCAACCGCTTTTGGCAAGCCTCCATTTCGGATGGCGACGACAATCTGCTCATGTACTACTATCACGACATGGGGAACATCTATTTCGAGTCGGGCGACTTGGATTCTGCGGATTATTATTACAGCCGTTTGGAGGAACTTGTGACTAAAACCGAGCCTAACGAGGATACTTGGTTCTATTACGGCGTCCTGTCCGATTATGCCGAAGAACTCGGCGATTATGAAACCGCTTGCAAATATGGATGTTTGTACGAAGAAGGCAACAATCTAAAAGAAATAGAGCAACAGGAGAACAATCTTGCGCTTATCAGCCATAAATATGACAGCGAGGTGATGCGGAACGAGTTGAACCGGAAAATCATCATCAAGCAACGTATCATCGTCATCGTCAGTTTGGTAGCGAGTTTGGTTTTGGCAGCGTTGTTGGTTTCGCAAATCCGCTTGGCACGTCGCCGCAAGCGTGAGGCCGAAATCAATGCCGAGCTGTTCCATTTCAAGCAGCAGAACAAGGACTTGGCACAGAAACACGCCGAAAACGAGCAAATCCAACAAGACTACGCCGACCGCCTCTCAGATGCCTTGATGAAGGAACAACGCATGATGCTTTTGTTAGACAACTATCTGAACAGCAACAAAAAAGCCAATCTCCTCAAAGATTTGGAAACGCTCGTTTACGGCGATAAGAACCATTGGGAAGCCATGCTTGAAGTGATTGACCAACTCTATCCAGACCTTACAGCAACCCTTCAGCAGAAGTATCCCGATTTGGACGAGGACGAAAAGAAATCCTACATCCTATCGTATTTCAAACTCTCGCGCCAGGAGGAGGCGGATTATCTCGGCACTACCGTCAATATGATCGACAAACTGCGCGGAAGACGGAGGAAAAAGATGGAAGAAGGGTAAAAAACTTTGGACTTTTTCCAGAAAAGGTTTGGAATAGGCATTGGAATATCACATTCGTTTTCAGTATTTTACAATTCTTTTAACTCGTAATTGTTTGGAATGTCTGCCCGACCGCTTGACAAAGGCGGTAGTTTTGCAGCATCATTTCAAATTATAACACCAATTACAAATTATTCACCATCTTAAAATCAAAAGCAATGAAGAAAGTCATTTTTCTTTTTGGCATCATGCTCCTTATGGCAGGAGCGGCCAAGGCGCAAGACGCGAAGACCCAAAGCGGTCCTGAAATCGAGTTTGAGAAAGTCGTCCACGACTACGGCGATGTGCCCTACAACGGCAACGGCGAATGTGAATTCCGTTTCACCAACACGGGTGACGAGCCCCTGCTGGTTCAAAAGCCCAAGTCGAGCTGCGGATGCACCATCCCTTCCTGGCCTAACGAGCCTATCCTCCCCGGTGAGTCGGACGTCATCAAGGTAACTTACAGAACCAACCGTGCCGGCAACATCAACAAGACCGTGACGGTCAGTTCCAACGCCCGCAAGAACTCCACCGTGGTGCTGCGCATCAAAGGCCGAGTGCTTGAGCAACCTACAGAAGTCCTCCCTGAGAAGAAGAACGGTTTCGGCAACGGATCTCCCGTCAGCAACAACTGATTTGAATGTACTTGTTTTGTTATCTTAAAGCCGTCTAATGTTAGCGTTAGACGGCTTTATTTGATGCACTTTTCAATAAAACTGCTGCCAATAGTCAACATTCCGACCCATAAACGGCAAAACCGTAAACTTTCGCTACCGCTGATTGACAATTTCCAATTTTTCATTGAAAACCGTTTGACAAATAAGGTTTTCGACTTAATTTTGCGGCCAAATCATTGGAGATGAAGAAACGAACCCTGCCGGCCTTTCCCGAGGCGAACCTCGGCCTGATTGAACGCCTGTATAAGAACGGCGTGGTTTGGCTTGTGCTGTTTTTCATCTTCTTCACGGTACATTCCAACGGCAACTACCTTTTCCGTTCGGTCAGTTCGCTTTGTTTTGTGCTGTTGGTCATTCTGCTGGTCCTATTCATTAATAAGGTGTTGGTTGAGCATTTCCTGAAGCGGAGCAGGGTAGTGCTGTTCATTTTGCTTTCCGTCTTTTCCATCCCCGTTTGGGCGGCGGTTTCCACAGCCATCGATTTGAGTCTGCTCTATTGGATCGACAAAAGGCCGTTCGATGAAATGCCGTTTTTCCCACCCGTTATTTTGGCTTTTTTGGTGCGCCTGATATGGTTCATCGCCACGTATGCCATCACGGTGATATTCTATTTCCAACGCAAGGAAAACGAGGAGAAAATCATCGCCGACCAGCTCAAAAGCGAGAAGCTCGACATGGAACTGCGCTATTTGAAGTCGCAAATCAACCCGCACTTCCTTTTCAACGCGCTAAACAACATCTACTCAATGGTTTACACCCACGACGATAATGCCGCCGACGGCGTGTTGAAACTCTCGGAAATGTTGCGCTATGTGCTTGTTGACTGTCAGGCCGAGATGATTCCGCTGAGCAAGGAAATCAAGTATGTGGAGAACTTCATCGACTTCCAGATGATGCGCATGGGCGGCTATCGCGACGTGCATTTTGAGAAGGATGTGGAGAAGGAGGACTTCATGATTGCGCCGATGCTGTTGCAGCCCATCATCGAGAACTGCTTCAAATACAGCCGTTTGGAGACGCATCCCGACGGCTATGTGCATGTCAGGGTGCAGCAAGCGGGCGACAAGTTCCGCTTTGAGGCTGAGAACACGGTGGCTGAAAACGCCAAGCCCTTGGTGTTGGCATCTGAGAGGAAGTCGGGCATCGGGCAAACCAATGTGCAGCAGCGCTTGATGTTGCACTATGGAGAGAACTATGTTTTTGAAATTGAACAAGATAAAGGAATCTATAAAGTCAGGATTGAACTATGAACGAGAAATACAATGTGATTATCGTTGACGATGAATATTTGGCACAGAAACTCTTGCAGGACTATGTCTCGAAGGTGGAACAATTGCAGTTGGTGGCCACCTGCTCCAACGCTTTCGAGGCAATGGAAGCCTTGAAAAGCAACGCTGTCGACATCATGCTTTTGGACATCCAAATGCCTGATTTGACGGGTCTTGAGTTGGTCAAAAGCTTGGACAAGAAACCTGCCGTCATCTTCACAACGGCCTATTCGGAGTATGCCGTCGATGCGTTCAACTTGGCCGTTTCCGACTATCTGCTCAAGCCGTTCAACTTCCCGCGTTTCTTCCAAGCCATCAACAAGGCCATCGGGCAAGTGCCTCCGAGGACAGAAAACACTCCGAAGCCCGTTGCCGACACCATCAGCCGCTCCAACGACTTCATCACCGTGAAGGCCGATTACAAGTTGTACAAAATCAATTATGACGACCTGCTTTTCATCGAGGGGCAGCATGAATATGTCACTTTCCACACCACGCAGCGGCGCATTACGGCTCTTTTTGCCTTGAAGGACTTAGAGGAGATGCTGCCCAAGGAGCGATTTGTGCGTGTCCACAAGTCGTATATCGTTTCGTTCAAGCACATTCAGGACTTGGACAAGAGCGACGTTACGGTGATGGGCAACAAGATTCCCGTGGGGGCCAGTTATCGCGATGAACTTTTGGCGCGTTTGCAATGATTTTTCAAAAAAAATGTGTTTCAAGGGCTTGCATTGTGATAAAAATCATATATTTGCACCCTAATCCAACTTTAAAAAACAGAAAAACATGGGTAAATTTGAAATTACAACCAGAAAGAACGGCGAGTTCCAGTTCAACTTGAAGGCCACCAACGGCCAAGTCATTCTCACCAGCCAAGGCTATGCCACCAAGGCCTCTTGCCTCAATGGAGTGGAGTCGGTAAAAAAGAACAGTCAGGACCACAACCGTTTCGATGTGAAGGAAGCCAGCAACGGCAAGCCTTACTTCAACCTCATGGCCACCAACGGTCAGATTATCGGTTCGAGCCAGATGTATGCCAACGAAGTGAACATGAAGAACGGCATCGCCTCGGTGATGAAAAACGCCGCCACCGCCGAAATCGTTGACCTGACGGAAGCCTAATCAAAGTGTTTTAAATGTTTTGGAGAAGGAACGGCTTTCGGGTCGTTTCTTTTTTTGTGTATTGAATAAAATGCGTATTTTTGTCCCGATTATTAAACTTATTCTTATGAAAAAGCTCCTATTCCTATCACTCTTAACAGCCCTAAGCATCCAATCGGCATGGGCCTGCACCAACCTAATCGTAGGAAAAAAAGCCTCCGCCGACGGAAGCGTGATGTGTACCTACAACTGCGACGGCTTCGGATTCTCTGGCTCGTTGTTTTACAGTCCTTCGGGGCGGCACGAACCCGGCGAGCTCATCGCCATTCACGGTTGGGGGCCATCGCACGAAGGCCAATTTGTGAAACAAGTCCCTTATACCTATAATGTGGTCGGCCTGATGAACGAAAAACAGGTGACCATCGTCGAGACCACCTTCGACGGTCGCTTGGAGTTGGTCAACAATGAAGGCCTGCTCGATTATTTTTCCTTGATGCGCTTGGCTTTGCAACGCTCGGCCACTGCCCGAGAAGCCATCAAGTGCATGGCCGAACTCGTTGAAGAATACGGCTACAACAGCAGCGGCGAAACCATCACCATTTGTGACCCCAACGAGGCTTGGATTATGGAAATCATCGGCAAAGGCCCAGGCCGCAAAGGTGCCGTTTGGGTGGCCTTGCGCATCCCCGACGACTGCATTTGCGCCCATGCCAACCTGAGCAGAATCAGGCAGTTCCCTCAAGAAAAAGGTAGGAGCATCAATAGCAAGCAACTCTCGAAAATTGACAAACCCGAAGTGGAATGTGTCTATGCCTACGATGTAATTTCCTTCGCCCGTGAGAAAGGCTTCTTCAATGGCAAGGACGTAGATTTCTCTTTCCGCGATGCCTACTGCCCCATCGACTTCGAGAATGTGCGCTACGCCGATGCCCGCGTGTGGAGCTTCTTCCGCCACCATTACAACCACGAGGAGATGGACAAATACTTGCCTTACATCAACGGCGACTTCGACCAATGCGACCACCTCCCGCTGTGGATTAAGCCCGACAAGCCGCTCACTATGCACGACTTGCAAAACGACATGCGCGATCACTTTGAAGGCACACCTTTGGACATGACCGCCGACATGACCGCTGGTCCGTGGGGAATGCCTATCCGTCCGCTCCCGATGCACTTCAAGGACAGCGACAGCATCCCTTATTTCCGCGAGCGTCCCATTGCCACGCAACAAAGCGGTTTCACCATGACTTGCCAGATGCGCTCATGGCTGCCCGACGACGTGGGCGGCGTCACTTGGTTCAACTGCGACGATGCCAACATGGTGGCATACGTGCCGCTCTATTGCTGCATCACGCAGGTGCCCGACGCTTTCCGCCCCGAGAACAACCCACGCAACGAGTTCAGCGACCAGTCTGCCTTCTGGATGAACAATTGGGTGGCCAACATGGTCTATCCGCGCTATTCGATGATGATTGGCGACCTGCGCAAGGCGCAAAGTGAATTGGAGAACTACTATTTCGCCGACCAAGACAGCGTCCTCGTCGCCATCAAGGACATGACCCCCGCCGACCGGCAGAGTTACCTCAACAAAAAGAGCATCGCTTACACCGAGCGCATGATGCAGCGTTGGGACAAGTTGGCGAAATACCTGATTGTCAAATACAACGACCAAGTAGTGAAGCGCGTCGACAAAAACGGCAATTTCCAGCGTTGGGGATACGAAACGCCCGGCTACGACCAACAATTCATCGATGCCATCGGCAAATCAACTGGGGACCGATATAAATTGAAGGAAGTCATTGAGCGGCGGGAGAGGTAGGCCTATTACGGTTAATTCTTATTTTCACGCGAATCCACATTAAACAAAAAGTATTTGATATTCAATAACTTCCAATTTTCACGCGAATCTACCATGCCTAAAAGCACCAATAAAAGCGGCGGGGAAATCTAAGTATAACAACCGAACAACTCACAACTCCAAACAACACTCATCTCTAAACCAACACAGTCCGCAGACCAAGGGAGTCTTGCCTAAAACCCCACAATTATATCAGCAAACTGACTCCATCCCCAAGCGGTTTTATAAGCGTCCACGCTGGCTTGGGGAACCTTGATTTCTTGAAGACGAGACAAAAGAAAATCCGATTCCACAAACACAATCGACGGAGGTGTGCTGGCTCGACAAGTTAGGGAAGTCAAAGAGGTACAATCCTCAAATGCATGTGATCCAATCCACTTGATGGAGGCAGGCAAATCAACCGAAGCGAGGTTACCGCATCCATGAAATGCATCATATCCAAGCTCTTCAAGTGCGTTGGAAAACGTAACGTTACTCAATTCTGTACAACAATAGAAAGCGTAATCGCCAATTTTGGTGATGGTATTGGGCATTACTATGGAAGTCAGTTTATTACATTTCCAAAATGCCTGACTCTTGATGCCTACTACCGAATAAGTCCGCCCAAGATGCGAGAACTCGGACGGAATAACTTCTTTGCCGTAATACTGCCTGTTGACCAGCTCGGGGTTGAAGTCCGTTGCATGGGTGACCATGGCCGTATTAGGCGAAACGAGGATGAAATACATCTTCTTCAACTCGTTTTGATAGCTGGCCTCCACAATCACTTGGCCTTCGCGAACCACTTCCTGTGTGGAAATGATTTTCAGCGGGTCGTTGTCATCTTTTTGGCAAGCAGTCAAGGAAAAACCCAAAACAAGGACCAGCAAGCCTTTCCGTAAATACTTTGTTTTCATCTTTTTCTTTTTTTTGATCATAATTACATCCCAACGATGATGTCCTTATACAACCGCCAGAAATGGCTTTCCTTGTACAAGTTGACACTTTGTGCCGGAACAAGAATGCGCTCGATGGCATTGTTCAGCATAAAATAGTCCCCGTAATAATGACCCTCAGGGTCTTTCTCAGGAGGCGTTATCGGGTGGCATATCAATGTGGTCAACGAGGCACAATTGTCAAATGGATTCACGCCAAGATATTTCACCGAGGCCGGAATTTCAAAACTCGTTAAACCTGTACTTTCAAACGCGCCGTCGCCAATGCAGGTGATGTGGTCATGCAAAGTAACGGATGCCAAAGAAAAGCACATGGCGAACATGCCAATAGGAATTTTTTCCATTGACTCGGGAATCTTGATGCTTGTTAGACGAGTGGAACAAAAGACATTGTTATCAAAAGTGCAGGTGGAATTATAGATATCCACAGAAGCCAAGGCGGAGCCAGCAAAAGCGGCGTCACCAATGTATTTCACCGAATTGGGAATGTCAATGGAGGTAAGATGCACACACTCACTAAAAGCCATGCTGCGGATGGTGTCGATGGTATTGGGCATCTCGACTGAGGACACCAAACTGACAAGTTCGTGATTTTGGACTGAGGCTTTAAAAGCACCATTACCGATGCATGTCACCTTGTACATCTTGCCGTTGTGGACAAAGCGGTCGGGAACAACAACATCGCCGCGATAAATCCAAGGAAACGATTCGCCTTCCTCGGAATAAAACCTGTTATGATTGACCACTTCAGCAGTCGTGTCCGAAAGCAAGTGGAAATACATCTTTGTACTGTCGGAATAAAATACTTTGACTGTAGTACCGAAATAGTTCTCGACCTCTTCGGTAGCGATAATTCCCAAGACGTCAGCATCTGTCTTATGACATCCTGCAAAAGTTGCCAATAAAAGCATCAATACCAATGCGAATAATAATGTCTTTTTCATTGTTATTTATTTTAATTGGTTTACCTTCTCGGATAATTGGTTCATAGTCTTGCGCTTGTGTCGTTACCCCCTCCCGCCATCAACAGGAGCGCAAGCAGGGTCATAATTCTTCTTGTTTTCATACTTCAATAGTTTTATTCCTTGCAAAAGTACTGATTATTATTCAATGTCAAGTCCCTTTTGCCCCGCTCAACCGTTTTGTCCCTACTTTTTTTTCGCAGTCCGTAACCAACTTACTGAAAACGAACACCTAAAAAAAACACACCAAATCTTTTGTCCCTATGAAAATCCCAACCCCGCTGGGGTGATCTGACCCTAAATGTAGAACACGCTCGCTATAAGCCTGTTGCGTGGCCTCCAATTCAACATCGATATTATTCTTTTTTTGTATGGCAGAAAACCATAAAGTCGTTGCAATTTTTCAGAAATCGTTGCATTTTTCATTTCACCAAAGCGCGAAAAAAGGAGTTACAAATCATTGTAACTCCTTGATTTTCACCGTCGGGGCAAAAGGATTCGAACCTTCGACCCCCTGCTCCCAAAGCAGGTGCGCTAGCCGGACTGCGCCATACCCCGAAAAAAAAGACGATTCTGCATCGTCTTCCTTCTTTCGCGGAGAGGGGGGGATTCGAACCCCCGGTATCCCTTGCGGAATACGACAGTTTAGCAAACTGTTGGTTTCAGCCACTCACCCACCTCTCCAGCGTGTGAATTGCGGGTGCAAAAATAGTGTTTTTTTCATTACCCGCAAGCGTTTTTTGCTACTTTTTTTCAAACAATGTGATAATCTATTGATTATCAGTCAGATAATTTGTCGTTTTCATGGTCGCTTGGTTTCCTTCAAAAAATGAGTTTGTGCTGAAAAAACATTTTCCGCCAAAAAATCCTTTTGGTTTTCAAATAATTCCTATATTTGCAGGCTTAATTGTACAACTCGAATCGGGCGAAATGCCCTGATTGTTCTTAAAAATGTATTGAAATGGAAAACAACGAACAACTGGCTCAAAATCCTTCAACAAACGAAGGCATTGAGAATGAACAGATTACGAAAAAGGCTGCAAAGAAAGCCATTGACGCGAACGAGAAAAAGAAGATTGTCAAACTCATCCAGCCCAACATCTTGCCCGGCAAGGTGAGAATCGATGTGGCGACCCTTGGTGGCGAGGAAAAGCCCGAGACAGCTCCCTTGGCCGACGAGGTGATGCCCGACATCGTAGAAGCTCCCGAAATGGATGAAGATGAGGGTGTTGAGGATATTGCCCTTGACGGTTTGAATAAGCTGCAACTTGTGGAAATGCTCGAAGAACTCGTGCAGGATTCCGACATCCAGAACATCAAGGACAAGGTTGCCGCTATTCGCCTCCATTTCAATAAGTTGAATAAGGAAGACATGGACAACGAACTCGACCAGTTCCTGCAAGGTGGGGGCGAGGCCGAGAGTTTCCAGCATGTGGAAGACCCCATCGAACAGCGTTTCAACGCGGCTTTCGGCATCTTCAAGGCCAATCGCGCCAAGCAGAACGAAGACCTCGAAAAGCAAAAGGTGGAGAACCTTTCGAAGAAGCAGGCCATCCTTGACGAACTGAAGGAAATCATCGCTTCGGACGAGTCGCTGAAAAAGACCTACGACGACTTCCACGCCCTGCAAGACCGCTGGAAGGAAATCGGGCCTGTGCCGGCTGCCGAAAACTCCAACCTTTGGAACAACTATCACTTCCTCGTGGAGAAATTCTTTGATAAGGTGCGCATCGGACGCGAGCTCCGCGACCTCGACATGAAGAAGAACCTCGATTCGAAGATTGAACTGTGCGAGAAGGCCGAGGAACTGTTGGACGAGAAGTCTATCACCAAGGCTTTCAAGGCTTTGCAGAAATTGCATGAGGATTGGAAGGAAGTCGGTCCCGTGCCGCAAGACAAAAAAGACGAAATTTGGGAACGCTTCAAGGCCGCTACCGATAAAATCAACCAAATCCGCCGCGAGCATTATTCCAAGATAGAGGAGGAGCAAACCTCCAACCTCGAAACCAAAAAGGCTTTGTGCGACAAGGCTGAGGAACTCATCGCCGAGGACTATCAGAGCGTGAACGCATGGCAGAAGAAGTCGACCGAATTGGCCGAGATTTTCGGCATTTGGAAGACCGTTGGCCCCGCCAGCAAGAAAGACAACGAGGAGATTTGGCAGCGTTTCCGTGGCACGATGGACACCTTCTTCGCCAAGAAAAAGGCCTTCTTTGCCGGCCTGAAAGACAGGCAGACGGAAAACCTTGAGCGCAAAACCCAACTTTGCATCGAGGCCGAAGCCCTGATGGATTCTTCTGAATGGAAGACCGTCACCGAGCAGATGAAGAAACTGCAAGAGGAATGGAAGACCATCGGTCCTGTGCCGAAGCGCCACACCGACAAGATTTGGAAGCGTTTCCGCGCCGCCTGCGACACCTTCTTCAACCGCAAGAACGAGCATTTCAGCGGTCGCCGCACCGAAGAGGACGCCAACCTTGCCGCCAAGAAAGCATTGATTGAGGAAATCAAGGCGTTCCAGCTCACCCCGAGCCGTAACGAGAACATGGAGGCCATCAAGACGTTCCAGAAGCGCTGGATCGAAATCGGGTATGTGCCGATGAAGCACAAGGATGCTATTAATAAGGAGTACCGCGAACTCATCGACGGCCTCTTCGACATGATGCGCAAGAACCAGAACGAGGCTTCGACCAACGAGTTCCGTGAGATGATGGAGGGCTGGAAGGACGACCCGAGCGCCAACGACAAGGTGCGCCGCGAGCGCCTTACGCTCCAGAACCGCATCCAGAAACTCCGCGACGAAATCGCAGCGATGGAAAACAACATCGGTTTCTTCTCCAACAGCAAGAACTCCGAACTGATGCGTGCCGAATACGAGAAGAAAATCAACAAGGCCAAGGAAGACCTGAAAGTGCTTGAGGCCAAGTTGAAGATTGCAGAAGAGTAAGAGTTGTGCGATGAACATAAAGCGAGGCAGGAATTTTCTTGCCTCGCTTTTTTCGTTTGTAGCATTTGGTATTTTGAAGCCGCTATCTGGTCATCAAAGCATCAATCGCGGGCAGAATCTCACCCGACTTGCCTTCAAGGTAGATGTCCGTGATGTAGTTCGTATAGGTCGAAGGCTCCATGTTGATTTCGATGATCTTGGCGCCGTTGCGCTTGGCGATGCCAGGAATCATGTTGGCCGGACTGACTTGTCCCGAAGTGCCGATGATGACGAAGGCGTCGCAGTTTTCGGCAGCGCGCACCGAGCCATAATAAGCGTCTTCAGGGATGCCCTCGCCGAAGAAAATAAAGTCGGGTTTCATCAGGCCGCCGCATTGGGCGCAACGGGGCGGTTCCTCGGTGAGTGTCAGGCTTTTGGCATCGACCTTGTGGCCGCATTTGGTGCACACGAAACGCGACATGTTGCCGTGGAACTCATACACCACGCTGTTGCCCGCCACGGTGTGCAGGTCGTCGATGTTCTGCGTGATGACGCTGCTCAAACGGCCTTCCTTCTCCCATTTTGCCAGGACAAGATGTCCAGGGTTAGGTTTGATGTCCTTGTTGCTGAAAAAGTTATAGAACACCTCGCGGATGATCTTCCACGATTCCTTGGTGTGACGATAGTAGAAGTCGATGTCGAGTGAGTTGGGGTCGTACTGGTTCCAGATGCCGCCCTCGCCACGGAAAGGCGGGATGCCGCTCTCTGCGGAAGTGCCGGCGCCGGTGAAGCCCACGATGTTCTTCGCCTTGGAGAGGATTTCGGCGGCTTGCTTGATTTTTTCTTCGTTATTCATAACAGTTGTGTTTTTTTATCACAAAACTTGCAAAACCCGACAAAACCTTTTTTCTTGGTTGAGGAAAGCCTGCCAACCGGCGGCTTTCCGGCGGCGATGCGGTTGCGCAGCCGCCCACGCCAAAGGATGGTTTTGTATGTTTTGTCGGTTTTGTGACATGATTTGACATGTTTACTATTTAGGCGCAAAGTTAGTGAAAAAAGATTGATTTGATGAAAGAAGGATGAAAATGTGTATTTTTGCAAGGTCAAGATAAAAACGGAGTCAGTATGAGGAAAGAATTCAATGTCACAGGAAGTTGCAATCCGCAAAGACATTATATGGTTGATACGGAGAAACGCTTCAAAGCCGTTGAAAACCTGATTGATAGAGGGAATTATTTCACCATCAACCGAGCACGGCAGTATGGGAAGACGACCATGCTGAACAAGATTTGGTTTAGATTATCGGACAAATATTTGGTCATCCCACTGAGTTTTGAAGGTTTGGGAGACGAGGCCTTTGCTAGTCCTGCGACTTTTGTCACAACATTCAAAAGGCAAATGGCGAGGCATCTTGTTTCACTCCGTCAAAACGAGGCATTGATAGGGATTTGGCAAAACGGCAATGCTTCATCAATAGATGATTTGTCAGAGATTGTCACGGATTTTTGCAGAGCTTGTCCAAAACCCGTTGTGGTCACCATCGACGAAGTGGACAAGAGTAGCGACAATCAGTTGTTCATGAATTTTTTGGGCATGTTGCGCAACAAATACTTGGAACGTGATAAAGAGGGCATGAACTATACTTTCCACAGCATCGTTCTCGCAGGCGTTTACGACATCAAGAACCTCAAACTGAGACTTCGTCCCGACGCTGAAAAGAAATACAATTCGCCTTGGAACATTGCCGCCGATTTCAACGTGGATATGACTTTCCATCCTGAGGAAATCGCCCAGATGCTCAATGATTACGAGAACGATGTGCATTCGGGTATGGACATTAAGGCCATCAGCGAGGAGATCTACAAATACACAACGGGCTATCCTTATTTGGTGAGTGCGATTTGTAAGATTATCGATGAACGCTTGGAAGCGAAATGGACGCTTGACAACGTGCAGCAAGCCGTGAAAATCATCGCGATAGGCGAAAATGTCACCCTTATTGACGACCTCTCAAAGAACATCGAGAACAACATTGAACTGAGAGATTTCCTCTTTTCCATCGTGGTCAACGGAGCGGAATACTCTTTTACAATGGTGGACCCCATTGTCAAACTGGCCAATATGTTCTCCTATATCCGCAAGAACCAACGTGGCAAGACAATAATCCACAACCTGATTTTCGAAGAGGCCTTGTTTATGTATTTCGGCAATAAGACCATGCGCGAACAGGGGACAAAAATCTCTCCGTATGTGCTGAATTATGTTCAAAATGGCAAACTCAATATGGAGCACGTGGTCACCCGTTTCCGTGACCTTATGCACGAGGAGTACCGCGAAAGCACCGAGCCTTTCCTCGAAAAGGAAGGCCGTCTGCTGTTTCTCACCTTCCTCAAACCCATCATCAACGGGATCGGGTTCTACTACGTGGAGCCGCAGACCCGCGACAACCGCCGCATGGACTTGGTGGTGACCTACGACAAGCAGGAGTATATCGTGGAATTGAAGATTTGGCATGGCGACAAATACGAGGAACTTGGCCGCGACCAACTTTCAGGCTATCTCGCCACTCGCGGTATGGATGAAGGTTATTTGGTCACCTTCGACTTCTCGAAAAACAAACAAGAAGCAGAACCTCAATGGATTGAGTGGAACGGAAAGCGGATTTTTGAGGTGATTGTTTGACGAAATAGTTGAACGCCAAACAGACTGCACAGGGAGAAGGGGAATTGCTGTTGGATGGTGATAGGGTATGAAAAACTGAAGGATAGAAGAAAAAGATAAAGATAAATAGAAGATACGAAAATAAAACGATGGAGAGTCACCCCTCCATCGTTTAGCATTGCAAATTACGCATCAACTTCAAATGATAACGTCTTTTTGCAAATGCTCTTTAAAAACCAACAACCTTGAAGTGCCACAAAGAAATACTCATTGTTTTGAAAATAGCAGCCTTCGTTTGGGTTGGCACCGATTAATAATTTTGTGATTACCATAAAACTATGTTTTAGATAAGCATATACAAAGATATTGTTTTTTATGGGATATTGCAATAGATTAAGCTTTCATATTGGATAATCGATATAAAATTACTTATAGGTTCTGATTTTTTTCCTCATAATATGCAATTATTTTCCTACTTTTGCATCAGATAGAAGAGTTTTTTCGATTAGGTGATGCATTACGAATAAATAGCAGTCTGTATGATAAAACAAAAGAAACTATGAAGAAGTTCGTTCTCCTAAATATTGTGATTTGCATTTTCGGATTGATTGGATGCAATCATATTAATCAAAAGCAATCATTAACAGAGGATGTAGTTGATTTTAACCAATGGTATCTGAAAGAACATCCTAATAAAATCGCTGTTGCAACGTCCTTCATACCAACTGTTGATATCAATTATATTGATGGTTTATCATTGGAGGAACTCATTATACAGAATTGTTATAAAGAAAAAACTACCTATACTTGTGAGGATGCGCTTGAATTTAGACGAGAGCTTAATGCAAATCATCATGTTTCATTTAAATTTGTGCCTGATAGTTCAAATTTGGCTAAAGCATATTGTTTGGAAGACCCTTCCCATTTCAAGAAATATAATAGCGAGTATTGTAACAATGTGTGTATAAAGTATAAAGAAACTCTGCGTAAGGAAAATGAACAGAAAACCCAGGAAATATGGGATAAATATTTGGAGTAATTATTTAGGCAAGATTAAGTTGATTTCTTCAAATACTCATCTCAAAATATTTTGTGCATAGAGAAAGGCAAATCCTTAATCATACAACTCCACAAACTCATAGGAATTCCCCATAGCCTCCAAAAACTTGATAAAGTCCTCCTGGCTAATAATGATCGTCCCCGTGTTGTCATTGGGATGGAAGCTTAAGCGAGGAGCGTTCAAGAGGTTTTTGTCGATGAAGAGGTGTACCTCGTGGTTCTCGTCGTTGATGAGGCCGAAGGGGGAGACGCTGCCGGGCTTCAGACCGAGGTATTTCTCCATGCGGGCCTCCGAGGCGAAGGTGAGCTTGCCCTGGTGCAGGCGCTGCTCGAGGTCGTGGATGTCCATTTGGTGCATGCACTCAAAGATGACGAGGTAGTGCTTGTTGCCCTTGTGGTTACGGAAAAACAGGTTCTTGCAGTGCGTGGCCTCGAACTTGCCCCAGTAGGCCAACGACTCCTCGATGGAGCCCAACGGCGGGTGGAACTTGATGTCGAAGTCGATACCGAGGCCGAGCAGGGTATCCACTACTTTCTGCTGCCGCTCACTCAAGGGTTGGTTTATTTCTGATGGTTTCATATTTTTCTTTATTGGGATTGCTTCGCAAGAAATCTTTCAAAATCGTTTTTAAAATCTTATAAAAATCATTTTTCATTTTTGAGAGATTTTATTATTGATTTTTGACAGATTTCTCGGCGCAGCCGATACCATTTACAACTTGATTTTCAACGCTTTACCAGTATAGGATTCCTTGCACTTCACCAGGTCTTCAGGCGTGCCTTCAAAGACGATCTCGCCGCCTTTGTTGCCGCTCTCGGGACCCAGGTCGATGACCCAGTCCGCCGACTTGATGACATCCATGTTGTGCTCGATGATGATGACGCTGTGGCCGTTGGCAATCAAGGCGTTGAACGACTCCAGCAGCTTGTTCACATCGTGGAAATGCAGACCAGTCGTCGGCTCGTCGAAGATGAAGAGCGTAGGTTTCTCCACCTGTCCCTTGATGAGGAAATAGGCCAGCTTCACGCGCTGCGCCTCGCCGCCCGAGAGCGAGCTCGACGACTGCCCGAGCTTCAGATAACCCAAACCGACTTCCTGCAAGGGCTTCAAGCGGTTGAGGATACGCCCGACAATGGGGGTCTGCCGCTCCGACGAGTGCTCGAAGAAGTCGATGGCCTCTTCGATGCTCATGTTGAGGATGTCGGAGATGTGTTTGCCGTCGTATTTGATCTCCAAGACCTCTTCCTTGAAGCGCGTGCCGTGGCAAGCCTCGCAAGGCAGATAGACGTCGGCCATGAACTGCATCTCAATCTTTTGCACGCCCTCGCCCTCACATTCCTCACAGCGACCGCCCGGCACGTTGAAGGAGAAGAACGCGGGCTTGATGCCGCGCAGTTTGGCCAACTTTTGCTCTGAGAATAACGTTCGTATTTCGTCGTATGCCTTCAAGTAAGTGGCAGGGTTGGAACGTGACGACTTACCGATGGGGTTCTGGTCGATAAACTCGACGGCTTGGATGAGGCGCAGGTCGCCTTCCAAGGCACCGTAACTGCCGCATTTCTCGGCGTTCTCGCCCAGCTGCCGTTTCATGGCGGGGTAGAGCACATCCTTCACCAAGGTCGATTTGCCCGAGCCACTCACGCCTGTGATCACGGTCATCATATTGAGCGGGAAGCGCACGGTGAGGTTTTTGAGGTTGTTCTGCGTCGCACCCTTGATGACGATGGCGTTGGCGCTCTTGCGTCGGCGGGTGGGCACGGGGATGCTCATCTTGCCCGTGAGGTATTGCGTGGTGAGGCTCTTCTCGCAGTGGACGAGGTCCTTGATTTCGCCTTCGAACACGACTTCACCGCCAAAGGCACCCGCCATCGGCCCGATGTCGATGATGTAGTCGGCGGCACGGATAATCTCCTCGTCGTGTTCCACCACGATGACGGTATTGCCGATGTCGCGCAGGCGTTTCAGCACCTTGATGAGTTGCTCGGTGTCGCGGGAATGCAAGCCGATGCTGGGCTCGTCCAAGATATAGGTGGAACCGACCAGACTGCTGCCCAACGATGTCGCGAGGTTGATGCGCTGCGACTCGCCGCCCGAGAGCGTGTTGGAGAGTCGGTTCAGGGTCAGGTAACCCAAGCCCACCTCGATGATGAAATCCAGGCGGTTGTTGATTTCCACCAGCAGGCGAGAGGCGATTTTGCTGTCGGTTTCGTCGAGTTTGAGGTGGTCGAAGAAGGCCTTCAGCTCGTCCAAGGGCATCAGCACGAGGTCGGTGATGCTCTTGCCGCCCACCTTCACATATTGCGCTTGTCGGCGCAGGCGCGTGCCGTGGCATTCGGGGCAGACCGTCTTTCCACGATAGCGCGACAGCATCACGCGGTATTGTATCTTATAGGACTGTGTCTCAACATAGTTGAAGAAGTCCACGATGCCTTCAAAATACTGGTTGCCAGTCCAGAGGAGGCTCACCTGCTCATCGGTGAGTTCGTAGAACGGCTTGAAGATGGGGATGCCCACCTTGTCGGCCACGCGGATGAGGGCGTCTTTCCACTCGCTCATCTTCTCGCCGCGCCAGCAGGCGATGGCGTTCTCGTAGATCGACAGGCTCTTGTTGGGCACAACCAGGTCGGGGTCGATGCCGATGACGCTGCCGAAGCCCTGACAGGTGGGGCAGGCGCCGTAGGGGTTGTTGAAGGCGAACATATTGGCCGTAGGCGGCTCGAAGGTGATGCCGTCGGCCTCGAAACGCGACGAGAAGTCGGCTTCCTTGCGCTCGCCGTCGAGTTCGCTGATCACCTGACAGGTCTCCTTGCCCTCGTAAAAGGCAGTCTGCACCGAGTCGGAGATGCGCCCGATGGCGTCGTCCATGCTCTCGCTGACCTTGATGCGGTCGATGAGTAGCTTCACCTTCTTCTCGCTGACCTTTTTCTTCTGGTCGAGGAAATCTTCGATTTTGATGATCTCGCCGTTATATAATATACGGTAGAAGCCCTGCTGCATGAGGATGTTGAGATGCTCTTCGAGGCTGCGGCCTTCGGGCAGGTGAAGCGGTGCGACGATGTAGGCCGTGCTACCCGTCGGCAGGCTGAGGATATGATTCACCACATCCATCACCTGGTGCTTCTTGACTAATTTACCCGAGGCGGGGGAGTAGGTCTTGCCTATGCGGGCATAGAGGAGTTTCAGGTATTCGTAGATCTCGGTGCTGGTGCCCACGGTGGAGCGCGGGTTGTGCGAGTTCACCTTCTGCTCAATGGCGATGGCGGGCGAGAGGCCCGTGATGCTCTCCACATCGGGTTTGTTGAGTCGGCCCATGAACTGCCGTGCGTATGAACTCAAGCTCTCCACATAGCGACGTTGTCCTTCCGCGTAAAGCGTGTCGAATGCCAAGGATGACTTGCCCGATCCCGACAAGCCGGTGATGACCACTAATTTGTTCTTTGGAATCTGCAAACTGATGCTTTTCAGGTTGTTGACCTTCGCGTTGCGGATGGTGATATAGGAAGTTGTTTGCTCTTTCAAGGTTCGGAAAATTGAATTTGCAAAGGTACGGAAAAGCGAGGAAATAGGAGAGGGGGAAGAAGAAAATAATAAGATTTGCGTATTTTTGGAGAAATCGAATAAAAATATTTCGATATTTTTGGATAAAAGACAATTTGGTATTTTCCATAAATCGAATAAAAAAGCCAAGCTTAAGCCGATAGAAGTGAAGTCTTTCGGTTACAACACCCACAAGCCGCTCTATGTGTTTTGCGAGAAATACGCTCATGTTGTCGAACGGCGTTATTTGATTTACACAAAGGATTTGAAAACGGACAAGGGAAGCAACTTGCTACCTGTTTACATGCCCCCTTTCCTTGGCGAATAAAGCGAGGCTAAGGTTTTTCCGACAATGCGCCGCAGGTTAGGAAAAGGATTTCGGTCTCAAAACAATCAATGTGTCTTTTTGGCTGTTATACCTTACAAGAAAAAATGAAAGAGTGGATTGGCGAATACGAACAGATACAGCAGATGCCTTGAGGCATGGCAAAGCAGTTGGGGTAGAGATATGGATAGAATCAATAGAGCGTGTTGTTGGTTTTGGTACGGTTTTTGAACATCCCAAAAATTTGTTTGAAAAATCGGAAGTTTTGAACAACGGACAACAATAATTACTAATTTTGCACACTTTTAATTTAAAACACAATGAAAAAAGTTATCTATCTGCTTGGTATCATGCTCCTTATGGCTGGAGCGGCCAAGGCTCAGGACAGCAAAGCCCCGATGGGACCAGAAATCGAATTTGAGAAAATCGTCCACGACTACGGCGATGTGCCTTACAACGGCAACGGCGAGTGCGAGTTCCGCTTCACCAATACCGGCACCGAACCGCTGTTGGTGCAAAAACCCAAGTCGAGTTGCGGCTGCACGATTCCTTCGTGGCCCAAGGAACCCATCCTTCCCGGCGAGTCTGACGTAATCAAGGTGACCTACCGCACCAACCGTGCCGGCAACATCAACAAGACTGTGACCGTCACCTCCAACGCCGTGAAAAACTCGACTGTGGTGCTGCGCATCAAGGGTCGCGTGCTCGAACAACCCACTGAGGCCATGCCCGAAAAGAAGAACGATTTCGGCAACGGCTCACCCGTCAACAACAATTAAATCAAACATTTATGCCACAAATATCCAAAAAAGGTCTGGATTTGCCGCAGTCGGCTATCCGTAAACTTGTTCCTTTTGCCGATGCCGCCAAGGAACGCGGTGTCCATGTGTATCACCTCAACATCGGCCAGCCCGACATCGAGACCCCGAAGGGTGCTTTGAAGGTTTTGGCTGAGACCGCCAAGGAACTTCCGGCCAGCCACGGTGTGTTGGAATACAGCCACTCGGCGGGCATCCCGTCCTATCGTCGTGCCTTGTGCAACTATTACCATAGGCATGGTATCGATGTCACGCCTAACCAAGTGCTTGTCACCACGGGCGGTAGCGAGGCTTTGCAAATGGCCTTCACAGTGTGCCTCAACCCGGGCGACGAAATCATCATCCCAGAACCTTATTACACCAATTATAACACCTTCGCCAAGTTGTGCGATGCCAAGATTGTCACCATCCCCAGCGACATCAAGACGGGCTTTGCCCTGCCGCCCATCGAGGAATTTGAGAAGGTCATCACGCCGCGCACCAAGGCCATCATGATTTGCAACCCCAACAACCCGACGGGCTATCTTTATACCCACGAGGAACTGCTGAAGGTGGCCGGATTGGTCAAGAAATATGACCTGTATCTTTTTGCTGACGAGGTGTATCGCGAGTTCTGCTACGATGGCCATAAGCACGTCAGTGTCATGCAGTTGGAAGGCTTGGAGCGCAACACCATTTTGTTCGACTCTGTTTCGAAGCGTTATAGCGCATGTGGTGCCCGCGTGGGCTGCATGGTGACCCGCAATAGTGAGGTCTATGCCATCGCCATGCGTTTGGCTCAGGCTCGGTTGTCGCCGCCGTCGTTTGGTCAGATTTTCGCTGAGGCCGCCGTCGACACGCCGCAAGAGTATTTTGATGCCGTGCAAAGCGAGTATGTGGCCCGCCGCAATGTCATCGTTGAGGGTGTCAACAAGATTCCGGGCTGCTTCTGCCCGATGCCGAAAGGTGCTTTCTACACCGTCATCGACTTGCCCATTGACGACAGCGACAAGTTCTGCCAGTGGCTGCTCACCGATTTCAGTTACAATGGTGCTACTGTCATGCTGGCTCCTGCCACGGGCTTCTATGCCGACCCCGAAAAAGGCCGTCATCAGGCTCGTATCACCTACTGCATCTGCATTGACGATTTGAAGGCCGCCATGAAGTGCCTCGAAGAAGCCTTGAAGGTGTATCCGGGGAGAACGAGATAAAGTAATTTATGATATAATTCATGTAGGGCTGTCACATTGTGGCAGCCTTTTTCTTTATGTAATTTTTTCTTGTCGAGAAAAACATTTTGGGATTTTCTGCAACCTATCAAATAATCCCCTCCAATGCCGCCCGAAATTCTGGCATTGGGCAGTGCGTGTCGCGCTCAATGATGAGTGTTTTGAGTCCGGCGAAGGGCAAGATTTTCTTTTCTATTTCATTGAGGGTAAGGTTCTTGCCGAAATAGGCAGGGGCAAAGGCTTCCCAAAACTTGATGGAGGTGGTTTTCTCCATGTGGAAAGTCTCGCGGATGAAGTCTTCGTGGCTGAGTTTGCAACTCAGGTAAACCATGCCCACATCGAAAAGGGGATTGCCGTAGCAGAAATCACCTAAATCGATGAAATAGCGTTGGTTGGGCGTGAAGATGGCATTGGAAAACTGTAAGTCGCCGTGGATGGCTGTGTCAGTGTCGGGAACGCTGTCGATGAAGTTTCCAATCTTTTCCTTTTCGTCTGTCGTGAAAAACGGGTTCTCTGCCAAAAGCCTATGGTAGCGATCTTTTACATTTTCAAATTGTTTCGTATCCACATGGGTTTCATGCAGTTGCAGGCACATTTGTGCAAATTCCTCAGCGTATTGTTTCACCTTTTCGGGATGGTCGCCCGTGGCACGAGAATAGGAAACTTTGTTCAAAATGCGTCGGAATCTGATGCCATAGCGGCCGTCCTCGGTCACCACGTAGTCACCGGGTTCGGGCGTGGAAATGCCTGACTCATAAACCATTCGGGCAAGTCTCATTTCGTCCAACGGCTGCTGGATTTTTCCGGGGAAATAGAGTTTGAGCATTACCGTCGGGTCGGTCTTGTGGTCGTAACTCTCGCCGTTGGCCCCGCCGCCACTGAGGACATAGTCGTCCAAGGAAATTTTGATGGCTTCCATTTGCTATGGTTTGGATTTCTGCGACAAAAGTAGAAAAAAGATTCGGAAATCGTTTTGCTTTTCAAGTTTTTGTATTTTTGCTGCAATTATTCTATTGATATGGGAGGCAAATCTTTTTCGGGCAGACTGACTTTGAGAATCATTGGTATTATGTCGTTGATTACCATCGTGTCACAATTCGTGATGGCCGTGGTTTCACAAATCATCATTGCCAAAGAAGTGACACGTCATCCCGGATTGGAGCAGCATCCGATAGATATTTTGCTCCATTCGCTGCCTATGCAGATTTCGTTGATTGTCATTCTGTTGGCAAGCATTGTGGTGATGTTTTTCGTTTGCCGTCGTGTCATCAGCCGTATGGCGAGTCCAGTCGATCGCATCGAGTCGGATTTGGTTTTGGCCCGCAAAATCCAGCTTGGGATGTTGCGCACTGATTTTCCCCCCATGTTATATGCGTTGCTCAATCCGGCCAAGAGGGTTGGCGGCGACCTGTACGACTTCACCATTAAAGACGACCAACTCTATTTTGCCATCGGCGATGTGTCGGGCAAGGGCATTGCTGCCTCGTTGGTGATGGCCATCACGAGGGTGATGCTCCGTTTCGTGGTGGGATCGGGGCTGCCTTTGGACGAGACTTTGCGTCGTATCAACGATGAATTCAGTGCAACCAATAAAACAGGCATGTTTGTGACCTTGTTTGTCGCCCGCGTCGACTTGAAAACGGGCCACATGGACTTCTGCAATGCGGGTCACAATCCCATCCTCGTCATCCCGCCTGATGCTGAGCCTTATTTCCTCAAATGCAAAACGAATATCGCCGTTGGCATGTTCGAGAAATTCAACTACGAGGCGGAACAGATTGACCTGAAGCAGGGTACGCGAATCATTGCCTATACCGATGGCGTGACCGAAGCCGAAAAAGCCGACCAAAGCCTGTATGGAAACGAGCGTCTGTTGGAATGGTCGAAGACATTGAAAAACAACGAATTAATTGAAAAAGATGTGGTTGAACGCCTTTATGCTTCGGTTCAAACCTTTGCCGAAGGCAATCCACAGAATGACGACATAACCATTGTTAGTTTACGATTATGAAAAAGAAACGATTTAATCCCATCACCGACCGGAGCAGCGAAATCATCACTTTTCTGATGGCTTCGCCCGACATGCCCGACGATGCCGACCTGCGTTTCAAGATTGAACTTTCCATCGAGGAAGCCGTTGAAAATGTGGTGCGCTATGCCTATGAAGGCGGCATTGGTTGGCTTGAGGCGGGTACGCATTTGGATGATAAGTCATTGATACTTACCATCGAACTGCGCGATGCTGGCAAGCCTTTCAATCCACTCGAAGAAGCCGACCCCGACATCACGCTTTCGGCGAATGAGCGTCCCGTTGGCGGTCTCGGTATCTACCTCTGCAAACAGATGATGGACAGCATCACCTATCGCTATGAGGACGGTAACAATGTGCTCATAATGAAGAAATTAGTCAGCCCGGAAAGGGCGTAACACTACAACCCGACATTTCATGTCGGGGGCAAACAAGAAGTGAAGAATATGAACATTACCATAAACAAACAAGGTGGAAAAACCCTCGTTGTGCTTGACGGGCGCATCGACAGTTCGAATTCCGACCGATTCCAAAAGGACATGGCACCGCTGATGGAAGGCGACAGCCCCGACATCGACATCGACTGTGGGGGAATGACTTACACTTCGTCGCAGGGCCTGCGCATTTTCCTTTTGCTGCAAAAAAGTGTGATGGCACGCAAAGGCAAATTGGTGATGCGCAACATGAATTCCCATGTGAAAGAGGTCTTCGACATCACAGGTTTTTCAAATATCATCACCATCATCTGAACGCCATGAAACGCAACATGCACACGGAGTTGCTGCTTGATGCCTATCACGAGCAACTTCCTCTTTATGAGAAACTTAAATCCATCGTCGTTGAGCAGATTTACACTTGCTTGCATGAAAACCATATCCGTATTGCCGGATTGGAATCCCGCATCAAGGAGGAGAAGAGTTTGGCGAACAAGTTGGAGTTGAAGGGCTATAAGTATCATTCAATCAATGATGTAACGGATATTGTTGGCATTCGTGTCATCACATTTTTCAGTGATGAGGTGGACATTATTTCGGCTCTTGTGGAACAGATGTTCGACATTGATTGGGAAAACTCCGTCGACAAGCGCAAGTCATTGGAAATCGACCGTTTCGGCTACATGTCGCTGCATTATATTTGCCGTTTGCCTGGGTCGATTTGCAAGGAGGCCGACATGCTGGAGCTGTGCCAAATCCGTTTTGAGTTGCAGATGCGGAGCGTGTTGCAACACATGTGGGCCAACATGTACCACGACATGGGCTACAAGAGTGATGTGGAAATTCCCGTTGAGTATCAGCGCAATATGAACCGATTGGCGGGCATGTTGGAGTTGGCCGACGAGCAGTTTAGCCGTATTCGCAGGGAGATTAACGATTACCGCCGCAATGTGCAGTCGCTTGTGGCGACAGGCAATTTCGACGAAGTTCCCTTAAACGGCGATACCTTCCGCAGTTATCTTGACTTGAAACCCTACCAGCGTTTGATGGAGAAAATCGCGGCCATCAATCAGGCGGAGATTTACGAAGACAGCCTGATACCGTATTATAACGTGTTGTTGCACATGGGCATGAGGACCGTAGGCGATATTGAGCGGTTGCGCAACAAATACAGTGACGGAGCCTATCAGTTGGCGCTCCTCCAATTGGCTGGCACGGGTCTCGACATTGTGGCCTATTCGGTGGCTCTGCAAAACATTTGCATCGTGGCCATCCTCAAACAGGGTTTCGGCGAGGCGGGATTGATACGCCTTTTCGCGGCCCTTTACGGCGAAAGTGCCTACAATGCACAACGCGCCGAGCGTGTTTTTGAGCAAGCCCGAAAAATCAATTTAGTGTGAAAACCATGAATAACCCATTGGAAACCAGTCTTTTCGATAAAGCGGTTAAGTTAGCCGTCGAAGCCCACAGCGGCACTGAGCGGCGTTGCAAAGGCTATCCCTATATCATCCATCCCATGGAGGCCGCCGCCATTGTGGCCACTATGACCAACGATCAAGAAATGCTGGCCGCCGCCATTTTGCATGATGTGGTGGAAGATACCGACGTGACCCTTGAGCAAATCCGCGATGAGTTTGGCGACCGTGTGGCCACGCTCGTCCAACATGAAACCGCGCCCGACGACGAAAACCTGACTTGGCGCGAGAAGAAGTCGATACAAGTGGAACAACTGGCTGCCGCGCCCATCGACAGCAAGATTGTTGCCCTCGGCGACAAGCTATCCAATATGCAAGGCATTGCCTTGGACTATCGTCAAGTTGGCGACGCGGTTTGGAGTCGCTTTCATACCCCAAACGGAAAGCCCGATGTGGAGTGGTATTACCGCTCACTCGCAAAGGCTCTGTCGGAGTTGTCGGAATTGGCTGCCTATCAGGGTTTTGTGAAGTTGTTGGGAGAAACTTTCGGATAGTCAATACATCAGATACTTCGCCCGAATTGCCTTGAAAGCCACAAGGTCGTTTTGCCACGAAGCGCGGATTTCGTCTGCGCTTTTTCCGTTTTCGATGTCGCGCTGCAATTGCTGGTTGCCTGAAAGTTTCACGAAGTAATTGTTGAAGAAATTCTTGTCTTTCAGTTGCTGGTAAGCCTCAATGAGCCATTCCAAATGCAACTGATTGGCATTGAGCGCATAATCGTGGGCAAATTCAACCAAGTTTTCACCACGGCAACGTTGTCCTTCAAGCAATGGTTTTGAGGCTCCACTTGTGCTTTTTGGCGTGAAAGTGAAACTGCCGCGCATGTCAGGGTGACCATATATCTGGAAAGGCGTTTCCGTGCCGCGACCGATGCTGACGATGGTGCCCTCGAAGAAACAAAGGGTGGGGTAGAGGTACACCGATTCCCAGTTGGGCAGGTTGGGCGAGGGGCGCACGGGCAACTCATAGATGGCGTTGCGGTTGTATTTATTAATAGGTATCACGGTGAGGTCGCAGCGGATGCCGTTCTTCAGCCAGCTTTCGCCGTTCACCATTTTGGCATACTCGCCGATGGTCATGCCATAGACGACGGGGACTTGGTGCATTCCCACAAACGATTGGTTTTCAGTCTTCAAAACAGGGCCATCCACATAAAAACCATTTGGGTTGGGGCGGTCGAGGACGATGACGGGAAGGTTGTTTTCGGCGGCGGCCTCCATGACGTAGGTCATCGTGGAAATGTAGGTGTAGAACCTCACGCCAACATCCTGCAAGTCGAAGAGAATCACATCGATGCCTTGAAGCATTTCGGGCGTGGGTTTCTTGTTTTTGCCGTAAAGCGACACGATAGGCAGGCCCGTTTTCTCGTCCTTGGCGCTATTCACTTTCGCGCCCGCATCAGCCGTGCCACGGAAGCCATGTTCGGGCGTGAAGATTTTCCGCACATCCACGCCCAAAGAAAGCAGCATGTCCACCAAATGCGTTTCTCCAACAATGCTCGTTTGGTTGCCAACCACACCAACTCGTTTTCCTCGCAGAAGTGGCAGGTAATCATCCATTTGCATAGCGGCGGAAACATAGTGTTCCTTGTCAATAAAAGCAAGTTGAGACGTTACCAAATTGGCTGGCTTTTGCGTTTTGATTCTGTTGTTTGGCTCATTGTCCATCTTGAAGATTTGGGCTTGGGCTGGCGCAAGGAAAGCGCATAGCAGCAGGGCGAAAAAGGATTGTCGTTTCATTTCAGAAGTGTTTTGTTTTGCAAAAGTATTGAAATTTATGCAAATTTAGTGCCTAAAGGTTTCGCCGAACCAATTTTTCCCTATTTTTGCCCCGAATTGGCTCGCCAGTTCGGACTTTATGAACTTTAGAAGCGTTATGCTTCTTTGTACTTGAGAACCTGCGAAATTTTCAAGTAAAATGATAAAGGAAGTCGTATAACGGCTTCACGCTGTTTAGCGTGTAGCTGTTATTACATTCTTTATTACGGGTTTTCGCAGGACCTTCAAGTACGATGTGATATAACACAGCGCACGCTTCTTTTGTTTGGTGTTGACGGTGGGAGAATCTGCTAAATTGTTTGAAAATCAGTAACTAACAAGTTTAATAAACATCAAAAAACGGAAAAATGGACAAAAAGAGAAAGAAGAAAAACCTCGCGTTTTCACTTCTGTTGGCAACAGGAATGCTGTTCCCTTCTCATCTGCCTGCACAGGAACAAAACGATAGGCCGGGAGGTCTGTTTGGTGAAACTACCCCGACTGTTTCCGACGGCCTGATGCGCAGAAACGAAGGCACTGCTGGAGGCTATTTCACAGGGCAGGGTTTCGGAGCCACAAGCGGCAACATCACAGGCCAAACTTTTGGCGCACCTTTGAGCAGCGGATTGCTCGTCATGCTCGCGGCAGGTGCAGGTTATGCAACAATTAAATCAAGGAAAAAACAAAACAGAAAGGAAAAATGAACATGAAAAAGATTAGTATTTTCGTAACGGTATTGGCGTTTTTGGTAGCCCTGACGCAATGCAAAAAGGAACAAGCAACTCCTGCCAATGATGGCAAAAACTTTGACATCACCTTGGACATCAAGAGCGGTAACGGCACAAGAATGGATGTGAACACAAGCACGGGCGAAGTCACATACGAGACTGGCGACGTGATTTATGTGGCCAGTGGTGGAACATTCATTGGCACGCTGACACACAACGGTACAAACTTCGCTGGCACCATCACCAACCCAACCGTGGGCGAACCACTTGACTTCTATTTCTTGGGCAATGTGACCCCAGCCGAAACCCTCACGGCGGGCACAACGACAACTTGTTCCGTGGTCATCAGCGACCAAACGGAGCATTTGCCCGTGATTGAATATGCGCCGTCCAACGAAACCTATAATTCGGGTGTGACCACTTTCACCGCCCATCTGCTCAACAAGTGTGCCTTGGTGAAGTTCAATGTGACGACTTCATCGGAGGCTGCTACTTGCATTACTGGGATGAAAAACAAGGTGACGGTGAGTTTTGCCGACAATACTTTGACCCACAGCCAGGAAGGTAACGGCGTGATCACTTTGCCTGCTGGCAGTGGAGAAAAGTGGGCTATTTTATTGCCTCAAGAGGCTTTGGAGGGAGGTCTTGCCTATTCCGAAGATGGAGATTATACTGGCACACGCGGTGCTGTTCCTGCTGTTTATGAGAATGGATACTTTACAGTGGGCATCGAAGTGAATGTGACAACTGAAGTAAACCCTGGTGAAGTTCCTGTTGGTGCTATATGTGGGAAGTTCACTATCAATTCCGATGGAGACCAAGTGTATTTCTCGCAGGGGAATTTGCAATACATTGGTAGTGCAACCATACCTTATTGGAAGTTTGCCGAGAACCAATGGGATTATTTCGGTGACGTTAGTGCTGGCCAAAATGTTGACCGCGATCTGTTTGGCTGGGGCACCAGTGGTTGGAACAATGGGAATATGTATTACCAGCCATACGATACCGAGAGTTTTTGGGATAGTGAAACAGGTTATGGTTACGGCCCCACCGACGGGACGAACTACAACTATGATTTGACAGGCGACTACGCCAATGCCGACTGGGGCGTTTACAATGCCATCAGCAATGGCGGCAACACACCAAACCAATGGCGCACTTTGACCCAGCCCGAATGGGAGTATATTATCTTCTCACGCAATACGCCTTCGGGTATTCGTTATGCCAAAGGTATCGTGAATGGAGTGAACGGTGTTATTCTGCTGCCAGATAATTGGAGTGCTTCAGTTTATGCTTTGAACTACACCAACAAGTACAGCGCACCTTTCAACACGAACGAAATCACATCAGAGAATTGGGCCTTGATGGAAAACAACGGTGCTGTCTTCTTGCCCGCTGCGGGCAGCCGCCAAGTGGGTGGTAACAGTGAAAGCCACGGATGCTATTGGTCAACCTCTTCCTTTTTCAGTGCATCTTTCTCGTACCGCGTGTTCTTCGATGATTCTGCCCTCGTCATGGACTGCATCGACCGCTTTGTAGGTCAAAGTGTGCGCCTCGTTGCCCCAGTCGAGAATTGATTTCATGTGTCGACGGCTATATCTACAAAAGCCAATCTTGTCCGTCCTTCCGTTCCTTTGTGCGGGAGGACGGATTTGATTATGGCGGCTTGCCGTGGTACGACAGCCCTACAGCCTATCCGTTGTAGGGCTGTCGCATTGCGGCAGCCGCGTTTTGTGTACGTGCTTTTGATGGGTTTCGCCCCGCTGGGGCTTTGTTCGGAATTTGTTTTTTGTTTGGCAGGGGTGAAATGCAATGGAACCCCTGCCTACTATCCGCCGTCACTCCGTGACTTGGGCTGTGGCACGAAGGAACCCCAAAGGGGTGACAGGATATTAGGCAGGCGGTGGAGCATGGCGGAACCCCTGCCGATGAAAACAACGCGAACCAACCCTGTTCTTCCGCATTTGCAATTCGGAAGCCGTGAGTATCAGCATTTGCAATGCGGGAATGAATGATATGCGGCTGCCGTGGTACGACAGCCCTACAGCCTATCCGTTGTAGGGCTGTCGCATTGCGGTAGCCGCATTTTGTGTACGTGCTTTTGATGGGTTTCGCCCCGCTGGGGCTTTGTTCGGGAATTTGTGTTTTGTCGGCAGGGGTTCCATTGCATTTCATCCCTGCCTACTATCCGCCGTCACTCCGTGACTTGGGTTTGGGCACGGAGGAACCCCAAAGGGGTGAGAGGATATTAGGCAGGCGGTGGAGCATGGCGGAACCCCTGCCGGAAAATGGCAAGAACCCAACCATAAAAAATGTTGTGGTGTCGGTGATTTTGTTTATTTTTGCAGTCAGAAACCAACAGAAATATAAATGTGTACACGTACAATCCATATCAATGACAGTTTGATGGAGCAAGTCAGACCTATGTTCCCCAACGATGATGTTTTGCAGCGGTGGTTGGAGCAACAAATGGAGTCTATCTTGATGAATTATTCGGCTCAACATAAGCCGAAACCTCCTTGTTCCTACACGGATGAGGAAATGTATGCCATCGTCAAGGAACGGTTGCAAAGTCTTGAAAAAGGAACAGCCGAACTTGTTGATGGCGAAGAGGTCTTCTCACAAATTCGTAAACGCTATGGCTTTAAGGCATCAGTGGCATAGCCAAGCCTAATTCTTGCATTCTGGAACAATCGGAATAATGATACGAATGCAACTGAAATGTTGTCGGAGAGATAAAGTGATCCTATCATGTCCGCCCCAAAATTCATAGCAGACCGTATTTTTTCGCTTTCGAAGGAAAACCTTTCCTCGACGGTGATGCGCTTGGCCGTCACGAGCGTGGCTTTGGCCATTATCGTGATGCTGATTTCGTGGGCCGTCGTGGTGGGTTTCAAGAACCAGATTCGAGGCAAGGTGATTGGTTTTGTAGCCCCGATTCATGTGCAGTCGTTGGACAAGAACGAATCTGTGGAGGAAACGCCGTTTGTGTTGGATTCGTTGTTAATCAGCCGATTAAATGCTATTGAGGGCATTGAGCATTATCAGATGGTGGCCAACAAGGCAGGCATGATTAAGACCGACGACGAAATTCAGGGCGTGGTGCTGAAAGGCGTGGACGAAAACTACGACTGGACTTATTTTGGGAACTGCCTCTTGAAAGGGAAAACACCTGAATATCAATCGGGTGAACGCTCCAATGAGGTGTTGGTTTCCAAGGCTATAGCCAACAAAATGCTTTTGGATGTGGGCGACGATGTGCGTGTGTGGTTCATCGACAAGGACATGCAGGCACGAGGCAGGAAATTCAACGTTACAGGCATTTTTGAGACGGGCCTCACCGAGTTTGATGAGCGTTTCGTTTTCGCCGATTTGAACCAAATCCGCAAGTTGAATGGTTGGGAAGACAACGAAGCGGGATTGTTGGAAATTGCGCTGAAAGACGGTTTCGATGCCAACCAAATCAATGAGAAACTGTATTATGCCCTGCCTTCTGAGTTGGCTTCCTACACCGCCCGCGATAGCAACCCTCAAGTATTCGATTGGCTTGATTTGCTTGACACCAATGTCTGGCTTATCATGGCTTTGATGTTGCTGGTAGCAGGCATTACGGTCATCAGTATGTTGCTGATTATCATTATTGAGCGCACTTCCACCATTGGCTTGCTGAAAGCGATGGGCGCGAGCAACAAGTTCGTCCGCGAGGTGTTTCTGCGTCGTTCATTGCGCATTTTGATGATTGGTATGTTGATTGGCAATGTTATTGGTTTGGGTTTCTGCCTCTTGCAAAAATACACAGGACTCATCAAACTTGATGCAGCGACTTATTATCTTTCATCCGTGCCCATCGAATTGCACTTTACTACCGTGATACTCATCAATTTGGGAACTTTAATTCTTTGGGTCTTGATGCTGTTGATTCCGACTTCAGTCATCAATCGCATCAGCCCTACCAAGTCGATTCGGTTTGAATGAGGAAAATTTCAATAATTCATGCGTGAAATGCCAAAAAGGTTTATTTTTGCAAAATCAATATTGAAGTTATGAGCAAGCTAGAGCATGATAAATTGGATTATTTGGTGGCTATCATTAGTGATTTTGCCCTCAAGTTTTCTTTGACACCTTCTCAAGCCTATCGTTATTTGTCTAATTATAAGGCGATTGACTTTCTGATTCGTAATTATGATATTGAGCATACATTGTCATTTGAGAATGTTGTGGACGATGTTTCGGTGTTTTGTCGCAATCGGGGAGGGGCTTTGGTATGATACTCTATCACGGATCGAATGTCGAGATTGATAGGATAGACTTGTCCAAATCCAATGTAGGCAAGGATTTCGGTGTTGGTTTTTATCTGACTCCCAACCGCGACCATGCGTTGGGACAGGCTCAGCGCAAGATAGAAATTTTTTCGTTTGGTGTTCCCTCTTTGACCGCCTTTTCTTTTGATGAAAAAGAACTTCAAAATGGCGAACTTGCTGTAAAAGTGTTTGATGATTACACCTTGGAATGGGCTGAATTTGTGCTGATGAATAGGCAAAGCAGCAGTAGAATTCCGCTGCACGAATACGATATTGTTATTGGCCCTGTTGCAGATGATACTGTTGGCTATCAGATTCGTAGGTTGTTGGGGCAACTGATTACCATGGAGCAGTTTATGAAGGAATTGAAATACCCGAAAGAGAAGAGCATCCAATACTTTTTTGGTACAGAAAAATCAATAAAATACCTCAAGAAGATATGACGAAAGAATCATTTATGATTGAAGAGATGACCAAAGAAATGATAGTGCTTTTAATGGAAAAGCGAGGTGTTTCCATGGAAGAGGCTGTGAATCTCGTCTATACTTCAGAAACTTTCTCAAAACTGTGCAATCTGTCTACTGGTTTATATTTCCAAAGTACGCCATACGTGTACGAATACCTTGAAAAAGAACTGATTACAGGAAAATTAACTGAATGATTATATGATGAAAGACTTTACCATTCAACCGCTGAAAGGCTACGGCGAAATACCTTTCGGAATGACACTTGACGATACGGTCAAGTTGCTGAACATGCCCGACTTCTATGAGGAGTTGAACGACATGGAAGAGACGGGCAACCGTTCCATCTATTACGAATATGATGATATTCAGACGAATATCTATTTCGAAGGCATCACCAAGTCGGTGGTGGCTTGTTTCGAGACGGAGAACGAGGCTGCCACATTGTTTGGCAAGAAAGTGTTCGATCTCAAGAAGGTAGATGTCGTCAAGTTGATGAAAGACAATGGCTTCAAGGACATGGAGGAAGAGACCGAGGACGGCGAACTTCGCGTTTCATTCGAAGATGCCATGATGGACTTCTTCTTCGATGGCGACGTGATGACCGCAGTAAGTTGGGGCGTACTCGTTGACGAACAAGGGGAAATAATATGATTGCCTCACGCAGAATGCGCAGAATACGCTGAACCTGTCGGGCGCAAAATAGGCATCGCATCGCGATTCATATAATTCTGCGAATTCTGCGTGAATAGAAAAGCGAATTCAGGGTGAAAGAGTAAAATATGAGACTTCAGCAGAAATACGACGCTTTCGTGGCCTATTTCTCGGAACACATGCCCATTGCCGAGTCGGAGTTGCATTACAAAGACCCGTATCAGTTGCTGGTGGCGGTGATTCTCTCGGCGCAGTGTACGGACAAGCGAGTGAACATGACTACGCCTGCACTGTTCCAGCGTTTCCCGACGGCGCACGACATGGCCGCATCGACAGTGGATGAGATTTATTCCTACATCAAAAGCATTTCCTATCCTAACAACAAGGCTAAGAACTTGTTAGGCATGGCACAGACTTTGGTCAGTGATTTTGGTGGCGTTGTGCCTGACAATCTGGATGATATGCAGAAATTGCCCGGCGTGGGTCGTAAGACGGCCAATGTGATGATGGCGGTGGCTTTCAAACAACCGGCCATGCCTGTCGATACACATGTGTTTCGTGTTTCCAACCGCATTGGTCTGACCCAAAACTCGAAAAACGTCCTCGAAACGGAGAAGGTCTTGGTAGCACATCTGCCTCAAAATGTGCTCTCTAAAGCCCATCATTGGCTCATCCTTCATGGTCGTTATGTCTGCCTTGCCCGCAAACCGAAGTGCGACGAGTGCGGGATTACTGCAATTTGTGATTTTTACCAAAAGAAACAGAAAAAAGAACAATAAAATGGAAGAGTATTCAGAAAAACCAAAGAAAAGAGGTATCGGAAGAAAAATCCTCACCACTTTAAGCATCATCCTTGTTTTGGCTGTGGCGGGCTTTGTTTTCTTCAAGTTTTTTTATGTGTTCGGTAGCGGCGTGAAGGCTGGCGAACTTAACTTGTTCGTTTACAAGGGCTACGTCTTCAAAACCTACGAGGGTAGACTGATTCAGGCGGGCTACAACTCGCAGAACAGCAACGCGACCATCCAATCGAATGAGTTCAATTTTTCGGTGAAAGACGAGAATGTGGCCCGACAATTGGAGCGTTGCGCAGGAAAGATAGTTGAACTGCACTACAAGGAGTATCTCGGCACCTTGCCGTGGCGTGGTATGACCAAATATGTGGTCGACAGCGTTTATTCGGTTACCTCGGTAAACGAATCTCGCGATATGCCGATTTCAGTGCCTTTGGAAGTGCTTTAGTTGCTTCTCGAAATCTCCAATTTGCTGATTTCCACTTCGTTGTTTTCCGAAATGATTTCAATCCAAGTGTTGTCCTCGCTGAACCACTTGTATTGCGAACCGATGCGGAATAGGAAGGTTTTTTCTTCCTCTGCGGCTGCGATTGGCAACACAAAACCGCCGTTTTTGCCGCCTGAGCCTCCGAAGGAGACAATCATCGGGAAGGTCTTTTCGGGGTGCGGGTTGCGTACCTTGATAATGATATAGTTGGAACGGCGCACAGCAACCTCAATCTTGTTGAAATCAAACCGTTGCGCTTGACCGGCGGCCAATAACATGGGTTCGCTGTTCAACTCATAAAGTTTGTTTTGCTCGATGATTTCGCTGATGCGGGCAATCATTTCGGTAGGGTAGGTCTCCAAACCAAGTTCCTCAGCCTTGGTGTAGGCTTCTATTGCTTTGTCGAAGGTGTTGGTCTTGAAATGGCCGTCGCCCTCCTTGATGAAGGCGTTGTATTGTGCGCGTAAGGCTGCGATACGGTCGTTTTCAGCACGCTCGGCGGTCGCTAATTGGGTTGTCGCGGTTGGGTCGTTGGGCTTGAAAATCAAAGCCGATTGGAAGTGGGTGATGGCTTCGGCGAACTTTTCAGCGGTCATGGCTTGGTCGCCGGCACTCATGGCTTTGCTGTAGTTGGCTTCCAACTCGGCGGCCATTTGAGCGAAGATGCCATCGATTTCCTGAATCTTTGCCGTTGCGGTGGCATTGCCTTCGTCGAAGGCAACCACTTCTTGGTATTTCAGTTTGGCATTGGCATAATCCTGTTGGGCGAACAATTCGCCAGCGGCATCCAACATGCTCTTAATGGTAGCCTGTCGCTCGGCCTCCGCTGCGGCCAATTCGGCTTGACGTCTGGCCTCTTCTTCAGCGGCTATGCGGGCTGCTTCTTCTGCCGCCAAACGAGCGGCTTCTTGTTCTGCGGCAATTCTGGCGGCCTCTTGCTCAGCAGCGATTCTTGCGGCTTCAGCCTCAGCAGCCAACCTTGCAGCTTCGGCTTCAGCGGCCAAGCGAGCGGCTTCTTGCTCAGCGGCAATGCGAGCTGCCTCAGCCTCGGCTGCCAAACGCGCCGCTTCTTGTTCGGCGGCGATGCGTGCGGCTTCCTCGGCATCTTGTTGGGCAATGAGTGGGTCTAAGCGGGCAATCATTTCGGTAGCGTAAGCGTCATCCGTGACCACCGCTAATGCACTCTGGTACTGGGCTTTAGCCTCCTTGTAAGCCTTGCTTTCATACAGACGGTCGGCCTCGGCAATGATGCCGTTGTAGCGGTCGGCAATACCTTTGGCGGTTTGATAATCGTTTTTCAAGGTGTTGGCTTCTATGTCGTTGGGGAAAAGTTCGAGGGCTTGGCTGAGTTTGTCGATGGCGGCCTCATAGTTTTTGCGCAGGCCAAACTGACGGGCTGCCTCCATCAAATTATCGAAGCGCGTCATTTTCTCCGTATAAAGTTGCTTTTTCTGTCGGGCTTCGGCGAGTTTTTCTTTGGGAAGTCTGTCGTTGGGGAAAATGCCGATGGCGGTTTCAAACTGCATGATGGCCGCATCGAAATTCTCCTCTGCCAAAAGGCTTTCTCCTTGGCTCATGGCCGTGTCGAAAGCGACTTGCTTGTCTTGGCGTTCCTTTAGGATTGCCCGCACTGCATCTGCCTGACCGCCAACATATTTGTCCTCGGGGAAAACCTTCAAAGCCTGCTCATATTCCGACAAAGCCTCCTCATATTTCTGCTGGCCGTAGTATTGGTCGCCGGCATCCAAATGGGCGTAGAAAACCTCCTGTCGGGCACCGTCTTCCTGGATTTTCTTCACCGTCTCGTCAAGTTTCTTCTTGGCGGTTGCGTCGCCCGACTTCTGCTTCAAAGCCATCTCATAATAAGTCTTCGCGCTGATGTAGTCTTTGGCTGAAAACTTGTCGTTGCCCTTCTTCATCAGCGACTCGTAGGATTCGGCGTTTTGGGCTTGCATAATGTTGGCGTTCAATATGATAGAAGCACCAAACATCATGGAAAATATGAGTTTTTTGTTCATGATTCTAATTATTATCCTATTTTAACGGACAAACAATAATAATATTGTGTGCTTCCACAAATTTGTATTCTTGTAATCCAGAAACCAAACTCTCAACCCTAAACCCTAAACTCTAATCTCTAAACTCTAAACTAAATCCTCCCGTCCTTAATAGTGATGGTGCGGTCCGACATGGCGGCCAAATCGGGGTTATGCGTGACGATGACAAAGGTTTGGTTCATCTCATCGCGCAGGCGGAAAAACAACTTGTGGAGTTCTTGCGCCGACTTCGAGTCGAGGTTTCCCGAAGGCTCGTCGGCCAAGACCACCGCCGGACTGTTGATCAAAGCCCTTGCCACGGCAATGCGTTGCTGCTCGCCGCCCGAAAGCTCGGAAGGCTTGTGGTCTTTTCTTGCCGTAAGATTCAGGTAATCAAGGAGTTTTAAAGCCTTTTCAGTGGCTTCTTTTTTGCCCATTCCGCCAATGAAAGCGGGAATACAGATGTTCTCTATGGCCGTAAATTCGGGCAAGAGGTGATGGAACTGGAACACGAAGCCGATTTTCCGATTGCGGAAAGCGGCCAAATCGGTGTCGTTCAGTTTGTTGACCTCGGTTCCATCGATGAGAAGTTGGCCACGGTCGGCCTTGTCCAAAGTGCCGATGATGTGCAGCAAAGTCGATTTGCCTGCGCCCGAAGCCCCAACGATGCTCACGATTTCCTTCTTGTTGATATGCAGGTCGATGCCCTTGAGCACTTCGAGGCTGCCGTAGGATTTATGTATGCCAGTTGCTTGAATCATAACCGTTTATTCCCTCACAAACTTCAAAACACAAACGCCCGCCTCTGACTTCACCTGAACAAAATACACGCCGCCATTCAAGCCTTCAAGGTTGATTGCAGTCATGCCTTTGGCGTTGCTTTGTTGGTAGACTTGCTGTCCCAAATTGTTGAAAATCAAGATTTCGCAGGATTCATTGGGCAGATTGAGGCTAAACTGGCCTTGGTTTGGATTGGGATAGATGGCCACATTGTGCATTGTGTTTTCGGGTGTGTCTAAACACTCGATGGACACGGTTTGCGGCCAAGCGTCGCAACCAGTGACGATGAGTTTCAGGTCGGCGATGTAATCCAACGGGTCATCAATCTCGACAATGGCTAAGCCGTCTTCGCTGGTGTAGCCCAAACCTATCATCTTTTCGTCACGGAAAAGGGTGCAGCGGAAGTTCTTCAGGCCATCGCCGTTTTCGTTGGTTACCTTGACCTCCATTGAGGTCATGCCTTCGAGGATTTCAGTGGGGTAGTCCACATTGGGTGTGAATGGCTCGTCGTGCCAAGGGCTTACGGCCACGTCGCCCATCATGTTGAGGTCGTAGAAGTTCCAGCGCAGGGCACCTTCTTCCCACTGGCCGGGAGCATTGACCCACGGCGCGGTCATGATTTTGCCTTCTCTCAACGCCATGCCGCCGTAGGGGATGCGGTCGTTGTAGTAGGCATCTTCCGTTTCGCGGGCAAGGTGGATGGCGGGACCTTCCGTCTGGCCTTCGTTGAACCAGCCATAGCGCGAGTTGCCGAAGGTGGCCACGGCGAAGTTGCTGATTTTGGTCATGCGTTCAAGGATGCAGTCGCTGCTGAAGTCGCCGCAAATGCAGCCCGAAGTGTGGAAGAAGGTATAATTGTGAACCACGCCGTTCACGCCGCTGAATTTGTTGTCGGTGATGTCGCTGTTGGTCCAGCCGGCCACATAGTTGGTGTTGGCGTGGCCGTCGTGGTGGACATATTGCGTGCCTTGGTTGATGGCGTTGCGCAGTTTGGTGCCGCTCCAGTTGCCTTCTTCTTCGTAAAGGCGGTTAAACTCGTAATACTCAGGGATTCCCGTGGTGGTGTAGCCGTTGTCGTCGCGGGTGCCGATGAGCAGTTCAAGGTATTGGCTGCCGTTGCTTTCGGGATCGTCGAAGAGGTGTTCGCCAGCCATGATGACCTTGCGGAATTCGCCCAAAACAGGGTCGGTCTGATAGGTCATGGCTTTGTGGAGCATGTTGTTGAGTTCGTTTTGGTTGCTGAAACACATACGTCCTATGCCGATTTCAGGGAGCAGGTCGTCTTCGCCGATTTCGCCCCAGCGGTTGTCGTTGTCGTCGTTCCAAGTGCCGTCTAAGGCGGCATAATACAGGTCGGCGGGGATGTCGTAGTCCTCATAGCCGCTTCCGCTGTCTGCGAAGCAATAAAGGCCGCGATAAGGGATGGCTGGCACGTCGCCGGCGAGGTTCACCATCATTATGCCGGCGTTTTCGTACTCTTGGATGATGAAGTTGCGCAGTTTTTCAGGATTGTCACGACCTTCCATTGTGCTGATAATGTCCTCAAAAGCAACGATTTTCGTGCGAAGGCCACGCTCCTCATAGAATTTTTCATACTCGCCAAATGCGCTGACATACTGCTGGTTGGTGACCACGAGCAAGTCGTAGCCGCCCACGGTACGACCCTTGCTGTCGTAATTCTGCAACATCTCAGGGTTTTGGGCGAGGCTCATGGCGCGTTGGGCATTGCCATTGTTGAGCCACACTTGGCGTGTTTGGTCGGTCTTTGATGCTTCCGTCGTGATTCTGACGGTGGCTTTCGTCGCATACATCACTTGACCCGTTGCGGGAATGTACTGCACGGGCGTAAATGCGCTGAAAGCAAAGCCGATGCCATTCATAAAGTGTGTGCTGAGTTTGCCGTAGGCTTGGGCGGGGTAGACGCTTTTCGAGGCATAAAGGGCTTCGTCCTTCACAAACTGATGGCGCACGGGATTGGAGTAGGTGAGGGCCGACTGGTAAGGATAGAGGTTGTGGCTACCTTCCATCGTCTGGAAATCAGAAAGTTCCACTTCGATGGCGACGGCTTCCGTGCCTTGTGGCAGCATTAGGCTGACACTTTGCCAAGGCAATGAAGGTTGACCTGCAAGGGCGCTTTGCATACAATTCTTGAACTGGATTTGGTCATAACCTTGGATTTGGCTGACATTCGGTTGACTGAAATGATAGGTCTTTTCGATGGTCTGTGCAGAAGCAAACAGGCTGACCATCAGGATTGAACCGATAATAAAAGCTTTTTTCATAGAAATTGAAATATTAGATGTTTACTATTAGGGTGCAAAAATACACATAATCATAACATTTTTACTTGATTTGTTGAAAAATGATGTAGTTTTGCCACCGAAAATAGCTTTCAAGAATATTTTTTGCATTGGCTGTAACTTTTTTCTTCCATCTCCGTATTACGGGTATTACAAATCTATCAAATTATGCAAAACTACAAAACCATTTCAATGTTTTTGCTGCTGATTTCGAGCAGTTTAACCCTGTTAGCTCAGGAAGATGCCTACAACACCTTGGTCAATCCCGAAGTGGAAAACAGCGAACTCTATCGCGACGGTAACATTTATCAGCGTGATTTTCTGCTCTTTGCAGACATGCTGGAAAACACGCACCCAATCTTTGCCGAAACCGGCAGAAGGCATTACGACATGGACAGCCTGACCCGCACGGGATACCAATATCTCGTTGATTGTGAGAGCGATGACCAATTGAAGCAGTATCTGCAATCCATCCTTTCGCCGCTCAACGACGGCCACACGAAAGTGTCGATGAGCTTCGATGGCAAGATTTGTCCCTTCGCATTGTTTGCAGACGGCGACACCGCTTTTTATTTGACAACCATCACGAAGGAATTTTCCGCCGAGTTGGGGCACCGCGTCACTGCCATCAACGGCAAGCCTACCCGCGAAGTCATTGAGAGCTTCCGCCCCTTGATGAGCTGCGACAACGACAATCACTTCATCGCCAGCGTGAACAATTACATGCAGTTGAAAACGGCTTGGGACTACAACCCTTACCGCCGCCCCGACGACATGCTCGAATTTCAGTTCGATGACGGCAACACAGTTTTGCTGCCTGCGGTCGGACAAGAGGAACTTAGTGAAGATGACATTGAATGGTTCTATACCCCAAAAAGCAATGTTCCTTTCAAAAAGAGCAGCAAGTACTTCAGTTACAACATCATGCCGGAGAAACAACTTTGCTACTTGCGCTTTTCACAGTGCGTAGACCGAAACACGCTTCGGATGATGGAAATGTTTGGGCAGTCGCATGGGATGACCGAAGAGGAGTTGGCGCAAGTCCCTGATTTTGGCGAGTTTTTGCAAGAAATGTTTTCGGAAATGCGTCGGCAAGGCGTGAAAACCTTGATGGTCGATGTGCGCTACAACGGTGGCGGCAACAGCATGTTGTGCGACCAGTTGCTCTCGTGGCTGAAACCCGTTGATGAAATGCGCGAGACGTCAAGCCTCATTCGCGTCTCAAAGTTGTGGGAAACCCAATATCCCGATTTGGCGAAGGATTATAAGGAAAAGTTCCAAAAGAATGGCATGGCCTATCGCTTGGGCGAATTGTTTGACCCTGACTTTGTGGAAGAAGAGGGTGAGATTGAAAAGAAAATGTCTGAATTGTTTGTGATGAACCAAAGCCGAGACAGCCTTTTCACGGGCGAGGTCCTCTTCATGTTGGGTAAAGACACTTTCAGCAGTGCCGGCTTGTTGATTACTTCTGCCATTGACAATGGGATTGGCACCATCATAGGGGAGAACAGCACCTTCGCGCCAAGCAATTATGGCGACATCCTTTATTGGGAACTGCCCAACACCCACACCCAAGGCATCATCAGCCACAAGATCTTCGTCCGTCCCGATGCCTCCAAGCCCTACGAGAACGCCATCATCCCCGACATTCCCCTGCCCGAGACTTGGGAGGACTACCGCGACGGCATTGATCCTTGCTGGAAGTGGGTGATGGAGAGGTAAATAAACCAGCCCGCCTGAAACTCCTTCAAGCGGGCTGGTTTCTTTTTGTTATGTCATCAAGGGTTACTCCACCATGATTTTCTGCACTTTCACATCGTTTCCATTGATGAGGCGGAACAAGTAGATGCCGGGAGCGGCGTTCACACTGATACTGGCGCAGCCGTTGATGCTTTCACGCTTGATAATGCGGCCTGTGATGTCAATTACCTGCAACTTGGCATGGCCCTCGTTGCTGATGACGAAGCTGCCATTGCTATAGAAGGCAAAGTCATTGTCGTCGTTTGTGTCCCCGCAAACGAACACCAGTTTGAAGCGGCTCTCATAGTCAGTCGTCTTGGCCTCGAAGCTATAATTCGGGGTCTTTAGCAGGTCGATGTCGTTGCCCGTCATATTATCAATGAGATGCAGATAGCTGAATCTCACCTCATCAGTGTTGAGGCTGATGGTGTAGGAGCCGTTGGCCTCAGCCTTGAAATTGACGGGCAAGGTGCCCATGTCTTCACTGCTTACCACCGCGAAGTCCTTGCCGTTTTGCGAGATGTAGAGCTTGGTGTGGTTCCGATTGAGTTGGAACTTGGGCAGTTGACGGCTTTCACCAAAGCGGATGATAGCACGGTCGATGACGTTGCCACGGTCTTGGCTGAGGTTCAGGGCAATCCCCCTCTTCTGAGAGCCTCTGGAAACTGTGGTGAAGCTAATGAGTTCTGCGTCATTGTTAGCATGGACAAAGACGCCTTCCATGGGCTGAATGGTTCCATTGGAAGCATCGGCCATCACTTCTGCACCTCCTTCGGCAAGACGATAGAAGTCGCGGCCATCGGCAATGTTGGCTTCCACGGCGAAGGGGTTGCCCACCAAGTTTATGCCAGGGAACTCGGCATCTGTATCATGGACAAGGGTGACTCCATGAATATCAGTGTTGGCAGTGCCGGCAAAGACGAGGTTGATGCCTTGTCCGTTGTTGCCGCTGTTGGCATAGAGGTAGCCTTGGCCTGACTGGAGGTTGAAGCCGGGGTTGTGGTTTCCTTCGGCTTCCTTATAGTTGACCCATTCGCGGACTTGGGCTTGGTCGAAGTAATAGAGGTCGTACACATTATCGAGCATGCCACCCACATTGGTAGGACTGACTTCACCGATGGGCGATGCAATCAAATAGTAGCCTCCGTTGTCGGTGTAAGGATCGATGTGCTTGGTATAGAATGATGGCATGGTGAAAACGGCCGCATTGCTCCATTCTGTGGTGCTGCCATTGCCGTCGCAGTTGATGCCTTGCACTTTATACTGATACGTGGTTTGGGCGCAAAGGTCCGGCAACGTATAGGGGTTGGTGACGTTGTTGACCGTGGTCCAAGCGCTTCCGTTATCGGTGATGGTGACATTGACACCGTCAGTCGGACCGAAAATTTTCACAGTAAATACGTATGTTTTACCTGCCTCAAACACGTAGTTGTCTTGACGGCTTTTCACATTGCCATCGTCAGAAGCGATATAAATTTTGTCGTTAGAAGTCGGGTTGGCGATGCACCAGTCGTAGGTGCCAGCAGGAATCTGGATAGTGATAGTGTTGTTGACCACGATGTTTTGGGCAGTGCATGAAGGATCCGCATTAGAAGGAATCTTGTATTCAAATGCGTTGTACAGCGTCTGATCAATTTCACAGCTGGTGGTTAAAGAGCCGCTCGTGGGGATGATGGTACCGTAGGAGTTGGCATCGGCATCAATAAGCATTTGATAGCCTGAACCATCTGGCCATATATTGCCAACGGTCAGTGTGATGGTAGCGGTTGCGTTGGGGTCAAACTCACGATATTGAATGTTGTAAGTATCGGCATCACCGGTCCAGCTGAGTTGTCTGTTGCCTGTGACTTCCGTGGTGAGTTCGGTAGGAGCGTCGCAGCCGAAAGGCGTGGTGAAAGTGAAGCTGCCCGACCATTCGCTTGGATATTCTTCGCAGCAGACGGTCTGTACCTGTACTTCGTATGTCGTTTCATCTTCAAGGTCGGTGATGTCGAGGCTGTTGTTGTTAGTAGTAACAGAGATCCAATCTTCAGCCTCTTGTGTGACATAGATGCCAAAGTCGTCGAGGTCGAGTTGATACTTATTTCGGGAGTTATAGTGGCGGATGGCGATGTAGCCCATGACACCGTTATAGCTGCTGAGATCAACGGTGACTTCCTTGAATTCAAAATTTGTACTGTTGGAGGCAATTCTTTCTTCGCCAACCATGTCGAAATCCTCGATGGCCGTGGTTCCCGTGGAAACGTAAACGCCATAATGCTCTTGCCAATTGCTGATGCTGCCCATCACTGAACTAACCCAGAACTTCAACGTTCCTTTGAGTGTAACTCTAGGTGTGATGATCCAATCGTCGGGATCGTGTTCAAAACTGTATGAGGACATGCATCCGGCACCAGAGTGAGCAGTCGTATTATCTTCAAACATCCATTTGCTGCCGTCGCCATCGTTGTCCACGATAGTCCAACCTGAAGGCAGGCCGTTTTCAAAGTCTTCGAAGAGGGGAGTGCCAGCATAAGAGGCCTTTCTATATCTCACGTTGTAGCTTGCCGCTTCACCTTCCCAGTTCACAGTGGCAGAGGTGGGCTTCAAGTTGGTCACGGAAAATTCGGTCTCGGTGGGGAACGGACAAGAGATGGGCATGGTGATGGCGTCGCTCACTTGTCCGCAATGGCTGCTCACGCGTACCTTATACGCTGTGTAGGGTTCGAGGTCCTCGAAGGAATAGGGGCTGGTGGCATTGTCGGCCACAGTTTCCCAAGTGATGGTGGAAGTTGCCACAGGAGCCGTGATGGAGATGTCGTCCAAATAGACTTGATGCTTGTTGTTGCTATTGTAATGGAAGGCAATATACTTCACATTGGCGGCAAGGTCAAGCCAGTAATTCTGCCAATTTTCTTCGAGACTGACATCGTTCCAGATGAACGCATTCAAATCGTTGGTGGTAGTGGAATAACCCACCTGTAAGCTCTCAGGAAATTCTTCATATTTCTTTTTATAGAAGAACTCAAGCTCTGCAGCACTTGTCAAGTATAATTTGGGAGAAATCAGGTATTGGTTATAATTGCCATTGCTTGCTGTGTAATGGGACGAGAACCTAAAGAAATACGAGCCACCGTGTGCATCAAAACTGCTATTAGTGACGCCCGCACTATAACCCCCACTATGACCAATGTTGTTTTCGTCATTCATGCTGATGAAGGTCCAATTGCCCAATCCATGCTCAAAATCTTGGTCAAAGATGATTCCTGGTTCTGTTGTGGGTTCTATTGTTCCCAACTCCACGATGTAGCTGTTGTCGTCACCGTTCCATGTGAGGGTGATTTCGTCGTCACCGTCCCAAGTGAGGGCGTCGCCAAAACTGAGGTTGTTGGGGATGAAGCAGTTAGAGGTGGAAATCTGGGTGTCGTAAGCTTCCATGGTGAGGGTTTGGCTGCTGCCATTAACTGCGAGTGTGCCGTGGTTGGCGATGTATTCTCCAGTGCTGCTGCCACTGAGGGTGAGACTCACGATGTCGCCATCGCCGGCATAAAGCACATTGTTGTATTTGATGCCCGTGCCGTAGCCGGTGATGCCGCTATGGTTGTATTCGGTAGCTGTTCCTGCATTGGCCACAGTGGCAGGGCTTGCTGCGGTGATGCTGTAGGCGTGTTTGCCCTTGTTGGTGAGGTTGTAAACCAAGGAATGTTCGGTGTCATCCATATCAGTGGTGGGGTCCAACATATAATAGGTGTTGGCGATGGTTATTGGATCTAAGGGTTGGTTGGCATATTGGGTGCAACCTATAGGATGGAACTTGGCGTTTTCGTCGTTGTTGGAGTAAGTGCCGGCAAAGAGACAGTCGGTGATGGTGAGGCCAGCCAAGTTGTTGCTCCAACCAATCAGTCCGCCCACGGGATTGGAAACAGTGGCTGTGATTTGACCCGAATAGACACAGCCCTCCATTATGATGTTGGAGTATCTGCCATGACCGATGATGCCGCCTGCATAGTCGGAGCCAGAGTTGACGTTGGTGTTCACCTTGCAGTTGCGAATGGTGTTGGTGCCATTCCAAGCGTAGCCCACGAGACCTGCGGCATAGCGGTTTACGTTACCGCTTCCGGCAGTTACTGTGCCATTCACGATAAGGTTTTGGATGGTGGCCCCTTCGATATACATAAAAGGCGCATTTCCTTCGTGGCTAATGCTGGGGAGGTCCACGGTGAGCGTATGGCCTTGGCCGTCGAAGGTGCCCTCGAAGGTTGTGCCAGCAAAAGTGCCCGCCTTGGTGGTGACCGCAGTGGTGATGTCGGCCGTCATGGTGACAATCTCGCCACTGTAGTTATAACCTTTGTTCACAGCGACACAGAAGGCGTTCCAGTCGCTAACAGAGGCGATTTCATTGATGTGGAGAACCGCTGCCGAGATGGTGACATTGGTGTTGGGCATGGCGAGTAAATAGGGGCTGTAAAAGGGGGTGCCGTTGGCTGCGTAATGCCAGAAATAGCCGTTGCCAGTGTAGCCGAGGTCGAGATACACTCTGTCGTCGTTGCCCGCGATGATGGTGCCGTTGTAGCGCAGTCCTTGGTTTTCGACGTAGGCCATGCTGTAGGCAGTGATTTGGCTTGCGCTGTATTCGGTGGGGTTGCCGTCCAATGCCACGGTGACATCCGATTCGCCAGTGATGGTATGAATTTGTTTGCCTTGGGCGTTACCGAGAAGGGTATTGTAGTAGCTGTTTTCGATGGTGATGTTTGCGTTATTGCTTTGGCAGGCAATCGTGTTGCCATCGTTGGCAGTTGATACATTAAGCGATGTCGGGGCGAAGATTGAATTTTTGACCAGGCAACTGCCTCCATACCTATAGCCTACCATACCGCTGCATTGCGTGTTGCTGGTGCCGCCACCCAATGTGCCGTCAAATACGCAGTCTTCAACGGTAAGGGAACCATTATAGCCTGCCACAAGGCCAGCCAATTGAGCCTCTGCTCCGACGTTTGTGGTAATGGTGGCGGTGCTGCGGCATCCTCTGATGGTGTTGTCACCATCGCTTATTCCAACGAGTCCGGCCAGCAGTTTGCCGTCGCTATTGCCGGTTCCATCAATCGTGCCTTCAACATGTAAATCTTCAATGACTGCTCCTTCCACGCATTTGAAGGGTGCGGCAAACCGCGACTGGTTCGTTAGGTTGATGGTCAGCGTGTGGCCTTGGCCGTCGAAGGTGCCTGAGAAGGGTTTCGTGTCGCTTTCGTTTGTATATACACCGCACATCTTGGTGACAGGGCTGTTCACAGAGCCTATATCAGCGGTCATGGTGACGGTTTGACCGCTGTAGTCGTAGCCGTAGTTCACTGTTTCGCAGAAAGCGTCCCAGTCGGCTTTGCTGGCGATGGTGGTGATGGGAGGATTAGTGGTTATACAAACATCATCTATGCAACATGCATAATAAGAGTTGTTAACGTTGTACCATTTATAAGCAATGTATGCTGTGCGCGGAACGGAACTGATGTCAACAATCACATTTTGATGGTATTTGGTGTTGGTGATGTTGTGATTCAGCTTGACAAAACCGTTGCAACCCTCTGGTGATTGGGCGGTCACATAACCTACTTCGAGCGTGCCTGTTCTATCGCTTTCCATTCTGGTCCAGAAAGAAAGGGAAACGTATGAATTCCCGCTGGGAATGGCAGGCATCACTATGTAAGCAGAATTGTTGTTGGCATAGTTTCCCGATTCCATGTTAGCGGATTGCGAGCCGCCAGGGGTATGGTTGTAGTTGTAACCGCTGAATTCGGAGCCAATAACCACATGAGGAGTGGTGATGTAATGGTAGCCCTGACTATCCGGATTATCCATAGCTGTAGTATAACCGTACCATCCATCAGGCATGACGCCCGAAGGATCATAATAGGGCTTTCCTTCAACACCCTCGAAGTCTTCACATACAGTGATGGTTTGCTCTTCACCCGCTATCAGAGCTGAAATCACGATGTTGTCATAAGGCATGGTGAGGGTGTAGGCGTCTTGGCTGCCTGTGACAGCCGAGCCGTTGAGATTGACATTGCTGGCTATATAACGGATAAGTTGGTCACTTCCCGTGAAACTCAACAGAAGGTTCACTTGGTCGTTAAATGCGGCGTAAACTGTGCCGTTATACATGATGCCGCTGTTCGTTGAGTTGCTGTCGATGTATGTGCTATAACCCGTGATGCCGCTCACGTTATAGGTGTATGGTGTCGTGCCAGTGAGGGCCACGGCGACGCCGGTGTTGCCCACAATCGTATAGGCGTGCTTATACGGAACGCCTACATGGGTACTGCCAGAAGAACCGATTTGAATCAGATTGTTGGTGTTCACCGAATCGTAAAAGGTTGGATCTTTTGTATAATAGCAGTTGATGTAGGTTCCATGCGCAGTGACACTTCCGTTTTTGAATGCGATGGGGTGGAAGTTGTTCGTGCTGTTTTGGACATTACCATCGAAGATGCTGTTGATAACGGTCAGATCGATTCCTGCATCAGACCATCCCATCAGGCCACCGACTTTTCCTTCGGAATGCAAGGTGCCATCGTAAACGCAACCAAGGATTTTAACGGTGGAACCTTTGCCATGACCGACAATGCCTCCGATATAGTTGTTGGTCTCGGTAATGTTATTTGTTACATTGGTGCTTACGCGGCAGTTTTCGATGATATTGGTGCCGCTCCATGCAAAACCGACCAATCCGCTACCATGGTGTTGTCCGGCAGTGACGCTGCCTGCAACGATAAGGTTCTTAATCGTGGCGCCACTGATGTAATGGAAAGGTGCCGCACCTTGTGTCACACTTTCAATGTTCACATTGAGCGTATGGCCTTGACCATCGAAAGTGCCTGAAAAGGGGACGGTTTCGGTGCCTACCATGTTGCTGCTGCTTACGGTAACACTGTTTGTGTTGAGATTAACGGTAGTGTAGTCACCGGGATTGGTAGCAAAGAGGTCCCAGTCCGATTGCGAATTGATGGTGAGCGTTTGCGCCCATGCAGCTGTCGCGAAGCCGAGCGTCATCATCAAGAAAAATAAAAACGAAAGCCTTTTCATTTTGTGGTTTTTTTATGGATATTTTGTTGATTATCAATTTGTTTTCTTTTTGTTTTTTCAAAAAGTGTTCAATAAAGCGGCTCAAAGGTACGAAAAAAATGGAAACGGTTTTCTCTAAAAATGATATTGGTTCGACTGAAATTTTCTCAATCAGATCGGCTATATTGTTCCCGAGTCATCATATCGTAAATTTTTGAAAAAAAACGGAATGTTAGATTAAAATCTCTATTTTTGCCCTTTAAATTCAAAACTATGAACAAGATCAGAGCCGCCGTAGTAGGTTACGGCAATGTGGGTCGCTTCGCCTTGGAAGCCTTGGAAGCCGCCCCCGATTTCGAGGTAGCGGGCATCGTCCGCCGCAATGCTAACAAAACTATTGAACTCTCTCAATACGAGGTTGTTAAAGACATCAAGGAACTGAAAGACGTGGATGTGGCCATCTTGGCTTGCCCCACGTTGGGCATCAATACCGTGGATTCTTTCGACATCCACACCGCGATTGTCGATTACCGCCGTGAGTTGATGCCTATTAATAAGGAAACGAACACGGTGAGCGTCATCGCTGCCGGCTGGGACCCTGGCTCGGATTCCATCGTCCGTACCTTGATGCAGAGTTTGGCACCTAAAGGCTTGTCGTACACCAACTTCGGTCCGGGAATGTCGATGGGGCACAGCGTTTGCGTGCGATGCAAAAAAGGAGTGAAGAACGCCCTTTCGGTAACGATTCCATTGGGTGAAGGCATCCACCGCCGCATGGTCTATGTGGAGCTTGAAGACGGCGCGACTTTGGAACAAGTGACCGCCGACATCAAAGCCGACCCGTATTTCGCCAACGACGAAACCCATGTGTTTGCTGTGGATAGTGTGGATGCGGTACGCGATATGGGCCATGGTGTCAACTTGGTGCGCAAGGGCGTTTCGGGCAAGACCGCCAATCAGCGCATGGAGTTCAACATGAGCATCAACAATCCCGCTTTGACAGGTCAGGTTTTGGTGAATGTCGCCCGTGCCACGATGCGCCTGCAACCGGGTTGCTACACGATGGTGGAGATTCCCGTCATTGACATGCTCCCCGGCAACCGCGAGGAATTGATTGCTCATTTAGTGTGACTTATGGGATTTGCTTCGCAAAGAAATCTATTAAAAATCATAATAAAATCAATCAAAAATCGGAAGATTATGTTTAATAAACGCAATAATAGATTTTGTAAGATTTTGAGAATTAGATTTTTGAATAATTTCTACACGAAGTGTATCCTCATATTATTTGGCTGTGTTTTATTAGCATCTTGTGCTCAAAAGCAAGACAACGTAGAGGTGTTGCTTTCGCAAATGACCCTCGAAGAGAAATGCGGCCAACTGACATGCCCCATAGGTTTCAATTTCTACGGCAATGATGGTGATTCACTTTGGCTCGCCGATGATTTCATTGGCATGATGGACACCTTGCCGTTAGGTTCCTGTTGGGCGGTGCTCCGTGCCGACCCTTGGTCAAGGAAGACTGTGGAAACTGGCTTGAAGCCTCGTGAGTCGGCGCGATTGCTGAACATGATGCAACGCCACGCCGTTGAGAACACACGTTTGGGCATTCCGCTTTTGTTTTGCGAAGAAACGCCCCACGGCCACATGGCTGTGGGTACGACCGTCTTCCCGACAGGAATAGGTCAAGCCAGCACTTGGGACCCCGCCTTGCTTGAACAAATGGGAGAGGTGATGGGGAAAGAGGTGCGTCTTCAAGGTGCACAAATCGGCTATGGCCCAGTTTTGGATATTGCCCGCGACCCACGCTGGTCGCGCGTGGAGGAAACCATGGGCGAAGACCCGTATCTTGCTGGCGTTTTGGGTGCTGCTGTCGTCAAGGGAATGCAGAAGAATGTCTATGCCACCTTGAAACATTTGGCAGCCTACGGCATCCCGCAAGGCGGGCACAATGCCGCCACAGCGGATGTGGGCCAGAATCGTTTGATGACGGATTACCTGCCATCCTTTGAAAAAGCCATTCGCGAAGTCGGTGCCAAAACCGTGATGACTTCCTATAACGCCATCGATGGTGTGCCATGCTCCGCAAATCAATGGTTGCTTCAAGAAGTGTTGCGCAACTCGTGGGACTTCAAAGGTGTCGTTTTCTCCGACCTTAACGCCGTAAACGCCATCTATGCCACCCAACATGTGGCCGCCGACCCTGCCCAAGCCGCTGCCTTGGCCTTGAAAGCCGGTGTCGATATTGACTTGGGCGGCTATAATTACGGAGGTTTCCTGAAAGAAGCCTTGCAGCGCGGCCTCGTCACCGAAGCCGACATCGACCGTGCCGTGCGAAATGTCTTGCAACTGAAATTCGACCTCGGACTGTTTGAAAATCCGTATGTTGACGAGGCTTTGGCCGAGGCTGAAGTCGGAACGACGGAAAATGCTCAATTGGCCAAGCAAGTGGCCTTGGAATCAGCTGTTTTGCTGAAAAACGACGGCGTTTTGCCTTTCGGCGATAACATTAGAAAAGTGGCCGTCATCGGGCCGAATGCGGATAATATGTACAACCAACTCGGCGACTACACCGCCCCACAAGACCCCGACCGCATCGTGACCATGCTTGAAGGCATCCGTGAAAAGGGCAGGGCAGAGGTGCTTTACGTCAAAGGTTGCGCCATCCGCGACGAGAACGATGCCAATATTGACGAGGCAGTGAAAATCGCCAAGGCAGCAGATGTTGTGGTGTTTGTGGTGGGTGGTTCCTCTGCCCGCGACTTCAAGACAAGCTACGAGGAAACCGGTGCCGCCATCGTGAACAACCTCATTTCCGACATGGACTGCGGCGAAGGCTACGACCGCTCCACTTTGAAACTGTTAGGCAAACAGGAAGAACTGATGCAGCGCATTTACACCACGGGCAAGCCTGTTGTCACCGTTTACATACAAGGCCGTCCCTTGGACATGAACCTTGCCGCTGAAAAATCCAATGTCCTGCTGTCATTGTGGTATCCCGGCATGGAAGGCGGTTCCGCCTTGGCCGACATCCTTTGGGGCGACTACAATCCCGCTGGGCGTCTGCCGATTTCCATACCACGCTCGGTGGGACAAATTCCCGTTTATTATTCCCAACCTCAAACGGGCGATTATGTTGAGGAAACCGCCAAGCCACTTTATCCGTTTGGTTATGGCTTGAGTTATACCCAATTCGAATACAGCGACTTGCAGGTTGAAACTGTATCCAAAATGGATACACTTTGCAAAGTCACCTGCCAAGTGAAAAACATTGGCACTCGTAATGGTGACGAAGTTGTTCAGCTTTATGTCCGAGACGAAGTGGCTTCCATTGCGCTCGCCTCCAAACTGTTGAAAGGCTTCCAAAAGGTGCTTATTAATAAAGGTGAAACCCGACAGGTGATTTTCTACCTCACCAAGCGCGATTTGTCCGTTTATTCCGCTGAAAAAGGCTGGCATTTTGAGGCTGGGGAATTTACAATGATGGTTGGAGGAAGTTCGAATGAAGGCCTTTTGCAGCATAGAATTTGGATAAAGTGAAGATTTTTGACCCTAAAAGTCGAGGGTAACAGACGATTTACTATCTTTGCGCCCTAAAATTAAAATTTCTAAAATCACAAATATGGGAAGAGCATTTGAATACCGCAAAGCGGCCAAATTGAAAAGATGGGGACACATGTCGAGAGTGTTCCCGAAACTCGGAAAACTGATTACCATCGCTGCCAAGGAAGGCGGCCCCGACCCCGATATGAACCCCAAACTGCGCCAGGCCATCCAGAACGCCAAGGCGGAGAACATGCCCAAGGACAACATCGATGCCGCCATCAAGCGTGCCACCGACAAGGACGCTGCCAACCTCGTTGAAATCTGCTACGAAGGCAAAGGCCCCTACGGCATACAGTGCATGGTGGAGTGCGCCACCGACAACACCACGCGCACCGTGGCCAACGTGAAGTCGTACTTCAACAAATGCGGCGGCTCGTTCCTGCCCATCGGCTCATTGGAATTCATGTTCACGCGCAAGGCCGTCTTCGAAATCGAGATGCCTGCCGGCATGGACAAAGACGAACTGGAACTTGAACTCATCGACTACGGTTTGGACGAAATCGTCACCGAGACCGACGAAGAGGAAGGCACCACAACGACCACCGTCTATACCGCTTGGACCGACTACGGCACCATGCACGATGCCCTCGAAGAGCGCAAAATCAACATTGTGAAGGCCAATTTGCAGCGTTTCCCCAACCAGACCGTCAGTTTCACCGACGAGCAGATGGTGGAAATCGAGAAGTTCCTCGACAAAATCGATGAGGACGAAGACGTGCAGGCCGTTTACACAAATATGGAATAACGAATCATATAACAATAGGAATAATGAGTTGGCAAGAATCATTAACCGAAAAACTGACCACCTACGCTGGAGAAGAGTTTGAATATATCGAAACCACCAACATCAACGAGGCCTCCAAATTGAACCACACGCACAAGGGTATCTACATGGAAGCCACGATTATCTATTTCGAAATCAAGAACTTATCCTATCTTCTCAAGGAAAACGGCAGACGCAAGACGGCGCAGTCCTACACCATGTGCAAGGATGTGCTTGCCGCCATCGCCGAGCAGAATGGTGGCTTTGTCAATTGCTTCTCGTCGTATGGTTTCCTCGTTGTTTTTCCCGGCAAGGAAGAATCCATCAAGAGGGCCGTCAAGAGTGCAATGCAGATTTCACAAGCCATCAGTGAAACCTTCAAGAAGCAGTTTGCCATCAATGAAGGAATGGAGTTTGCCATGGGTCTCGACCAAGGTCACATCATGGGCACAAAGAACATGTCCGACAACGGCGACGAGCATATCACATGGTTTGGAACCAGCATCCTCAAGGCCATGAGGATTTGCAAGGAATGTGCCCGTCCGTTCTATGTAGGCATTTCCAGCCTCATCTACCACAGCCTTGGCGAAGACCTTCGTATGACCTCGCGCCGTATCCTTGGCATCAAGAAGACCGTTGAGATTTGGACCAAAGTCACCTATCAGTACGAGAACGTCAAGAAGCACCTCTACCAAACCAACCACAAAATTCCGTTGGATGCAGAATAATAATTGCCTAAAACCTGCGTTAGTTTCCAAATGAGATTACCAAGGCAGTTATTTCGTATCTTATTGATTATCACATCAACAATAGCCGCTTGCCCGATTTATGGGCAAGTGCGCTATTCTTTTTTCACGCCCGAAGTCGAAGCCATTTGCCAAAACGCCCTTGAATACATCCGCATCAAGCAGTCGCTCACCTTGCAGCAATACCAAATCAGCCAAGATGTCGAGCAATTGCGCAACACTATCGAAATCCTCAACCGACACCTTGAGCAAACCCTTGACGAACAGGAGGTTGTGGAATCGGAATTGGCAGCCATCAACCGCCACATCGACTCGATTACGCCCAAACGCCCCGATGGGCCAAGACCCAAGGTGAACATCATCGACATCCTCAGCGAAAGGCTTTCGTTTCATGGCAACTATGGCCTGAACATCAACCAATTGGCACTCTCGAACTGGGCAGCAGGTGGCGAAAACTCATGGGCGGGCAAAGCCTTTGCCAACTTTTCTCTTGTTTATCACAAAAAGCGGTTTGAGCAGAAATTCATCGGCTCGTTTGCTTTCGGCATTTCCCGTTTTGCCGACAAACGTCTTGAAAAACAAGATGATAAGATTGATTTGACCTATTCCTTGTCGCTCAACAGCAAAAGTCGATGGAATATCACCACCGTGGCCACCTTCAACACGCAGTTTGCCGACGGCTACAAGTATCCCAACGACTCCACCGTGATTTCCACCTTTTTCGCTCCCGCATACCTCACGCTTTCAGCAGGTTACACCTACAAAACGAAGAACGAGCGTTTCCAAATCTTCCTGAGTCCGATGGCCGGCAAGGTCACTTTCGTGTTCAACCAAGACTTGGCTGATGCGGGCAATTTCGGCGTGAAAAAAGGCTATTATGACCAAGACGGCAATTGGATTCCGGGCGAGAACATCGCTGCTGCCTTGGGTGTCAACGTCATCATCAACTACAAGCAACCCATTGGGAAGAGCATCACCTATTTGACCCTGCTCAACGGGTTCTACAACTACACTGAAAAGCGCGACGACGACCTTCTCAGGCTCGACTTCAATTGGGAGAACACTATCAACTTTGCCATTAGCAAGCACCTGACAACCATTTTGTTCGTCAACCTGAAATACGACCACAACACCACTTTCCCCGTCTACGAAACCATCGAAGGCGAGGAAACCGTGGTCGACAATGTGCCCAAACTCCAGCTGAAGGAATCGATAGGTATCGCTTTTGTGCATAATTTTTAAAACATTGGAAATGAATATATTAGTAACAGGCTGTAAAGGCCAATTAGGAACTGAACTTCAGAAAATCGCTGCAAGGGGCACGCAACATCGATGGACTTTCACCGATGTTGACACCTTGGACATTTGCGACAAGGCTGCCGTTGAACGCTGCTTTGCAGAAAACCAAATTGAAGCCTGCATCAACTGCGCGGCCTATACTGCCGTCGACAAGGCCGAGGACGAACCAGCATTGGCCGAAAAAATCAATGCCTACGCGCCTCAAGTGTTGGCCGAAACCTGCCTGAAACACAAGGCTTTGCTGATTCATGTCTCCACCGACTATGTCTTTGGCGGCGATGCCAACGAGCCTTACAAGGTGGACGATGCCATCAATCCGCAATCGGTGTACGGCAAGACCAAGGCCGAGGGCGAAAGGCTCATACGAGAGAGCGGCTGCAACCACATGATTGTGCGCACGGCCTGGCTTTATTCATCCGTTGGAAAGAACTTCGTGAAAACCATGCTCATGCTCGGCGACACGAAAGACGAAATCAATGTGGTGGCCGACCAAAAAGGTTGTCCCACATGGGCTTACGACTTGGCCGTTGCCCTTGTGACCTTGCTCAACAAGAACAGCAAGAATGAAATCCACGAGACTTTCCACTTCACTAACGAGGGGCAAATCACATGGCACGACTTCGCAACCGCTATCATGGAAATAGGCGGAAAGTGTTGCAAAGTGAACCCGATAACGACTGACCAATATCCCACCAAGGCCAAACGACCTGCTTATAGTGTGCTGGATTTGAGCAAGATAAAGGATTACGGTGGGATTGAGATACCATACTGGAGGGATAGTTTAATCAAGTGTATTGAAGAAATATATTCTGGATTGCTTCGTTCCTCGCAATGACGCAAAGCGATGCAAAAATCAAGCCCCGAAATCGAAGATTCGACGAAGTCAATGGGCGACACTATCACAACGGGGATTTAATCCCCGCCCGACCAGCCCCGTAGGGGCGACACATCAGTAAGCAGACGACGTAAGTCCCTGCCCTATCAAGACAAACAACCAACAAAAATATAACATCATGGATCCTAAAATAATCGAAAGAGCAAAATCGTGGCTCACAGAGCAATACGATGAAGAAACAAGAAAGAGCGTGCAAAACATGCTCGACAACGACCCTAACGAACTCACTGAGAGCTTCTACCGCAACCTCGAGTTCGGCACTGGCGGACTGCGTGGCATCATGGGTGCCGGCACCAACCGCATGAACATCTACACCGTGGCCATGGCCACACAAGGCTTCGCCAACTACATCAAGAAGATGAACCCCGACAAGAAGGACTTGAGCGTCGCCATTTCATACGATGGCCGCAACAACAGCCCCGCCTTCGCCAACGTTACAGCCGATGTGATGTCGGCCAACGGCATCAAGGTCTACATCTTTGATTGTCTGCGTCCTACGCCAGAACTTTCCTTCGCCGTGCGCGAAATGAAATGCGACGCTGGTGTGATGGTGACCGCTTCGCACAACCCCAAGGAATACAACGGCTACAAGGCTTATTGGAACGACGGCGGACAATTAGTCAGCCCGCACGACAAGAACGTCATTGCCGAGGTCGAGAAAATCACCGACCCCTCGATGGTGAACTTCAAGCGCAACCCTGACCTCATTACCGTTTTGGACGAGAAGTTTGACGACATCTATTTAAATAAAGTGTACGGCCTTTCCCTCTCGCTCGACCTCATCAAGAAGCACAAGGATTTGAAGATTGTCTACACCCCGATTCATGGCACGGGTCGCCGCTTGGTGCCCGAAATCCTGAAGATGAAAGGTTTCGAGAATGTGTATTGCGTTGAGGAACAAATGGTTGTGGACGGCAACTTCCCCACCGTGAAGTCACCCAACCCCGAAGAACCTGCCGCTATGGCATTGGCCGTCAATAAAGCCAAGGAGCTGAACGCCGACCTCGTCATGGCCACCGACCCCGACGCCGACCGCGTTGGCATCGCCGTGAAAGACGACAAGGGCGAGTTTATCTTGCTCAACGGCAACCAAACCGCCAGTCTTTTTGTCTACTACTTGCTTCGCCGTTGGAGCGAGTTGGGCAAACTCACTGGAAAAGAGTACATTGTGAAGACCATCGTCACCACTGAACTGTTGTTTGAGATGGCCAAAAAGTACAATGTGGACCGCTACGACGTGCTGACTGGCTTCAAGTACATCGCCGATAAAATCCATGAACTTGAAGGAAAGAAGCAATTCATCGGCGGCGGCGAGGAAAGCTATGGCTACCTTGCAGGCGATTTCGTCCGCGACAAGGATGCCGTCATTGCCACGAGCATGGTGGCCGAAGCCGCTGCTTGGGCAGCCGAGCAGGGCAAGACCCTCTACCAAGTGCTCATGGACATCTACAACGAGTTTGGCCTTTACAGGGAGAAACTCGTTTCGTTGACCAAGAAAGGCATCAGCGGCACCGAGGAAATAAAGGCCATGATGGAACGCCTCCGCAACACGCCACCCACTGACATCGAAGGCGATAAGGTGGTTGAAATCCGCGACTATAAGTTGCAGCAGGCCAAAGACTTGCAAACGGGCAAAGTCACGCCTATCGCATTGCCCAAGAGCGATGTGCTTCAATTCTTTACTGAAAGTGGTTCGAAGATTACGGTGCGTCCTTCAGGCACCGAGCCGAAAATCAAGTTCTATTTCGGCATGAAGGGCGACGTGAAAAACGGCCTCGAACAAGCCATGAAGACGCTTGACGACAAATTGGAGAAAGCAGCCAAACTATTGACAACCTGATAGTTAAAACATTGATAAAAAAGCGGAAAAATATTTTTCCGCTTTTTTATTGTTCGTATTGAATTTTTCTCTACTTTTGCAACCCGAAAGACGGCGGGGTAGCTCAGTTGGTTAGAGCGTCGGATTCATAACCCGGAGGTCATGAGTTCAATTCTCATCCCCGCTACTTTGAAGCAAGGTGAAAGCCTTGCTTTTTTCGTTTATCGACACAAAATCACGCTTTTTATTTGAGAAACGGATTTTCTTTGTACCTTTGTCGGACAAAACGCCATCAAAAACGACTTTTTATGAAAAGATTTTGGTATGCTGCGACAATTGCGATAACCTTGGGTTGGGCTTGCTGCTCATGTGAAGGGAAAAGCAACAAAAACGAGAACGATGCGCCTTCGGAAACAGAACTGAACGATGATTCCGACACCGACATTGCGGAAATGGAAACAGACACATACGATGAAGAGGCCGATGGCGACCCGAAAATCAAGGCCGCTTCCGTCGACCACATGAAAATGGTCATCGACAGCCGTGGGAATGTGGTTGGAAGATATGTGCGTACCAACCGTACCTCATACACCGTCGCCGTGCAAGACGACGTAGAGATTCCGAAAATCGGACATAAAATCGTGATTTACAGTGCCAAAAACGGCCAAGGCGTGCTTTTCACCCATAGGACGCACGTCAACATTAGGACACAACCCAAGTTAGAGTCACCAGTAATTACCCAGATTTCATACGACAAAGAAAAAACCCCGGAAACCTACCCGTGCTTGGGCAAGACCCGAGGTTGGTACAAAATCCGCGTGAAAGGTGCCGTTGGCTATGTGCGCCACGACCTTGTGGAATGGGACGGGATGGATTCCTTCTAAATCACGCCCAAAGCAGCAATCCCGAACAGATTATCAGTCCCGTAACGAACAAGTCGATGATGCAGAAGCCCATGATGTCTTTGGCACTCAATTTGGCTATGGCCAAGGCCGGCAAAGCCCAGAAAGGCTGAATCAGGTTGGTCCAAGCGTCGCCCCAAGAGATGGCCATTCCCGTCAAACCAGCATCGACACCCAAAGTGGCGCCCGCCGTGAACATGATTGGCGCTTGAATGGCCCAGTGACCGCCGCCCGAAGGGACGAACATGTTCAAAATGGCAGCGCAGAAGAAGGTAAACAACGGATAAGTCTTTGGCGTTGAAATAGATACACAGGCATTGCTAATCACCTCTCCCAAGCAAATCCCCGACTCGCCCACGCCCGTAATGATGCCCATGATGCCCGCATAAAACGGGAATTGCAGCAAAATGCCCGCCGCGCCGTTCACCGATTTTCCAAAAGCCCTGACGTATGCCAACGGCGTGCCATGCAGGATAATACCGAGAAAAAGGAACAGCATAATGACCGTGCCGAGGTCGAAACTGCCGCCTTTGAAGAACAATTTGATGACCAAATACGACAGTCCCAATATGGAGATAATCCAAGAAAGGACACGACTGTTTTCCATTTTTTCCGCGGGTGAAGTCGCTTTTGGTACTGGCTTGGGTTCTTCCTCAAAAAGCAAGGACGGCTCGATGCTAACCACTTGGTTGTCTTTGGGATGCATTAGCGAATTGACCACCACAATGGCCACGATGACCACTGCCACCATGATCAGATTTTGCGTTGCAAGGATGGTTTGACCGATGGGAACAGGATGCGTCAAAGCTCCTTTCGTGACGGCTTCGAGATTGGAGCCTTCGGTGGCCATCGTCAGCGGAATAGAGCCTGAAAGTCCGGCGTGCCACACCACGAAGCCACTGTATGCCGAGGCAATAAGTAGCCGATAATCAACGCCTTTCAGCTTCTTGGCGATTTCCTTGGCGAAGATAACTCCAACGATAAGGCCAAAGCCCCAATTGAGCCAGCACGCGATGGCCGAAATGCCCGTCACCAATGCAATGGCTCCCGCAGGCGTTTTCGGCTTGGCCGCCAATGCGCTAATGCCCCGCTTTATGGACGGTGCAGCAGCCAAGGCCGAACCGCTTACCAACACCAAGGCCATCTGCATAGCGAAGGCCAACAGCGACCAAACACCGTTGCCCCAATGCTCAACCACCTCAATGGGCGATTGCTTGCAAATCGGCATGGCGATAATGAAGGCCAACAACGTCAAAACGACGGCAAAAATGAAGGGTTCAGGTAGGTATTTCTGAACTAATTTGACGCAAAAACGAATGATTTTTTGGAACATATTCTTGGATTTAAAGATTTAAGATTCAAAGATTTAAATATTTAGTGATTGAGGCCGCCTTCGACAGGATCAGGCTCCCATATCTTTGGCATCAGTCAAGGTCCCTGAGCTTGCCGAAGGGCCGGTATCATACTCGACTTCCTCCAAAAAAAGCGCGTGGGCTGGCACTGAAGTTCCGGCTTCGCAGCGGTCTTTCCGCTCGATGACGGCGAGAAACTCCTCCAAAGTCATGCGCCCTTTCCCGATTTCCAACAAAGTACCGACGATGGCCCGCACCATATTGCGCAAGAATCGGTCGGCCTTGATACGAAAAACAAGCAAACCGTCTTGTTCAAACCAACGTGCCTCCATGATTTTGCAGTTGTTGGTCTTTACTTGGGTATGGACTTTTGAGAAACTCGTAAAATCCTCATAATCAAAGAGAAGACTTGCGGCTTCTTGCATTTTCGGGATGTCCAAGTCGCCGTAAAGGAAATAGGCATCGTGCGTGTGGAACGGGTTTTTCGTGCGCGTGATATAATAATGATAGGTGCGCGAAACAGCATCAAAACGGGCGTGCAAGTCGGGAGCTACCTGCCAGATCCGATAAATTACAATATCCTCGGGAAGAAACGTATTCATCTGACGTGCAAGCGTTTCTGTGTCCTTGATTTCGTTTTCAAGGTCGAAATGGGCGTAATAATTTCGGGCATGGACACCCGTGTCGGTTCGCCCGCAGCCCGTGATGCCAATCTTTTGCCCCAATTTGAGGCTCAAACAACGCTCCACCGTAGCCTGAACGCTTGGCGCGTGAGGCTGAATCTGATAGCCATTGTAGCGGCTACCGTTGTAGGCCATGTGGATGAAATACCGAGGCATCACGTTGCGTTTTTGAACTCGCAAAAATACGGAATTATTCTGTACTTTTGCGCCATGATTTATCAACTCAACGACGACAATTGCTTTTTCCCACCTGTTGACCATGCCAACCGAGATGGCCTTTTGGCCTTTGGCGGCGACCTCACGCCCCAACGCCTCATCATGTCCTATGCCAACGGCATCTTCCCGTGGTACAACGAAGACGAACCTATCCTTTGGTGGTCGCTTGACCCTCGATTGGTCATTCGTCCCGGCGAGATGAAAGTCAGCAAGTCGCTGCGCCACACGCTGCGGTCGGGAAAGTTTGAGTTAAGAATTGACACCAATTTCCGCGAGGTGATGACGCATTGCGCCGACACGCCCCGCGAGGGACAGGACGGCACTTGGATTTTAGACGAGATGATTGAGGCATATTGTCACCTGCATGAATTGGGTCTCGCCCATTCCTTCGAATGTTATCTTGACGGCAAGTTGGTGGGCGGATTATATGGCGTTTCCATTGGGAAGGTCTTTTTCGGCGAGTCAATGTTCCACACCGTGACCGATGCTTCCAAAGTGGCATTTTATCATCTACATCAATTTTTGAAAATCAACGGTTTCAAACTTATTGATTGCCAGCAAGAAACAAGCCATCTGATGAGTTTGGGTGCTTATACCATGCCCCGCAACGAGTTTATCAATGAATTGAAGATTTTGACGCGAGAAGCAAGCATGGTGGGCAACTGGGGCGGAAAGGAATGCGAGGCGTTGTTTCTCCACATCGAGCAACCCGAAAAAGTCACGTTTCGGGTTTATGATTAGTTTTTTGAATTTTGCCCTTGCCAATCAAGGAAGATTTCTTACCTTTGCAGCGATATTCGGAACGGGCAAAACGCCAGTTCCCATTGTTTCATCAAAATAATCTTTATGGATTCCCAACCCATCAATGTCAGTGTAAATTCAGAAATTGGCAAACTCCAACATGTTCTGGTGCATACTCCCGGCCCTGAATTGGAAAGAATAACTCCCGAAAACGCGCATACATACCTGTTCAGCGACATTCTGAACATGCAGGTCGCACAAAAAGAATACGGCTATTTCAAGAAGGTGTTGCAAAAAGTTGCAGAGGTTCACGAAATCAGCGACTTGCTGACGGACATCCTGAAAATGGACCATATTAAGAACGGTCTTGTCGATAGGATATGCAGAGCCGAAAACAAAGGCTTCATTGCAGCTTATCTGAAGTCGCTTTCCGCCGAAGACCTTGCCCGTCAACTCATTGAAGGCGTGTATTTGGACGATATCACCTACATCAACAGCGACAAGTCGGCCCTGACGCCTATTCCCAACCTGTTCTTCATGCGCGATGCTTCGTTCACCATGTTCGACAACATCATGATCAGCAACATGGCCACACAGGTGCGCGCCCGCGAGTGCATGATTTTGGAAGCCATTTACAACCTTCACCCATTGTTTGAGACTAAAGTCATCAATCCCGTTCTGAATTACGACTCACGCGGCATTGGTACAGTAGAAGGCGGCGACGTGCAGATTATTCGCGACGATGTGGTGATTTGCGGCGTTGGCGCACGCACCAACATGCACGGCGTGGAAGCATTGGTGGAACATCTGAAGACCAAACCCGGGGTGAAACACTTGATTTTCCAAGAGTTGCCCCTTACTCCTGACTCCTTCATCCATCTCGACATGGTTTTCACCATGCTCGATGTGAACAAGTGCATGATCTACAAGCCTGTCATCAAGAGCAGCACTTTCAAGACGTTCCACATCACCATTGACGGACAGAAGGCATTGGGAGCGGAAGCCCCCGACATGGTCAGCGCATTGAAATCCGTTGGCATCGACCTTGAGCCAGTGTATTGCGGCAACGGCAACGACGATTTCGCCGCCCGCGAACAATGGCACAGCGGCTGCAACTTCTTCTGCCTTGCCCCTGGTCAATTCCTCGGATATGGCCGCAACAAGCACACATTGGACGCTCTGAACAAGGCGGGATACAATGTCGTCACGGCTGCCGATGTGGTCAACGGCAAATATGACCTCAGCGGAAAAAAGTGCATCGTCGCTTTCGAGGGCAACGAACTCTCCCGTGGTGGCGGCGGCGCACGCTGCATGACGATGCCTGTCCAGAGGATGGCTGTTGATTGGTAAATGATTTTTTGAAAAATATGAAAGTTTTGGTAGTCACCGAAACAGACTCATGCTGCGGCCCGATGGCTGCAGCATTTTTGCATGACTATTCGACCTCGATTGAGGTGGTTTCGGCGGGAAGGAATCCTGCGGAAACCATTGAACCATTGATGATTACAGCGATGAAAGAATGTTTGGTTGACTTGTCAGGCTATCAACCGAAAAGTGTTACAGAATTCGACTTTTCCGCTTTCGATGCAGTGTACGAGTGTCCCGATTTTTCCGATTTTCCCGCGCCAACAACCCTCGAAAAATTTCGCGAACTACGCGATTTTATCAAAAACGAGGCATATCAGTTTTTCCTAAGCATCCGCCAATCTCCCCAACATCCCTCAACTCTCAACTCTCAACTCTCAACTATTTATAAACCTCATTCTCGTCAATCAAATTATTCAGCAAAGCATACACCGTCAGGCCCGAAACAGACTTGATTCCGGTCTTGCGCGTGATGTTCTTTCGGTGCGAGATGACAGTGTGGATTGAAATGTTCATCTGATCGGCTATCTCCTTGTTCATCAAGCCTTTGGCAACGGCAACAAGCACATCGATTTCGCGTTTTGAGAGTTCCACGTCGTCAGGTTTCTCGTTTTTGTCGGTGCTTTGAGCGATTTGGTTCAGTTTGTTGATGATTTTCAATTTGCTGTCGTTGATGCCAATGATACCGTCAAAACCCTTAAGGGCCGACTCATCCGTGTAGACGGTCACCAAGGCGATGCGAACCAATTGCGGGTTTTCCTTGACCCATTGCGACACCATGTTTTGGCAGTTGAAACCCAATAATAATGGGTTTATTATCAGTATGTTGGCATCCGAAACGAGCAGTTTTTCCGATAGGTTTTCAGGAGAGTCCAACCGCATGACGACATCGAAGCCCGCCATGCCTTGGATGATTTCGTGAAGCCCGTTTGTGATGATTTCAGAGGCTTCGCAAATGATGACACGGTTACTCATGGCTTGGCGTTTTCGAGGGATTCGACGAAGGGGATGAGGATGTGCTCCTCGATGAGCGAGTGGCTGCTGAGGTCGGCTGAAAGCTCGATGATGTCGGTGGCGATGCACACGCGCTCCGAGGGCAAGATGTTGCCCGGCAGGTACTTGATGAGGATGTTGGTCATGTCCTCAAGTGCATCCTCGATGTTGCTGTGGTTGTGGCGGAACTGATCGATGCTGTAGTCGGTTTTTTCGCCTTTGCGCAAAGCGGTGATATACGGAAACACCACTTCCTCCTCGTATTGGAAGTGCTTCACCATTTCGCGTTTGTATTCGTTGTAGAAATGGTCGAGCATGTTGCCGTATTTTGGTCCTGCGGCCTTGATGATTCGACTGAGATGCTCCTCGATGTGGGGGAATCGCTCGTCTAAATAGGCTCTGTGCGAGGCACTTAGATAGGAGAGGAGTGAGGTGAGGTCAACATCGTTAGGTGCTTCGATACGGACGGGCGTGTTGGGGTCGAAGTGGAGGCTGCACACGGCGAGAAACAGGCGCGTGCTGACCTTGTCTTGTTGGCACACCTCGGCCACGCTGCGGTCGCCGAAGCCCAATTGTATGCCGAAACGGGGGAGAAGTTGCAGCAGTTTCGGGTTGTCCGCAATCATCTCGTAGAGTTTCGATTTTTCGGAAAAAAGAGGTTGTTTGCTCATCGTATTGGCGTTTGAATGGTGAAGAATGGCATTCGTTAGGCTCAGGGGTCCTGATGGGTCGCGGTAGTTGAGCCTGTCGAAACGCCGCTTCTCGTTGTTTTGGACTGCAAAAATAAAAAAAACCGCCCGATTGGGAGCGGTTTTTCGTGTTTTCTGAAATATCGCGTTTAGGCTTCGGCAGGTGCTTCGGCGGCCGGGGCTTCCTCAGCAGGAGCCTCTTCGGCGGCAGCTTGGGCAGCGGCTTCGGCTTCAGCGGCTTTCTTGGCTTCCATTTCAGCAATGCGCTTCTTGGCCAATTCGGCGGCGCGGGCCTCGTTCACTTGCTTCTCGGCTTCCAAACGGGTCTTCTTTTCGCCACGAGCCTTCTCTTCGTTGGCCTTGACGATGTTGGCGGCCTTGGCTTCCTTCTCCTTCATCCAGTTCTGGAACTTGATTTCGGCTTGTTCCTCGGTCATTGCGCCTTTCTGGACACCACGCATCAGGTGATACTTCATCATCACGCCGGTCTTGCTGAGCAGCGAGCGGGCGGTGTCGGAGGGCTGAGCGCCAACGCTGTACCAATACAAAGCCCTGTCAAACTTGATGTTGATTTGGGCCGGTTCGGTGAGCGGGTTGTAGGTGCCTAATTTCTCAATGAATTTGCCATCACGTGGTGAGCGAGAGTCGGCAACTACGATGTGATAGAAGGGCTGACCCTTCTTGCCATGTCTTTGCAATCTGATTTTTGCAGGCATAATTTAATGTTTTAAGTTGATTTTTAATGAATTAACTAAAATCTACCCGAGATTTCGGGTGCAAAAGTACAAATTTTCGGCGAACCGGCTCACAAAATTCCATAAATTTGCGAACTTTTTTGAAATCGTGATATGAATAGGGAAAAGGAAGTTTATAAAGTGACCCTTTTGGGCAGCGCGGTCAATGTGGTGCTGGTGGTGTTCAAGTTTGTGGCGGGCATCGTCGGCCATAGTTCAGCCATGATTGCCGACGCGGTACATTCGGTTTCCGATTTTGCCACCGACATCATCGTTTTGGCCTTTGTGCGCATCAGCCACCGGCCCAAGGACAAGTCGCACGACTATGGTCACGGCAAGTTTGAGACCTTGGCAACCACGCTCATCGGCATTGCGCTTTTCGCGGTCGCCGTGGGCATCTTCATTGACGGTGCCAAGAAAATCGCTTTTTGGGCGAAAGGCGGCATTTTGCCCCAGCCCGGAATGTTGGCATTGGTGGCGGCTTTGGTTTCCATCTTGCTGAAAGAGTTGACGTTCCAATACACCAAGCGTAAGGCCGACCAACTCGATTCGCAGGCCATGAAAGCCAACGCTTGGCACCATCGCAGTGATGCACTGTCGTCGGTCGGCACTGCCATTGGCATCGGTGGAGCCATCCTCTTGGGTGAACGTTGGGCTGTTCTTGACCCCATCGCTTCCATTGCCGTGGGTGCGCTCATTGTCAAGGTGGCCATTGATTTACTCAAGAACGGCATGGGTGAATTGATGGAACAATCCTTGCCCGATGAGGTGGAGAACGAGATTTTGGACATTGTGAGGCGTGTGCCGGGTGTCGCCGAGCCACACGACCTTTGCACCCGTCGCATCGGCAACCATTACGCCATCGAAATGCACATCCTCATGGACGGCGACATCCCACTAAAGGAAGCCCACGACAAAGCCTCCGAAATGGAACGCCTGCTGAAGGAACGCTACGGCGAGGAGACGCATATTTCCATCCATGTGGAGCCGAAGGAGGAGAAGATTCCTGTATGAGGAAAGCAGTTGATTGATGGTTTGACTGAGCGGATTAGAAGAGTATTATGTTTATGATGGAACGATTATCTTGCACCATTTCCAAAATTTCCCTATCTTTGAACCCTAAAATTTAGAGTGGATTTTATCCCAACTCTAAAGTCTAAATCCTAAACTCTCAACAGATTATGTTTTTAGTCTTCGATACAGAGACCACAGGTCTCCCAAAAAACGACAACGCTCCGCTGACCGATTTCGACAATTGGCCGCGTATGGTGCAATTGGCTTGGCAAATCCACGACGACCAAGGCCGATTTGTGGAAAACCATAACTATCTCGTTCAGCCAGAGGGCTTTGAGATTCCCATTGCGGCCAAAATGGTGCATGGCATCTCCACCGAACACGCCATGAAATACGGCAAGCCGCTCAATGAGGTGCTGGATATTTTCTTGCAATCGGCGGCCAAAGCCAAATATTTGGTCGGGCACAACATCAAATTCGACCTCAATGTGTTGGGCTGCGAGTTTTTGCGTAGCGGTCGAGAGAACCCTTTGCGCCGTTGGCAGATTATTGACACTTGCACGGAAAAGACTGCCGATTTTTGCCAACTTCCGGGCGGCAAAAATGGTAAGTTCAAGTTCCTGAAATTGGAAGAAATCCACCAAATTCTGTTTGGTGAGAAGTTCGACTCGGCGCACAATGCTTCCGCCGATGTGGAGGCCACGGCGCGTGTTTTCCTCGAATTGGTTCGTCGCGGCGTGATTGACGAAAATGACTTGCACGTTGATTATCAATTTGTTGCAGACTTCAAATCTGCCAATCCCGATGTGATTCAGCCGGCAGGAATCAAAGTTGAAGCCAATTTCGACGATGAGGAAGTGGATGAGGAGTCGGTGCCGGAAACCGGTAATTATATCCCGCAGCATTTCACGCATTTGCACGTCCACTCGCATTATTCCATGCTCGATGGCATGTCGAAAGTGCCTGATTTGGTGGAGAAATGCAAGAAATTCGGTATGTACAGCCTCGCCCTCACCGACCACGGCAATATGTTCGGTATCAAGGACTTCGCCGATACAGTGAACAAGGAAAACGGCAAAGTGAAAGACGCCATCAAGGAAATTGAAAAGGAGAAGAAAAGAATTGAAAGTGGCGAATGTGAAGAACTGACAGGGGACGAGAAGACTGCAAAAATCGAAGACCTTAACTCTCAACTCTCAACTCTCAACTCTCAACTATTCAAGCCGATTTACGGAATAGAAACTTATTGTGCGCCAGTCAGCATCGACAAACGTGATGGCCGACAAGACCGAGGCTGGCACCTTATTTTATTGGCCAAGAACAAGCAAGGCTATCACAGCCTTTGCAAGTTGAGTTCCATCGCCTACACGGATGGTTTTTATTACAATCCGCGCATCGACCACAGCCTTTTGGAGCAATACCACGAGGGCGTGATTTGTAGTTCGGCCTGTCTTGCTGGCGAGGTGCCGCAAAAAATCATGAACGGCGACCTGAAAGGTGCAGAGGAGTCCATAGAGTGGTTCAAGAGTCTGTTTGGAGAGGATTATTATCTTGAGGTTCAGCGACATAAAACCGACAAGCCTGGCGGCGACACCGAGGTTTACGAGCGCCAAAAAGAGGTGAACAAAATCATTTTTGGCTTGGCGAAGAAGCACAATGTGAAGGTTATTGCCACCAACGACGTTCACTTTGTGGAGGAGGAACACGGCGAGGCACACGACCGCCTCATCTGCCTCAGTACGGGCAAGGACCTCGATGACCCGACGAGAATGCACTACACCAAGCAAGAATGGTTGAAGACTCCAGAAGAGATGGGTCGCATTTTCTCAGACCATCCCGAAGCGTTGGAAAACACACAAGAAATCGTCGATAAGGTTGAAACCTATAGCATTGATTCCGACCCGATTATGCCAGTTTTTCCGATTCCAGAGGATTTCGGGACAGAGGCAGAATATCGGCAAAAATACACAGAAGAAGACCTTTTCAACGAGTTCACCCGCGACGAGCACGGCAATGTGGTTTTGTCGCAAGAGGAAGCCGAAAAGAAGGTCAAGAAATTGGGCGGCTACAACCGTTTGTACCGTATCAAACTCGAAGCGGATTATTTGGCCAAACTGACTTGGGACGGTGCGCACCAACGTTATGGCGAAAACCTCACCGAGGAACAGATTGAGCGCATCAAGTTTGAGCTTCATGTGATGAAGACAATGGGCTTTCCGGGTTACTTCCTCATCGTGAGCGACTACATCCGTGCAGCGCGTGAGGAATTGGGTGTTTCTGTAGGTCCGGGGCGTGGCTCGGCGGCTGGTTCAGTGGTGGCCTATTGCTTGAAAATCACCGATTTAGACCCACTGAAATACGACTTGCTGTTTGAGCGTTTCCTCAACCCCGACCGTATCTCGCTGCCCGATATTGACGTGGACTTCGACGATGATGGCCGTGAGCGCGTATTGGACTGGGTGACAAAGAAATACGGCAAGGAAAAGGTGGCGCACATCATCACCTACGGCACGATGGCGGCCAAGTCTGCCATTGCCGATGTGGGGCGTGTGCAAAAGGTGCCATTGCCCGAGGTGAACAAGATCAAGAGCTACATTCCTGACCGCAATTTCGACGAAGCAGCAGTGAAGGCCGTGGAAGGCACGCTGCCCAAAAAAATGCCCAAAGTCAACCTCAAAAACTGCTACAAATACATCCCCGAACTGCATGAATTGCTGACGGGCAAGGACGAGAATATCTCCTCCATGCTGACATACGCCGAGGAGTTGGAGGACACCAACCGACAAATCGGAATCCATGCTTGCGGCGTGATTATCGGTGCCGACGACCTGACGAATGTCGCGCCAGTCGCCACGGTGGAAGATAAATTGACGAAGAATAAAGTCGTTGTAACTCAATACGATGGCCATGTCATTGAAACCGTCGGATTGATTAAGATGGACTTCTTGGGCCTGAAGACGCTTACATTAATAAAGGATGCGCTGCGCAACATCAAGAAAACGCGCGGCATCGAAATCGACCTCGACCACATCCCGATTGACGACAAGGAAACCTACGAGTTGTACTCGGCGGGCAACACCATCGGCACGTTCCAGTTTGAATCGCCCGGAATGCAGAAATACCTGCGTGAGTTGCAGCCTTCTGTCATCGGCGACATCATCGCAATGAACGCCCTTTACCGTCCCGGCCCGATGGACAACATTCCCGACTTTATCGCCCGCAAGCAAGGCCGACAACAAATCACATACGACTTTGATTGCATGGAGAAGTACCTAAAGGACACCTACGGCATTTGCGTGTATCAGGAGCAGGTGATGTTGCTTTCGCGCGAGTTGGCCGACTTCACGCGAGGCGAGTCAGATACACTCCGCAAGGCAATGGGTAAGAAGCAGTTGGCCAAGATGGAGGAACTTTACGGCAAGTTCATGAAACAAGGTGTGGCCAAGTTGACCAAAACCGAAAACCTTCCCGAAGACGAGGTGAAAAAACGCCTCGAAAAGATTTGGGAGGAGTGGAAAAAGTTTGCTTCCTATGCTTTCAACAAGTCGCACGCGGCCTGCTATTCGTGGGTGTCGTACCAAACGGCCTACCTCAAGGCGCACTATCCCGCTGAGTTCATGGCGGCGGTCTTGAACAACGAATTGGGCGACATCAAGAAAGTGAACTTCATGACCGAGGAGTGCAAACGCATGAAAATCGCGGTGTTAGGTCCCGATGTGAATGAGTCGGAATACACGTTTTCGGTCAACGAAAAGGGCGAAATCCGCTACGGCATGGGCGGCATCAAGAACGTGGGTGAGGCGGTTGTGTCTGGTATTGTTGCCGAGCGCGAAGCCAATGGCAAGTTCAAGGACTTTGGCGACTTTTTGATGCGTATTGCAGATAAAGCCTTTAATGTCAGGGCGTTGGAGAGTATGGGTATGGCGGGTTGCTTCGACAGTTTCAAGGGTTTCCATCGTGCCATGCTGTTTAACATTGCGCCCAACGAGTCCTCGCCGTTCTCCGAAAAGGCTTTGCGCATGGTGGCTTCCTACAACGAGCGCAAGAACTCATCCCAAATGGATCTCTTCGGTTTCGGTGGCGACGAGGGTGGGGCAGAGGAGGCTTTCTCCATGCCGCTGCCCGACTGCGAGCCGTGGTCGAAAATGAAAGAGTTGGAGATGGAAAAGGAGGCTTTGGGTTTCTATATTTCCTCGCACCCGATGGAAGTTTATCACCTGCCGCTGAAATATTTCGCCAATTGTGACGTGGAAGGCTTGAAAAACGCCATGAACGATGTGGAGAAAAACCTCAGAAGAGCGGTGCGCCTTGGCGGACAAATCACTCGTGCAGAGGAGTTTACGGCCAAAAACGGCAATCCTTATGGGCGCTTCACCATCGAAGACCAAAGCGGCGCGTTGCAGTTTGCCTTGTTCAAGGAGAACTACCTGAATTGCAGAAACTTGCTGACGGTCAACTCGTTTGTGATGCTTTACGGCACTTTGGACAGACCCTTCCCGCGTCCTGGTCAAGACCCCAACGCGGCTCCTTCGACGCTTGAGGTGCGTTTTACCGAAGTCCGTTTGCTGGATTCGCTGTTGGAAAGCACTTCAAAGACGGTTTACCTTACGCTCAATGTGGCTGAAATGGGTCAGGCCGAGATGGAGGAATTTGTCAAGTTGATAAAGCAAAATGTTGGAAAACAGAACTATAAGATTCATCTTGTCGACCCGTTAGGCAAAAAGTCCTGCAACATGACCCCTGTAAAAGGCGCGATTAATGCTCAGGAGGTGCTGCCTTTGCTCGAAAAGAAGCCTTTTGTGGACTTCGTGGAATTTGATTTAAGATGATTGGTTTAGGAAAAATTGTTATTTTTGCAGCATAAAATCATGGAATTATGACTACTATGACGGTTCATGTGCCAGCGATGCAAGAAGGTTGGTTTATGCAAATGCTACGCTCGATGGGATGGAGGTTTAGTACGACTGAGGTTGTGGAAGAACCTTCGACAGAGAACGAGATTAGTGTATCCGAAAAGCGTGCAAAACAACTTGATCAATTGCTGAAAGCAGTTCGTACAGAGGCGGTTGCTGATATTTCTGAACAAGAAATAATTGATGAATGTAAGGCAGTTAGGAAAGAAATGTATGAAGCAAGCAAGCAAGCCAATTAGGATTGTTATTGACACGAATCTTTTCATCAGTTTGCTTATTGGGAAAAGGTCTGTTGAACTGAGGGAAATTCTTGTTTCTCCTCTGTTTACGATTGTTGTTTCGCAATCTCTAATCGAAGAGATTCGCAAAGTTGCCAATAGGCCAAAGTTTTCCCGTTATTTTAACCTGAATGAAGTAGAAGCGTTTTTGGAGTTTTTGAAGGGGATTTCAGATGCTGTTGAATTGAAAGAGATTCCGGCTCGCTGTAGAGATCCCAAAGACGATTATCTGTTGGAGTTGGCGATGGCTTCTAAAGCGGAGTTTTTGCTCACTGGAGATGATGATTTGTTAGAAATGAAACGGGTTGGTTTTTGTAGAATTTTGACAGTTCGGGATTTTTTATTACTTTTGCAAACTCAAAATTAAAAGAATACAAACTTAACAAATTAAAACTATGGCAGTAATTCAAATGACTGACGACAGTTTTGAAGAAGTCGTCCTGAAATCGGAACTCCCTGTGATGGTGGACTTTGGTGCCACTTGGTGCGGCCCTTGCAAGAAGGTTGAACCCATCATCGAAGAACTCTCGGAAGAATATGCAGGCAAGGTGATTGCCGTGAAATGCGACGTGGAGGAATGTCCCGGCACAGCTGGCAAGTATGGCATTATGAACATCCCCACAGTCCTGTTTTTCAAGGGTGGACAGCCCGTCGACAAGAACGTCGGAGCCGCTCCCAAGAAGGTGTTTGTGGAGAAATTAGAGAAGCTGTTCTAATAGTGTAATTCGGAATGCGGAATGCAGAATGCGGAATACTCTGCATTCCTAATTCCGCATTCCTAATTCCGCATTCAATCTTGGACTTTTCAATCGATAGGAACCGGCTCACGCAGTTCGGCAGCCTTGAGTTTTTGGCACGACAAATTGTGGAGGGATTCATCACGGGTTTACACAAGAGTCCTTTCCACGGTTTTTCCGTTGAGTTTGCCGAACATCGCCTCTACAACACGGGCGAGCCCATCCGTCATATCGACTGGAAACTCTATGGCCGCACGGAGAAACTCTTCGTGAAACGCTACGAGGAGGAAACCAACCTGCGCTGCCAATTGGTCGTCGACCAAAGTTCAAGTATGTGCTTTCCCGTGAGGCAAAAGGTTGACTTTGAGCATCCTAACAAACTCTTTTTCTCCATTTATGCTGCCGCCTCGCTGATGGAACTGATGCGCCGCCAGCGCGATGCCGTAGGCTTGGACTTGTTTGACGAAACGATTGCCTTCCATGAGCCAGCCAAGTCGTCAATGGTTCACAATAAGTTGATTTATAGCGAATTGGAGAAATTGATTGACGATTACGACAAAAACAACCGCAAAACCACATCAACGCCGCAATGCCTGCATCAGATTGCTGAAATGACGCATCGCCGCAGTCTCGTGGTGATTTTCACCGATATGCTTGATGGCCTTGCCGACTACAAGCCGATGTTTGAGGCCTTGGAGCATTTGAAATACAACAAGCACGAAGTCATTTTGTTCCACGTGTTTGACAGCGATTTGGAACAAAACTTAGACTTCGAGAACCGCCCGTACCGTTTCGTCGATTTGGAGACGGGCGACACGCTGAAACTCAACCCCATAGAGGTTCAGGAAACCTACAAAAAGATTATGACTGAGCGCAAGGAGGCCCTATTGCGCCATTGCTACCAATACCAAATCGACTATGTTGAGGCCGATATTAATAAGGACTATAATCAAGTGTTGACGAGTTACTTGATTAAGCGGACGAAATTGCATTAATTTTTTCCAATAAAGTGTAAGATTTCCCGACTTTCTACGATTATCAAATAGAAAGAAGCGGAAAATGACCGATCAGGAATTCAGAAACCGGGTGCTGCAATGGCAGCCTTATTTGCAGAAGTTGGCGGAACAACTGCTCGGCGATGCCGACAACGCCTCCGATGCCGTGCAGGATGCCGTGGTCAGTTTGTGGGAGAAACGCAAGGAATGGGACGACTCCGCCGACCTGAAATCGTTGTGGGGCACTGTCGTGAAACGCCGCTGCATCGACCAACTTCGGAAACAACGTCCCACCGTCCCCATCGACACGGAAAGCCTGATGCTGACGGAACCCTCGCCCGACGACCTTTCGGAAGAACGCTACCAATTGGCGCGACAACTTGTTGACCGCCTACCAAAACGCCAACGCGACGCCATCCTGATGAAATACGAACAAGGAATGAGCAACGCTGAAATCGAGCAAGCGACGGGGATGAGCAGCACGCACCTTTACACGACCCTTTCGCGGGCCTACAAAGCACTCAGAAATGCAATCGAACAACTCAAAAACGATTAACGATGAAAGAAGAAAATGAAATAAACGACGAACTCAAGCAACTGCTTGACGCATTAGAAGAACACGGACGAAATGCCCGCCGGCAAAAGGAACTCGGCGATTTGTTGGATGGCCTTGAAGCATCGGGTACATCATTGCGAGGAGGTACGACGAAGCAATCCACGAAAACACAGCAAATGGATTGCCGCGCTCCACGGTGTTCCGCTCGCAATGACGCAAAGCGACGCAAGTTATACCCATTGTGGTGGACTTTAGGCGCGGCAGCGGCTTGTCTGGCGGTTTGGTTGTTGCTGAAACCGACAACAAAGCAAGAACAGATTAGAGAAAAAGAATGGTTTGCGGAGGAGGTTGTTCCTGTCGATACAGCGATTTCCAGATTGGAAGAAATAACCGTCTTTGAAGAATCGGTCTTTGCCGAGGAACCGATTGCGGAAGTGAAACCCGTTAAGCAGAAAAAGGCCAAAGCCAAAGAGGAGAAACCAACGGAAGAGGCTGAGCCTTTAGAGGAAATATTGGATACAGCGAAGGTTCAAACGGAAGAGCCGACAATCCTTCCTGAAGAGCCATTAGCCGTGCAACAACCCAAACGGAGAATCATCCGAAGTGAAAACTTGGTGGGTTATGATAAGCGCGGAATACCGACCGCCGAACCAAAAACCAAGCCAGATTTGGAAAACAAGACCATCTTCGGGCAGCCGCAAGACCCCAATATGAAAAATGGTATGTTGGCAATGGAAATCAACCTTGAAAATTAACTAATTAACAATTAAAATTTATAAAAAATGAAACGCATCACCTTATTAATTATGTCGCTTTGCCTGACCAGGTTAGGCATTGCCCAAGAAGAAATCGCAATCGAGCAAACCATCAACCACCCCATTGGCTATTTGGAGATTGGCGCAGGTTGGGATGTGCGGCTTATGAATCGAAACACGGATTCCTACCGCCTTGCTGTCGTGGTTCCCGAGCGGTTCGCTGGAATCGCCAATGAAACTCGTGTCTGCAACTTCACTGGCGACACACTGACCATCCTCGAAAACACCATACTGCCCAAAGGCACGGTGGTGGAATTGGAAGGTCGTCTGGGTTTCAGGAAAATCAATGCTTTTGACAAGTCCACCGCTATGGCAGAGCAAATCGACATTCCGGAAAACGCTGAACCAGTGTACATTGAACTCGGAGAAAAAGCCGATCTGAGCATCAAAAAGCTGGTTTGCCAAGGCGACCCGCATTTCGAAATGGGAGAACGCAGCCGTTTGAACATCGACACTATTTGCGGAAGTGGCGACATCCATATTGCTCGGCATAATGCTGAATTTCAATATGGAACATGCCTGAAAGAAGGAAAAATCCACATTGACATTTATGAAAGGCCGAGTTGGTATTATGTGAAAGAGAATCCAATCATCATCACAACGAAGTTGGAAGACGGACAGCCTGTTACCACGGAACGCAATCGCATTTGGGGCAATACTTTGGGCATTGGCCTCGGTGTTGGCTATCGAAATGGACTCAACCCTGTGAATCGCAACAGCCCTTATACCAGTTCTGGTGGTCTTGACGTTCCCTTCGGCTTGTTGACGAGTTTCGTGTTCACCCCGCATCTTAGTTTGTCAACAGGTCTGCAAGTGAATCTCAACCAACGTTGGATGGATTATCCCGTGAAAATAGGAGAAAACGGTTTGGAGATTATTGAAAACCCCGAAATGACCCAACATGACAAACTTGTTTCCACTTACTTATGTATCCCCGCAGAACTCTACTATTACTTTGACAAGAAAAAATCCTTCGGCCTTTCAATGGATATTAAATTTGGATATTTGGTTGATGCTCAACTTATTACACGCTTTCCGAGCATTGGCAATCAAGGTTCCATAGGCGAAAATGCTCGCTCCTTGTTCAACCCGTGGAAACTTGAGGCAGGCATAAGTATCATTACCAATGTGTTAGGCATTATTCATGGTGTTCGGGTCTATACCAATCTTTTGCCCGAATACAACAAGGCAGTTACAACGGAAAAGTTCAGGAGCATTGGATTTGAGATAAAGTTCTAAAAGCCAAATCACTGCAAAGAAAAAGTCCGAGAGCCAAACCGACTCCCGGACTTTTTTTCATTGCCTTTAAAAGCATTGCGATTACTTCACGATTACTTTTACGGCAACCTTGTTCTGGTTGTTCTGCAAACTGATGACATACAAGCCAGTAGCAAGGCTGTGGCCAATGCGTTGGGTGCTGCCCGCGTTGATTTGCTGCTGCATCATCGGTTGGCCGAGCACGTTGTAGACGGTCATCGTGTAGTGGCTGTTGTCGCCGTTCTCGATGATGAATTCGTTGTCGGTGCTCCAAATCTTCACATTGGTTTCTGCGGATTCCCCAACACCGACATCTGTCAGGTCGATGAAGATGGGTTCGTTGAGGCCGTTGGTCGGGTTGACGGTGTTGGCATTGGGCGACCATTGTCCTTCTGTGGTGTAATATCCGCTAACGAGATTGTTATCCATGTCGAAGACCAAAATGAAGTTGATTCCATCGTTGTTGTCATTGGGCATGATGCCGCCAAACCAGCCATCCTTGCCAGCCACTTCTTCCTTGTAGAAGTCGGCGTACTGGTTGATGCTGCCATAGTCCACGCCTGTGGTTTCAATGCTCGTGGAGTAAACCGGACGAAGTTCATCCTCCGCAGCGTACATTTGGGCGAAACTCATGGAAGCCTCATCGCTCTTGGCATAGAAGGCAGTGCCTTGATTTTCATCATATTCGTTGCCGAAGTTGAGCACAGTGGCGTAATCTTCCGAGGTGAAGAAGTAGGCAGGCATTGTCCCATCTCCTCCACCGTTGAGGCGTACGCGCAGATAGACATGGTTGCCGGGCGTGAAGCGGGCATTGGCCGTAGGCTCGTTCATAAGCCATACCATAGCATGACCTTCTTCGTCGGTGGTGAACTCACCATAGCCGCCTTCGGTGGCAAGGCTTGGGCTGGTGCTGCGATAGAAGCCTTCAGGATTGGCATAAATCACATTGCCGGCGCCAGCAGTTTCGGGACCGTCGTTGTCGTCAACGAATTGGTTAGTGTAGCGATAGGTGGTGTTAGGCTCAAGGTTGGCAAATTGTACGGGGGCAGCCATTGGCACTCGGTTGTTGTTCGAGCCGTTGTTGCCTTGGATATAAAGTGGCATCAATGCTGTCATCACCGGCTCGTATTCGTAGTGGACGATGCCAGACACATTGACGGCTACATATACATAGTCGTCTTCGTAAGCGTATGTATTGAGGATGTAAACTCCATCGTATGTATAAGGTGCAAGGCCTTCCATCATGCGGACATAGATGGTCGTAGGCAGGTCGGTACACGGGAAAGTGAGAACTCCGCCAAATGTTTCATTATCCATAGAAATCTCGTAAAATGAGCACGAAACAATAGTGATTTCGCCGTCATCTTCGAGGTTGACACCTGATAAGACGTAACTCTGTGATTCTGACGGGCCATTACCTACAACATAGCTAAAGTCACCAAGGTAATTAGGTGTGGCAATGAGAGTTGGGGTGGGCGAAGTGCTTCCAGAGGCAAGTTTGATGTCGTCAACCTCCCAACCAGCTGCGTCTTCGTCACTGGTGTATTTGAAGCCAATGTAGCAGTTCGAGCCGCTGAATTCGTCGAGGCTGATGTCGCCCGATGCAACCCAGTTCCAACCACCTTCAGAGAGTTCGCACGGCAAGGGAATCCAAGTTGCACCATCAGGATTTTCGCCGTCGTAATCATTGGAGAAGAACACTTCGAGGTCGGGACCGTTATAGTTCTTGGCGGTATTAAAGGTCAGTACCACATCCTCGTAACTATCCAAATCGAAGGCAGGCGAGATGAGCCAGTCAATGGTTTGAGGATGGTTGTAGCCGTTGGCGTAAGCATAATGGTTGCCGCCGTATGAAGCGACGCGCCAGAGTGAGTCGCCCATTGTGCAGCGTTCAGTCCAGCCCTGCCAAGGCTCCCAGTCGTTTTCCCATTCTTGCCAGAAAATGATGACGATGTCGTCTTGGATGATGTATTCCGCGTTGACGACAGGGCTGTCGTTGTAGCCTTCCTTCGAGGCGTAGGCCCAGATGGATGCAAACTCTTCAACGGGGATGGGTTCAGTGTAGGGAGTCCAAGGACCGTTTCCTGAAATTAGGCTGTACCAGATGGTGGCACCTTCTGTAGCGCAACTGATGGTCACGTTTTGTGGCTCATAGTAAGTGCCTCCCGCAGGGTTGAAAGTCGGGGCAGCCACGGTAGGAATGGGCGGTTCGCCGCCTTCGCCTTGCATAAAGATGTCTAAGAAGAAGTTGTACTCGCCATTGGCCATATTGCTGGTGGCGTAGGCTTTCACGATGTTTTCCGTTTCGGTGACACGCAAGGCAAAAGCACGGTTTTCGGTGGTGGCATTAACGATGTTGAAGCCTTGGTAGTTGGGCACCAATGAGCCTTCTTCTGAAATGCCGTTGGTAATGGTCCAAAGGGTCTTTTCGCTGTTCATCACGAAGTTGGTGCCGCTGTTGCCGTAGCCAATCGTGTCGCCGTTGGCATTGGTGAAGGTGTAGCCGTCGGCAGTGAGGCCCACCGTCCAATAATAGTTGTCCTCGTCGGCCAAGATATTGGCGGGGATGATTTCGTCAGTGCCACTCATCTCGCTCGTGAACTCGGTTGTGGCAAGTTTGCCGCTCGATGGGGTGCTTTCGATGGCCAAGTAGGCATCCGTCGTTTCGTTGTAGCGCGAAGCCAAAATGACTTTGTTGCCCGCCGCAAGTTGGGCGACATCCAAGATTCGGACATAATCGCCACCCGGAACAGGCGGCTCGGTGACGGTGCCATTCAAAGTTACGGTGGTTTGATCTGATGAAGATGAGTGAATGTTAATAACACCACTATATTGGCCGACTTCCGAACCGTTCATTCTCACATAAACTGGGGTGGGTGGGAGCGTTCCAGCGATGTCATCAATGTAGAGTTGCCATGTAAATTCCTCGTTGTCAAAAGAAATTTCAAATTCGTTTTCCATGGATTGAATGATCACGCTACCTGTTGAGCCGCCACCCGGCGCCGGACCGATGTTGACTCCCGACAAAGTGAAATACTGTGATTCTGACGGACCTTCACCTACAACATGGGTGAACCCTGACAATGAGTTTGGTGTTGTGGTAAGATTCGGGACAGTGGTGAATCCAATGAGTGTGATGTCGTCAACTTCCCAAGCCGCTGCCTCGGTTTCTGTTGAGGTGTATTTGAAAGCGATGTAGCAGTCGTGGGCTGGATATGGGGTAATGCTAATGTGTATATCGCCTGACTCAACCCAAGTGTATGACCCTGGCGACATGTTGAAATCAAATGTCCACCAATTGGCTGTTGTCGGGTCAACACCATCGTAATTGGTTGAGTATTTCAGTTCCAAATCCGGACCAGTGTAGTTCTTGGCATTTCTGAACGACAAGATTACATTGTCGTAATCGTGCATGTTGAACGCGGGGGAGATGCACCATTGCTCATTGACGCCGCCGTTGTAACCGTTGGCGTAAGCGTAATGGTTGCCTTGATGCTCACCGACAGTCCAGGGCTTGTTGCCTTCAACAGTGACAAATGTCCAGCCGTTCATTTCGCCTTCCCAGTCTTGGTTGAAGATGGTGACCGCACCAAGTTGGATGGTATAGGTGGCTTCGGCAATATCGCTGTCGTTGTAGCCTTCCTTTTCGGCGTAGGCCCAAATCGTCATGCTTTCCTCCACGGTAATGGCTTCGGTGTATTCCGTCCAAGGGCCGTTTGCTGAAACCGTGCTGTAATGGATGGTGGCACCGTCGGTTGTGCAACTGATGGTGACTTCTTGAACTTCATAATAAGTGCCAGCGTCAGGGGTGAAGGTCGGGGTGACCACGGTGGGTGTGGGCGGTACGGGCGGCTCGCCACCTTCGGACTTTACGAAGAGGTCGAGGAAGAAGTTGTAACCGCTGCCATTCATGTTTTGGATGTGGTAAGGGCCAAAGTTATGGTTGCTGTTCAAAGCGAAAGCCCTGAGCGGGTTGTTGACATTGCCCACCACGAAACCGGTGTAGTTGGGCAACATGGCACCTTCTTCAGAGGTTTGGATGGTGATGGTCCATTCGGTGTTGTCGCCGCCCGTGGCAAAGTTGGTGCCCGAAGTGTAACCAATCATTTCGCCAGCGGCATTGGTGAAGGTGTAGCCATTGGCGGTTACGCCGACTGTCCAATAATAGTTGCTTTCCTCGTCCGTGATGGATGTGGGAAGAATCTCGTTACCCTCGTCGGTAGTCGAGGTGAACAACACGCCCGTGAGCTTGCCCGACGATTGGTTGCTCATGGCGTAATAGTCGGTGGCATTTTCATCAAAGCGTGCAGCGAAAACCACAAAGCAGCCTTCCGTGAGTTGGCTCAAATCGCTGATGCGGACATATTCGCCTTCGGGTGTGGGTGGGGTAGGCGGGGTAGGCTCGCCGCCCGTCACTTCGCCCGCGACATTAATTAACAAGGTGTCGGCTCCTTCGGTGACGGCATAAACCTGTTCGCTGTAAGTGCCGACTTCAAGACCTGCTTTCATGCGCACATAAATGTTGAAGTTGCTGAAATGGCCGGAGTTGTAAATGACGATGGGGTTTTCGGCAGAGAAAAGACTCCCGCCCAAAATGGAAACCTCGAAATTCTCCGAAGGATAAACAAAAGCGGAGCCGAAAAGGTTGTTGCCGCTCAACTGGAAATCCATGATTTCGGAAGGACCTTCTTCGTAAGTGTAGGTGAAGCCGGTGAGTTCGTTGAGGTTTGCGCTCAGTTCGGGTTCGGGCTGGACGGGCGTGTTCAAGGTCACATCCGAGGCCAACGCCACACGGATTTGGGCTGCATTGAAATAACCCACCACGCCAATCACATCCACCAAATCGCCTTCCTCGATGCCCGTCAGTTCAGGCACCTTATAAATATTGGTGCTGTTTTCGCCTTGCGTGAGCGGGGTGTTGCCGCTGGTATTGATGGCCCCGATGGTGGCCGCCTCAATCATCACGCGGGTGCATTGCAGGGCTTCGTCGCCGCCTTCGTTGATTTCTGCGATGGTCTTGGTGACCAAAGGCAGCGGATTGTTTGAGGAAAGGATGCTGAACTCGCTGGAATTGTTGCCGTTGATGTTCGACAACTCCTTGAGGCCGTTGTAGTTGGCGCGTTTGCCGTAGGCTTGCACCATGTCACCAAGGGCAAGTTCTGAAGGCACGGTATTGTTGTTCAGGAAGAGGCAGATGCCGCCCGTAGCGTCCTGAACATAGATGTTGCGGTTGTCGATGAAATTGACCACACCTTGCACCATAGCATACTCGTTGACCTCAAGGGCGCGGGCTTCGGCGATGGTGAGCAGGGTGGGGAAGGTGTAGGTGGCCGAAGCGATATTGCTGGCGGTGTAGCCTTCTTTCCATGCCTTGGCCTTCACGGTGGTGGTTTCGCTGATGGTCAAGGGTGAAGTGTAGAGGCTGCTGGATTCGGTCGGGTCGGTGCCGTCCGTGGTGTAGCGGATTTCGGCATTTTCAGTGGTGCAACTGATGCTCACCGATTGGGCCTCAAAATAAGAACCTCCGGCAAGGTTGAAGGTCGGGGTGGCCACGGTTGGTTGCTGGCCGCCCGTGTCGTAAGTCACCGTCATAGCGCAAATGCGGCGGTGTCCCGAAGTGCCTTCGATGGTGAAGGTCACCTCATTGGCTTCGCCCGTCCAAGTGGGAGATTCAAAAGTGCCGACATCGGTGGTGATTTCATTGGTGCCTTCTCCAGAGGCGAAAGAGAGCGTGATGGAACTGATGCTTCCCGTGGAGGCGACCACAAAATTGTTGCCTCCATAAACTCTGATGGCCGTGCCAGTGTTGTAATACTTGGGAGGGTTGCTGCCCGTGCCTTTGTTGAACACGACGGTAACATTGTCGTCAATGTCGATGACGACGCCGTCCATGTTTTGGGCGTTTTCGTAGCCTTGCTCGGCAAAGTCGATGGAGGCTTCCGTCCTCGATTGGGCAAACAAGGCGGTTCCCATCAACAGCAAAAAGGCTGTCAGCAAAAAAGTCAGTTTTTGTTTCATTTTAATAAGATTTAATTATTTGATACTTAATGTTTTAACTTCAATATAAGATATAATTGTTCCAAGTTTCAAAATTAGGAATTTGTTGTTGACTGAAGCGGGTGCATCCCATTTTGTTTTCGATTTTTTTTCAACATTGGGGTGTTGATAACTTCTGAGGGAAATGTTGATGGTTTTTTGTTGAAGTCTGATGGTGAACGGGGAAAAAACTTATTTTTGCGCCATAAAAACTAACAGTATGGAAACAAAGCAATTGAATCACTATAAGGTTTTCTTGGCCAGCAGCAATGAGTTGGCAGATGAGAGGAATGATTTTTTCCAATACACAATCAAAATAAACAAAGTCCTCGCGAAATTTGGTTTTCAGATTGATGTGGAGGCTTGGGAATTTGCCGACCCTGCTTTACCTGATAAACGTAGCCAAGATGAATACAACAAGATTCTGAAAAATTGTGACGAGTGCATTGTCTTGTTTTGGAGAAAGGCAGGTAAATACAGCAAAGAAGAACTGGAGATTGCATATAATGAACGCTTTGGAGGTGGAAAAATAACCAGATTGGTGGTTTATTTCAAAGACGTGAAAGATGGTGATATGCCGAAGGATGAAAAGGGGAAAAAAGAATTTGAAAAACTAATAAAAGTCAAAAATGGTTTCGCAAAAAAGCATAGCGAAAAATTCTATTCCTCGTATCGTGGCATAGAAGGTGTTGAGAGCGATTTTCTCTTGTTTTTCATTGGCAAAAATCTCCCTGCTGCCAAATTGTCCATTCAAGATTCCAAGATTATGTTGGATGGACAGGAATTGGGCAATATTTCCAACCTGTCTTTGGCCTATAACAACAAGCCATACCAGAAATTGAGCAAAGAAGTTTCGGATTTGGAAAAGGATTTGCTTTCGTTGAAAACTTCAAATCCTAAAAGTTCAAGTATACCTTTGCTTGAAAAGGAGTTGTCAGAAAAAAAGAAAGAACTCCAGAATTTTGAAAAAGCCCTAATGGAAATGGCGCAAACCATTACAAGAATTACCACTGCCGACCCTGACGACAAACGGGTTGCCTTGGCCCAAAAGGAGTTTGAAGAAGGCAATTATCATAAAGCCCTTGACATCTTGAACCGCGAAGAGATATTTGCTGATGCAGCCCAATGTGAAAAGGACTTTGAAACTGCCAAAGCCTTGGCCGACAAAGCAAAGGAAAAATATCGTGCTAAGATTGAAACCATCGTGCTGCGTATCCAATACCTGTCTGTTGCAAAAGTAAAGAATTGGGTTAGTGAGTGCAAAGAACTATATGAACAGGCAGTGCTTCACGCTCGAAATTGCTACAATGTTTCTGAACTTGCTGAATTGCTCTTTAAACAAGCCCGTTTTCTTCAGGATAACAACCAATTTGCTGATTCACAATGTGTCTATGAAGAAGTGCTGGAGAAATACCAAAAGTTGGCGGCAGCCAGCCCCGAAGCCTACCTGCCGAATGTGGCGTATACATTAGGTAATTTGGGCCTTCTTCATCAAGATACTGGCAAATATGCAGAGGCGGAAAAGGAGTTTAGTGAGATTTTGACCATATTTCGGAAGTTGGCGGAAACCAGCCCCGAAGCCTACCTGCCTGATGTGGCGCAGACGCTGAACAATCTGGGTGCTCTCCATTATGATACAGACAAGCACGGCGACGCGGAGAAGGAATACGGTGAGGCGTTGGAGATTCGTCGGAAGTTGGCGGAAGTTAGTCCTGAAGCCTACCTGCCGGATGTGGCGACGACGTTGAACAATTTGGGCGCTCTCCATTATGATACAGGCAAGCACGGCGACGCGGAGAAGGAGTACGGTGAGGCGTTGGAGATTCGTCGGAAGTTGGCGGAAGCCAGCCCCGAAGCCTACCTGCCGGATGTGGCGATGACGCTTTTCAATCTTGCGTTTTTTCGAATGGAACAAGGAAAACTTATTGAAGCAGAGCAATTGGCGCAAGAGAGTTTGGAGAAATACCAAACGATGGCGGAACTTAGCCACGCCGCATTCGACCAATATGTTGAAAAAGCGAAAAACCTGTTGGAAGAAATCCGCGCAAAGCAAGCCGAGAAAGAATAGGTTTTCTTTTTGAAAAATAATTCGTTAGGAAGCGCGGGCGTATTGAAATAATTCCTATTTTTGCAGGCTCAATCCAGCCGCCATCCGGAAAGATGGCAACATCAGCGGTTCGGGTTGGTAATCAAAGGTTTAACCTCCTCGCGGCGGGGTTCTGGAACGTCGGCGAGTACAACAAAAGACAAAAATTAAAAAATGGCAGAAAACGAAAACATCATCAACGAGGCCATGCCAGCAGAAGAAAAGCCAGTCGTTGAACAAGCCGCTGAAAAGCCGGTTGAGAAGAAAGTGAAAACCCCAAGACCGAAGCCGGTTCCCGCCGAGGATTTCGACTGGACCTCTTCGCACAAGAAGTTCGACAACTACACGGCTGACGAGCGAAAGAAACTTGAAGACAAGTATGCAGGCACAATGAACCAAATCGCCGACCACGAGGTTATTGAAGGCACTGTGGTGACCATCACCGACCGCGAAGTCGTCGTCAACATCGGGTTCAAGTCGGATGGTGTTATCCCTGTTGCTGAATTCCGCACCAACCCCAACCTGAAGGTGGGCGACAAGGTGGAAGTGTACGTTGAGAACCAAGAAGGCCCCAACGGCCAACTCGTTCTTTCGCACAAGAAAGCCCTCATCCTCAAGTCGTGGGATCGCGTCAACGAAGCCTACGAAAGTGGCGAAATCGTCAACGGTTACGTCAAGAGCCGCACCAAGGGTGGCCTCATCGTCGAAGTGTTCGGCCTCGAAGCCTTCCTGCCCGGTTCGCAAATCGATGTCAAGCCGATTCGCGACTACGACGTATTTGTTGACAGCGTGATGGAATTCAAAGTCGTGAAAATCAACCAAGAGTTCAAGAACGTGGTTGTTTCTCACAAAGCCCTCATCGAGGACGAACTCGAAGCCCAGAAGGCCGAGATCATCAGCAAACTCGAGAAGGGTCAAGTCCTCGAAGGCGTGGTCAAGAACATCACCAGCTATGGCGTGTTCATCGACCTCGGTGGCGTCGACGGTCTTATCCACATCACCGACCTCAGCTGGGGCCGCATCACGCACCCCGAAGAAGTGGTCAAGTTGGACGAGAAGATCAAGGTCGTCATCCTCGACTTCGACGACAACAAGAAGCGTATCGCCTTGGGTCTCAAGCAGCTCACGCCTCATCCGTGGGATGCCCTTGACGCCAACCTCAAGGTGGGCGACACCGTTAAAGGTAAAGTGGTCGTCATCGCCGACTACGGCGCATTCGTTGAGATTGCCCCCGGCGTTGAAGGTCTTATCCATGTGTCGGAAATGTCGTGGTCGCAGCACCTCCGCACCGCTCAGGACTTCCTGAAGGTGGGCGACGAGGTGGAGGCCAAGATCCTCACCCTCGACCGCGAAGAGCGCAAGATGAGCCTCGGCATGAAGCAGTTGATGCCCGACCCGTGGGCCAACATCACCGACCGCTACCCGATTGGCTCGAAGCACACCGCCACCGTGCGCAACTTCACCAACTTCGGCATCTTCGTCGAATTGGAAGAAGGCGTCGACGGCCTGATCCACATCAGCGACCTCAGTTGGTCGAAGAAAATCAAGCATCCTGCTGAGTTCACCAAGGTTGGCGAAAGCATCGATGTCGTCGTCCTCGACGTCGACCAAGAGAACCGCCGCCTCAGCCTCGGCCACAAGCAACTTGAGGAGAATCCTTGGGATGTGTTCGAGACCGTGTTCACCGTTGGTTCGATGCACCAAGGCACCGTCATCAGCGCCTCCGACAAGGGCATCGTCGTCAGCCTGCCTTACGGCGTGGAAGGCTTCTGCCCGAGCCGCTACATGAAGAAGGAAGACGGCACCAACGCCAAGGTGGACGATAGCCTCGAGTTCAAGGTTCTTGAGTTCAACAAGGAAAGCAAGAAGATCATCCTTGCCCTGCCTAAGGTCGAGGAAGAGAAGGAAGTTTCCGCCAAGAGCGCAGAGGAAAAGGCAGCCGAAAAGGCCGCCAAGCAAGCCAAGCGTACCGTGAAGGAAATCAATGAAAACATTGAACACAGCACCCTCGGCGACCTCGAAGTCCTCGCTGGCCTGAAGGAAAACCTTGAGAAGCAAGAGAAAGCCCAGAAAGGCGAATGATTGTTTCAGGTTGCCTGAATGAAAAACGACCGCCCTCTTTTCGGGGGCGGTCGTTTTTTTTGTATAAGTAAGGAAAGGAACTACTTCTTCTTCACATAGTCATTCATCTTGGCCTTGCCCCAAATCACCTCCATGATTTTGAGGGATTCGTGGACGTCCATGTTGCCACGGGCTTCGAGGTTGCGCTGGATGAAGACGCAGTCGGTGAGTTCGGCGTTGTCGCAAACGATGTCGCGGGCGAGGGCGTCGCAGGTGGGCGCACCGCAAATGCCGCAGTCGGTCTGGGGCAGGCGGGCGCGGTATTCGTCGATTTTCTTCATTTTCTCCAAGGCGACGGCGATGTTGTCGTCCAAGACGAGCATACTGCGCGGATGGATTTCGTCCACCTTCATGTGGCGCATCAGGTAGTTGCGTTCTTCCTCCAATTCGTGGTCTTTGGTCTGTTCGCCCTTGCGCTCGCGGTCGGCGATTTTGCGGGCACGGCCGAACACCCGCTCGCAGATGAGAAAACGGTTGTCGCAGGTCAGGATGCCGCCAGGACAACTTTGGTCGCAGGCCCGCAATTCGAGGAAATCGACATCTTCAATCTCCTCGTTTTCAACCTTTTCCAAAAACTCAATGACATTATGGATTTCGTCGATGGAGTAGGAGTGTTTGGCATCGGAGAGGCGACGCTCGCCGTTAGTCAATGAGGTCAACACACCGTCGGCGGAGAGTTGCGAAACGGGCAGCTTCTGCTCCTTGTAACCGTGGCCTTGCTTTTTGATTTCGTGATAGACGCGGTTGTAAAGCAAGTCCATATTAATCACCCCGTCAACCAACGACTTTTCCTCGCCCACGGGATTTTTCACGGCAGCGATCTTGGCCGCGCAAGGCGTGATGTAGAAAATGCCGATTTGGTCGTCCTTCAAGTCCATTTCCTCCTTGATTTTTCGGCGGATATACATGGCCGTAATGTCAATGGGAGCCCGCAGCGGGATGAGGTTCTCAGTGAGGCCTGGGAATTTCACCTGAATCAGGCGCACGATGGCGGGACAGAAGGTCGAAATCAGCGGTTTGATGTCGGGATTTTCGGCGGCGTATTTCTTTTTGGCCGCCGTGTAAACAGGTATGGACGATTCTGCCTCGATGATGTGTGTAAATCCTAACTCCTTGAGTATGCTGTAGATGCGCGACACGGTAATGTCGTTAGGGAATTGGCCCATGAAGACCGCAGGCACCAAAGCTACGCGGACGGGGAAGTTGAAGATGGCCTCGAAATCGTCTTGCTCGACAAAGATGGAGCGGGTGGGGCACACCTTGAAGCAATTGCCGCAATCGACACAACGGTCGGGAATCAGAACGGCCTTGCCGTCGCGCACGCGCAATGCCTCAGTGGGGCAAATCTTCATGCAACGCGAACAGCCTATGCAGGTGTCCTCGTCGATTTTTAGGGCGTGGAAAAACGGAATCTTGTCCATATCGTTGAATTGTTGTTTGTTGAATCGTTGAATTGTTTATGCGATACACTTCGTGTAGAAATGCTTTGCATTCGGCGCAGCCAAATCATTCAAAAATCTGTTTTTCAAAATCTTACAAAATCATTTGTGGTTGTAATTTGATTTTTGATTGATTTTAATACTGATTTTTGGCAGATTTCTTTGCGAAGCAAATCCCTACATGAAATTAACCTCCATCTCAACCGTCGTTCCCACGCCCACAGTGGATTGGACGTTGAGTTTGTCGACGTTCTTCTGGATGTTGGGCAGGCCCATTCCTGCGCCAAAGCCCATGTTGCGGACTTCGGGCGAGGCGGTGGAGTTGCCTTCCTGCATGGCCCAAGCGATGTCGGGGATGCCCGGACCCTTGTCTTCCACCTTCAGGATAATCTTGTCGGGTTCGATGTCGGCGTAAATCATGCCGCCGTAGGCGTGGGCGATAGCGTTCACCTCGGCCTCGTAGAGGGCAACGACCACCCGTTTCACGATTTGCGGACTGACGTTGAGTTGCTTCAAGGTCTTTTTGATGGCGCTCGATGCGGCTCCGGCGTTCACAAAGTCCGCTTCATATACTTGGTATTCTAAGTGCATGGCGTTGTGTTTTGGTTAGACATCAGAAAATGGGCAACAGCCCAGCTTTGAAGAGTAGTCCGCAGGCCTTGAACATAGAGAAGTCGCTTTCCATGACCACCATGCCTTCGTCCTCGGCTTCCTCGATCATCTCTTCGGTGGCTTTCTTCTTGCGCACGAGCACGATGATGTCGAGGTTGCCCATCTCGCAGGTTCGGATGGTTTGCATATTGCATAATCCCGTCAGAATCACGGGGTTGTAGTCGCCGAGGGTGAGCACATCGCTCATCAGGTCGGAGGCGAAGGCGGTTTCGTGTTCTTCGTCCAAACGGTCTTCGCCGCAACGCACCTTGGCGTTCAAAAGTTCAGATATTTCTCTGAGTTTCATTTTATTGTGTTGAATTGTTGATTGTTTAATCGTTATAATGTATCTCCTCCAAGTTCTCCTGAATCATCTCCTTCAGGTATTTCATAATGCTGACGTCGGTCATGGGCATTCCGTCCAAAGCCTCCTTGATTTCGTCGGTGTCGAAGACGAACTCGCCGTCGTCGGTGATGTGTTTGTAGATGAAATGGATGTCCTCGTGGGCCGAAAACAGCATCACCAACGAGCCCGCCAAGTCGCCCATCGGCGGACGGTCGAGGTGGTCGTGCTGGAACCAGAAGTTGAGCACCGTGCCTTTCCCGACCTCGCTCTCAATCTTCATTCCTCCACCGGCGTTCTCGGTGTTCATCTTGATTAAAGGCAACCCCAATCCGACCTTGCGCGTGGTGCGAGAGGTGGTCCACGGGTCGGTCACCTTGGCCAAAAACTCTGGCGACATACCCTTGCCGTTGTCCTTGATGGTGAAGGCATAGATGTTGTCTTTCAGGCTGTCGCGGATAGTCAGTTCGACGAGGGTGGAGTTGGCCGCCGTCGAGTTTTCCATCAGGTCGTAAACATGCATGGATAATTCTTTCATAGTCGTTTATCCGAATAAAAGTTGTAGTTTTTCTTTGGGTTCAGTGTCGATGTAGCGTCCGTCCTCGCCGTGGAGGGTGCGGCGGAACTCGTCGAAGGTTTTGTCGTACATGTGCAGCACGCAATGCACCTCGCCGATGATGTGAAGGAAGTGCGCGTCGCTGCTCTTGGTGAAGTTGAATTTCTTCAGATAGGCGTATTTTTTCAGGAAATCGGGCTTGGTGACGTGCTTCGAGATTTCCAAGGCATCGGCCTTGATGTCGGGTGGAACGAAGCCCAACTGGCTCACCAAACTGCTCGCCGGCTTGTTGACGTGCGCCGGAACAAACAGCCCGCCGATTTCGTGAACCACATCATAAAGCTGGTCCAAATCGGCATCCAGTGCGCTCCACAGCAGCCATTCCTCGTCGCCGACCACTTCCTCATTCTCATCCACAATGAGTTGATAGCCAAACTTTTCCTCATCAAGAGGGATGTGGGGGAGGTGTGCGTCAAGGAATTCCTGAAATTTGTCCAACTGCTCATCATTCTCGAAATAGGCGAGGGCATGGGCTTCTTCCTGCGTGGTGATTTCTACCCCGCCAATGACGAGGATGCCGTTTTCGCGCCCGATTTTTTGGGTCACCTTCACTTGTCGCGTGGTGTTGTGGTCGCAGATGGCGATGACATCGAGGTGGAGTTTCTTGGCCTGCTCGACGATGGCGGAGGGACTCATATAGAGGTCGCCGCACGGCGAAAGCACCGTGTGCAGGTGGAGGTCGGCTCTATATGCGTTTAATTCCATAACGATGTGGCTGTAGGGCTGTCACATCGTGGCAGCCGCTATTCCGCAAAATGCAATAAGCGGCTGCCGTGGTACGACAGCCCTACAAACCGTCTATTTATTCGTGTAACAGGTTATAAACCAATCCGGCAATCTCGTATGTGGGAAGGTTGGTCTGCAAAATAGGCAAATCCTCGTCGTTGCTCTGCTCGATGGTCTCGTCGTTGGGCACGAGGTTCTTCACGAGGATGATGCACGACATTTCCTTCAGCGAGGCCACGGCCATCACGTTCTTGTGGGTTTGGAGGGTAATCCAGATATTGCCTTCCATGGCGTTGCCCATCACGTCGCTCAAAAGGTCGCTGATGTAGCAGCCATCTATCTCTCTGTCAAGGCCTTTCTCGCCCGACAAAACCTTGAGGTTGAGTTTTTCGACTAATTCTTTTACTTTCATTTTGTATCGTTTTTAGATTTTGCTTGTCTTTTTATGGACTGCAAATTTAGGAAATAATTGGAGATTTGCACTTTCGGAAATGAAATATTCCATAAAATACACCTCGCAATGGTAAATTAATGCGATGATAAGCACAAATTCTCTATTTTTGCTGCATGTTGTACAATTCAAATGTTTGTTCGTATGCGATACACCATTTTCGATTCAGTCCCCGACTACCATGTCACGGGACGCTGAACCTACAATCTTTCGGATTTCTCCAAGAAAACGGTCGAGACGGCCAAGACAACACGGCACTACATTAGCGACGTTCGGCAAATCTGCTTACTACAACATGCCCACACGAGTCCATTAGACCATAGAGAACCTCCTCCACTGGCATCTCTATGCGACCTTCCTTGAGGACGACTTGAGGGCAAAGAAGGGCAACGCCCCGCAGAACTTCTCGCTCATCAGGAAACTAGCCTTCCGTGCCGCAAAGGCACACAACGACAAGAGAAACGTAAGGAAAAGGCTCTTCAAAGCCACACTCGACCCCGATTAACTCATCAAAGTCCTCGCAAATTATCGTATTTGATGCGGTTGCCTGTAAGTTCAACTTGGAAAGTTATAAAGGAGGTGACAAAAAACCCCGCCTTGTGTGACGGGGCTAACGGAAAAAATGCCACATTTGCGGTCTCAAAAA
>CACXUM010000018.1 GCA_902770835.1 uncultured Bacteroidia bacterium
AACGGCATCATCGAAGAGGTGAATGAAGAGAAGAAGAAACTGAAGGTGGCTGTGAAGATTTTTGGTCGCAAGACGCCTTTGGAACTGAGTTTCTTCCAAGTGAAGTTGGAGAGTTGACCAGTATTTGTGAGTTAAAATTGTTGCCTAATTACACTTAATTAAGGATTTAGAAATGGCAAAAGAAGTAAGCGGATTAATCAAACTGCAAATTAAAGGAGGAGCCGCGAATCCTGCTCCGCCCGTCGGTCCTGCTTTGGGTTCGAAGGGTGTGAACATCATGGAATTCTGCAAGCAGTTCAATGCCCGTACACAGGATCAGGCTGGCAAGGTTTTGCCCGTCATCATCACTGTTTACAAGGACAAGTCTTTCGATTTCATCGTGAAGGCTTCGCCCGTGGCGGTGTCCATCATTGAGGCAGCGAAGATCAAAGGCGGATCCAAGGAACCCAACCGTACGAAAGTCGGTTCGTTGACTTGGGACCAAGTTCGTGAAATCGCCACCAACAAGATGAAAGACATGAATTGCTTCACCGTCGAGTCGGCCATGTCAATGGTCGCCGGAACGGCTCGCAGCATGGGAGTGAAGGTAACCGGCGAATCACCTTTAAAGAAAGACTAAGTTCTTTCAAGCATTTGTAGAACAAAAAAAAGTTAATTAAATGTCAAAAGTATCCAAACAGAGGAAAGAAGCTTTGGCTAAGTTCGACAAAAGCAAGAGTTACTCCTTGAGTGAAGCGGTTAATATCGTAAAACAAATCACTTACACCAAATTCGATGCTTCAGTTGACTTGAACATCCGTTTGGGCGTCGACCCGCGTAAGGCCAACCAGATGGTCCGCGGCTCGGTCACGCTGCCCCACGGTACGGGTAAAGTCGTGCGTGTCTTGGTTCTTTGCAACCCTGACAAGGCACAGGAAGCTTTAGACGCTGGTGCTGATTACGTCGGTCTGGATGAGTACATCCAGAAGATTAAAGACGGTTGGACCGATATTGACGTTGTGATCACCACCCCTAACATCATGCCTAAGGTTGGCGCCCTGGGCCGTATTCTCGGTCCCCGTGGCTTGATGCCTAACCCCAAGACAGGAACTGTTACGATGGAGGTCGGCAAAGCTGTCCAAGAAGTGAAAGCCGGTAAGATCGACTTCAAGGTCGACAAGTACGGCATCATCAACGCAGGAGTCGCCAAAGTCAGTTTCTCTCCAGAGAAGATTTTTGATAACGCCAAGGAACTGATCCAAACCGTTATCAAGTTGAAACCAGCAGCTGCTAAAGGTACAAATCAGTAGCAAACTAAATTGAAAGGAAGTTATTGAAATGAGAAAAGAAGATAAACAAGTCCTCATCGACTCCATGCTCAGTGAATTGAAGTCATGCCCCAACTTCTACCTGACGGATGTGTCTGACCTCAACGCCGAGAAGACCACCCAACTCAGAAGGCAATGCTTCAATAGTGGTGTGAAAATGATCGTTGTGAAGAACGCCCTGTTCCATAAGGCCATGCAGCAGATGGACAAGGACTATGAGAGCCTGTACGACGTTCTGAAAGGATCGACCGCCGTCATGTTTTGCGAGACCGGCAATGTTCCCGCCAAACTGATAAAGAATTTCCGTAAGACCAGTGACCGTCCCATCCTGAAGGGCGCTTACATTGAGGAATGTTGCTACATTGGCGACGAAATGCTCGACGCTTTGTGCAACATCAAGTCGAAGAACGACCTCATTGCCGATGTCATTGCCTTGCTGCAATCGCCGATGAAGAACGTCATCAGCGGCTTGCAATCAGGAGGCCACAAGTTGAGCGGTATTCTCGAAACTTTGTCTGAAAGACCAGAATAAAAACCGAATGTGAATCATTCAAAACATTAAAAGCAAGTATTAACAATTTAAAATAAAAGTAAAATGGCAGATCTTAAAGCTTTTGCTGAACAATTAGTCAATCTCACCGTGAAGGAAGTGAACGAACTCGCTAACATCCTGAAGGAAGAATACGGTATTGAACCCGCAGCCGCCGCTGTTGCTGTTGCTGCTGCTCCTGGTGCTGGTGGCGCTGCTGCCGCTGCTGAGGAAAAGACTTCATTCGACGTCATTCTGAAATCCGCTGGTGCTCAGAAGCTGGCCGTCGTGAAGTTGGTGAAGGAACTCACCAGCCTCGGTCTGAAGGAAGCCAAGGAACTCGTTGACGCAGCTCCTAAGGCTCTGAAGGAAGGCGTGAGCAAAGACGAAGCTAATGCATTGAAGGCTCAACTCGAAGAGGCCGGTGCAGAAGTGGAAGTGAAATAAAGGATTCATCTCCGTAAATAACGGCATTCAACCTCAGTCCCAAATAGGGGCTGAGGTTTGTGCCGATTTTTCGCTTTAAGCGAAATTTCCTCTTTTCGTTAGTTCGTCTTTCCCATTACATCACCTAAAAACAATAAAACCTTGGCAACACAATCAACTGAAAGAATCAGCTTCGCGTCAATAAAAAAGTCGTTCGAATATCCTGATTTTCTGGATATTCAACTTCAGTCTTTCCAGGACTTCTTCCAACTGGAGACCAATCCCGACAACAGGAAAAACGAAGGCCTCTACAAGGTCTTTGCCGAAAATTTCCCCATCACCGACGCAAGAGGCAATTTTACTCTCGAATTTCTTGATTATTTCATCGATGCCCCACGCTATAGCATTCCGGAGTGCATCGAGCGTGGACTAACCTATAGCGTTCCTCTCAAGGCAAAGTTGAGGCTTTCCTGCAACGACGAGGAACACGAAGATTTTGAGACCGTCGTGCAAGACGTGTATCTCGGCATGATTCCGTACATGACGCCGCGTGGCACTTTCGTCATCAACGGAGCCGAGCGCGTCGTGGTCTCGCAATTGCACCGCTCCCCCGGTGTGTTCTTCGGTCAAAGCCAGCATGCCAACGGCACGATGTTGTATTCGGCTCGTATCATCCCGTTCAAGGGTTCTTGGATGGAGTTCTCGACTGATATTAACAACGTCATGTATGCCTACATCGACCGTAAGAAAAAGTTACCTATCACCACCTTGCTGCGTGCCATCGGCTACGAGACCGACAAGGACATCCTCGACATCTTCAACCTCGCTGAGGAAGTGAAGGTTTCGAAGGCTGGACTGAAGCGCGTCATCGGTCGCAGATTGGCAGCCCGTGTGCTTCACACCTACTTTGAAGACTTCGTCAATGAAGATACGGGTGAATGTGTTTCCATCGAGCGTAATGAGGTCATCATCGACCGTGACGTTGTGCTCGACGAAGAGAACATCCAGAAAATCGTCGACAGCGGCGTGAAGACCATCCTGCTGCACCGTGAGGCCGAGCGTGACGAGAATGATAGGGTTTCCGACTATTCGGTCATTTTCAAGACCTTGGAAAAAGACACTTGCAATTCGGAGAAGGAAGCCGTCGAATATATTTACCGCCAGTTGCGCAACGCCGAGCCGCCCGATGAGGAAACGGCCCGTGGCATCATCGACAAGTTGTTCTTCTCTGACAAGAGATATGATTTGGGTTTGGTTGGCCGCTACCGCATCAACCGAAAACTCAACCTTTCCATTTCCGATGACATCAAAGTCCTGACGAAGGAAGACATCATTGCCATCATCAAATATTTGGTCGAACTGTTGAGCAGCAAGGCCGAAATCGACGATATTGACCACTTGAGCAACCGCCGCATCCGCACTGTGGGCGAGCAGTTGCAAGCCCAGTTTGGCGTGGGTTTGGCACGTATGGCCCGTACCATCCGCGAGCGTATGAATGTTCGTGACAATGAGGTGTTTACGCCTATCGACCTGATTAACGCCAAGACGCTGTCGTCGGTCATCAACTCGTTCTTTGGAACGAACCAGTTGTCGCAGTTCATGGATCAGACCAACCCGCTTTCTGAAATCACGCACAAGCGTCGTATTTCGGCACTTGGTCCCGGTGGTCTGTCGCGCGACCGTGCCGGTTTCGAGGTGCGTGACGTTCACTACACGCACTATGGCCGTTTGTGTACGATTGAGACCCCTGAAGGCCCCAACATCGGCTTGATTTCTTCGCTTTGCGTGTTCGCAAAGATCAACGATTTGGGCTTTATCGAAACGCCTTACCGCGAGGTGAAGGATGGTGTGGTCGATTTCAATAAAAAGCCGGTTTACCTCACCGCCGAATTTGAGGAAGACAAGATTATCGCCCAAGCCACCACTCCTGTGGATGACGAGGGAAGATTCATAGACAAGGAAATCAAGGCGCGTTATATCGCTGACTATCCTATCGTTTCGCCAGAGGAAATCAATTTGATGGATGTAGGTCCCAACCAGATTGCCTCCATCGCCGCTTCGTTGATTCCATTCCTGGAGCACGACGACGCCAACCGTGCCCTGATGGGTTCGAACATGATGCGTCAGGCCGTACCTTTGATGAATCCCGAAAGTCCCATCGTGGGCACTGGTATTGAACGCTCTGTTGCCAAGGATTCGCGCGTTCTTATCACTGCCGAGGGCGACGGCGAGGTCATCTTCGTCGACTCGAAGAAAATCGTGGTCAGATACAACCGCACTGACGACGAGCGTTTGGTCAGTTTCGACGACGACGTGAAGACTTACGAACTCACCAAGTACGCCCGTACCAACCAGAACACCAGCATCAACATCAAGCCTATCGTGCGTAGGGGCCAGCATGTGACCTCCGGCCAAATCATGACGGAAGGCTATGCCACCCAAAACGGCGACTTGGCCTTGGGCCGCAACCTGAAAGTGGCCTTCATGCCTTGGAAGGGTTACAACTATGAGGATGCCATCGTGATTTCGGAGCGCATCGTGAAGGAAGATTTGTTCACCTCCATCCACATTGAGGAGTTCACCCTTGAGGTGCGCGATACGAAGCGCGGTTTGGAAGAGTTGACCAACGACATCCCGAATGTGAGCACCGACGCCACCAAGGACTTGGACGAACACGGTATCATCCGCGTGGGTGCCGAGGTCAAGGAGGGCGACATCCTCGTCGGAAAGATTACGCCTAAGGGCGAATCGGACCCGACGCCGGAAGAGAAACTGCTCCGCGCCATCTTCGGCGACAAGGCTGGCGACGTGAAGAACGCCTCGCTGAAGGCAGGTCCTTCGATGAAGGGCGTGGTCATTGGCAAGCGTTTGTTCTCACGCCTGCAAAAAGATCGCAAGGCTCGCGCCAAGGACAAGGAAGACATTGCCAAAATCGATGCCGCCTGCAAGATGGATTTGGCCGCGTTGAAGGATGTGCTGGTCGAGAAACTGATGATTTTGCTGAACGGTCACACTTCGACGGGTGTCCAGAACAACTTCAGGGAAATGATTATCCCCAAGAAGGTGAAGTTTACCTCCAAACTGTTGTATGACATTGATTATCTGACGGTCAATCCCAACAAGTGGACTTCTGACGACAAGATTAATAAGATGATTGGTGCCATCATCGACAACTATACCGTCAAGTATAAGGAAATCGAAGGCAAGTACAATCGCGAGAAGTATGTGGCCAGCGTAGGCGACGAGTTGCCCAATGGCATCGTCCAGATGGCCAAGGTCTATGTTGCCAAGAAGCGCAAATTGATGATTGGTGACAAGATGGCTGGCCGTCACGGCAACAAGGGTATCGTTTCGAAGATTGTCCGCGCCGAGGATATGCCTTTCCTCGCCGACGGCACTCCGGTCGACATCGTTTTGAACCCGTTGGGTGTGCCTTCGCGTATGAACTTGGGTCAGATTTATGAGACTGTGCTCGGTTGGGCCGGTCACGAACTCGGACTGAAGTTTGCCACCCCGATTTTCGATGGTGCCACTTTGGAGGAAATCAACCAGTATATGCGCAAGGCAGGCTTGCCCGACAATGGTCGTATGCAACTCTATGACGGCGAAACCGGCGAGCCTTTCGACCAACCCGCCACTGTGGGTTACATCTACATGCTGAAGTTGCACCACATGGTTGACGACAAGATGCATGCCCGTTCCATTGGACCATACTCGCTGATTACGCAGCAACCGTTGGGCGGTAAGGCTCAGTTCGGTGGCCAGCGTTTCGGTGAAATGGAAGTCTGGGCATTGGAAGCCTTCGGAGCCAGCAATGTGCTTCAGGAGATTCTGACCGTGAAGTCTGACGATGTGAACGGTCGCGCCAAGGCTTACGAGGCCATTGTGAAGGGTGACAACATGCCTGTCCCGGGCATTCCTGAGTCCTTCAATGTGCTCGTCCACGAACTCCGTGGCTTGGGCTTGGAGATTACCTTTAAGGATAAGTCCGGCAAAGTCTTGAATTGATGTCAAACGCTTGTAAAAAATCAGAAATATGGCAACTACTAATAATATCGTAAATAGCAATTTCGCAAGTATCACAGTGAGTTTGGCTTCGCCGGAATCCATCCTTGCCCGTTCTCACGGCGAGGTGCTGAAACCCGAAACCATCAACTACCGTACCTACAAGCCTGAACGTGACGGCTTGTTCTGCGAGAGGATTTTCGGCCCCGTGAAGGACTGGGAATGTCACTGCGGTAAGTACAAGCGCATCCGTTATAAGAACATCATCTGCGACCACTGCGGCGTGGAGGTGACGGAAAAGAAGGTCAGGCGCGAGCGCATGGGCCATATCTCATTGGTGGTGCCCGTCGCTCACATTTGGTATTTCCGTTCGCTGCCTAATAAAATAGGCGCTTTGCTGGGCATCCCGACCAAGAAACTTGATGCCATCATATACTACGAGCGTTATGTGGTGATTCAAGGCGGTCTTCTCGAAGGCAAGGAGATTCCTGGCGACAATGATGGCCGCAAAGTGACCAGACTCGAATTCTTGAGCGAGGAAGAATATCTTGACCTGATGGAGATGCTCCCCATTGAGAACCAGTATCTGCCGGAGGACGACCCGAATAAGTTCATCGCCAAGATGGGTGCCGAGGCCATTTATGACCTGCTGAAAGGCATCAACCTTGACGAGGAAGCCAACCGCCTGCGTGCCGAAGCCAACGAAGTGAAGGCTCAGCAGCGCAAGCAAGACCTGCTGAAGCGTCTGCAAGTGTTTGAGGCGTTCCGCGAGGCGAACAACCATATCGAAAACCGTCCCGAGTGGATGATAGTGAAGGTGGTGCCCGTGACTCCGCCGGAGTTGCGCCCGCTCGTCCCGTTGGATGGCGGTCGTTTTGCCACTTCCGACTTGAATGACCTTTACCGCCGCGTCATTATCCGCAACAACCGTCTGAAGCGTTTGATGGAAATCAATGCTCCTGACGTGATTATGCGTAACGAAAAGCGCATGTTGCAGGAGGCCGTCGACTCGTTGTTCGACAACTCCCGCAAGTCGAGCGCGGTGAAGACCGACTCGAACCGCCCGCTGAAGTCGTTGAGCGACAGCCTGAAAGGTAAGCAAGGCCGTTTCCGTCAGAACTTGCTCGGTAAACGTGTCGACTACTCAGGTCGTTCCGTTATCGTGGTCGGTCCCGACTTGAACATGAACGAATGTGGTCTGCCCAAGGACATGGCCGCCGAGTTGTTCAAGCCGTTTGTGATTCGCAAACTCATCGAGCGCGGCATCGTCAAGACCGTGAAATCGGCCAAGAAGATTGTCGACCGCAAAGATCCCGTCGTTTGGGACATCCTCGAAAACATTTTGAAAGGTCACCCGATTCTGTTGAACCGTGCTCCTACGCTACACCGTTTGGGTATTCAAGCCTTCCAGCCGAAACTCATTGAAGGTAAGGCAATTCGTTTGCACCCGTTGGTGTGTACGGCTTTCAACGCCGACTTCGACGGTGACCAGATGGCTGTCCACGTACCGTTGGGCAATGCCGCCGTGCTTGAGGCCCAAATCCTCATGCTGGCTTCGCACAACATCCTGAACCCCTCGAATGGTGCGCCTATCACGCTGCCTTCGCAGGATATGGTTTTGGGTCTGTACTATATCACCAAACCGCGCAAGAGCACGCCCGAGCACCCCGTGAAGGGCGAGAACATGTCGTTCTATTCGCCGGAGGAAGTCATCATCGCCCACAATGAGGGTCGCGCCGATATGCACGCCATCATTAAGGTGAGGGTGAATGTCCGCGAAGAGGACAAGTTGGTCAAGAAGTTGGTGGAAACCACCGTGGGCCGCGTCCTCTTCAACCAAGTCGTGCCTGACGATTTCGGCTTCATCAATGAACTGTTGACGAAGAAGTCGTTGCGTAGCATCGTCGGCGACATGGTGCGTAGGGAAGGTACAGCCGTGACGACCAAGTTCCTTGACGACATCAAGAACATGGGTTACTATCAGGCTTACAAGGGCGGTTTGTCGTTCAACCTCGGCAACGTGCTTGTGCCTCAAATGAAGGGTAACCTTATCAGCGATGCCAATGCCCAAGCCTCTCAGATTCGTGAATATGAGAAGATGGGCTTCATGGGTCCTAACGAAAGATACAACCAAATCGTTGACCTTTGGACCGATGTCAATGCCAAACTCACCCAAGAGGTGATGAAGGTGTTGTCGAGCGACGACCAAGGCTTCAACCCTGTGTATATGATGCTTCACTCTGGTGCTCGTGGTTCGGAGGCTCAGGTGTCGCAGTTGTGCGGCATGAGAGGCTTGATGGCCAAGCCTATGAAGGCTGGTTCGGGCGGCTCCGAAATCATTGAAAACCCGATTCTTTCCAACTTCCAGGAAGGTCTGTCCGTGTTGGAATACTTCATCTCCACGCACGGTGCCCGTAAGGGTTTGGCCGATACCGCTTTGAAGACCGCCGACGCTGGTTATTTGACCCGTCGTTTGGTCGACGTGGCGCACGATGTCATTATCACCGAGAAGGACTGCGGCACATTGCGCGGCATGACCATTTCGCGTGGTGAGGAAATCAAGGAACCCGGAAAGCACTCCTTGTTATATGACCGCATTCTCGGTCGTGTGGCCTTGCACGATGTGTTCCATCCGCAGACGGGTGAACTCATTGCTGCCAGTGGTCAGGAACTCAATGAGACCCTTGCCGAGGCCATCGATGAATCTCCGTTGGAGAGCGTCGAAATCCGTTCCGTGCTGACTTGCGAGTCGAAGCGTGGCGTGTGCGCCAATTGCTATGGCCGCAACCTGTCGTCGGCTAAACTTGTCCAAAAGGGTGAGGCTGTGGGCGTTATCGCTGCACAGTCCATCGGTGAGCCTGGCACCCAGTTGACCCTGCGTACCTTCCACCAAGGAGGTAAGGCTTCGAAGGGTTTGGTGGCCAACAGCACCGAAGCCAAGTATGACGGCTACCTTGAAATCGACGAACTTCGTTCTGTTGAGGTCAACAAGGACAACGACAGTTACCAGATTGTCATTGGCCGTTCCGCCGAATTGAAGTTGCACGACAATCATACCGACGTCGTTCTGATGACGACCAACATCCCTTACGGTGCCAAGTTGTTCTTCAAGGCTGGCGATCAGGTGAAGAAGGGCGACAAGATTTGCGAATGGGACCCCTATAACGCAACTATCATCTCCGAGCATAGCGGTAAGGTGCGCTTCCAGAACGTCATCGAAGGCATCACCTATCGTAACGAAACCATCGCTGAGACGGGCTTCAACGAGCGCGTCATTATCGAAGGTCGTCGTGGTGCCAAGAACCCGCTCATCGAGATTGTCGATGAAAACGGCGAAGTTTTGGTGTCTTACGACTTGCCTGTGGATGCTCACGTTGTCGTTGAAGAAGGCGACGAGATTGCCGCTGGCGACCAATTGGTGCGTATCCCGCGTAACGTTTCTGGCGGTGGCGATATCACCGGCGGTCTGCCGCGTGTGCAAGAGTTGTTCGAGGCCCGTAACTCCATCGACCCGGCCATTGTTTCTGAAATCGACGGTATCGTCCACCTTGAGAAGAAGCTCAAGCGTGGCAACCGTGAGGTTGTGGTTACGGCCAGAACCGGCGAGGAGAAACGTTACCTCATTCCGACCTCGAAGCAGATTTTGGCTCAGGAGAACGACTTCGTGAAGGCGGGTCAGCCGCTTTCGGAAGGTGTCATTACGCCGGCCAGCATTTTGGCCATCATGGGCCCGATGAAGGTGCAGGAATACATCGTCAACGAGGCGCAAAGCGTTTACCGTCAGCAAGGTGTGGTCATCAACGACAAACACTTTGAGGTCATCGTGCGTCAGATGATGCGTAAGGTCGAAATCATCGACCCGGGCGACACCCGCTTCCTCCAAGGCGAACTGGTGAACAAATTGACCTTCCAAGAGGAGAACGACGACATTTACGGCAAGTTCTTTGTCGAGGATAAGGGGGCCTCCGACAAGCTGCAGGCGGGCGAAATCGTTTCGGCCATGAAGCTCCGTGAGGAAGAGTCTGCCCTGAAGCGTAAAGACTTGGCCTTGCCTCAAGTGCGTCCGGCTCGTCCTGCTACGGCCACGCAGGTGCTGCAAGGTATCACCCGCGCTGCCTTGGCCACCGACAGCTTCATCTCGGCTGCCTCCTTCCAGGAAACGACCAAGGTGTTGACCAACGCCGCCATTGCCGCCAAGAGCGACTTCTTGCTCGGCATGAAGGAAAATGTGATTGTTGGTCACAAGATTCCTGCCGGAACGGGCTTGCGCGAATATGAAGACCTGATTGTGGGTTCCCGCGACGAATACGAGGAACTACAAGCCAAGGCCGCTAACTAATTGTTAATCAATCTGCGGGGACGGCCAAAAGGTTGTCCCCGCTTTTTAAATAAGAATGAAAATGGAAAACAATCAAAAGAATCAATTGAATATCGAAATCAGTGACGAAGTGGCCGAGGGCAAATATTCCAATTTGGCCATCATCACCCACTCTCCGAATGAGTTCATCGTCGATTTTGCCCAGATGATGCCGGGCACACCCAAGGCGAAAGTCCGTTCAAGAGTGATTATGAACCCATTGAACGCCAAGCGTTTGTACAAGGCCTTGGCCGACAACATCGCCAAATACGAGCAGCAGTTTGGCACCATTCAGGACTTGGGCAGCAACGTGGCCCAATTCCCGATAGGAACGCCCACTGCACAGGCTTGATTTTCAGGTTTATACCCGATTAAAATGGAAAATGCACCAAAAAAGGTGCATTTTTTTGTTCCACAAGTGTGGTTTTATCGGAAAAGTGTGTTTTTGAGCGGTGAAATTTATAGGAAAAGTGTATTTTTGCAAAATTGGTCAATGATAGAATTGAATGAATAAGATATGATAGTTTATTGTTTTGCTAATGAAAATCATAGAGTTATATGGAGTTTGAATTAAGTGAAACATATCGTTTTGACCCTTCGGAATACGATGCGACCGGACGGCGTATAAAAGATGAAGTTAGGTTTCGCGATGTAATTAAAGAGTTTGAGATTGATTTCCATAGGTTGCATAGTGCGGATTACGCATTGAATCTGTATGCCAATGCAAGAACAATGAGGTTGTTGTCAAAGTCATGTGATGCTGCTCCGTTTTTGATTTACGGAATGGAATTAACTCAGGGGGATTCCTTTGACGCATTATTGGATCCAAGTAATAATCATAGAATGGAATCGGATGGGAAGAGCATTTATGTATATGGAATTGATTCTGCTTTTATGACAAGTTTTGATGAGAGAGGTTATCCAGTATTGAATGATGAAAACTCAATCTACCCTATGACATTGTTGGTTTCCAATGATATGAGAGACGACGAAGTGCGACTTTCTATTCCTTCAAAGGAAGGGGATAGTGAAGAAATAGAGATAATTAATGTACCTCAATTGGAATTGGTATGAAAGATGAATTAAGAGGAAAAGAATGGCATTTAATCCGCAATAACAATGGAGAGTGGATTTGTGATGAATATGCCGTGGAGATGAATAAGGAAACTGCCAACTTTTATCGTATGAAGGCTTCGCATCTCGGTCTGGACTTGGATGTCCAAAATGGCCCTGAAGGCGAGTTTTGGTGCTACAAGTTTCAGATAGAGGCGATTAAATCGGCTGACAATTCTTTCAAACAACGAATAGAAAAACTCAAAACCAGAAAAGTAATGACAGATACAAAAATGAGTATTAGAAAGTTTACGGAGCAATGTAGGAAACTGCAAAGTCGTTTCCGTGAAAAAAATGGATGGGAAATGGGTGTTGGTCCTTATCGTTCTTCCAAGAAACTTCAAATCAACATGATAGTCGATGGTGAGAATACGGGACATAATTTTGTAAACGACTTCGCTTTCCAATACGCGAAAGACCGTGTTAATCATAAACAGAATAACGAAACTTTTGACGAATACAGACTTTTTAACAATCTCCTTTCCAGTCAACCAATGGCTTTCAACTTGTTTTGTCCATTCATAGAAATGTTGGAAAAAGGTAAGGGGAAGGAAGTGAGTTCCATATTTCGGGCGATTTTTTCTGATAAAGGTATCGAAAAAGTGGAGAAAGTAGAACTGGAATACTTGCATACGGATATTGAGAATTATCTCAATGACAAAACTGCGATGGATGCAATCATCCGATACATTGACAAAGAGGGAAAGAAATCATTTATTGCGATTGAGACAAAGTATACTGATGTGTTAGGAACCAATAGTGCGAGCAAAACCATGCTTCATAAGGAGTGGATAAAACGACTGGCTGAGTTTAAGAAAGAATCGGAGGAGGAATTGTTGAATAACAAAAAGCCTATTAGTCAGGTATATAGAAATTTTTTGCTTGCTGAATGTTATAGAGTTTTGGAAAGAGCCAACAATTGTTATTCTGTTGTTCTTGCTCCAGCCCAACATCCAACGACAAAAGAAGAGGTAAAGTCATTGAAAGAAGAATTGAAGCCTGAATTTCAGTATAAAATAACATCCGTTACATTGGAAGATTTCATTGAGAAGACTTTGGAGATTTGTCCCCAAAATGAAAATGCTCCGTTTGTCTATTTCAAGGATAGGTATCTTGATTTTTCGAATAGCGTCATGCGGTGATAATTTCTCATTTGCGCCGCAAATTTGCGGTGATTTGCCAGAATGTTGCTCAAATTCAGGCTGGTGAAAGGGTTGAAGCCTGTAATTTCATCTTTGTCATGGAATGTTCGTAAAATTATTCCTATCTTTGCGCCAAAATCAAGAATGTTATGGGCGCATATATCAATTTGGGAAATTTCGGATTCCAAAGGGTAAGAAACAGTGAATATGTTGACAAGTCGGGGCTTATCGCTATAGTCAACAGTACGCTTTTCACCGAGCGTAGTTTTAGTTGCGTTTCGCGTAGTCGTCGTTTTGGCAAGTCGGTGGCTGCCAAGATGTTATGTGCCTATTACGACCAATCGTGCGACTCGCGCCACCTTTTCACCGACCTTGAAATTGCCTCCGACCCTTCGTTTGAGAAACATTTGAACAAGTACCCCGTCATTTTCCTCGACATGACTAATTTCACCACACGTTTCAAGGACGACAGCATCATGGAACATGTGCAAAAGGAATTGAAGGAGGACATACACGAGGCCTATCCGGATATTCCTGTCAAGGATGACGATGACTTGATGGCTTACCTTATTCGCGTCACGGATTCCACCCATCAACCGTTCATCTTCATCATCGACGAATGGGATGCCATCTGCCGTGAGTTCAAGACGGGCACGCACGCCATGGACGAATATGTCAGTTGGCTGCGCCGTATGTTCAAGGGAAGCAATTCCCCACAGGTGTTCGCAGGCGTTTATATGACGGGTATTTTGCCCATCAAGAAGTACAAGACCGAATCCGCGCTCAACAATTTCATTGAGTATTCGATGGTGGAGCCTGTTGATATGGCTCCTTACTTCGGATTTACGAAAGATGAGGTAAAAATCCTTGCAGAAAACCATAAAATGGACTTCGATGAATTAGAGAAGTGGTACGATGGCTATCAGATTGGGGATGAGCAGTCCATCTTCAACCCTAACTCGGTGATGCAGGCGCTTCGGAGCCGTCGTTGTCGCAGTTTTTGGGCCACAACGGGTTCATACGATGCTGTGGCGCATTACATTCAGATGAATTACGAGGGACTGAAGGACGATGTGGTGCAGATGTTGGCTGGAGAACGTTGTAAAGTAAACCCTACCAAGTTCCAGAATGACATGTCCATCATCGGGGGTAAAGATGATGTGCTCACGGTACTCATCCATTTGGGCTACCTCAGTTACGACTGGCGTAAGGATGAGTGTTACATCCCGAATAAGGAAGTGGCCGGCGAGATTGTTAACGCAGTGCAGTCCAACAACTGGACTCATGTGGTGAAGGCTGTGGAAGCCTCGGAGCAACTCCTTCAGGCCACCCTCCGTGGAGATGAAGTGGCTGTGGCGCGTGGCGTGGATGCTGCCCATGACGAGAACACCAGCATATTGAGCTACAACGACGAGAACTCGTTGGCTTGTGTGCTCAGCATTGCCTATTATTACGCTTCCAACGACTATATCATTCACCGCGAGTTGGCCACGGGCAAGGGCTTTGCCGATTTGGTGCTCATCCCTCGAAAGAATGTCGATTCGCCCGCCATCGTCATCGAATTGAAATACGACAAGGCCGTTGATACCGCAATCGAGCAAATCAAGCGCAGGCAGTATCCCGATAAGGTTGCGCAGTATGCCGACCGTTTGCTGCTTGTGGGCATCACTTACGACCGCGAAAGCAAGCAGCATCATTGCCGCATCGAAAGGCTTGCGTGATATTGGGCATTTGAACAAAAAAATCGGGCAGAAACATCAAGTTCTCTGCCCGATTTTCATTATGTCCAAGGCCAATCAAAATGTTTCTGGCACTTTGTCAGCCCCGGCATCAGCCTCGAAATAAGGCCGCTTCTCGAAGCCGAACATCTTGGCAATCAAGCTGCTCGGAAACTTGCGTATGCTTTGGTTGTAAACCTTGGCGGTTTCGTTGAAGCGGTTTCGCTCGGTGAGAATGCGGTTCTCGCAGCCCGCCAATTGCGCCTGCAAGGTGAGATACTCCTCGTTGGCTTTCAAATCGGGATAGTTCTCGACTGAAACGATAAGTCGGTTAAGGGAGTTGCCCAACTCGTCTTGTGTGGTTTCAAAATTGGCAAACTCGTTCTCGTCGAAGTTTTCCGTGTTGACGGCGGCTTTGGCGGCCTTGGCGCGGGCTTCGGTCACGGCCAAAATTGTACCTTGTTCATACTCAGCGTAGTTCTTCACCAAGGCGACGAGGTTAGGCACAAGGTCGGCGCGGCGTTGGTAGACATTCTCCACCTGACCCCAAGCCGTGGTCATGGCCTCTTGCTTCTTGACGAAACCATTGTAGGTGCCGATGCCCCAAATGAGGATGACACCCACAATGATGGCGATAATAATGCCTGTTTTTTTCATAATCAAATGAATTCCAGCTTGTCTTGCGTGGTGTTCTTTTCGCAATAGTGGCAGTGCAGCTTGATGTTGCCCTCAGCGTCCTTAATCACGGTGAACTTGGTCGGCACGTCGTGTTCCTTGTTGGTGACGCAGTTCGGGTTGAAGCACTTCACGATGTTCTCGATGCGCTCCGGGATGGTCACTGTCTGTTTCCTGATGACCTCGAAGTCCTTGATTTCGATGATGGAAGCGGTGGGGGCGACCAAGGCAATCTTGTTCACGTCTTCGGGCGCGAAGTATTTGTCGGAGGCTTTGACGAAGCCCTTTGTGCCGTACTTCTTGCTCTCCACGTTGGTGCCGAAATACACGGGTGTGGTGACTTTCTCCAAGCCCAGAATCTTGACTACTTGGAACACCTTGTCGGCGGGAATATGGTCGATGACGGTGCCATTCTCAATGGCGCTAACGGTCAGTTCTTTCTTTTTTTCCATAGTGTTGTGTGTTTGTTGTTTGTCTTATGTGGGATACACTTAGTGTAGAAATCGTTCAAAAATATATCTCAAAATCTTCTAAAATCCGATTTCGAATCTTTTTATCATTGTTTTGATTTTTTATTGATTTTATATTGATTTTTGACAGATTTCTTTGCGAAGCAAATACCAATCATTTTAATCCTAAAATTGAAGCGATGAGTGCCTGACGGGCATAAACGCCGTTTTGTGCTTGTTGGAAGTAGTATGCCTTCGGGTTGGCATCGACATCCACATGGATCTCGTTGACGCGCGGCAGCGGGTGCAGCACACGGCAATTGGGCTTCGATGCGTCGAGCATGGCGTTGCGCAGCACGTATGAGTTCTTCACCTTCTCGTATTCCTCTGGGTCGGGGAAGCGCTCGCGCTGGATGCGGGTCATGTAGATGATGTCGGAGTGGGGAATGGCGTCCTCCAATTCGGTGTACTGGTGATATTCCAGTTTGCGGTCCTTGATGTGCTGCTTGACGACACTCGGCAGCTTTAACTCGACAGGCGAGACCAAGTTGAACTTCGCATTGAAGTGGCACATGGCCTCCACGAGGCTGTGGACGGTGCGGCCGTATTTCAGGTCGCCGACGAGGGTAATCTCCAGATTTTCAAGTGTTCCCTGTGTCTTGCGGATGCTGTAGAGGTCGAGCATACATTGGGTGGGATGCTGGTTGGCACCGTCGCCCGCGTTGATGACCGGCACTTTCGACACTTCGGAGGCAAAACGCGCCGAGCCTTCGATGGGGTTGCGCATGACGATGAGGTCGGCATAGCTGGCCACCATCGTGATAGTGTCGGCAAGGGATTCGCCCTTCTGGATGCTCGTTCCCGCCGTGCTGCTGAATCCGATGACATTGCCGCCCAAGAGTTGGATGGCCGTCTCGAAACTCAAGCGGGTGCGCGTCGATGGCTCGAAGAACAGCGAGGCGATGATGCGCCCGTTCAGCAGGTTCTGGTGCGGGTTTTTCTCAAAGTCCTCGGCGATGTCGAGGACGTGGCAGATTTCCTCAGGCGTGTAGTCGCTGATGGAAATCAGGCTGCGGTTTTTCAGTGAAATTGACATAGGCTTATCGATTTAGTTTGTTGATATTGCAAAAAAAAGACGGCCAACAATGTGACCGCCAAATATGATAAAAAAGGAAAACTCACGGTGAGGGAACAAGTTGATTCCCAAGTTTCAATCTTTTCCGATGGCTTGATTAAGTACCTCATCGGACTGCAAAGATAGGAAAGTTTTCTTTTTCGCAAGGGAAAAAACGAAAAAATATAAGGGGTTTTGTTGAAGTTTTGTACTTTTGCAATCAGAAAAACCAAGTTAATATGTTAGAACAAGTACTAAGACAGTTATTCATAGAGTCATTCAAAACTTTATATGGACAAGAACCGCCTGTGCAGCAGGTGAATTTCCAAAAAACGCGCCCTGAGTTTGATGGCGACATGACCATTGTGGTGTTCCCCTTCGGGAAATTGGCAGGCCGCAATCCTGAGCAATTGGCCAACGAAATGGGTGCCGAGATGATCAAGGAATCGGACATGATTGCCAAGTTCAATGTGGTGAAAGGTTTCCTTAACTTGTTGATTTCCGACAAGTTCTGGATGGATTTCTTCAAGGCGAACCACGAGAATCGCGACTTTGGCCGCAAACCCACTTCGGGAAAGAACGTGGTCATCGAGTATTCCTCGCCCAACACGAACAAACCTTTGCACTTGGGCCATATCCGCAATAATTTGCTCGGCTGGAGCGTATCGGAAATCATGAAGGCCAATGGCAAGAAAGTGGTGCGCGTCAACCTCGTGAACGACAGAGGAATACATATCTGCAAGAGCATGTTGGCTTGGCAGAAGTGGGGCAACGGCTGCACACCCGAATCGACGGGAAAGAAGGGCGACCACCTCATTGGCGACTTTTATGTGCTGTTCGACAAGAAATATAAAGAGGAGTTGAAAACCCTTCTGCCTGAGAATTTTGCCGCGTTGAGCGAGAAGGAACAAGAGGAAGCCAAAGCCAAGGCAGAAGCCGAATCCACACTGATGAAGGAAGCCCGTGAGATGTTAGTGAAATGGGAGGCCAACGACCCCGAGGTGCGACACCTGTGGGAAACGATGAACCAATGGGTGTATGACGGCTTCGATGTGACCTACAAGCGCATGGGCGTGGCCTTCGAGAAGATTTACTACGAATCGCAGACCTATCTTTTGGGTAAGGCATTGGTGCAGGAAGGCCTTGAAAAAGGCGTGCTCTATCGCCGCGACGACAACTCCGTGTGGTGCGACCTCCGCGATGAAGGCTTGGACGAAAAACTCCTGCTTCGCCGCGACGGCACCTCGGTCTATATGACCCAAGACCTTGGCACTGCCCAGCTTCGCGTCAATGAATACGACCCTGAAAAACTGATTTATGTTGTTGGAAACGAGCAGATTTACCACTTCGATGTGCTGAAGCGCGTGTTGGTACGTCTCGGTCGTGAGTGGGGCAACGATATTGAGCACCTTTCCTACGGTATGGTTGAATTGCCCAACGGCAAGATGAAGTCTCGCGAGGGAACGGTGGTGGATGCTGATGACCTCATGGATGAGATGGTGGCCACAGCCAAGGCTGTTTCCGACGAACTCGGCAAGGCCAAAGACCTCACGCCCGAGGAAGCCGACAAACTCTATCATACGATTGGTTTGGGTGCTTTGAAATACTTCATCCTCAAGGTCGATCCGAAAAAGACCATGCTCTTCAATCCCGCTGAGTCTATCGACTTTAACGGAAACACTGGCCCGTTTGTGCAATACACCCACGCGCGTATCTGTTCAGTTTTGCGCAAGGCTGAAGAACAAGGTATCAAGCTCGAAAGCGAGGTGAAGGTCAGCGACTTGCAACCCAAAGAGAAGGAAATCATCGTGATGATGTATGGCTGGCCGATAGTGCTGAACCAAGCCGCCGAAAACCGCAGCCCCGCGATGATTGCCAATTTCATTTTCGACCTCGCCAAAGAATTCAACCAGTTCTATCAAGAATGCAGCATCCTGAAGGAGTCTGACACCGACCGTAGAATGTTTCGCTTGCAGGTCTGCGACATGGTTGCGGCCTTGCTGAGGAATGCATCGGAATTGCTCGGAATTGGAATGCCAGAGAGAATGTGATTATGAAATGGAACTACGAATTTCACGAATGTAACGAATGGTTTTGTAAGAGTTTTGCAGCCAAGGCTGCGGAATTATACGAATTTATTCGGTTCTCCATTCGTATTCATCCGCAACGAAGTTGCAAATTTTCATTCGTACAAAATTCGCATTATTCGTGTAATTCGTAGTTAAATTAGCATCCAATGAACGTTTTCTACATACCCAACGCAAAAGAAGGCCTAACCACCCTCCCCGAGGACGAGTCGAAGCACTGCGTCAAGGTGCTGCGCATGACCGAAGGCGAGCGGTTCTGCGTCACCAATGGAGAAGGCTATCTCTTTGATGCAGAATTGGTTGAGGCCTTGCCCAAGCGGGCCACCGTCAACCTGACGAACCAGCGCAAAGGGTATGACCATTGGAACTTCAAGCTCGAAATCGCCATCGCGCCGACCAAACTCAACGAGCGTACGGAGTGGTTCTTGGAGAAGGCCACAGAAATCGGCATTGACAAAGTGAGATTGTTCACCTCGTACCATTCCGAGCGTCGCGCCGCCAATGTGGAGCGTTTCCAAAAGGTGATGGTCGCGGCAATGAAGCAGAGCATCAAGTCGCGCCTGCCTAAGGTGGAGGATTTGGTGCCGTTTGAGAAATTGGTAAAGCAACCCTTTGAGGGTCAGAAGTTTATCGCGTGGATTGACGACGATGTGAAAGACTGCCTTTGCGACCTATATAATAAAGGTGCAAACGCCTTGGTGCTCATCGGGCCCGAAGGCGACTTCAGTCCAGAGGAAGTGACCTTGGCCAAGGAAAATGGCTTCGTGCCGTGCAGCCTTGGTGAGGCACGTTTGCGTACCGAAACGGCGGCTCTCGTGGCTTGCCATACGATTCAACTCATTAATCAGATGAAATGAAAAAGTTGTTGATACTTATATGGTTGTCGTTTTCCTTCGTTGCTTCGGCTCAGCAGCTCAACATCGCCTTGCTGAAATATCGAGGGGGAGGAGATTGGTACGGCAATCCTACCTCACTCCCCAATTTGGTGCGTTTCTGCAACCAAGAGATTGGCACCGACATCAACCCGAATGTGCCAACCGTGGAACCGTCGAGTCCGGATTTGTTCAATTATCCCTACGTCTATATGACGGGTCACGGCAATGTGGTTTTCGATGCAGCTGAGGCACAAAACCTCCGAAACTACATGCTTGCTGGTGGTTTCCTCCACATTGACGACAACTACGGCATACGCCAATACATTGAGCCTCAAATGAAAAAGGTGTTTCCCGAATTGGATTTCGTGGAGTTGCCTTATTCGCATGAGATTTTCACGAAGCCGTATTCCTTCCCGAATGGCTTGCCAAAAATCCACGAACACGACAACAAGCCGCCTCAACTTTTCGCCTTGATTTACGAAGGCCGTATCGTGTGCATCTTCACCTACGAATGTGACCTCGGCGACGGTTGGGAAGACCAGCGCGTGCATCACGACTCGCAGGAAACTCGCGAAAAAGCACTAAAAATGGGCGCGAACATCTTACGGTATGTTTTCACAAAGTAACAAAGTAACAACAATAAAACAGTTCAACAATCAACAAACTCAACAATATATATGGAAGAACAAAAAAGAAAATGCCTCTATTGCGGTGAGCCGATTTATGGTCGCATGGACAAGAAATTTTGCTGCGATTCGTGCCGCAACAGTTACAACTACGAAAAGACCCACAAGCAACTCAATGTGGTGCGCAAGGTGAACGGCGTTTTAGCCCGCAACCACACGATTTTGGAGGAACTGAACGTTAAGGGGAAAAGTTTTGTGAGCCGTCAGCAGATGATAGACAAAGGCTTTGATTTCAAGTATTTTACGCATATCTATACCACCAAAAGTGGCTCGGTCTACCGTTTCGTTTATGACCAAGGCTATGTGCCCAAGGAAAACGATGCAGAGCATTTCGTATTGGTGCAAAACGCTGAAGTATAATCATTTAATTCATAACACGATGAAAAAAACTATCATTACCATGTTGCTTGCGCTTGCCTTTGTGGGCATGCAAGCCAACCCTGTGGATGTCGAGACGGCCAAGTCGTTGGGCATCAAGTTTTTGAATTGCAATACCGAAATCAAGTCGGCTTCGGCTGACTTGGCCTACACTGCCTTTGCCGACAATGGCACGCCGTGTTTCTATGTCTTTGCGATGCAGCCGAAGGGCTTTGTCATTGTTTCCGCCGACGACCGCTCGAAACCCATCTTGGGCTATTCCACGGAGAGCGGCTTCAGCGCCAACGAGATTCCTGATGGCCTGCAAAGTTTCTTCAACAACTATCAGGCTGGCTTTAGCCAAATGTTTGCCAACAATGACGCGCGCACCGATGAGGCCGTCCGCGATTGGAAGCGACTTGCCGAAACGGGCAGAATCAGCGACGAGAGAATCACAAGGGAAATTGAGCCGCTTTTGACTTGCACTTGGAACCAGTCGGCCTTGTACAACGACCTTTGCCCAGTGGATACGCTTGGCTCCAACTATCATGTCTATGCTGGCTGCGTTGCCACGGCCATGTCGCAAATCATGTATTATTGGCAATGGCCCAGCACTGGAACGGGTATGCACAGTTATTCCTGTTTCCCTTACGGAGACCTCATCGCGAATTTTGGTGCGGCAAATTACCGTTATGATTTGATGCCCGATTTCCTTGATTGGACCTCGACTCCCGAGGAAATTCATGCCGTGGCTTTGCTGCAATACCACGCGGGCGTAAGCGTCGATATGCAATATAGTCCCGAAGGTAGCGGTGCTTCTTCAATGTCGGTGACTGACGCCTTGATTAACCATTTCAGGTATGACGATCTGTCGATGTTGTTCGATGGCCTCGACTGGCATCTTGACTCGGAGTGGGAGGAAATGTTGCGTGAAAATCTCGACAATGCAATGCCGCTGTATTATTCGGCTTCGGGCTATGACGGCGGACATGCTTTCGTTTGCGACGGTTACGATGACAATGGAATGTTCCATTTCAACTGGGGATGGCAGGGCTTCGACAACGGCTATTATCCTATCAATGGCTTCTATCTCACGAACTATTCATTCCCCTATTACCACCAAGCCATTTTCGGAATCTATCCCAATTATGACTATTGCTATGTTCCGAAATGCGTTGATAATCTACAAGTTGATGCGATTTATACGGGCACCAACCGAATTTCTTTCAATGCGCCTACGCACAACATGTGCGAGTACAACATTTCGCAGTTGGATTCCATTGTCATTGTACGCAACGGCCAAGTCATTCATACTGAATATGGTGTGCAGGCTGGGGCAGAGGTTTCTTTTGAAGATCATGATGCGTTGGGAATGAGCCACTACACGGTTTATCCTTGTTCGCACGAGTTGCACGGACAGTTTGAGCGCGATACCATCCTGAACGGCCCGACTTGCGAGGTGGAATTCCAACTGCATGATTCCATTGGCGACGGCTGGCTTACGAAGGCTATTTCTGTCGTCGATTCGCGTGGCATTGCCATCAAGCGCATTGGCTTGGCCGATGGCTTCGAGGCTTCGGTGAAGTTGGAAGTGCCGGCTGACGAGGAACTGAGGCTGCATTGGGCTTATACCATCGGCGGCAAGGACAAAGAGAGTTCGTTTGAATTGTACGATTGGGATGGCAACCTGATTTATGCCACCGAGGGCAAACCGATGGTGGGCGAGTTGTGCCGCTTCACGTCCAATTGTAATGTCGGCAACGACGAAACGGAAGAAAGCCATGTGGCCTTGTATCCCAATCCTGCCACAGATTATTTCATGTTGGAAAGTGCGGTGAAGGAAATCAAGGTGTTTAATGCTCTTGGTCAATTGGTGCATCAAGGAGAAAACGACGTTGTTGATGTGTACACTTGGCCTCAAGGTGTGTATTTCGTCCGCATTTTGGATGAAAACGATGCTGTTTCGACGGTGAAGTTCGTCAAGCAATGATTATTCGACGACTTTCTTGAAGACCTCAAATATTTGCAGTCCAATGTTTTGGGCTGCAAATGTTTTTATGGCATAATCTCGAATGGCCTCGCGGTCGTATTCATGGCAATGGTCAAGCATTTGGTTCATGCCTTGCAGCAAAGCTTCTTCGTCGCCTTGCGGGATAAGGATTCCGCGCTCGGGCGAAAGGATTTCTGCGGTGCCGCCGACGGCGGTGGAAAGTACGGGTACGCCGCTCGCAAAAGCCTCCACGATGACGCAGGGCAGGTTCTCGAAGTTGGAGAACAGCACGAAGAAGTCGGCGTTTTGGTAGGCTTCAGCGACCTCGGCGGAGGTTTTTTTGCCGTGGAAAATGACGCAATCCGAAATGTTGTGTTCTTTTACAAATGCCTTAAACTCAGTGGCTTCGTAGTCGTGGATGACGTGCAACTCGAAGTCGTTGCGCTGCTGGCGAAGTCGTTCAATGGTCCGCAAAATGCCGCTGAAGTTCTTGGCCTCGTCGCGCAAGGTGGAGATATGTAGAATGCACTTTTTCTGTTCCGTTCTGGCTTCGCCCAAACGGAACATATCCGTATTCACCAAATTGTAAATCACCTTGAAGCGGTTCTTTACACCGTGGCCTTCCATGCAACGCTGCAAATCGAGGCTGACGGGCATGATAAGTTCAGCATTATTGGCAATCCTGACGATTTTTTTCTTCAGTTTGCCGACTAAAACATCCTTGTTTTGTGGCTGATAGATGGTCCAATGCTCGGTGAGGACATATTTGTAGCCGAAGCGTTTTTTCCATAGTAAAGCCACTTGCCCAAGCGGATAGGTGACGTGCAAATGAATCAAATCAGGCTCAAAGAAACGCTTTTTGATGTAGTTGAGGCCGTATTGGTACATCCGCAACATCTTCAGTTTGCGCAAGGCATTGGTTTTTGGCGGACGGATATAAATCTGCACATGGGTGTGGTGTTGCCCTTTTATCTCCTTGACTTCGAATGACTTCGTCATGTTCTTGCCGTCGCAGACGGAGAGGATGACCGAATGACATTCTTCGGGCAGCGCGTCAATCATGCGGACGCAGAAGTTGCCCAAGGTGGGGTCGTCGGGCGTGGGGAACCAACTTAGCAGGTGCAGGATGTTCATCAGTTGTTTAGTTGTCAGTTATCAGTTGTCAATTGTAGGGCTGTCACACCGTGGCAGCCGAGTTATTCAATTCCATGTGTTTTAATGTCAATCTCAAAGTATTTGTGAGGTTTTTCGTAGGGTACGAGTTTGTGAGTAGGGAAGTCGTCGGGAAGATAGACGGCGCACAAAGTGTTGGAAACGTGGTAGATATGCTTGCGTTTTTCGGCAGGCGCACCGTCCAAGATGGCAGCCATCACGTCCCATCGGATGGTTTCTGGGTCGAGGGCGTAATCGTGCCAAACGATGATGCTGCGCTCGTTTTTCAGGAGTTTGAAAGCGGTTTCGGTGTCTTTTTTTACGCTTTCGTAATGGTGGTCACCGTCAATGAAGACCATATCATACTTGCCGAAATGGGGCGCGAAATCAAAGGTTTGTGAATCGCCGTAAAGTTGCTCAACATTGTTCAAGTTTTTGCTGAAGAAACTGTGTAGATTGGCGTATAACTGATTGTCGGTCAGCTTGATAATGTCCTCTTTTGGCAGGTTGAAGGTGACGCAATGTTCGGCAACATCGGCCAAATTGGCCACACTCTCACCGCGCCAAGTGCCGATTTCAAAGTAGTCTTGCACTTCGTATTTTTTGGCCAAAGCCCGCAACAAGGCAATGTCGATGGGCATAGTGGCTCCCGAAAGATAAGCGTAAGGCTTGGCAATTTCGTGAAAATCTGGGAACAACTCGTTGATTTCCAGCAAGGGAAGTCCGTCTTTGAGGCCGTATTTTCGGATGACTTCTTCCTTATTGCTGCCTTCGTCTTGCAAAACGAGGTTGAGCAAATAAGGATGCCTGATGATGCGCCCGATGGCTTTGGTGAATTTTTGTATCTTATTCATTTTCTGTGTTTTGTTTCAAGAAATGTTGCTTGAGTTCGCCGATGTAGTTCCGTATCTCGCCCTTGGTCAAGAGGAAATCGCGCCCCTTGAAACGCGACTCCTTGACGAAGAACACGAACAGGAAAATGGCGTTCACGGTGTATGAAATCGCCGAGGTGATGGCCGCGCCGGTAACGTTGTATTTTGGTATCAAGGTGAATCCGCATACGAAGGTGGCGACTAATCCGCAAATGGCGGCAAAAGTGTTCATCTGATAACGCCCGATGCCCGAATAATAGTGTCCGAGGATGAGGAAAATGCAGTAGAGCAAGATGCCCGGCGCGAGGATGCGGATGAGATGGGCCATCTCGCCGAAATCTTTGCCGAAGACGAAAACGTAAAACTCGGCGGGCAACAGGCACAGCACCGCAACGCCCACCGTCGAAATGAGCAGGCAGATTTTGCTCAAATCCAAGGTGAGTTTTTGTGCGTAGGCGCGGTCGTCGGCATTGGCGATGCGGGCGTATTGCACCAAGGCGATGCTGTTGCTGATAACCCAAATGGCTTCGGCTAACGAAACCGAGCGAGAAAAGACCCCCACCTGACCTCTTCCGATATAACTGTCTAATAAATAATAACTTAAACGAAGGTTGAAAAACTGCACAAAATGCCCCGTCTGGTTGAGGAAACCGTATTTGAATAGGTCTTTTAGTGCCGATTCGTAATCTTTGTCCTTGTCGTTGGGCAAGTTGGCGTATTCCTCTCGCAACATCCACACACCCAACAGGAAAGTGCCTCCGTAGGCGGCGTAAAGCCCGATGATGTAGCCGTAAATGTCGGTCTTTTTCAGCGCAATGTAATACACTACCAATGTGATGGTTAGCAGGACGGGCTGGAGCAGTGTGTTGTAGTTGGCCTTCTGGATTTCCTCCTTGCCGACCAAGAAGCGGAAATTGATGTTGCTGAGCGATGAGATGAACGACAGAATAGCCACGTGAACGACCAAATCAGGCTCTAACTTCGGATAGAAAAGCCTGATACTGAAGCCCATAATCACAGCGATTAAAGCGGACCAAACCACCGACGCGACCAAAATCTTCTTGAACGAATGGCGAGGGGCAAGGTAGATAATGCTGGCACCGCACACGATTTCTGAGAAGATGAGGATGAACGTGATGGTGGCAGTCACTAACGACTGCGTCCCCGACCCCGTGTCGCCCAACGTCTGCGAGATGATAATGGCGATGACGAAGTTGAGCGCGGCGGCCAACATCTTCGTTCCGAAAGTATTTAGGATTTTTTTGAACATGATTCTATGCTTCCAATGCTTTTAGCACTTCTTTTCCTTTCTCGGTCAGGTAGTATTTTTGCTTGGGATGATTGGGCTTGTCGGGGAAGAGCAAGGCAATGAGACCTAACTCAAAGGCGGGGTCAATGTAGTGCTTTTTAAAATACGACCTGCTTTTAGGAGCATCCTTGGTGGCAAGTTGAAGTTCAAGTGGTGACAAGTTCTTTTTGTCCAAACTGATTATCAGGTTTTTAACTTGCACTGACAAGTTGTGACAAGTTGGTGACAAGTTAGTGACAAGTTCGGTTGCAACCTCGCCATTTTCATCATCCGTTTTCTGATTTTCGGAGGCTTTTAAGGTTTCCAGCACTTCTTTGCCTTTTTCGGTTAGATAATACTTTTGTTTTGGATGATTTTGATTTTCAGGATATTGCATTCCAACCAAACCTGATTCAACGGATGGATCAATGTAATGCTTCTTGAAATACGACCTGCTTTTAGGTGCATATTTAGTGACGAGTTGAAGTTCAAGTAATGACAAGCTCCTTTTGTTAAGATTGATTATCAATGTTTTAACTTGAACTGACAAGTTGTGACAAGTTGGTGACGAGTTAGTGACAAGTTCGGTTGCAACCTCTCCGTTTTCGTCCATTTTCCGGTCTGTATAACTAATGGTTACCAGCCATGCACTTGGCTTTTCCTCAAACTCGAATTTCATGGTGGGATAGGAGGCTATTTCCGAACGGATTCTTGTGTACCCCGTCCCGTATTTTTCAATGTCGCCAGTCAAGTAGAACGCTTCGGCAATCAATTTGTTCCTTGTATATGCTTGATAATCATCGGTTCTGAGGGCTTCTATGGTCTGCTTTCCATAGAGTTCGCCTGGACTGAAAAAGGTGATTTTTTGGTCAAAAATCTTGATTTGCACATCCATCGGGCTGGTGTAGTCGCGGTGGATGATGGTGTTCAACACGATTTCGCGCAAGGCGGGCAAAGGATACTCGAAAATTTCGGTTCTTTGTGTGGTTTTCCCCGTTATCTCGTATGCTACCTTGATTTGTGAAAGCAGGAATCGCATAGTTTCTTCGACGGTCTGAAACAAGTTGCCGTTCATCATTCGGTCGTCGATGATCATGGACGGTGTCTTGAACCTGCCCGCATGAACATTATAACCGATGTTGCCCTTGCCAAACAAAAGGTAGGCGGCATTTGTCGGGGTTTCTCCATTGATGAGTTTCAGTTTCCTGAGTTTGTCGGTCCAAGTCTTTCCGCTGAGGCTCAAGCGCCCGTTGGAACTCACTCTTTCAATGAAACGGTCAATCGATTCAGTGTCCAAGTCCTCCAATGTTTTTCCCAACGCCGGAAAAGAGTCCCACGACACTTGCAGCGAAAGCATACTCAAATTGGCGATTTCGGTGGCAGAAAGCAAATGGTTGGAGTTGCCGATGCGCTTGTAGAACCTGCCTTGCAAAGCAATCGGCTTGACAGGATATTCGGGGACGGAAAGTACTACAACGTTCTTTCCGTCAATCTCATACCGCTCCGCATCAACCAAAATGGCAGGTTCCGTTTTGCTCTTGATTTCATTGACCCATTGCTGCACGCTTTCCTCGTTGGTATCGACGCCCACGATTTTGCCCTTGTTTGAAACGCCAACCAGCACGCAGCCGCCCTCGGTATTGGCAAAAGCAGTGATGCTTTCCATAGACTCCACATTGAAACTGCTTTTGAACTCCGTCCGCTGGCTCTCGCCTTCGGCAATGATTTGTTTGATGTCCTTTTTCATCCCCTTCTCAAATTCGCCTCAAAAATACAACAATAATTATTTACGGTTGCCCCTTTGAATGAAATTATTCCTTACTTTTGCGCCAATAAAACAAAGAACAATGATTCAATACCAGTTTTTCCCGCGTTCTCGGGGCATTAGTGATGAAATGTCGAGAGTTGTGGATTGCTTTGTTAGCGCTGATGATGAAATATCGTCTGACAACAATGATTTAACGAGTAATGAAGTCCTTGCGGTATTGAGACCATATTTTGAAAGAATTGAGTTTACTGTTGAATGTGGCAAATCAAAGGAATACAAGATAGATGTTCCCGTTTTGTTTGGAATCAATAATAAAGTTGATAAATCGTTTTATGCCGACGCAATAAGTAAGGATGGGAGAACTGTTATAGAAGTTGAGGCGGGTCAGGCTACTGAAAACCATCGTTTTTTGAAAGACATTTTTGAGGCTTGTATGATGTTTGATGTCGAGTATCTTGTTTTGGCCGTTAGAAATAAGTATCGTTCGCATTATGATTTTGATAGGGTATATACATTCCTTGAAACTCTATATGTTTCTAATAGGTTGCATTTGCCCCTAACTGGGATTTTGCTTATTGGTTATTAGGATAAAAACCCTGACATAAAACTAACTGATTATTCTTGCCGAAGGTTGGCAAATCAGTTTCCGAATCCATAGCGCAAGCACTTACATTGAAAACTCTTTAAAATTTGATATTCAATTGATTGGAAATCCACCTGTTTTGTTTACGCTGCATTTGTTTTAGGAAAGCAATTTCTTGGAGATGTGTTTTTGGCGGCAACTGTCAGTTAGAACTATAAAACAGCATTCAATTCTTCAAGCACCCAATAGGCACCACCATCACGCCGTCCTTGCGCTGGTAGGCATATCCGCCAAGGCCTGTCAGCACCATGAGGAATGAAGGCTCTCTCATTCGGGTGGTGTCAATCTTTTTGGCCAATTCTTTCAAGGTCTTGGCACCTTCTTCCTCCAACTTGCTTCCACCAAGCTTGATTTCCACTAACCCGTAGCTGCCGTTGTGCAAATGAATCACGGCGTCACATTCGAGGCCGTTTTTGTCGCGGTAGTGGAACACGTCTCCGTCGAGAGCTTCCGCATAAACGCGCAAATCGCGCACTGCCATCGTCTCGAACATCAAGCCGAAAGTGTTCAAGTCGTTTTCCAAGTCTTTTGGCCCCATGCCAAGGGCCGCCGTTGCCACGGAAGAGTCAACGAAATATCGTGTTTCGGAGGTGCGGATGGCCGTTTTGGAGCGCAGGTTGGGGCTCCACGCGGGCATGTCTTCCACGACGAAGATTTTCTTCAATGCCGTGATGTATGAGGAGATGGTCTCTTCGCTCATCGAGCCTTCCTTGCTCGAAGCGAGGTCGGCATAAATGGTGCTGATGGGCACTTGCGCGCCTTGGTGTCGGGCGTATGAGCGAAGCAGGCGACGGGCAAAGGTGGCATCGCGCACGGTATTGTCCACGCGAGAAATGTCGCTTTCGCACACGGCGTTCACATAGTTTTGGGCCTGTCGCAACGCCGCTGTGCGTTTCATGTTCAGTGAACTGGGCCATCCGCCACGGCAAACCATGAAGCTCAAGTCGCTCAAGGAATGGTCGGGCGCAATGGCTACATCACGCTGTCCCGCAAACAGACGGAGCAAGCTGACTTTGCCATTCGACTCCCCCGACTCCCAAAGGCTCATGGGGCGCATCGTCAGCCATGCGAAACGCCCCGTCCCTGTATGGTGGATTTTGCTTTTGTCGGCGGGCACGGCAGAACCGGTAAAGATGAATTGTCCGGGCTTTCCACGGCGGTCGACCGTGAACCGTGCCGCGTCCCACAATTGCGGAGCCAACTGCCATTCGTCAATCAATCGTGGCACATCGCCTTCAAGCAATGCCTCTGGATTTTCTTCCGCAAGAAAAAGGTTTTTCTCTAATTCCCGTGGCCAGTCCATATACAATACACTTTTGGCGGCTTGGGCTGCTGTTGTGGTCTTTCCGCACCATTTGGGTCCTTGTATCAGCACTGCGCCGGCGGCTTCCAATTGTTCCAAAAGTAATTGGTCTGCAATCCTCAATTTGTACATCGAATTTTCGTCCATAATTTGGCTGCTTTTAATCCGCTGCAAAAATACTACTTTTTTGTTGATTTACAAAGTTTTTTGTATTTTTTCATTCCGTCAGTTGGCCGATTTTCATTCCGTCAGTTGGCCGATTTTCATTCCGTCAGTTGGCTTGTTTTCATTCCGTCAGTTGGCGGTTTTTCATTCCGTCAGTTGGCCGATTTTCATTCCGTCAGTTGGCTTGTTTTCATTCCGTCAGTTGGCGGTTTTTCATTCCGTCAGTTGGCCGATTTTTTACCTCCAAATCAGCCCACTGCAACTATCACTCTCAGCCCCCGTAACCGAGGCCAAGACATTGGTCTTTCCATTCAAACGGAGCAATCCGAGGAAAGCGAAAACCAAGGCTTCCTTGTAATCGATGATTTGTTTTCCGGGGATGACGACCTTGTGCGAGATGCGGGCTTGCAGGCGTTCCATCAGGAACTTGTTTCGGGCACCGCCTCCCGTGACGAGAACCTTTCCCTTGGACAAATGGCTGATTCCCAATGCGATTTGTAGGGCGATATGCTCCGTGAAGGTAGCCAATAGGTCTTCGATGGGCAAATCTTTCAGCAGGTTTTTTTGGTTTTCTTCAAAAAATTCCCTGCCCAAGGATTTGGGAGGCATTTGCCCGTAAAAAGGATGCCTGTTCAGGCGTTTCAGCAAGTCCATATCGACTTCGCCGCTGCGGGCCAATTCGCCGTCGCGGTCGTAGTCGAGGCCTTTCATTTGGGCGAGAAAGTTGAGGGCTTGGTTGGCGATGCAGAGGTCACAGGCGATACGCTTGCCGCCTTCGTCGTAGGAAACGTTGGCAATGCCGCCGATGTTGAGGCAGATGTCATAGTCGCTGAAAAGGAGCTTGTCGCCGATGGGCACAAGTGGCGCACCTTGTCCGCCTTTGCCGACATCCTCGCTGCGGAAGTCGTTGATGACGGTGAAACCGCAGGCCTTGGCCAACTCCTGTCCGTCGCCGATTTGCAAGGTGTAATGTTCCTCGGGACGGTGAAAAATGGTGTGCCCGTGTGAAGCCACGAAATCGGGCCGGGTGTTGTGTTTCTCGGCAAAAGCCAAGACCTGTTCGCCCAAATATTTTCCGTAATCCTTATCCAATTGCACCAAATCTTCTGGTTTCTTACGGAAGGCCTCGGCGAGTTGTGCTTTCCAAAAGTCGGGATAGGGAAGGGTTTCGGCTTCCAAAATATGGAAGCGGTATTTGTCGTTTTCCTCTTGGAAGCGCACGAGTGCGATGTCCAAGCCGTCAAGCGAGCTGCCTGACATTAAGCCAATGGCTGTGGTTTCTTTCATAAAGGGTTTGTCTTTTTCGGGGCTTTGCCGACAGCGGGGCATGCCCCGCTGACCCTATCGGGGGTCGGCAATGCTCAGAAGAATTATAATAAAGGTAACACTTTTTCCAATTGTATGCCTCTCGAACCTTTCACCAAGATATGCTTTCCTTCAATTGGATGGCTTTCAATATATTGGCACAAATCCTCAACTTTGGCAAAGGTTTTCCAATTCGGATTGTCATTGTATGTGCAGAAATTCTGCCCGACCAAGAAGGCTTCTTTAAATCCTAATTCTTTCATCAGCGCAAGGATGTTGCGGTGCTCTTCTTCGGAGGCCGAACCCAATTCGCGCATGTCGCCTAATATTAATAGGTGTTGCTCTCCGCGAATGTTTGCGAAATTGATTAAAGCGGCTCGCATGGAGGTCGGATTGGCGTTGTAGGCGTCCATAAGGATGCGATTCTTTTGGGTTTCAATCACTTGCGAACGGCTGTTGGTGGGTGTATAGTTTTCCAAAGCCTCCACAATCTTATCGTCCTCGACTTTGAAATGCTGTCCCACGCCAATGGCGGCGGCCACATTCTCAAAATTGTAACTACCCACCAAATGGGTCTGGATGAGGCATTTTTTCCAAAAGACACCCAAATACGGGTCGCATTTCGCGGGCGCAACAGGCGTGTCAGCAGCGCAATGCCTTCCGTAGGAAATGCGCTCTATCCCTTCCGACTGTTCCCAAAGCAGCGGATTGCCTTGATTGACAAACACAGCCTTCCCGTGTGCCTTGATGTGTCTGTAAAGCTCCGTCTTAGTTTTGATAACCCCCTCAAAGCTGCCAAAACCTTCCAAATGCGCCTTCCCGATGTTGGTAATCAAGCCAAAATCGGGGTCGGCGATGCGGCAGAGGAAGTCGATTTCGCCGGGATGGTTGGCACCCATTTCCACAACGGCAATCTCGGTTTCAGGCTTGATGCTCAATAAGGTGAGCGGCACGCCGATGTGGTTGTTAAGGTTGCCCATCGTGTGGATGATGTTGTATTTCTTGGCCAACACTGCTGAGATAAGTTCCTTTGTGGTCGTTTTGCCGTTGGTGCCGGTGATGCTGAGTACGGTGGCCTTCATTTGCTGACGATGATATGCCGCCAAATCCTGTAGGGTTTTCAGCGTGTCGTCCACGACCAAAATGCGCTCGTGTTTTGGTAAGTCTTTGCGGTCGGCGACAACGAGGCTTGCCGTGCCTTGCTTCGCCACTTGCAAGGCGAAGTCGTTGGCATCGAAGTTCTCACCTTTCAGGGCAAAAAAGACGGCATCTTGCTCAATCTTGCGGCTGTCGGTCGAAACCTTGTAGGTTTTTTGGTAATGCTGGTATATCGTTTCAATAGGGTTCATGGCTTTAATTTGAATGGAAAAAAAGCCGCCTGAACGGGTCAAACGGCTTCAAAACTATCATGAAAAAGAATCTACTTCAATTACTTGGCGAAAGAACTGCCCACCTTGTTCATCGCGCAGCGGAAGCCGATGGTGGAGGCGGATTGGTTCTGGTTGAGGTAGCGGCGCGTGCCGGGACTCAGGTAGTAAGGACCATCGGCCCATGAGCCACCTTTATACACTCTCGATTCGTCGCTGATGAGGGTGGTACCTGGGGTGTCATTCGTGGCGGCTTCGTACATTTCCTTGGTGAACACGCTTTGGTCATCTTGCGAGTCGCTCCAACGGTTGCGGATGGCCGACATGTAGTCACCGTCGTCATAGTTGGCGTTGAAGCTCGTGCGGTAGTTCTGGCGCTTGGCTGCTTCTTCCTGTGGGATAGGCTCTCTGCGGATGCGACCGAGGGAGTCTTTCTGGAGCAGGAAGCCTTCATCGTCGACGGCCTTGCGGGTGAACACGTTACCACGGAAGGGGCTGTAGTCGGCCACATCTTCGAAGGTCAAAGGACGATAGACGTCTTGGCACCATTCGGAAACATTGCCAGCCATGTTATATAAGCCATAGTCGTTGGGCCAGTAGGAACCCACAGGGGCGGGCAGGGCGGCACCGTCGTTCAGGTTGCCTGCAACACCCATGTAGTCGCCAGGGCCTCTCTTGAAGTTGGCCATGAAACTGCCCATATACCTCTTGTTGTCGGTGCGGAGACCATCGCCGCTCCAAGGATACACCTTGCGCTCGGCAACGAGTTCATTGGAGGTGTTACCAATCAAGCCGACAGCGGCATATTCCCATTCGGCTTCGGTAGGAAGGCGGTAGGAGGGCAGCAAAATGCCGTCGTCCATTCTGACGTTGCGCACGCCGTCGCCACCTTTCGAAAGGTCTTTCTTGCCGTTCTTCACCTTGCCGGTGTATTGGCCTGCAAGGTAAGCGTCGGTGTTGAAGTTTTCTTCATCCTGCTGGGTCGGGTCCCAATCGAGGATGCCAGCCTGAACGAGCATCAACTCGTTGACGCGGTCGGTACGCCATGCGCAATAGTCGCTGGCCTGCACCCAAGTCACGCCCACCACGGGATAATCGTTGTAGGAGGGATGGCGGAAGTAGATTTCCACCATAGGCTCGTTGTACGACAAGCGGTCGCGCCAAACCAAGGTATCGGGGGCGGCATTACGCACGACTTGCGGATAGTTCTGGCCGAAAACGCGATTCAGCCAATAGATGTATTCGCGGTAGTCCACATTGCTGACCTCGGTGCGGTCCATCAGGAAAGATGGCACCGTTACCTTGCGCGGTGAGTTGTCCCACGAGTAGGTCAAGTTGTCGGTAGTGGCACCCATGACGAAGGTTCCGCCTTCGATGGCGATGAGGCCGGGGCCGATTTCTTGGTCATTGATTTCGGTGACTTCAAAGCCTCCGTTGTTGGCATCGTTGTAAGCCCAACCCGTTGTGCGTGAGGACTTTTTGGAGCAGGAAGCGGTGAGAAGTCCTGCCAAAACGATGATGGCTAATGTCTTGAATCCTTGTTTTCTATACATTGTCGTTAAATTTGTATCAATAACTCAGTTATTTCGCTTTTATTGTATCCGTGTGTGGATTTTTTCAAAAAAATCAGGCAAATTTACGGTCTTTTTTTGAATTATCCGTCATTTTCTCTTCATTTTCGGAAAAAAATCTTTTTTAGGGCGAAAAAATAGCGCGTTGCAATAAAAAAGCTGTATTTTCGTTTTTCAAAACACAAGTATTGCCCTTTTTGGGGCTTCCTTGTCCAATGAATTGATTGTTAAACGAATAAGTTACAGATATGCGCAATAGGATGTTTTCGGTTTCGGCATTTGCCGCGCTGTTTTTCATGTTTTGGCCTTTTTGCCTTCGCGGGCAAATCAATAGCCAATATCCGATGGAGTTGAAATGGCTGGGCGTGGAAAAGGAGGTTTTTTCTGGCGACACCTTGTCTTATATTAATTTGGAGTCGGGGGCGTATGAAGGCGTGATGCCAGTGTATTGCAAGGTGTTCCCGATTTTCGACGACGCGGTGAAGGTCAAGGTGGAACTGCAAAAGGTGAGGGCAACAACGCTTCCAGAAGAGGAAATGCAAATAGCCCAATCGTATTCGTTCCATACTGATTTTGAGGTTGAAGCAGTTCCGCTTCGCTCGCGCGACGAGGCCTTGCTTTCGGTGCGCATCGTGCCTTTCCGCCAAAAAGGGGAGGGGTATGAAAAACTGGTTTCGGCAACGCTTTCCGTGACTATGACCCCTGATTTTGAGGCGCAAAAGTCCAGCCCAAGATATGCAAACCGCTCGGCAATGGCCAGTGGCGATTGGTACAAAATCGGGCTGCCTGAGACGGGCGTCTACAAGTTGACCTATTCCGATTTGACGGAGTTGGGCATTAATCTCGCCAACATCGACCCGCGCCAAATCCGCATCTATCACAACGGCGGCGGCGTGTTGCCCGAATTGAACTTGAAGCCTCGCCCCGACGATTTGATAGAGGTTCCCATCTTTGTTTCGGGAGAAGCCGATGGCAGGTTCGATAATGGCGACTACATTCTCTTCTATGGGCGCGGCCCTGTGTGCTGGAAGCGCGACGCGGACAAGGTGGCCTATGTGCATGAGCAGAATCCATACGATGATTACGCCTACGCCTTTGTCGTCACAGGATTGGGCAATGGCAAGCGCATCAGCGAGGCGGAAGTGCCTGCCGGTGCAGCGGAAGTTGTTGTCAACCAGTTTCTTGACTATAAAGTTTATGAAAAGGACGAGTTCAACTTGTACCGCGTGGGACGCACCTATTACGGCGACAAGATGAACGGAACGGAAACCAAGACTTTCGATTTCGATTTCCCCAATGTGATTTCGACGAAAAACTGTTGGGTAAAGACTGCTTTGGCCGGACGCAATTTCGCCCCCGCAGCTTTCGAGGTGACGGTCGACAATGTGAAGTTGGCCACCTACACCATCCAAACCACCACTTCCTCCACCGAAAAGCCCTATGGCTATGACGTGGGCGGCTGGGTGAATGCCGTGCCCACGGGCGAAACGGTGCGTGTTTCTTTGAGGCACAATGCGATGGGCTCCACTTCCACTTCGGAGGGCTATGTGGACTACATCATCGTCAATGCGTGGCGCAATCTGAAAATGACGGGCGGCCAAATGGGTTTCCGCAATCCTGATGCCGCCATTAATAATAAGGTGTACGAATTCCAACTGTCGGGCGCGACGCAGCAGGTGCAGGTGTGGAACGTCACCGACCCAACCGCGCCAACCAAGATGAAAAGCCAATTGAACGGCTCGGTGCTGAGTTTCAAGGCCAACGGGACTGACGACAATGCTTTTGTGGCTTTCAACGGCAATGCCTTTTGCACGGCCAAGGCTTTTGGGAAGATTGAAAACCAGAACCTTCACGGCATACGCGATGTGGATTTCGTCATTCTGACCTACGGTGATTTCATTTCGCAGGCCGAGCGGCTGAAGGCCATCCACAATCGCATCGACCCCGACCTGAACGTGTTCATCACCACGCCCGAAATGGTTTACAACGAGTTTTCGTGCGGCGCCAAGGACATCACTGCCATCCGCGACTTCTGCCGGATGCTCTATCTCGACAGCAGCGCGGGCCGCAAAATCAAGTATTTGCTTCTCTTGGGCGATTGTTCCTACGATTACAAGAACCGCAACGGCGTGGTCGATTTCGTTCCGGCCTACGAAACGGTGAAGTCGTTGGAAATGTCGACTACTTTTGTCACCGACGACTATTTCGGCTTCATGGACGAAACCGAGGGCAACATCGGCTCTTCGTTGGCCGACATTGGCATTGGGCGTTTCCCCGTGCAGACCTTGGAGCAGGCTTCGCAGATGGTAGACAAAATTGAGCGTTACATCGTGAAAGACCAAAACACCATGCAGTCGTGGCGCAATACGATTACCTTCTTCACCGACGACGAGGGCGGCTTCGTGAACAATGCCGACACCTTGGAAAACTGCATCAGGCGTTTTGGTGGCGATGGAGTTGTGATTGACAAGATTTATCTCGATGCCTATCCGCAAATCAGTGCGCCGGGTGGCGAGGTGGCCCCCGAGGTGAACGCCGCCATCAACAGCCGCATGGAGAAAGGCACGTTGGTGCTCAACTACATCGGGCACGGCGGCGAGGTGCAGTTGGCAGGGGAGAAAATCATGCAAAGGAAGGATGTCGATTCGTGGCGTAACGCCCCAAGGTATCCGCTGATGATAACCGGCACCTGCGAGTTTAGCCGCTACGACGACCACCTGCGCACCAGTTTGGGCGAATACGCCTTCCTTAACCAATATGGCGGCATGATTGCCATGTTCACCACTTCGAGGGTGACACACGGCCCTAACAACTTGGATTTCTGCTCGGGCATCTACAGAAACCTTTTCCGCATTGTGGGCGAGGAGCATTACCGCTTGGGCGACGTGTACCGCATGGCGAAAACCTCGGGCAAGGAATACGAGAAACGCTATGTGTTTTTCGGCGACCCGGCCTTGCGTTTGGCCTATCCGAAGTGGACGGTGGAAACGGTGAGCATCAACGGGAAATATCCGGGCTACGACTTGGATTCCATTAAGATTGACGACCACACTTGGAAGACTTTCCCCGTTTATCATGACACCATCAGCGCATTGCAGCCGGTGGAGATTGAAGGCGTGGTGAAAGACCTGAGCGGCAATGTCGCGACGAGCTTCAACGGCGTAGTGAGCGTGATTGTGTACGACAAGGCAGCCGAACTTTCCACTTTGGGTACGCACGACGCCAACGGCCATGTGTATCGTTTCAAGGTGCGCAACAGTATGATTTTCAATGGAAAAACTGATGTTACGAATGGCAGGTTCAAGATGAGTTTCATCGTGCCACGCGACATTTCCTATCGCTTTGGCCAAGGCCTGATCAATTATTACGCAACGGATTATAATGAGGAGGCCAATGGCAATTGCGACTCTTTCATCATCGGAGGTTTCTACGACGAGGCTTTCGAAGACCACGAACCGCCCGAAGTACGCCTGTTCATCGACGACACACTCTTCGTGAGCGGCGGCTTGACGGGCGAAAACCCCACTTTGCTGGCCTTTGTGGAGGACGAAAGCGGCATCAACACGACGGGTGCGGGCATCGGCCACGACATCATGGCTACGCTGACGGGCAACGCCAGAAACTCCTATTGCCTCAACGACTATTTCGTGTCGGAAATCGACCAGCCGGGCAAGGGCGTCATCACCTACAAGTTGCAGGACCTTCCCGACGGCGACTACACCCTCACCCTCAAGGTGTGGGACATCTATAACAACTCCGGCACCGCCTCCATCGACTTCACCGTGGCCAACAGCAGCGGGATGCAAATCGAGAATGTGTGCAACGCGCCCAATCCTATGGCGGACGAAACCTGCTTCGTGTTCGACCACAACCAAGTAGGCAACAACATGAAAGTGGATATTCGCATCTTCGACATCATGGGCCGTTGGGTGAACACTCTTTCGGAGCAAGTTTCAGGCACCTCGACGCGCGTCGCACCCATCCGTTGGGACGGGCGCGCCGCCAACGGACAGGCTTTGCGCAACGGGGTTTACGTCTACCACATCACCGCCACCAACGACCAAGGCGAAACGGCCACCTCGGTAGCGAAACTAATAATCAGCAAATGAACGGAACCATGAGAAAATACAACATACTGAAGACGGCCCTTGGGCTTCTGGCCTTGCTGCTGGCACATCAAGGTATGGCGCAGCAAAACACCTACCAGTCGGTGTTGGGGCAGCACACTTGGTATCGCCTTTCCATCGCACGCGAGGGTGTCTATAAGTTGGATTACGCCACCTTTCAGGCTATGGGTGTCGACATGGATGCGCTGAAACCCAATCAGATTCGGCTTTTCGGGAATCCCTCGGGAGCCTTGCCGGAGAAGAACTCAGAAGCGCATTACGACGACCTGACGGAAATGGCCCTCTATGTGGAGGGTGCCGATGACGGCGTTTTCGATGCCGAAGATGCGGTGCTTTTCTACGGTCAGGAGCCGACGCGCTGGACCATGCTCAACGCGAACAACAACACCTACAAGCGTGAGCCGAATCCCTATTCCGACACCACCTATTATTATCTCTGCGTCGATAGCGGCGTGGAGGGCCAAAGGGTGGGAGAGAAGGCCTCGCTGTCCGTCGACGAAGCCACGGCGGTCATTGCCGACTTCCCCGATTTCTTTTGGCACGAAGTGGATTTGATTTCGCCCTATTCTTCGGGCTTGAACTGGTTGGACGCGGGTATCACCTTGGCCGATTCTGCCCTTTCCATCCCATTCCACTTCCCGAATCTGGTGGCCAACAAGCCTGCCAAGGTGAAAGGGCAGGTGCTGAGCCATATCACCAAGAACGGCTCGATGAAATATACCGTCAGGGTGGGCGACAATATTTTGGTGAACAATGTGACCTTGCCCACCCAAGGGCGTTACGAATACGGGAAATTGGTTGATTTCGACAAACAATGCTACCTGAGCACCGATTCGGCCCGCATTGATATTAGCATCGATGCCAACCCGCAGTCGACTTTCCACCTTGATTATGTGGAGGTTTACGCATGGCGGCAGTTGAAGCGGGTGGGCGACATCTTCCCCTTCCGCCTGATGCCGTCGCAGTTTGGCAGCGGCGTGAGTGCCGTTTGGGTGCAAAACACCAACGCCGACTACTGGCTTTGGGAGGTCACCTCGCCGCTTTGCCCCGTGAGGCAAACGGGCGTGCTGAGTTCGAGCAATCTGGTGTTTGCCACCGACGAGGTTGCCGAGAAGCGGTATGTGCTGTTCAAGCCTTCTGCCGCGCTCAAGGTGGACTCGTGGAAGCCGATTCCCAACCAAAACCTTCATGCCATCGCCAATGCTGAGATGCTGATTGTCAGTTCGCCGCTCTTTTTGGAGCAGGCGCAGGCCTTGGCTGACTATCACGCCCGAAAAGACGCAATGCAGTGCATGGTGGTGAACGTGGAGGAAATCTACAACGAGTTTGCAACCGGCACCCCCGACCCGTCGGGCATCCGCAATTTCGTCCGCATGGTGTATCAACGCAGCGAAGGCAACCTCAAGTATCTGACCCTTTTCGGCAGGGCTTCTTTCGACTTTAGGGATCTTTTGGGCTACGGGAAGAACTTCGTGCCCACCTATCAGACGGCCTCTAACCCCTCGGTAACTGACTTCTGCACCGACGATTTCTTTGGCCTGATGGACGACAACGAAGGCATCAAAAGCCGTGGCTATCTCGATTTGGGCATTGGCCGCCTGCCGGTTTCTACCGTGGCCGAGGCCCAAAACGTTGTGGAGAAGATTATCCGTTACGACGACCTCGCCGCAATGCACGGCGACTGGAAGGCCGACTTCCTTCTCGTTTCCGACGACGAGCAGGGCGACTATGTCGCACATAATGAGGAGTATGAACAGATGATGGAATCGTCGCACGTGTCGCTGACCTCGAAAAAAATCTATTCCGGGGTCTACGAACACGTCAATACCAATTCAGGCGTGGAAATCCCGGGGGCCAACGAAGACTTGATGCGCACCTTCCACAAAGGTATGTTGGGCATGGTTTACACCGGACACGGCGGCGTCAGGGGCTTGACGGGCGAGAATGTTTTCACCAATGCCGACATCGCTGCCTTGGACAACAGCGACAGGCTGCCTTTCGTTTTCACGGCCACTTGCGAATTCTCGAAATACGACGACCCGCTGACGGTTTCGGCGGGCGAACACCTGTTCCTCAACCCCAACGGCGGCTCGGCGAATATGCTCACCACGTGCAGGTCGACTGTCGGGAACCACAATGTCAGACTGGGCAAGGCCTTGATGAGCGTGCTATATCGCCGCGACCGCGAGGGCAAGCCCATGCGCTTCGGCGACATCGTGAGGATGGCCAAGGCCGACTCGAGCAACTATTCTTTCGATGAGAACCTGAACATCCGCTTTCTCTTCTTTGGCGACCCAGCCGTGCGCTTCGCCTTGCCTTATGAGCAGGTCGTGGCGCAGCGAATCAACGGCAAGGAAGTGGAAAACGAGGAAATCGCGCTCCACGCGATGAGCATGGTCACCCTTGAGGGCGAAATCCGTGGCATCGATGGCCGCCTCGATAGCGGGTTCAACGGCGAGGTGTGGGTGAGGCTCTTCGACAAGAAAACGAAAATGGTGGTGCCATGCACCGGCACGACCAAGACGGTGTATTATCACAAGGATATGCTTTTCCGTGGGCAGGCCACCGTGAGGGATGGCAAATTCACCGTGTCGTTCCAAGTGCCAAAAGACATCATGACGGATAACGGCAAGGCGCGTTTCAGTTTCTATGCCTACGACGCCAACCGTGTCGTTGACGCGGTGGGCAAGTTCGACGGCTTCACCTTGGGCGGCACCGACCCCGCAGTTGTGGCCGACGACGAAGGCCCCACCATCAAGTTCTATTGGAACACGCCGGAGTTTGAAAACGGACAAACCGTGGAGCATCAGGGCGTGCTTTGCGCCGACCTTTACGACGCGCAAGGCATCTACCATTACGACTACAGCCTTGGGCGCGACATCATGCTCAATAGCAACCTCGCGGCCTACAACAGTCTGGTGCTGAACGACCGCTACGAGCCGATACCCAACGACTTCAGGCGCGGCAAAATCAGCATCCCACTCAGCAACCTCGAGCCCGGCACCTACGAGTTCAGCCTGCGAGCATGGGACACGCAAGACAACGCCTCCGAAGCCTCGCTGTGGTTCGTCGTGGCCGACGACCTCTTCCTCTCGCAGGTGCGCAACTTCCCCAATCCCTTCTCCGACGAAACCCACATCACCCTCACCCACATTGGCGACGACGGCAATTTTGATGTCGACATCGAGATTTTCGATGTGCTGGGAAGGCCCGTGCAGCACCTCCAAAAACGGGTGACCTCCTCGAATGGCATCATCGAGCCTATCCTGTGGAACGGTTGCGGCTTTTCGGGAAGCCCCTTGCGCTCAGGCATTTACCTCTATCGCCTGACCTTGACTGACGAACAAGGCTACTTCCGCACCGTCAGCCAGCGCATGGTCATCCAACGCTGACAAAAAAAATTTTTCCAAACTATGCAATATGCCTTTTGAATCATCGTTATCTTTACAATTTTAAATACGAAAAAGGATATGAAAGTCAAAAAAATGTTACTTGCCGCATTGATTCTGTTTGCGGTCAATTCATTCGGACAAGGCTACATGGGCCAAGACTACAGCATCTCGCCCAATGTGATTACCACGGCAGTGCCGTTTGTTTCCATTGCTCCCGATGCCCGTGGCGGCTCCATGGGCGACTGCGGCGTGGCTTCGGCGCCGGACGTGTATTCCATGCACTACAACCCGGCCAAGTATGTTTATCTTCAGGACAAATTTGCCGCCGGCTTGGGCTATAGCCCTTGGCTGCGCAAGCTGACACCCGACATGAACCTTGCCTATCTCGCCCTCGCCTACAAGATTAACGACCGCTCGTCGGTGGCCGGTACGCTGCGCTATTTCAGTTGCGGCGAGATCGACTTCAGGGATGCCAACAACCAAGAGTTGCGCAAAGGCAGACCCAACGAGTGGGCCATCGACGCCACCTATTCGCGTATGCTCGGCGATTACCTCTCCGGCGCCGTGGCAGGTCGCTTCATCTATTCCGACCTCACCCAAGGCGTGACCGACTATTCCCGTCCGGGCTGGTCGGTGGCGGCTGACGTCGGCGTCTACTACAAGCGCCAGGTGGAATGGTTCAGCAGCATGGATGCCGACTTCTCATGGGGCGTGGCCATCAACAACATCGGCAGCAAGGTCAGTTACAACCAATCGTCAGACCGTCGCGACTTCATCCCGACCACGCTGCGTGCGGGTGCCGGACTGAAACTCGAACTCGACGAGTACAACTCGTTGGCCTTCAATGTTGACTTCACCAAACTGCTGGTGCCCTCTCCTCCGGTCATTGCGGTCGACTCGATGGGCAATCCCTTGCACAACGACGACGGCTCCTATAAGATTGCCTATGGTTACGACAACAACGTCTCCGTCGTTCAAGGCATGATCCAGTCGTTCTACGATGCTCCGGGATACGGTTGGAGCGAAACCCAGCAAAACTATGTCCACTATGGCACATTCCGCGAGGAACTCAGCGAGATTAATTTTGGCGTGGGTATCGAGTATTGGTACAACAACGTGTTTGCCGTGCGTGCCGGCTATTTCAACGAGTCGGCTTTGAAGGGCAACCGCAAGTATGTCACCGTTGGTGCAGCCTTGAAATACAACGTGTTTGGCCTCGATGTGTCGTACCTGATTCCCGTCAACGCCGTTGAGGGCAGCAATCCTTTGGAGAAGACCCTGCGCTTCAACCTGACCTACAGCATGGGCGGGAAGAAAGGCTAAGAAAAAAGAAAGAATTTGTATTCATTTGATGTTCATTATTATTTTGATGGAGGAGCGGCTTTCGGGCCGCTTTTCTTGTTTTTGTGCCTTGGTGGTTTCCGTTATCCTAAATATACATTTATTTTATCCCGATAAGGTAATGTATTGGTTTTATTGGTAATCAAATTTGAAAAATCATGTTCAAAAAATCTTTACTCATCATGCTGCTGATGGCGATTTTCGCGCCTTGGGCGGCTGTGCAAAAAACATTGCCGTACAATTACGGGTTCGAGAACAACAATTTGGCTGGAGAAGGCTGGACTTTACAAAACTGCAAAGCAGGCACAGGCATCGTAAGTTCAACAAGTTATGGCTCGCCCCATACTGGTACTTATTATTTCCAGTTCCAGTATCAGGCCAATAGCAACCAATGGCTTGTTTCCCCTGAATTGCAAACCAGCACGAAAAACATTGTTCTTGAGTTCTATTATAGGAAATATTCAAGTGGTACCGAATCATTCAAGGTCGGATATTCAACAACAACAGATGCCGATCAATTTATTTTTGGTGATGTGATAACATGTACTAACACTACATACCCAACTGAACCTAATTATTCTAACACATTTCCTAATGGCACAAAATATATTGCCATAGCCTATGTCGCAGATGATCAATGGTATTTTAACATTGATGACATTTACATTGAAGAAGAATCTGATTGCCCTAAACCCACAGATTTAACCGCCACCAACGTGACCAACAACTCCGCCACATTGGGCTGGACTTCAAATGCCGACAGTTGGAACCTCCAATACAAGGCAGCAAGTGACGCTGATTGGACTTTGGTAAGCGGTGTAACCAATCCTTACACATTAAATGGTGTCCTTTCCGAAAAGACAACTTACTCTTTCCAAGTGCAACCTGTTTGTAGCGGCACTCCCGGCAACTACAGCAATACTGCCTCTTTCACCACCACCTGCAACCCGAAGAACCTGACCTACACGATGGGATTTGAGGCTTCCGAACAGACGGAATACAATGACTGGACAGTAGTTAGCAGTTCTTCTTCTACGGGAAGGAACACCTCAGCTAGAAAAACTGGTAATTATGGATTTCAATTTATGTACCACACTTCCTCTCAATATCTGATTACACCTCCACTTAATGCAACAACGGGAGTACATATTGAGTTTTATTATATGAACAATACTAGTTCGTACACAGCTACATCTTTTAAAGTAGGGTATTCAACTACCACAAACGAAACTTCCGCTTTCACTTGGGAAGAATCAACAACTGCATCTGCTTCTTGGGAACTTTACAGCAAAACCTTCAATGCTGATGCAAAGTATATTGCCATCCAATACGAGCCTGTAGCAAGCGGCAATTACAGATACCTCTACATAGACGACATCATCCTCGAAGCCCCTGCAGCCTGCGAAAAGCCTTCAGGAATGACTGCCACAGCAAATGCCGAAGACCCCGTTCATAAAGCCGACTTGACTTGGACTGCTGGCGGTGAAGAAACCTCATGGGACATCATTTACAACGCCAATGCCGATTTCGACCCTTCAACAGAAGGCATGCTCGTCGCCAATGTTTCTAATAATCCTTATACCCTCGAAGGCTTGACTGGCGGCATCACTTACTATGCCTATGTGCGCGGACATTGCCCTAATGGTTCAAATGTAAGCAATTGGAGCACAGTGGCTTGCCAATTCAATACACAAAACGGTTGCGTTACGCCTACTGGCTTAACAGCAACTGCCATCCCTGGCGGTTTCAATTTGACTTGGGAGGATGGTGGCAATACATCTGGCTCATGGCAGGTTGCATATAACACGAGTTATGGCCAAACACCACCCGCCAACAGCACCATAGTTGACGTTACAATCAATCCTTATACTTTAACCGGACTTGGTTACGGCACATACTATTATATTTGGGTCCGCACCATTTGCGAAAACAACGACGGAACAAGTTCATGGTCTTCTTATCAGTATAAACAAACTTTAGTTCAATTCCCTGCCCCGACAATTGCCAGCACTTCAGCCACTCCCGATGGTGCCGTGGTGACATGGAACAAGGGCTACGAAGAGACCCAATGGCAGATCCAATTAGGTGTATATGAGAATTACAGTTGGACTTATACTTTGGTTGACGGAATATTAGATGCCCAAACCTACACTTTCACTGAACTTGCAGAGCAAACATCCTACAGAGTTCAAGTAAGAGCCTACATCGATGCCGAACATCAAAGCGCATGGAGCAATTATGGCAACTTCACCACCTTGGCTTCTTGCCCGAAACCCACCAATCTGACCTACTCCGACCTCACCGCTAATTCGGTTGTTCTTGATTGGACGATTGGCTACGATGAGACCGCTTGGAACATCCAATACAAGGCCAACGGCGCTGCCGATTGGACGCTGATTAATGGCATTACCGACAAGCCTTACACCATGACCGTGGAGGATGCCACTACCTATCAAGTGCAGATTCAAAACGCCTGTGGAAGCGATTGGAGCAACACCATCACCTTCACAACACCTTGCTTGCCGAATAGCACATTCCCGTTTGAAGAAGACTTTAACGATCTTACAGTGGCCAATTCAATCCCAAGTTGCTGGGATAACGCCACTGGCAACACTTCAGATAGTTATAAATGGGGATATAAAACTGGGTCAGGAAATGGATCTACTGTTACGAATGGTCATAACGGAACCAAATGTATACGTTTTGAATCATATTACAATTCGGCTGGAAATTACAATGACTTGAAGACTCCCGTAATGAATTTCCCCGCAGGGAAAATAATGGTTTTGGGTTTCTGGTGGAAGAATCCTGCTGGTGGCGATTTCTCTGTCTACATCTCTACTGATGGCGGCGCAACCTATACTACAGCTTTGAAGTCCGGCATGACTGGTCAATCAGAATGGAAAGAGGAAGAAATTGAACTTACAGATTATGTTGGTGCAGAGAACGTGGTTGTCGTATTCAAAGGAACATCAAATTGCGGCAATGGCAATGCCTTCATCTACCTTGACGATGTCACCATTAGCGAGAAGAGCGACTGCGCCAAGCCGAAAGACCTTGCCGTCAGTTCATTCGACAATCACAGCGCGACCTTGAGTTGGGATGCCAACGGTAGCGAAAGTCCTTGGCAAGTGGCTTACAGCACCACCGAGAACTTCGATCTCACCGATGCGACTGCTTACAGCGTTGCAGAAGCTACCACCAATCCTTTCACTTTGAGTGGCTTGACCAACTTCACCACCTACTATGTGCGCGTCCGTACCAAGTGTGGCGAAATCTCATACAGCGACTGGAACAACAACGGTTACCAGACTTTCACAACAACGGCAACCTATACCGCTCCTACCAATGTCGCATACAGCAACGTGGGCGATACCGAAGCCACCATTTCGTGGACCAAGGGCGACAACGAAGAGGACAACGATGATTACACCGTGTGGTACAAGACGGGCGACACCGAACTCACACAAGATGTTGAGAACGCCACTTCGGTAACTCTGACCGGCCTCACCGCTGGCAGCAACTATGAAGTGAAAGTGCGTGCCAAGAAGGGTGACGACTTTAGCGCATGGTCAAGCAGCGTGGAATTCCAGACGGCTTTCTGCGCTTCTGCAGACCAATGCAATATCCACTTTGAATTAACAGATTCCGCCAATGATGGATGGAATGGTGCTTATATCAAGGTTGTTTACAAAACCACAAACATTGATATTGCTCATTTGACATTTACAAGTGGTTCAAGTTATTCTGGCGATTTAGCCCTTTGCAATGAATCAGAATACGATTTTGTATGGGTCAAAGGTGGCTATTTCGATTATGAATGTGGATTCACCATTCGTGATGTCAACAACGAAATTATTCTTGAGCACGCATCAGGTACTGCTCCTACAGACGGTGCTACATTGTTAAACTACACCATGGACTGCACCGTTGAGACCTGCACCAGACCTTCAGACCTCACTGCCACTGCCGTTCATCCCAATTCGGTTGAATTGAGCTGGACCGAAAACGGTACAGCCGAAGCATGGCAGATTGCCTACAGCACCGAATCATTCGATCCTAATGCTGCCAATTTCGACCTCGCAACAGTTTCAGTTGAAGAAGCCAACAGCAATCCGTTTGAACTGGAAGGCCTCGACAACAGCCAAACCTACTATGCATACGTCCGTGCCGTTTGCGGTGCTAATGACAATAGCAAATGGAGCACTACAGCTTGCGAATTCACCACACAATCTGCTTGCCCTGCTCCTACCGATGTGCATCTCGTCAGCCGTCCGGCCAGCAACCAACTTGCCATAGGTTGGACCGCAGGCTACGAAGAAACCAATTGGAACTTCTATTATAGAGTGGCTGGTGCTGAAGAATGGAGCGAACCCGTTGCTGTTGCTACTACAGCTACTTACACAATCACAGGCGAACTTTCAACCGCTTACGAAGTGAAGGTGGCAGCCGTCTGCGGCGAAAATGAAGGTGAAGCATCGGAGGTTGTCACCTTTAGCACACCTACTAATGTCACGGTAGCTGTTCCGTTTAATGAGGGCTTCAATAGCACTTCATGCCCAGAAGGCTGGACAATTATCAAAAATCTCTCAACCAATACTACATGGGATTTTGCCGATAACGAAGCCAAAACTACTTGGCGTGCAGATGACGGTATTTATTTGATTACTCCTTTGCTTTATCTTGATGACAAGATGCCTCAACTATCATTCAGCCAAAGAAAGTACAAGTATGGTAGTTATACAGGTGATGCAGCCATTTCTGTGATGATTTCTACAACTGGAACTGCGGCAGAAGATTTTACAGAAGTATGGACTGGATCTACAAGTGAACTTTCTACAACGGCATCCAATAAGACCGTGTTCTTGTCAAATTATGTCAATAATAGCGTTTATATCGCTTTCAAATACAAGACAAATAACTTGGCAAGTTACAGATGGTATCAGCAATGTTGCTATTACCATTGAAAATGCCTTCCGTACCGCTGGTAACTGGGACGTTGCCGAGAACTGGTCGGAAAAGGTGCCTACTTCTGAAGACGATGCCATTATCGCTGCTGCCGCCACCGTTCCGAGCGGCGTGGTTGCCACTGCCAACAACATCACCGTTGCCGAAGGCGGCTCCCTCACCATCGCCGACGGCGGACAACTTGTCCACAACAATGCTGGCGTGCAGGCCACGGTGCAGAAGCATATTGAAAAGCACGGTGAAAATGATGGTTGGTACTTCATTTCTTCCTCTGTTGCAACGGATGTCGCTCCCTCCTTGGAAAACGGTATTATTGCTCCGACAGCGAAGAATTACGACCTCTATTATTATGACGAACCTGCCCATTATTGGAGAAACTACAAAGAAGGCGGTATGTATTCTGGCTTCAACATTGCTCCTAAGAAAGGTTATCTCTATGCCAACGGAGAGGAAAATGGCACTGTTTTGTCATTTACAGGAACACTGCAACCCGGAAATGTGAATGTGGAAAAAACACTTGAGTTTAATACGGCAGAAGATGCTGTTTTGGCCGGTTGGAACCTCGTGGGCAACCCGTTCACCTACAATGTTACTCTCGACAAGCCTTGCTACACCATCTCGGGAAATGCTATTAATACGGAACCCCATGCTGAAGGTTCTTATACAGTTGCTCCTTGCGAGGGTGTGATGGTGATGGCCACAGGAGAAAATCAAAGTGTCACTTTCACCAAGGCCAGCCAGCAAGCCCCGCAGCCCAACCAACTGCAAATGACCGTGGCCCAGCAAGTGATGACCCGTGGCATTGCCACAAGCACGGTGAACGACAAGGCCATCGTCAACTTCAATGCGGGCAGCCCATTGGAGAAGTTCGTCTTCAACGCCGATGCCGCCAAGCTCTACATTCCGCAGAACGGTAAGGACTACGCCATTGTGAGTACACAAGGCCAAGGCGAAATCCCTGTCAACTTCAAGGCTGCAAGCGATGGCCAATACACCCTTACGGTCAACCCCGAAGGTGTGGAAATGAACTATCTCCACCTCATCGACAACATGACTGGCGCGAATGTGGACTTGTTGGCCTCACCGAGCTACACCTTCACCGCCACCACCCACGACTATGAGAGCCGCTTCCGCTTGGTGTTTGCTTCCATCAACGGAGATGCTGATGGCGACAATGAAACCTTCGCCTTCTTCTCCAACGACTTGCTCATCGTCACCAACGAGGGCGAAGCCACCCTACAAGTGGTTGACATGTCGGGTCACATCTTGAGCAGCCAGACCCTCCACGGCACCGAAAGCGTGAACGTGAAAGCCTCCGCTGGCGTGTATGTGATTCGCCTCATCAACGGCAACTATGTGAAAACGCAGAAGATTGTGGTGAGATGATTTTAAAGCTGTAAGCCATAAGCTGTAAGCTATAAGCTATAAGCCTGGCAACAACCTAACTTATAGCTTACAGCCAAAAGCTAAAAGCCAACAATTAAACAATTAAACAATTAAACAATTAAACGATCAACAATTAAACAACCATAAAACGATGAAAAAACTTATAATGACACTCGCAATCGCCCTGATGATGGGGACGACCGTATTCGCCCAGCAAGGCGGCGGCGCATTGAGAAGAAGCAAGGAGTATCGCGAATACATGAACGCCGGCAAGATGAACAACCAAGCCGGTGGTTTGCGCACCAACAACAACACACCCTTGTTGCCCAACAGCTTCGGCAATCCTGGTGACTTTGACGGCACCGATGCGCCCTTGGGCAGCGGCATAGCCGTTCTCATTGGCTTGGGCGCAGCCTACGCCATTGGCAAGAAACGCAAGGAGGAATAATCCCCTTCGCGCTTGAAACGAAAAGCGGCATCCCGTTTTGGGGTGCCGCTTTTTTTGGCTTGGTTTGGATGGAAGTCACTGCTCGATGATCCAATCCGAAACCGTCTTGGTCTCCTGCGAGAAAGCAATGCCTATCTTGACGACAGGCTTGCCCTCGGCTTGGTAAGGAATGGCGTAGTCCTTCGAGTTGATTTGGTCGAGGGCCTCTTGCGCCGTGCCGCGCATCTTCAGTTCCATCACATAGACCGCGTCGCGCATGAACACTACGAGGTCAGTGCGCCCACGCGCCACCTTCACCTGCGTGAACGTGCGGCAGTTGAACATCGAGAAGACCACGTATGTCAGCACCTCGTAGTAGGCCTCGTACTTGGCGATGTCGTCCAATTCCTTTGCCCCGAAGTCGAGGTAGGGAATCGAGGCGAAGAACGATTGCATCGACTTCAAAGCCTCTTCAATGTCATGGTGCTTCAGCGAAGCATAGAAGTCGTCGGCGAAGCCTCGCGAATCGGTGTTGCCGAGGTTCATCATGCGTGCCATGAAGTTTTCCATGAAACCCACTTTCACTTCCGCATTGGGGAAGTCGAGGGTGTATTTGTTGCGGTCGAAGTCGTAGCCCTTGATGGTGAGGTAGCCCGCCTGATAGAGCAAAGGCAAGGCAGAGGTCATCGCCTCGGTGGGCACGTCGAACTGGGTGGAAGGCACCTGAAGATTTTCCAACTCCAAGATGTTGGTGTTGAAACGCTTCATCGCCTCGAAAAGGAAAGTGGGCGTGCCGCTGGAAAACCAATAGTAGTCCAACTTCTTGGATTTAAACGCATTGACAAGGCTATAAGGATTGAAGATGTCTTGTGAATCCTCTCCGAAGTGATACCCGTCATATTGTTGCTTCAGCATGTCGATCATTTCCTCCTTGGGGCAATGGTAACGGTCGGCAAGTGTTTGGATGTCGGGGTCGAAGACGGTGAGCATCTCGTCCTTGGTGATGCCGCAGAGGGCGGTATATTCTCCGTCCATTGAGATATTGGTCAGGTTATTGAGCGTTGAGAAGATGCTCAGTTGGCTGAACTTGGTTATGCCCGTGATGAAGACGAACTGCTCGTCCTTGTCGCACACCTTCACCATCTGGTAAAACTCCTGCATGATGCGTCGCACCTGCTCCAACTCGACGGGCTTGTTCAGATAATCCAACAAGGGTGCATCGTATTCGTCCAAAATGACCACGGTCTTCAGACCCATATCTTCATGCAGGCCTTGGATGAGTTCCTTGAACCTTGTGCCGGGCGAGCCTTCCGATTTCTGCCTCTTGTATTTCCTTTCGTGGTAGTCCAATTGGCTGTGCAGTTCCTCAATGATTTGTCCGATTTCGTATTTGTTCTTGCACGCGCTCATGTCGAAATGCAACACGGGATACTGCTTCCAGTCCTTCTCCAACTCGCCGATGGCCAAGCCTTCAAACAAACCCTTGCGGCCTTGGAAATAGTATTCCAATGTGCTGCAAAGCAGGCTCTTCCCGAACCTTCGCGGGCGGCTGAGGAATACGAATTGCGATTCTCTCGTCAGTTTGTAGATAAGGTCTGTCTTGTCAATGTAGATGCGTCCATCCTGGCGGATGCGTTCAAAATCGGCGATGCCGGCGGTGTAGAGTCTCATGGGTAGCATGGCGAAATGGGTTTTTATGGTAAAGTCATCGTTGTTCAATTATCCAATCCGAAACTGTCTTGGTCTCTTGCGAGAAAGCGATACCTATCTTGACGACAGGCTTGCCCTCGGCTTGGTAAGGAATCGCGTAGTCCTTCGAGTTGATTTGGTCGAGGGCCTCTTGCGCCGTGCCGCGCATCTTCAGTTCCATCACATAGACGGCATCGGGCATGAAAACGACTACATCCGTGCGG
>CACXUM010000019.1 GCA_902770835.1 uncultured Bacteroidia bacterium
GAACAAGTCAATCAAAACCATCATCGCCTTGACGGCGCTTTTCGTCATCGGATTCCTCGCTTTGGAGGGATGCAACAAGAAAGAGGCTCGACAGCCCAAGGTTTCCGGCTTCTTCGTTTCGGGATGCAACGACATCGTTCTCCATCGCGACAATGAACTGAATGACACGATTTACGTTACTGCCGTTGACGACACGAAGTTGAAAATCAGCACTACAAATACGCCATTCAGTTGCGGCGTTGACACCATCCGACCTGAAATCCAAACGCAAGAACAAAACATCTCCATCGAACTGCTCTACGAAGATTCGTGGGCCGATTGCTTGTGCGGTCGCCATTTGGACATCATCATCGAAAACCTGAAGTTGAGACAAACCTACTCCGTCAGCATCAAGAAGGACGAGCGCGACTATTTCCAATTCGAGGTCACTTTTGGGCATGACACGAATTTGATGTTCGTCCGCGAACATTGACGGTTTGGCGCCAAATGGCCATAAAACCTTGTGGCATGGGCGGCGGTAAGGAATAATTCCCTATTTTCGCAGCGCAAAACACATCGGAAATGGAAAACAAATGGTCAAACGAAGCCTTCAAAGGCGAAGTGCCCAACGACTTTCAGGGTAAAGTGGGTTGGCAGAGTCCGTCGAACATTGCCTTGGTGAAATATTGGGGCAAACATGGAAAACAACTCCCTCAAAATCCGTCAATTAGTTTCACATTGTCGGAATGTCGCTCCGAGACATTCGTTGATTTTGAAAAAGCTGAAAAATTTGGTTTCCAATTCTTTTTCGAGGGCAAGGAAAACCCCGCTTTTGGCGCGAAAATCGAGAAGTTTCTACTTGAGAATCAGGCGTTTTTCCCATTCATCAACCAACTGAATCTGAAAGTTGAGAGCCGCAATACTTTCCCGCACTCTTCGGGCATCGCTTCTTCGGCTTCTTCGATGAGTGCATTCCTGATGTGTTTGTTGGAAATTGAGAGGTCTCTGAGCCTGTCGAAGGGCCGACCCATAGACATGGTTTTACGAAAAGCCTCGTACTTCTCCCGATTGGCCTCGGGCAGTGCGGCGCGCTCGGTGTTTCCGAAAATGGCACTTTGGGGCGCAACGCCTTATTATAAAGGCAGTTCCGACGAATATGCCGTTTCGTTGGCCGATGACATCCATCTCATTTTCAAGACTTATCACGACAGCATTTTGATTGTCAGCGGCGAGACCAAGTCCGTTTCGAGTCGTGCCGGTCATGCCTTGATGGAAGGAAACCTTTACGCCCCAGCGCGTTATGCACAGGCAAACGAAAACATCAAAAACCTGCTTGCGGCTTTGAAATCAGGCGACTTGGACACCTTTATTAATATCACCGAGTCAGAAGCCCTGCAACTTCACGCCCTGATGATGTGCTCCAATCCGTCTTTTATTTTAATGAAACCCAACACTTTGCGCATCATCGAGGAAGTCAGGACTTTCCGAAATGAAACCCAAATCTCGCTCTGTTTCACTTTGGATGCGGGTCCAAATGTGCATCTGCTTTATCCTGACAGCGAGGCGGAGAAAGTGGAAAACTTTATCAAGAGCGAATTGCTAAAGTATTGTAACCAAGGCCGTTGGATTGCCGACCATGTAGGCGACGGTCCGAAAAAAATGCAGTGATGAGAGACCGATACTATAGCAAAGTCATCCTTTTCGGTGAGTATTCGATGATTTTCGATGCCACCGCGCTGATGATTCCGCTGAAACGCTTTTCGGCGCAATGGCAGTTTCCGCAAAGTCGGAATCTCGCTTCATCGCTTCCCTCCAACCATAGTTTGAAGCAGTTTTGCAAATATCTTTCTGAAAATCAAGAATTATCGAATCTCTTTGACTTTCAATCTTTTAATAAAGACTTGAACGAAGGTTTGTTCCTCGCTTCCAATGTGCCTTCGGGCTATGGTTTGGGCAGTTCGGGGACATTGGTGGCCGCCGTTTACGACCGTTACGCCATTCAAAAAAACAATGACTACCTGCAACTAAAATCGCTTTTCGGCCTGATGGAGAGCCATTTCCACGGAAGCAGCAGCGGCATCGACCCGTTGCAATGCTACCTTGGTAAGCCATTCAAAATCACGCCTGAAGGAGTACAAATCCTTCCCGACGACTTTTTGAAAAAAGGTATCCATATCTGCCTGATTGACACGAAGATAAAGAGCAACACCAAGCCATTGGTCGAGCATTTCAAGGCGCAGCGCGAAAATCCTGATTTCTTGAATCGTTTCCAAACGATATATTTGCCCTGCGTCAAAACCTGCATTGAAGCGATGATTTCAGGCGATAATGTTATGTTTTTCAATTCGTTGAAACAACTTGCCCAAGGCCAATTGCAGTTCCTCCGCCCGATGATAACTGAAAACACGCTCGACCTTTTCACGACCGATTTTGACTTTAATTTCGGTGTAAAAATCTCAGGCTCAGGCGGTGGCGGCTATGTTTTGGGCTTCACGGATGATGTGAAGAAAGCCACTGAATTGCTCAAGGATTTTGAGGTGATTTGGATTTGATTTTGGTTTATATTCAGCCGAATCAAGGTATTCTTATGCAATTGCGGCCAAATAAATACCTATATATTCAGCCGCATCGAAAAGTTTTTATATCTTTGCGGCCAAATATAGGACAAAAAAATGTACAGAATCATTGGACGGAAGCAAGAAATTGAAGAACTTAACAATCTCTATAACAGTGGGAAAGCAGAGTTTGTCGCCGTTTATGGCCGTCGTCGTGTGGGCAAGACCTATCTCGTGAAAGAACTCTTTCAAAACAAAATGGCCTTTTATCACAGTGGGCTGTCGCCTTTCGACAAGGAACGCAAGATTGATATGCAAGACCAACTTGAGGCGTTTTATTCCAGTTTGACGCAACACGGTATGGCCGAGAGCAGTTGCCCGCAGTCGTGGATGGAGGCTTTCAGGATGTTGGGACGACTGCTTGACGAACTCGATGACGGCGGACGGCAAGTCATCTTTATCGACGAGTTGCCTTGGATGGATTCGCCCCGCTCCAAATTCTTGGTGGCTTTCGAGCATTTTTGGAACACATGGGGTGCGTGGCGCGACCGTGTGATGCTCATTGTTTGTGGCAGCGCAACTTCGTGGATGCTCGACAACCTCATTAATAACAAAGGTGGCCTCTACGACCGCCTGACTTGGCAAATCAAGTTGTCGCCGTTCACGTTGGCCGAGTGCAAGACATTTTTCAAGCGAAAAGGTATCGCCATGTCGGACTATGACATAGTGGAGGCATACATGATTTTCGGCGGCATACCTTACTATCTCAACTATTTCCAAAAAGGAAAAAGCCTTGCACAAAACGTTGATTTATTGTTGTTTGAAAGAAACGCGAAACTCGACATGGAGTTTCAACGGCTGTTTGGCTCGCTCTTTGTCAATCCAGAGGCGTATATGGCGGCGGTTAGGTTGCTCGCAAAAAAACACATCGGTTTCACGCGCATTGAGTTGGCCAAAAGTCTCGGCGTCAATCCGGGTGGAACGTTTAGCAAGATGCTCGAAACGCTTGCGGCCAGCGACTTCATCGAAAGTTATCACCCTTTCGGCCAAAGCAAAAAGGAAATCCGCTACAAACTCATTGACCCATTCTGCCGTTTTTATCTTAATTTCATTGATAACCAAAATATTACAGACCGCGCCTTTTGGCAACACAACCAAAACAAGCCATCACTCAATGCTTGGCGAGGCATTACTTTCGAGCAAGTCTGCTTCGAACATGTCGGCCAAATCAAGCGTGCGTTGGGAGTTGAAAACGTGGCCTCGAAAGAATCGGCTTGGATTGTGCGCGGCGACAACGACCACAGCGGGACGCAAATCGACATGCTCATCGTGCGCGACGACCGCGTAGTCAACCTGTGCGAAATGAAGTTCCTCTCGAAAGAATACGAGCCGACTGCCGACGATGAGATGAAACTTCGAGCGAGAATCGCCACTTTGCAAGAGCAATTGTCGTTCAAGCAAGTCGTACACCTGACTTTGGTGACAACGGTAAACCTGAAACACAACGCCCACAGCGGCGTGATTCAGCAAGTGGTGACTTTAGGCGCGTTATTCGCTTGACCGATGCCACAAACCCGAAAATTCCTTATTTTTGCCGCTTCAAAAAACGTCATGTCAGCCCTGAAAAACATAGAACTTTGGATTGAACGCACCTTGATCTCGGTCATCGACTTTTTCTATCCGCCTTTCCGCAAGGTGATGAGCCTTGAACTGTTCCGTTACGCGGCTTGCGGCGGAATGAATCTTGTGTTGGAGTGGGTGCTGTACTATGTTTTCTATCATTTCATCTTCAAAGGTCAAGTCTTTGACCTCGGTTTCATCGCATTCACGCCCCACATCGCGGCCTTCGTGTTCAAGTTCCCCATTACTTTCCTGACGGGTTTTTGGATGGCGCGCCACATCAGTTTTTCGGGTTCCACATTGCGCGGTAGAACGCAGATTGTCAGGTATTTTCTCGTTACTGTCGGCAACATCCTCATCAACTATTTTGGCCTGAAACTTTTCGTCGAAGTGTTCCAATGGTGGCCGACCGTTTCCTACGTCATCATCTCCGTCATCTGCGTGACGTTCAGCTATTTGACGAACAAGTTTTATTCGTTTAGGAAAGAGAAATGAGGTTTCATGCTGAATCTACCAAACACATTCTAAGTGTCGCTTCACACTTCTTATGGTCTTGCGTTTCTTATTGAAGTTTACCGATATTCGTTCCAATCTCATCCTTGTATTTTTCCTTCATTTCTGTTGGGAGGAAACTGGAATCAATGAAGTCATACCACTTTGGGGCAACATCCGTGAATTTTCTGAAGATTTTTTCTATGACTTTCTCCCCAAGTCCCGATGATGCCATTGCCCGCATAAAGTTCTGCTTGGTGATGTGCTTTTTCTTTCCGTCCAACATCAAGGCTAATTCCTCGTCGTCTTCGGGAAATATCAAATGCACATTGACTAAGTCGTAGGCCTGCGAAAGCACATAATGGCCCGGTGTTCTGCTGATGAGCGAGAAGTTCTTCAGGTGCATATCGGAGTTTCCTGTAATCCACGAAAACACAACCACTTCCCAGAAATTGACCAAATCCAGCATAGGCGCAGAGGAATGGAGTTTGATCAGTTTTGCTGCCTTCTCGTATGACGACTTGTATTTGTCGAGAGTGATGCGCTCGCTGATTTGGCAGAGGTCTTCCATCAAGTATTTTGTGCCGTTTCGGTCGCGGTCAATCCTTTTTGTCATATAGGCCATTTCGCCGTCATTGAAGCGAATCAGCGTGTGCGGCACCACGTCAATCTTCGCGATTTCGGCAAGGTGCATAGTCAGGTCCTCCACTTCGGGCAACCAAGGGAATTCTTTCGACTTCGGCTTCAGGATGTATTTGCCCCAAAGTCCGACAATGGTCAGTCGGTCGGGCTCGTCCTTTCCGCCCTTGTTCACATCCATCGAAAGTTTCGACTGGACTCCCGTGACAGCAATCCTGCTTAAGACCGATTCCTTCGCCAAGTCGTTGATGTTATCTCTTGAATAGGGAAGCACGGGTGCTTCGGCCTTGCCAAAGAACCTTTTGGCACATGCGGGGTGAAAGTCCTTCAGTTCGTTCTCCAGCTCCTGATAACAATATAGGCATTTGCTCATGGCTCGTCCTCCTCCAATCCTATTACGCCGACCGCGCCGATGCAGTCCTTGCAGCAGGTCATCAGCAATCCCATTCGGTCGTTTGGGTTGAGTTTCCAGTTCCTTGCGGCGATGTCGAGCAGCCAGCCTTCGGGGATGAGTCCATCGAAAAACGGGAACATGGTAGACGAGCGGTAAGGAAGGCTCGTCAGAGGAAGGGTCAAACTGATGGGCTCGGCAATTTCAGAGGCCAAATACGCTGTGTCATAACAAAATAGATACCCGTTCTCGTCTTCGGTAAGCAGTCCTGCCTTCTTGTCGCGGTAATATACTTCTGCTTTTCTCATAACTCATCGCCTCCTCTCTCTTGTTCAACAACGCCTAACTCTTTCCCAAAAAGTGCCAAAACGGTGTTTACCTTGTCCATCCTCAAGGTCTTTTTCCCCTGCTCCATATCCCTGACAAAACGAAGTCCCACCCCAGATTTGTAGGACAAATCCTCCTGTGTCAACCCATATTGTTTCCGAAGGAGTTTTACTTGTTGTGATAACTTGGTTTTTTCTGCCATAATGGATATAATTTTGGCGCAAAAATAGAGAAATTCTCTTATTATTACATCTTTTCGGGTATAATTTTATAAAAACTATATAATTTTATACCCGATAGAATATAAAAATGTTTAATCAACTATAAATTACATCCGTTCTGATATAATTTTACCCAATCTGGCTCCAATCAAAAGTCTGCGCAAACAACTCCTTGTAATGCTCGCGTAACATTCGGTTTTCGGGTTTGATGAGTTTCGGGTCGTCGGCCAAAAGGCGGATGGCGGCTTCGCGGACTTGCGGGATTAGTGCGCCGTCTTTTTGCAAGTCGCCGATGAGCATTTCGATTTGTCCGGATTGGCGTGTGCCGCCTGTTTCGCCGGGACCGCGCAGTTCCAAATCGACTTCGGCGATTTCGAAGCCGTCGTTGGTGCTACACATGGTTTTAATGCGGGTCTTGCCGTCGGCGGTCAGCTTGTGGTCGGTGACGAGGATGCAATACGACTGGTCGGCGCCGCGCCCCACACGACCACGCAATTGATGCAGTTGCGACAATCCGAAGCGGTTGGCGTTTTCGATAATCATCACCGTGGCGTTGGGGATGTTGACGCCCACCTCGATAACCGTCGTTGCCACCATGATTTGTGCGTTCCTATTAATAAAACGCTGCATCTCGAAGTCCTTGTCCTCCGCGCTCAACCTGCCGTGGCAGACGCAAATCTTGTAATGCGGCTCAGGGAAATCGTGCAGCAAAGCCTCATAGCCCTCCTGAAGCGCAATCATATCCGTGTTTTCCGATTCCTTGATGCAGGGATAGACCACATAAATCTGCCGCTCGAGCGCGATCTGCTGTTTCATGAACATCATAATGCGGTAGCGGTCGTCGCTGTAGATATGATAAGTCTGAACGGGTTTGCGTCCGGGCGGCAACTCATCGATTTTCGACACGTCTAAGTCGCCGTATTGCGTCATGGCAAGGGTGCGTGGGATGGGCGTGGCGGTCATTACCAAAGTGTGGGGTGGAATATCGGTTTTTTCATAGAATTTCGCCCTTTGCTCCACCCCGAAGCGATGCTGCTCGTCGATGATGGCCAAGCCCAAGTTCTTGAAAACCACCTTGCTTTCAATCAGCGCGTGAGTGCCGACCACGATTTGCATTGTGCCGTCGGCCAAGCCGGCATAAACCTTCCTTCGCTCCGCGATTTTGGTGGAACCCGTCAGCAAGGCAAAGTTCACGTTCATTTCTTTCAGTTGTTCTTGCAAAGTGGCAAAATGCTGTGTGGCAAGGATTTCCGTGGGTGCCATCAGGCAGGCTTGGAAGCCGTTGTCCAAGGCCAAGAGCATCACCATCAGCGCGACGATGGTCTTGCCGCTGCCCACGTCGCCTTGCAGCAGGCGGTTCATCTGGTGTCCCGAACCCAAATCCTTGCGTATTTCCTTGATGACGCGCTTTTGTGCATTAGTGAGCGGAAAAGGCAGGTGGTTGTTGTAAAAACCGTTGAAATAATCGCCTACTACGCTGAAAACGTGACCTTTAACCGTTTGCTCGCGGTGCATTTTGTTGCGCAACAGCTTGAGTTGGAAGAAGAAATGTTCCTCGTATTTCAGTCGGCGCGTGGCCTGCTGGATTTCGATGTTGTTTGCGGGCAGGTGGATTTGGTAATAGGCGTAACGGCGCTGTATAAGTTGTTCTTTTTCAATCAGTTCTCTCGGTAGCGTTTCGGGAATGTATTCAAACACCTGCTGCAAAATCAGTTTCTGCAATTTGGCAATGGTGCGTGTGCCCAAGCCGTTGTCTTTCAAGCGCTCCGTGGTGTTGTAAACGCCTTGCAAACCCTCGCCGATGAGCGGGTCCTTGGGGTCGTATTCCTCGATTTCGGGGTGGACGAAGTTGTAGTTGTGGTTGAACTCGCTGGCCTTGCCGAAAAGCACATATTTCACGCCCGGCTTGAAGCGGTTCTTGAGCCATTTCAATCCTCGGAACCACACCACTTCGATGCTGCCGCTATCGTCGGTGAAAACGCCCGTGGCGCGTGTAGCCCTCGGTGCGCCTATCATCTTGATGTTTGAAATCGTTCCAACCAACTGATAATAAACGCTTTCGTCGTTGATATAAGCCACCTTTTGGATTTGGCTGCGGTCGATGTAGCGGAACGGAAACTGGTTGAGCATGTCCTGATAAGTGAACACGCCCAACTCCTTCTTCAAGACTTCGGCCTTCTTTGGCCCGACGCCCTTCAGATAAGCGATATTCGTTTGCAGGAGGTTCTGTTCCATACAACCCCAACCTGTTTATACACTTATCGAGTCCAAATACAAAGTATCGGGGCAAAGGTCGGCACCGTTGGGCCATTGGATGCTTCCCAAGAAAACAGTTACCTTACGGAAAAACGATTCGTCGGAAAGAGGGGCAAAAACTCCCTTTCCAATATATGGGGAAACATCAAAACGCTTCTTTTCGCCGTTGGCAAATTCCAACAACAAGTTATGATCGTTTTCCGCTTTCACTGATTTTACACGAGGGTTCATCTCCGCTTACTTTAAAGGTTCAATTTGGAATACATTTGTTCCATTTGAGGCCAAATCCCAATCCGCCATCAGTTCATCCTTATGGATTTCCAACCATGCCTGTACCAGCTTGTTCTTTCCTGTTGGCAATTCACCTTCAATAATCTCACCTTCGGGAATTCTTATCACCGCTTCCTTGTCCTGACATTTGACATGAATATGAGGAAAATGATGCTGACGGTTGTCGTAATAATACATGGAAATAATGATTCCATAAAACATTGTCAATACGGCCATAGTTGGATTTTTTTTGCAAAAGTAGTAATTTTTCTTGAAAAGACCATAGTTTTCCTAAATTTGCATCGTTATGAAAAAGTTCATCGACATACACACTCACACAGCCAAATCTGGTGACAACCTGATTCAAATCGTCAATCTCGACTTGGGGCAAGTTTGTCCCGAGCAAGGCTATTATAGTTACGGCATCCATCCGTGGGCATTGGATAATGCTGATTTTCAAGTTGATGAAGCCTTAATCAAACTGAAAGAGAACTTGCAACGACCTCAGGTCATTGCCCTTGGCGAAGCAGGTTTGGACAAGTTCCATGCTGACTTTGAGCAGCAAATCAGGCTTTTCGAGCGACAGATTGTTTTGTCGGAGAACATGAAAAAGCCGATGATTCTGCACGATGTGAAAAGCCACAACGAAATCATCGCCCTGCGGAAAAAGCATAAGGCGAAGCAGCCATGGATTGTGCACGGTTTCAACGGGACGGAGCAAGACGTGCGACAACTCATCGGGCAAGGGGTTTTCCTTTCTATTGGAGAAAGCCTTCTGCACCCCGACAGAAAAATTTATAAGTCATTAAAATTCATTGATTTGGATTACCTGTTTATCGAGACCGACATGACGAAAATCGAAATTGAAACGATTTATGAAGCAGCAGCAAATTTGTTGGAAATGGATATTGTTTCATTACAAAAACAAATCTTTACTAATTTTGCAGCCCTATGGAACACTGGCAAGACAGAACCCGCCTATTAATCGGCGACGAAGGCATCAACCTATTGAAATCCAAGCATGTGCTTGTGGTCGGCTTGGGTGGCGTGGGTGGCTACGCCGCCGAGCAATTGGCCCGCTCGGGCATCGGCAAAATGACCCTCGTGGACGGCGATGTAGTGAACATCACCAACCGCAACCGCCAACTTTTGGCCTTGGAAAGCACCCTTGGCCGCCCCAAAGCCGAGGTGATGGCCGACCGCCTCCGCGACATCAACCCCGAAATCGAATTGACCGTCCTCAACCAATACCTGAAAGACCAAGCCATCATCGACCTGATGGCGCAACCCTTTGACTATGTGGTGGATGCCATTGACACTGTGGCACCCAAGGTGTTTCTGCTCTATTATGCCAAGCAGAACAACCAGCGCATCGTGAGCAGCATGGGCGCAGGTGGAAAGTTCCATCCCGAAAGGGTTGAGATTTGCGATATCTCGAAGTCAAACCATTGCCGTTTGGCGTTTTATATTCGAAAACGACTGCACCGTTTGGGCGTGTTCGATGGCATCAAGGTCGTCTTTTCGCCCGAGCCAGTCGATGCCTCGGCCATCATCACCGAGGGCGTTGATGAACAAAACAAGGTTTCCAACGTCGGCACGATTTCCTACCTGCCCGCCACTTTCGGCATCTTTTGCGCCTCAGTCGTCATTAATGACCTGCTTGGAAAATAACAATTCAACATTTCAACAATCAACAATTCAACATGATAAAAGTCCTCTTCATCTGCCACGGCAACATCTGCCGCAGTCCCATGGCGGAGTTTGTAATGAAGAAACTCGTCGCCGAAGCAGGCTTGAGCGAGCAATTTGAAATCGCCTCGGCAGCCACCTCGACCGAAGAAATCGGCAATCCCGTTTATCCTCCAGCGCGGCGCAAATTGGCCGAGCACGGCATTGGCTGCGAGGGCAAGACCGCCCGCCAAATGACACGACAGGACTATGCCTATTACGACTACATCATCGCCATGGACCGCAACAACCTCCGCAACCTGAAACGGATGTTCGGCGAGGATACCGAACATAAAATCAGCCTCTTGATGGACTACACCCACCGCCCGAGCGATGTGGCCGACCCGTGGTACACAGGCGATTTTGAGGCCACTTGGCAGGATGTTTCGGAAGGGTGTCGAGGATTGTTGACGTATATAAAGAAGCAATAATACCTCTTTTTGTTGTCTTCGTTCAATAAGTCATTCCAAACATCCACAAGGGAATGCGGTTGCTAAAACCCACCTCGGTTTCGTCAACGGCAAGAAAACTGTCGGGAATGTCTTTGATTTGGTCGAAAGTCTTGTTCTTGCCGCCAACCTCAAACAGATAACGATCGTTGACCAAAAAGTCGCCTTTTTGCGGAAACTTCACTTCGTGTGCAACGCTCATTTGGCTGTTGAAAAACGTTTCCCGCTCGTTCCCGATTTCCACCGTGGGACACAACGTATGCATCAAATTGGGATTGTTGAGGAAAATCTTGTCGGGCTTGCTGAGGTATTTGTAACTTTTGGTCTTGGAAGTGAGCAGCGAAAGAATCTGCGCTTTGTCCAAAGAATATAGCATGCGAAGCCCTAATTCATTGTTGGTCGATAGTTGTTTCCACAATTCCGACATGTTAGGCTCGAAAGGCACATGCTCACTGATAATCATTAGCAAACGCTTGACTTTCAGAATGGTTTCGTAAGAAATGTTCTCCACAGCGGGCAGGTCGTTTTCGATGACCAAGGAAACGATTTCGCGCAAACGTATGGGAAAATCATCGCCCACCTCGCGGTAAAACGGATAATAGCCGTGCTTCAAGTAAGCCTCGAACAAGGGAGCTACTTTGAGGTTCTTCGTGATTTTCATGGCCTGTTTGACATGGTCGCGAAGCAATGTCTCTATCGGGATGGGGCTGATATGGGCAACATCTTCAAAGTCAAGAAATTCGCGGAACGAAAGCCCGTAAAGCGTGTAAGGCGTTTGGCGGCGCGAAAGGTCAACCTTGGCATTGTCTATGGCAAGAAGCGAACTGCTGGTGTAAACGATGCCCATGTCGGGATAGTTGTCGTAGATGTTTTTCAGCGTTTCCGACCACGATTTGTAGCGGTGTACCTCATCAAGATAAAGTCTGCTGATGCCATGGCGGTCAGCCCAATCGACCAATTCCATCAAATTGTGCGAAGCAAACCAAAGGTCGTCGAGCGACACATATAGCGTTTGGTCAATATCTTCGTAGTTGTCAAGGATATGTTGCAACAACATGGTGGTTTTGCCAACACCTCGCGCCCCTTTGATGCCAATCATCCGAGCCTTCCAGTTGATTTGGGAATAAAGATAGCGCTTGAATTTTAGGTCAACCTTGGCGATTTTGCGGTGATAGTTGTCGAAAAGCGGTTGCACTTCAATGGTTTCCATACGCAATATAGTTTGATTTGACACTGCAAAAATACATATTTTTACATTTTAAACTGCAAAATTGTGCGAATTTTTATATTTTCAACTATAAAAATTAATCTTGTTTTTGCATTTCGAACCGTAAAATTCGACTATTTTTGTCTGAATGGCTCCATCACCCTATCGAAAATGCCATTCATGTAAGCCAAGGCCATGCCGTAGTTGCTAATCGGAATGTCTTGATTCACAAAGAGATTGGTTCGGTTGAGCAATTGCTTGCGCGTGCTCATGCAGCCGCCGCATTGGATGGCCATGGCGTATTTCTCAGGATTGCTGATAGGCGACAAGCCAGCCACATATTCAAAATTGATGGCCTTGCCCGTGAATTTCATAATCATACGAGGCAACTTCACCCGCCCGATGTCCTCGCAGGTGCTGTGGTGGGTACACGATTCGAGAAGCAGCACCGTGTCGCCGTCCTTCAGTTCGGAAAGGCGCGGTGTGCCTTTAACATAGTTGTCGAAATCGCCGCGCAAACGAGCCATGACAATACTGAAACTGGTCAAAGGGATTTCAGGTGGAACGATTTTGCTCACAAAGCCAAACACTTGACTGTCAGTGACAATCAAAGCAGGTTTGGGCATTGTTTCCAAATATTGCTTCAGGTGGGTTTCCTTCAGTACGACGCAGATACATTCGTTGTCGAGTACATCACGGATGGCCATCACTTGGGGCAAAATCAAACGTCCTTCAGGGGCTTCGGCATCCACGGGGCAAACCAAAACCACCACTTCATTAGGCTTGATAATGCCGCCAAGCAGCGACACTTTCTGGTAGGCACTTTCGGGAATCGTTTTCTTCAAAATCTCAACCAAAGGAGCAATATCATCCTTTCTTTGAACGCTGAAATCCAGTATTTTAGCACCATAATTTTGCTCAACCATAGCCTTCACGACGGCAAGAAGCGGCTCTTGGTCGGCCTTGTTGTGGACGACGAAGAACGGCACGGACAATGCTTTCATGCGGGCAATGAGTTGTTTTTCAGGCTCTTCAAAGTTGTTCCCCGTGATGACCAAAACGGCGCAGTCGATTTCCTCCAAAACCTTCATGGTTTTGTCGATGCGCTGTCGGCCCAAATCGCCAACATCGTCGATGCCCGCCGTGTCGATGAGTACGCAAGGCCCGATGCCAAAGATTTCTATGCTTTTCTTGACGGGGTCGGTGGTGGTACCCGCCGTGTCGCTCACTATGGCGATGTCTTGTCCCGTGAGGAGATTGATGAGGCTGCTCTTGCCGCAGTTCCTGCGACCAAAGATGCCGATATGGGGTTTCAAATCTTTTGCCATTTGCTGTTTGTCTTGTTTTTCATTGCAAAAGTATGAAAAAAAACTTATCAGATGACAAAAACGTAAACTTTTGACAATAAGCGATATATCCGACAGCAAACGACAACAAACGACTGCTGTCGACTACAAACGTTTAATCAACGGCTTTATCTTGACAAGTGTCGTTACTTTGCACCGTCAAATCAAACCTATTACTAACCCTCAAACAAACACAATTATGAGTACATTAAGAAATTCGGTCACTTTGGTTGGCCGCCCGGGTGCTGACCCTGAAATCAGAACCTTCAACAAAAGCAAGATGGCGCGTTTCCGCATGGCCGTGAACGAGCGTCGCAAGAACGCCAACGGCGAATGGATCGACAACACGCAGTGGTTTCCCATCGTGGCATGGGGCAGCGTGGCCGAGCGCGTTGAGAAAAATGTGTCGAAAGGCATACTAATCGCCATCGACGGAAGCCTGCGCAACAACGAATGGACCGACGACAAAGGTCAACGCCATTCCACCACGGAGATTTGGATTAGCGACATGATTCCATTAATTGCAAACAATTAATTGACAATTCACAATTTTGGTGTAACTTTGCCGCCATAAATTCACTATGGCTATGTTTCACCACAGTTTATTCCGCAAAACAATAGTGACTTCGCTTCTTGCCTTGTCATTATGGGCAAGTCCGCCCAAAGCCAACGCTCAATCCACCAAGCCTGGGTTGGACATCTTCTCAGGCTTGGACTTCAATTTCAAGGACATGGATTTTGAAACCCAATACAAGTTCTTGATTCGCCTCACGCCCGGCCTCAAGTGGGACATGGGCAACCATTGGCAACTGGCCGGACAATTACAGATTCCGATTGTGAACCAATATGGCATTGATTACAGTTTTGTTGAGCTGAGAGCGTTCAATGTCAGTAAAGAGTTCAACATCAAGAGTTTGTATCTCAAGGCTTCATTGGGAGCCTTCAGTCAAAACCGTTATGGCTTGGATTTGAAGGCATTCCTGCCCGTGTGTGACTGGTTCGCGTTTGAAGGCCAGGCGGGTTATGTCGGTTCGGTTTTCCTGTTTCCTTACTGGGAAATTGTCGCGCCCAACCGTTTCGTTGGCACCATCGGAGGCGACATCTATCTGCCGCGATGGAACACCCAATTTCGAGGTGTCGTAGGAAAGTATTTGTACGACGACATCGGCGTTGAGGGTGAGGCCATGCGACATTTCAACCACACTACTATCTCGGTGTATGCCAGATGGAGCAACAAGTTCAGTTTCGACGGCGGTTTCAAGGTCGTCATCATGCTTCCCCCCTATCGCCGCACCCACAGAGCCGTGAACATTCGTCCTGCCTCAAATTTTCGTATGGCTTATACGGTGATGTATAGGCAATTAAACAATAGGATGTACTTCACCGACCCCGAGCAAAACGAGCGCGACGGATGGTTCAGTCGCGATTTGCTGCACTGGGGCAGCCACAACATGGAACCCGATTTCATCATCAAAGAAAAAACGAAAAAATGAAACACCTTTATATCATAGCCGCATTAATGCTTTTGTGGTGGTTGCCACAAACGACTCAAGCCCAACAATATACGGGCATTTCAGGACTCGTTCATGTTCCTACAGGCGAAACGAACCACGAGGGCGATGCCTTCATCGGGGCGCATTTCCTCAATAAGAACATGATGCCTGACACAGGTTTCCTCTATCAAGGCGAAAAATACCACACCTTTGATTATTATGTCGCACTTACACCCTTCAGTTGGCTGGAAATGAGTTATGTATGTACCGAGCGCATCTATCGTAAGGATGACCAAGGCAACATCATCAACTGGAGCAAGGATAGATATGCCTCGGTGAAAATCCGACCTTTGAAAGAAGGCAAATACCATCCAGCCGTGGCCATCGGCTGCAACGATGTTTGGACTTCGGCCTTCTTCCCCAACCAACACAATGTGCAACTCTATTTCCAGAATTGGTATATTGCGGCCACCAAGCACTTCGAATTCAAGGGCAATGAGTTGAGTTTGACCCTCGCCTATCGTTATTTCTATCGCGGTTACAATTCCAAATGGAACGGCGTGGTGGGCGGCATCACTTTCAGGCCGGCGTTTTTCCCGCAATGGAGGCTGATGGCTGAGTACACGGGCAATGAGTTCATTCTTGGTACGGATATGTTGCTTTGGCAGCATCTGCGCCTGCAAGCCAGTGTGAAGAATTTCAAGTATTTGTATGGCGGCATTTGTCTGCAATTCAACTTGCTTGGAAAAAAATATGACTATTAAACACGAATCATCAACAGTTTATCACGAATGATACAGAAATCAATTTTTGGCAAATTCGTGATTGATTCAAGGAAATTAATGGAAAAAGAAAGAAAAAAATGAAAAAAATGTTGCGGGCATGAAAAATATCCTTAATTTTGCGGCGTGAATTAATGGACAAGCAACTGAATATTGAATAATAAAAACACACAACTATGAAGAAATTTATAATGACTTTTTTGGTGGCCGGCCTGATGATTACATCGGCTTTGAGCCTCAGTTCGTGCAAGAAAACGGACACAAATGCTGGTGCAAAGGAGGAATGGGTACCTATGGTTTATACCTTTATCAACACTAATGAGGGAGAAGGTTATTTAAGACAGGGAGCCCCTAAAATCCCTTGCTACTATTGCAATGATTCTATTGTTAAATGCGAAGATGAATTAATATGGGAAAACAAAGCGTTTTATTGCGAAGAGCACTCACATGTTCATTGTTTTGAAGCAGATCAAGATTGCACTGCCCCTAATCAAATAACTGAATGTGAGTTTAAAAATCATCGCAGACATTATCATATCCTTACTTATACTCCGGGTTATTATTGGCATGGTTGGCATGTCGGTGGTGGTAGTTGCCCCTTCTAACCCCAACGGAAACACAAAATAAAACGAGGACAGCAAAACTGCCCTCGTTTTTGTTTTATCCCGAAACCATAAACACCCGAGCGTCTTTCCATTTCGCGTGGCGGAGCATTTCGTTAGTGAAGTAAGTGCGGCTGCCCGTTTGCTCAAGCAGTTCCTTCACCTTGTCGAATTGGCGCAACTCGCGATAGATTTCAGGCAATTCAAGGTCAATTTGTTCCTCGGGGTGCTTTTCGAGCAGGGCCAAAAGACGTTTTAGGTTGTCGGTGAAGCCCTTGTAGTTCTTGATGAACAGTTTTTCGCCCTCAAGAATCATCTTGCGGTTGCAATGCCACACGCCGAAACTCATGAAACCGTTGAGGAGGTATTTCAGGCGCACATGCTGGTGGTTGCGGTGCAGGTCGTTGTAGGCCCACCAAAGGAAACGGCGCAAATAAATCTCGTTTCGCGGCTCGTAGTGGCTTTTCTTCAGGAAAGTCTTGTAGTGATTAATCAGGGCCAACTTGCCCTTGTTGTCTGAAAAACTGATGCCGAAAAAGCGCCAAGTGTTCCACGAATAGACCTCTGCATCGGGTTTTTCGTATGTAATCAACGGCTCAACGGGATGCTCAATCCAAAAGACATGTCCGCACGAGGGACAAAGAATCATCTTCTGCGGCGTGGTGATATAGTTGTCGTTCAGCACCTTACCATCTGAATACAAGATAGCCTGATTCACCATCTCGGCCTTCAGGTTGCGACCTTCGAGCCAAGCCTCGCAATGCGGACATTGGAAATAAAATGAATCGAACTTTAGCATTTTCTATCTTGTTTTCGGGCGGTAAAAGTAGTATTATTTTCATTTCCTACCGTAATCGGCGGGAATTTCACCCCAAATTTCCGTTTTCCATTTCAAAATCGGCACCTCGATGGCGTTATTGTTTAGCCAATTCTCGGCACGCTCAACGAGTTGGAAAAGGTAGTCGTTTTTGGCGTTGCGTTGCAGTTTGGTCTTGCATTTCTTCTGCCGAATCCAAAGTTGTGCATTGACCGAATCGCTGTAAATCGGGTATTTCCAGCCGTGTTTCTTCTGTAGGGCAAGCGCATGGACGAGGGCCAAAAACTCCCCGATATTGTTGGTGCCATTAGGGAAGACTTGACTTTTGAACAAGTTCGAGGTTGTCGGTGGTTGCGTGCCGAAATCCACAAAAACGCCTTGATACTCCATCTTGCCCGGATTGCCAGCGCAGGCCGCATCCACAGCAATGGTTGGACTGATGGGCTTCTCATTGACGGTCGAAAGGTCAATCAAAGAAGCCACATCCTTGCCCCAATATTTGTCTGGACCCTCCCTGAAAGCCGTTTCCGCACTCAAGCGGTCGGGGAAACCCTTGTATTTGGCATCCTTGCAGCCGTCAATCTCCTTTTTGCAGGTTTCCCAATCGCCATAGATTCCAGGGTTACGACCGCTCCAAACAACGTAGTATTTATTCTTTGCCATGCTATTTCCTCACGATTTTGCCGTCTTTTAAAACAGGTACAGTCTGTACGCAATTCGTTTCCAAACAGAATTTGATGTCATCGTAAAATCCCATTGTAAACAGTCGTTTCAGATGATAACAACCTGAAAGTGCGCCAAATAGATTGTCTTTGCTTTCGTTGTAGAATCGGTGCAGTAACAAGCCTAAATCGTCCGTTTCAACTTCGGTTTGCTGTTTCAGCAATTCGATAATCATTCCGGCGCAAAGGCCGTCGTCCAAGGAAAAATGGCTTTCGGTGCCTGCGCAGACTATTGCAATATCGCGACTGCCACGGTGTGACAGTCCTACAATGTGTTCCACCACCGCTGCTACGTTCCTGAAACAGGCCAAAACCACCTCGTCCGCACCTATTATATTATTAATGGCGTTGGTGCCGTTGGTGGTAGTCAGGATAAGGGTCTTGCCTTCAACCACCTTTTTTTTGTATTCCAAAGGTGAGTTGGAAAGGTCGAAGCCCTCGATTTTCAAGGCGTTGCGCTCGCCGCCACGAAGGGTTTTGGCCGTGTCGCATTGCGCATAAAGGTTTTGCGCCTCCTCGACGGTTTTCACGGGAATAACCTCTCGCGCCCCGTTTTCCAAGGCTGTTGTAATGACGCTCGTCGCCCGCAAGACATCAATCACAACGGCGGTTTGGCAGCTGAAATTGATGCTTTGGGCTTGTTGGGCAGTGGGGATGACACTAATGTACATTATGCGACATTTTTAACTACGAATTACACGAATAAAACATCAGTTAAACTCGTGTAATTCGTAGTTTCTTTATCAGATTCCCAAAGAAATATTCAATCCTTGCGCAGTGCGAACCAAGTCGCTGTCGAGAGTGACGAGGTTAGGCTGGGCGACGACTTCCTTGAGCGAAACGGCCACAATGTCAGGATGATGATAAGACACCATCTGGCCGAACTGTCCATTGAGCACCATCTCGAAAGCCTTCACACCAAACTCAGCCGACAAAACGCGGTCGTAGGCAATCGGCACGCCGCCGCGCTGCAAGTGGCCAAGGGTGGTTTCGCGCATGTCGTGGGTGAAGCCCGCCGCTTTCATTTCCTCGATGAAACGCCGACCGATGCCGCCCAATTTCTTGTTTTCGTAGCCCACCTCTTTGCTGATTTCAAACACCTGCTGGCCGTCTTTCGGGCGAGCGCCTTCCGATGCCACCACTACGGCAAAGCCACGGTCGTGGTTGAAGCGTTGCTCCAATCGGGCCTTCACTACATTGATGTCGTAAGGAAATTCGGGCAGGAGGCACACCTCGGCACCTCCAGCAATGGCGGAGTGCAAAGCAATCCAACCCGCATCGCGCCCCATCACTTCAAGGACGAAAACACGGTTATGGCTGGCTGCTGTCGTCACTAATTTATCGACAGCCTCAGTTGCAATCTGCACGGCGGTTTGGAAGCCGAAAGTACATTCCGTCGAAGAGAGGTCGTTGTCGATGGTCTTGGGCACACCGATGATGTTCAAACCCTTTTCGTAGAGTTTCTGCGAGATACGCTGCGAGCCGTCGCCGCCGATGCTGATGACCGCGTCGATGCCCATGTATTGCAGTTTGCGGAGCATTTCGTCCGAGCGGTCTACGGTACTCCAAGTGCCGTCGGCATTTTTGATCGGCCAGTTGAACGGACCGCCTTTGTTGGTGGTTTCGATGATGGTGCCGCCACGGAAGTGGATGCCGCGCACGGACTCAGGCGTCAACCTGACGACTTCGGTAGGCTCCCAAAGGATGCCATTGTAGGCTTGGATGCTGCCTAAAACCTCCCAATCTTTTTCTTGGGCGGCTCTCTTGACGATGGCGCGGAGCACGGCGTTGAGGCCTGGGCAATCGCCGCCACCGGTTAAGACTAATAATCGTTTCATATTCTGTTATTTAAGATTCATAATTTAAAGATTTGAAACTCGCGTATCGAATTTGCAAACCTGTCAAAACGAGAACTTTCATCTCCAAACGGAAGCAATGCGGCCAGCCAATTTCCTGATGGCACGGTCTACATCCCTTTGACGCGTCCATGCACTACGGCTTGAGGAGCGGCACGAGGCCACCACCTTGCCCGTCATGTAATCCTCAAAACTGACGCTGAGCACAGATTGTTTTCCAGTAGAGGTGGCGGAATACTTCACCAAAACGAGTTTCCCTTTTTGGTCGCTCGTCAGGTCGTCGATGCGGCGGTCGCCTACCATTTGCAGGCGTGTGGCTTCGATGGCATCATAAATGCCTGGCTCGATTTCGATGTCGGTCGTTGTGCCGAAACCGTTTTTGGTTTGGGTAAGCGAGGCATACTCATACTTTTTGAGATTTACGCCTTTGGCAATCATAGTCTTGTCCGTTGAGCAGGAGCTTAAAACGAGTGCTCCCAAGAGGACGATGAGGTAGGTTTTTAATGTTTTCATTGTGTTGATTGTTTGTTATTTGTGTTGTTATTCTAAATTATTTCTTGTAATGGTATTTGAGAGAAAGAATGTAAACAATTCCTTCTGTAAAATCAATCTCATAAACAATACGATGTTCATCTGTTATACGCCTACTCCAATAGCCAGCCAAATCACCATGCAATAATTCAGGCTTTCCCTTGCCTGTAGTAGGATGGGCAGCAATATCATTTACAAGTTCGGAAATGCGTTTTTGTACCTGTTTGTTTCCCGACTTCTTCCAAAACTCAATATGCTCTATCGCAGTAGGCGAGTAAATCAATTCCATAGGTCTTCTGTCTTTATGGCCTTGCCCTTCCCTGCTTTGATTTCATCATGGCTTTTCTTAATCATAGCCACAAACTCAGGGTCATACTCCTCCGTTTCTGCTTTTTGTTCAATGATATGCCCTCCTAATGTCAAGAACAGCTGCATCACTTGTTGCAACGCAGCATTATGCTTATCGAACTGTATGGTCATTGTTTCCATAGCGATTATATTTTATTTTGATGTAGCAAAAATACTAAAAAGTTTAAATACCGCAATAATTAGAGGAATTGCAAATCCACAATTGTAGCACGTCTTTATTTCGCGCCTCGGCAATAAGTTTGGCCATACGGTCAGAAAGAGCATCTATTCGATTGCCTTCCATATGTGTTATTTCTTTGTTTTCGTCCATAGTGTTACAATAATCCAATTTGTCATTTGTAGTGAATTGTATATCTGCCGTAACGAAAAAAATTATATTTCTTGTTGTTCTAACTTTTCTTCTAGTTTCTTTTTCTCTTGACTTCTTTTAATGGAATCTTGACGGGCTTCTGCTGCTGCTTGCTTACTCTTTTCTAATAGTTCATAAACGACTTCTTTTCGTTTTTGATTATAATCTTTATAATAAATTGTAAACTTATCAAATGTAGTTGAATATCTTACTCCATACCTATTTTGTGGAGCTCGTTTAGAAGCATCTTTTACATAATTCTCTCGTCTTTCAGTAGCAAATGTTGTTATTCGAACAGATTGGTTCTTATATTTCCATTCAAAAGATTCATCATACTCTTTTTCAGCATTGTGCTCGCCCCAGGGCTCTTCATTTTTTTCTGCAATTGCATATTTTGTGTTATACTTATTCTCGTACAACCTATATAGTTTTTGATATTGGTCATAAGAAGTAGTAGAAATTTCAATACTTGTAATAGTATCTTCGAAAGAATTTACTTGAACTCTAACTTCCTCTGGTACATTACTATCATCAATATACAAATCAACAGAGCAATATGCAATTTTTAATGCTCCTTTGTTAGGAGTGATTTTTACATCGTATATCCTTTTTTCTTTTTTTGCTTTCGCAATGGTACTGCTAAAAGGGTGATTAAGTCTAATTCCATTTAATGAAAGTTCAACGGTAGAATCTGCAATGATTTCTTGCGGACTTGGTTTAGAATCAATATTTTGATTAATTTGCTGTTGAACATTTTGTTTTGGTGTTTCAGTACAACTATAAAACAACAAACAAAGTATTACAGAGTAAAGGATGTTTTTATTTATATTCATATAATTTAACTTATTTGATTAAAGTTAATATCAAAGTTATAATAGAAATAACAGAAGCAATAATGGACAAAATGAAACTCTTATCTTGAAAAAATGAAGGATTTTTCAATTTTGGATTGTCTAAAAAATAAATTTTCCCTTTATTCGTTAGACTCGGAATTAATAATTGACCATACTCCGATTCTACACATTCAACAAGTCCTTCATAAATGAGTTTTCTCATTGATAAATAATCGTCTTTTTTTACTTCGTGTGGATAGTTGGAATTCTGAATATCTATTAGAATTTGCTTCTCTGATTTACTGAGTTTTAGTCTTTCCATAGTGTATACTTTAAATTTGTAGGGCTGCCATACTATGACAGCCCTATAATTCATTTTCACTTCAAATTCAAAGCAATCTGCAATTCATCCAACTGCTCTTGGGCAATCGGGGCAGGCGAGCCGCTCATCACGTCGCGACCGGCGTTGTTCTTCGGGAAGGCGATGAAGTCGCGGATGCTGTCTGCACCACCGAAGAGCGAGCAAAGACGGTCGAAGCCGAAGGCCAAACCAGCGTGAGGCGGTGCGCCATACTCGAAGGCACCCATCAGGAAGCCGAACTGCTCCTGTGCCTTCTCGTCGGTAAAGCCGAGTGTGTGGAACATCTTGTTCTGCAAAGTGCGGTCGTGAATACGGATGGAGCCGCCGCCGACTTCCACACCGTTCATCACGATGTCGTAGGCATTGGCGCGGATGTCGCCCCACTTTGTCGGGTCGTCAAGCAAGGCCTCATCTTCGGGTTTCGGTGCGGTGAAGGGATGGTGCATCGCATAATAGCGTTGCGTCTCCTCATCCCATTCCAAAAGCGGGAAGTCGATGACCCACAGCGGTGCGTATTCATCGGGCTTGCGCAGGCCGAGTTGGTTGCCCATCTCAAGACGCAAAGCGTTGAGTTGTGTGCGGGTCTTCATAGCCTCGCCGCAGAGGATGAGCATCAGGTCGCCGGGCTTGGCACCGAACTTGTCGGCGATAACTTTCAAGTCTTCAGGGGTGTAGAACTTATCTACTGACGACTTGAACGTGCCATCGGCGTTGTATTTGATATACACCATACCACCAGCACCCACCTGTGGACGCTTCACGAACTCGGTAAGGGCATCAAGTTGCTTGCGGGTGTATTCCGAACAACCCTCGGCGTTGATGCCGACCACCAAATCAGCATTGTCGAAGAGGCCGAAACCCTTGCCTTTCACCACGTCGTTGAGTTCCACGAACTTCATCCCAAAGCGGATGTCGGGTTTGTCGGAGCCGTAGTATTTCATGGCATCGTGCCAAGTCATGCGCGGGAATTGGTCAAACTCGAGCCCTTTCATTTCCTTGAAAAGGTGCTTGGCCAAGCCCTCAAAAGTGTTCAGCACATCCTCTTGCTCCACAAACGACATCTCGCAGTCGATTTGCGTGAACTCGGGCTGACGGTCGGCGCGGAGGTCCTCATCGCGGAAGCAACGCACAATTTGGAAGTAGCGGTCCATACCGGCCACCATCAGCAGTTGCTTGTATTGCTGCGGGCTTTGTGGCAGGGCGTAAAACTCGCCAGGATTCATACGGCTTGGCACCACGAAGTCGCGGGCACCTTCGGGCGTGCTCTTGATGAGCATCGGGGTCTCGATTTCGAGGAAATTGAGGTTACTCAAATAGTTGCGCACGAGCATAGCCATACGATGTCGCAATTCAAGATTTTGGCGCACAGGGTTGCGGCGAATGTCCAAATAGCGGTATTTCATACGAAGATCATCGCCGCCGTCGCTGACGTCTTCAATGGTGAAGGGCGGGGTCTTGCTGCCGTTGAGCAGTGTGAACTCGCTGACTTTCAGTTCAATTTCTCCCGTCGGCATATTCGGGTTTTTCGATTCGCGCTCGATGACGGTGCCTTTGGCCTGAATCACAAACTCGCGCCCGAAGGAGCGGGCTTGTTCAAGAAGTTTCGGGTCGCTGCTGCCATCCAAGAAGAGTTGGGTGATGCCGTAACGGTCGCGGAGGTCAATCCAAACGAGGGAGCCTTTGTCGCGGGTGCGCTGCACCCAGCCGGCCAATGTCACTTGCTTGCCGGCGTCGGCAAGACGAAGTTCGCCACAAGTATGCGTTCTGTACATATTCTCTGATTTAAAGATTTATTATTTCAAGATTTAAAGATTTGTCTAATGAACGGAACTGCAAAAGTAGTAAAAAAACAATCCTAATTTTCAAACTACGGCTTGCATAAGACTTTCTTTCACAAAAGCGTTGAGCGAAATGCCTTCTTCTTGGGCTTTGGCTGCAACTTTTGCGTGGAGTTCAATGGGAATGCGGATGTTGAAACTGCCTGTGTATGATTTATGTAGGGGAAGTCCCTTCTCTTTGCAGAAAGCGATATAGTCTTCCACGGCATTGATGAAGTCTTTCTTCAATTCGGCGAGTGTGCTGCCTTCGTAGGTCACCAAAGTTCCCTTGTCCAAACCGAGCACTTTTCCATAGAGGGTGTCGCTATCGAGTTCGGCCTCTATGCTTCCAATGAATCCTTTGTATTTTAGTGTATCCATTTTTATATGAGTTTGTTTTCTGTCAGATAGTTCACGATGTCTTTCAAGGCTTTTTCCTTGACGATGTTGGCAGGATGAGGTTTGTGTGCCAAATATTGTAATTGCTTATCTTTGTTATAGAACCTCACTCTCGAGCCTGATGTTTTTCCTTTGTCATCTTTCTCAAAACCAAGTTGAAGAAGGACGGTTTCCAATTCGGCGAAAGTGAAGTCCTTGGGCAGGCGGCACATCCTCTCTATCAGTTTTTCCTTTTTGGTCATTGTGCAACTGTTTTTCGGTTGCAAAGGTAATAACTATTTCTGGAACACAACAGAATCACACTGATTATTTCATTATTTTTGCCGCATAATCTTCTAAACAATCATTCAATTATGAAGAAAATCATCTTTGTTTTCATTATGGCTTTTGCGACAATCACATTGATGGCGCAACAAACAGCCGAACTTACAGAAGCCTTGGACAGCCTTGTCGTTACTGATATTGACGGTGGTTTTGTAAGGGCTAAATTCAACTATGGTTACGACAGCAACAAACGCCTGAACCAAGTCATTTTCTCGAAAGTGGAAGAGTTCTCCACCGACTTGCATTATTCCGAAAAATGGCACTACGACTACGATGACAACAATCGCTGCCTTTCCTTTTCCTACTGGAATTGGGAAAACAACGACTGGTTTCTCCATCAGAAGACGGACAGCGTTTTCGACAATGCGGGCAACTGCGTTTTCGTATCGGAATTTCGGTGCGCTGAAATCGGAGCAGGACATTCTTATAACCGATTGGAATATGATTATGAAAACAACAAGTGCGTTGAGTATAGAGCATACAGCCGTAGTGAGTCTGACACGACTTGGGTACCTTGCGAACGATTGAGATGGGAATATGACGAACTGGGCTGTTTGACGATAGAATTCCGTGACTTTACCGAGGGCAACAACTGGAAGCCCTTTAGCAAACTGGTTTACACCTACGACGACCAGCACCGATTGGTTTTGGAGGAATATTTCCTTTGGAACGCCAACACGGGCAGTTGGGATTCGGGAGAGAGCACTTCCGAATATGAATACAACACGGACGGCTTGCTGTTGAGGAAATTTGAATTTTCAAACACAAACGGCATAGAAACCGAGACCGAAACAAAATATCTTTATGATGAGCACAACAATCCCATTTGGTATTATTACCGCCGTATCACGCTTCCTGATTTCATCTGGGAGCAAGACACCATCGAATTTGCTTATAATGAACACGACAGCCTCGTTTGGAAATTGGAGAACTTCACCCATCACAATGGCGCCGCGATAGACCATCCTGTGCTATACGAATATGAGCGTGACGAGCAAGACCGCATCGTTGCAGAAACCTGTTACGACAATTGGGCGAGTGGACAACAGCCTCGCTTCAGGTACGAAAACACTTATGACGAACAAGGCCGCGTTGCTATGAAGCGCTGCAAAAGATACAGTATGATCGATGGGGCGTTGTTGGGCGATTCCTATGTGGAATATGAGTTTGACGACCAAGGAAACTTGGTTTCAGAATGGGAAGTTTATCAGGACTATTATTTTCAGAACTATTTGGATTTCTATTTCAGACAGGGTTTTGACTATAACACACCGTCTGACAACATATTAGGACTGGAAAGGGCTTGGAACGATTTCATTGGTTTTATGACCGACCACGAATTCCGTATGGTACTCGACGGCAATCCTTATTATTGGACAAACGACCATTTCCCGATTCATCACAAATGGGAATCAGGGGTTTGGAGGTTCAGCGACCCCAATTTGCCCGACATCATCTCGCCTGTTAATGCAGACGTGGCATTGTATTATTCCAAGCATTATGAAAACCTTCCCGAAGCATCCAGTTCCCCCGCTCGTGTTTTCAACATCGAAGGCGGTTTGGCCGTCGAATGTGATGAGCCTGCTGATATTGTGGTCTACGATATGCTCGGTCGTGCTGTGGCACAAAAGAGGCAGGTTTTGCATAGCGAGTTTTGCCTCAAATCAGGCCTATATGTGGTGAAGGTGGGCGAAAGGGCAATGAAGGCGGTGGTGAAATGATTTGCAAGAATTGATAATCCTTTTGGATTGTCGTAAAGGAGTGTTTTTTTGTAAACACTTGAGCAAATTGAGTTTACATATTATCAACATCGAAAAACCCAGAAAACTCGGAAATACATTTTTCGTCTCTTCCGTTTCTTCCGATGTCAATAATATATGTCCCGTTTAAAAATGTAGTTCGTGATCCGTTACTTATCTCGCCGAAATAAAATTGAAAATCTTGGGAATTTTTCGATGAACAATTAAAAATCCGAACAATCAAACAATTTCTTACCTTTGCAGCCGTGATTCGGAAACTGAAATATCTGCTTTTTTACCTCGCAATGTTGCTGACGGCCTTCTTAGCCCAGCGTTGCGCCAATGCGGTGGCACCCACGGGCGGGCCGAAAGACGAAACACCGCCCAAGGTGGTGGCAACCGTGCCCGAAAACCATAGCGTCAATTTCATCGGGAAGAAAATCGAAATCACTTTCGACGAGTATGTCTCCCTCGAAAACGCCAACCAGAACGTGATGATTTCGCCACCACTGAGCGAGAAACCCGACATCAAACTGAAGAACAAGACCGTAATCATAAAGTTCAAGGAAACCTTGGCGGCCAACACGACCTACACCATCAACTTCGGCGCGGCCATCAAGGACTTGCACGAAGGCAACCAATTCAAGGATTATGTGTACAGCTTTTCGACTGGCGACCACATCGACACGCTCCAAATTGCAGGAAAACTGCTCACCGCCGAGGACAAGCGGCCCGTTGAAGGTGCTTACGTTTCGCTCTATGCCGCCGACCGCGACAACCTTGATTCGTTGCCCTTGAACACCAAGCCTAACTACATCACCAAGACCGACAAGGAAGGCCATTTCCGCCTCAATGGATTGGCCGACAAGAGGTATCTGGTTTTCGCCCTCAAGGATGTGAACTCCAACCTTTTCTTCGACTTGCCGAATGAAGAAGTGGCGTTTTTGGATTCGTTGGTACCTGCCTCCTATCCGCAAACTTCGAGGCCGCAAGTGGTGGATACGATGGCAACGGACAGCACTTTGTTCGTCAATGACACTTTGATGATGGCCAATGGCACATTGGCAAAGGACACATTGCAGATGAATGACACCTTGTTGATGAACGATACCATCGGGATGAGGCCCGATTCCGCCATCATCGTTCAGAAAGACACTGTGCCCCAACGCATTTTCGACCAAAAAGCCTTGAACCTCACGCTTTATATGTTCACGGAGGTTGACTCTACGCAGGTGCTTTTGGAGAAGAAGCTCGTCGAAGAAGGATTGCTGCGATTCGTGTTCCGCCATCCCGCCAAGGAAGCCGTCGTGATGACCCCCGAAATGCTGCCCGACACTTTCAATCTCGTCTCGTTGCATTCGCCCGACCATGACACGATCAGATGGTATTTCACGCCCAATGTGAAAGACAGCCTTTGGGTGCATGTGAAACACGACACATTGATCAACGATTCCTCGCGCTACAGCTTGAAATTCAAGGAGTCGGGGGGAAACAGAAGACGGAAACGCGAGCCCGAAAAACTGAAAGTCAGCAACAACACCATCATTCATGGCGGACTCAAGCCCGGCGATGATTTCATCCTGAAATTCTCCGAACCTATCGTCAAATACCAGATGCGCGACTCGGCAGTTTTCAAACGAGACACAATTGTTTCCTACAACGAACTTGTCTTTGAGCAAGCCGACGAATTTGGTTTGGAATACAAACTGATGGCCGACCTTGAGGACGAAATCAACTACACTATCGAGATTCCCGACTCGGTCTTTTTCGGCATCCGTGGCCGCACGCACGAGCCTATCAAGGCCGAATTTCATCGCCTGAAGGATGACGAATATGGCAACATCTACATCACCGTGATTCCGCCCGAGGGCATGAAACAAGTGGTCGTGCAACTCACAGACGAGAACGGGAAAGTGCTTAAGCAACAGACGATTACAAAGAAAGAAGAGGTGATGTTTGAGCATCTCGCTCCTGCGAAATACAAGCTCCGCACCATCCTCGATGCCGACGGCAACGGCAAGTGGAGCACGGGCAACTACCACCGCCGTACCCTGCCCGAAACCGTCATCGAATATAAAGACCCCCTTGACCTGAAGGCCGGCTGGGACATTGACTTGGACGAACCTTGGGAATTGTAAAAACCACCGCCATGAAGCCCCGAACCGATAACAACCCCTTCGGCCTACTGACCGCCTTTTTGATGATTGTCATCGCGGGATTGTTCATCCAAAAAGACTACATGGACGAATACCCCAACCACATCCACGCATGGGCCGAGCAAGACCATTATGCGCTCGCTATCGGGTTCATTAACAATGGTTTCGACCTGTTTCACCCCGAAACGATGATTTACAACAAGCAATTCCCTGACTGGTGGAAAACTGCCTCTGAAACAACTATCACTGCCGCCGACTTCCCCATCCATGAGTATTGCGCCGCCCTGCTGATGCGTATTTTTGGCACCACCTCACCTTGGGTGTTCCGCCTTTGGACCATGCTTTGGGGCTTCGTCGGGCTGCTTTTTCTCTATCGAATCGCTTTGCGGCTCACTGATGACTGGCTGAAATCCATCCTTGTCACCACCATCGCCCTGACTTCACCCGTCTATGCCTATTTCCTCAATGGCTTTCTACCCAGTATTCCTGCTTTGTCATTGGGAATCATTGGGTTATGGTTTTATCTGAAGTATTACGACGGCCACACCAAAAGGCATTTCAACCTCGGCATGGTCTTCCTCACCTTGGCCATGCTCATGCGCACCACTTTTGCCATTGAGCTTATTGCCATCCTTTGTTTTGAGGCGTTGCGCATTTTCCGAAAGGAAAGCACTTGGCCCGACAAACTGCCTGCTGTCCTCGTTTCGGCATTGGTTTTCATGGCTTATTTCCTATGGAACAGGCACTTACGCAATCTTTACGGCACCATTTTCCTGAACCAATTGCTGCCGCCCGAAGATTGGCAAGATGCCAAGGAACTCATCGCCAAGGCCTACGACAATTGGGGTTTCCATTATTTCCAGAAGTTCCAATACCTTGTTTTTCTGCTGATTGCGCTCATCGCCATCGGCATTGCCATTTATCAATCAACAAGGAAGGAAGCGGTCGTTTCTTCTACGCGAAAACCGCTTTCTCTTTGGTGGCTCCCCCTGATTGAAGTTTTCGGTTGCCTGCTGTTCAGCGTGGCAATGATGCAGCAGATGCCCCATCACGATTATTATCTCATCGACACCTTCTTCCTTCCAGTTCTCATCATCATTGCATTGTTGCTCAATGTATTGCCTAAGAACCTCAATTCCAATGGGATGGCATGTTCTTTTGTAGGCATTGTTTGCACCATAATGGTGTTCAACGCCACAAAAATGCAAACCGAAAGGCGGGATGACAACGACCTGAGCCACATCAGTTACATTAATTATAAGGATGCCGATGTGTTTTTGGACTCGCTCGGCATACCTCGTGACGCCAAAATCGTTTGTCTTTACGGCTTCCCTCAAAACGGGCCGTTCCTGCAAATGCAGCGCATGGGCTTTACTGCGATGTGGGAAAAAAACCGCCTGCCCGATGCCATCGAAAACTGGGAATTCGACTACATCGTCATAGAGGATTACCAATTCGTTTCACATTTCGAGGAAAGGAAAGCCCTGCTCACGCGGCTGAAAAAGATAGGCAACAACGGCAAAATCTCCGTGTGTACCCTCGCCGACCGCCCCTTGCGAAACGATGCTTGGGAGTTTTTCTATTACAATTAGTTTTCGTCGGCCAAAATCACAACTCGCATCCCGACAAAAGCATACTTGGCTTTCAGTTCGTCCAAGTCGTTGTTTCTCAATCGGATGCAACCTTCGCTACCGCGACCCGGCACCGAACTTTCGTTGTTGGTGCTGCCATGAATGCCGATGCCCGAATGGCCAGGCGTTTTCAGGCGCATGAACCAGTTGCCGTAGGACAAAATCGAGCCGCGACCGTCGCCGAAGTCGTGCGTCCATTTGGAGGCATCCACAATTTCAGTGATGGTAAAGGGATTTTCAGCGGTACATTCAGGGGTCTTCATGTCGCCTTTCCTTTGCTTTTGGCCTTTCGCAAGTCCCACACAGACAGGATAATGCACACGCTTGACCGTGTCGCCGTTGACCACTTCGCAAACATACAGCCGATACTCGGGTTTGGAGATGATGATGAAGCAGTTTTTCTTGTTGACTACCTCGGAATAATATGTCGCTGTATCGGCAGGAATGGCCACAATGGTATCTTGCGTGGCGGTTTCCAAGGGTGCAACCACTTTTGTTTCAGCAGTTTGGCCTCCCGAAGAAGAACCGCATGACGGCATGGCGAACAACGCCACCAACAGACCGAAAAGCAAGGTCATATTCTTCATCGTTTATTCAATATCACGCACGAGACGCACCGCACAACCAAATTGGAGATTTGTTGCTGTATTGTCAACAACGTCAGTAATATCAAACCCTATATACTTGTGAAAACTTATCGTAGAGGTCCAATAATAGCCCTTGCTACCAGCATCATTTACATTAATAGTAGTTGTGGTTATAGTTGTAGGAGGTTCGCCCTCTGTCGTAGTTTCAGTTGTAACAGTACGATTGCCCGCTGCTGGCATGAATACTGCACCATAATCCGCCAAAGTATTCCATTCATCAGCACTATAATTATTGCCCGTATAAGGTGCGCCGGGCACATTGATGTTGGTAGGAGTAGTCACTTCAAGAGGTTGAGAATAATTATCTGAAAACACTATGAGTCCCGCAACATTGTTTACCATAGCCTTTGCATAACGAGCATTGGGTACATTATTAACTTTATTGGCATCACGTTCTTTTAAAAGATAATCCCATTCATTTAGTGATAATGTGCGCCAGTCATTATGGTTGTCAAGCGTATTAGTAAATTCACTCCAAGTATAATCTTCAAGGTCTGTTGAAACATTGAGAGGATTGCCGTTGCTGCCCCATGTGCCCCAACCGAAAAGGTCCATCCAACCTGTATAACCTTCTACTCCACTTTGTGCATTGTCACTACCATCAACGGTTCCATGTCCCGTTTGACCTTGTGGATGAGTACCCACATAATCCCATTGGTTTTCGGCAAAACGCCAAGTGGGAGTAGGAGATGCCTGATATTGCAAATTACCTTTCGAGAACATGACTTTTTTTATTGTTTCTGTTTCATTTGAATTATCAACAGAAACAGAAAACTCTGGATGGTTATCAATGGTGATTCCAGAATTTATATAATTGTTAATCCCTAAAACAGGCACGCTTACTCCATAAGTATAGGTTTCAGTTCCGATTGTAACAAAAGTGTTGTTAACTATATTTGTTGGAAGCAAAATAGCCCATTTTTCTTTCCCGTTTTGAGAATAAAGAGTGATATTGTTTGTTTCACTATTCTCAGCCGCAGTGATTGGATCTAAACCTTCGGATGGATTTGATGGGTTACTAAGATTAAAATTAATAGACGCTTGAGTCTTAATGTTACTATTACTCATCAGTTTGACAACATTTGAAGTACTGTAATTAAGCCCGACCTTTACCAAACCACACTTGTTTTCGAGCATACAAGTGTATGATGTAGCATCCTTGGCATAAGGGGCATTTCCGTATGACAGCACTGGCAAATTGCTGCTTTGGTCACTGATGTCAACATTAAAAGTGGTAGTTGATCCTTTTGTCAGAGTACCTGTTTCAAGGCCACCCACAAAATAGAAGTGAAGCGTTTCGGAACTAGGCGAGAGAATAGTGCCTTCAAAATGCGAACTTGTTCCCCCTGTGCTGCCCGTGTTGGTCAGCGTGCCGATGTATTTCGAGCCATCGCCCACATAAATCTTGTCGCCGAATGAGTAATTCACTACTGCAGTATTTGTACCCGGAATCACTACATGCCTGCTTCCATCTTCTACATCAAGGGTAATGTGAATTCCTTCCTCTGTTTCTTCAGGAGTCGGAGGAGTGATCGGGGTTTCCTGTTTCTTGCACTGGCTCAGTCCGAGCAGCAGAGCCGCTGCCAAACATAATGAAAGCGCATTGGCTTTTCTCTTCATAATTCTATTCATCTTCTATCGTATTTGGAGGTGCAAAAATAAACAAATTTCCGCAATTGCAAAGAAAACAGGAACAAATCATGCGGAAATCTCTCAATCAAGGATTAATTCCCTATTTTTGCCGCATGGAAAAACAGATACTTTTAGGCAAGACCCCCGCCGAGATACAAGAGGTGGTCGAGAAAATGGAACTGCCCAAGTTCACGGGTTTCCCCAGCACCGCCCCATCCCTTGGAACGGCATACCAGTTAGCAGGCGACATCACTCACAGCGTATGACCATACGGCTGCCGCAAATAGTGAGATTCGACGACGTGAAACGTGGCAGACGCCCACCAACACATCGGCAGGAGTTCACACCGCCTGCCTGCATTGCCGTCACCCCGTCGGGGTTCACCGCGTGCCCAAACAAAGTCACGGAGTGACGGTGGATATTAGGCAGGGGTGGAATGTAATGCAACCCCTGCCGAAAAAAAACGAAACCCTGTCGACAAAAAACACAACCCCTACCGAAAACAAACACATCCCTACCGATTATCGTTCATTCCCGCATTGCAAATGCTGATATTCACGGTTTATGAACGGGAGATTGCGGGTCTTCGCCCGCAATGAGGGTTCCGCTTTCATTGGATGAGGGGCGACCCCAACGGGGTCATACTCCATTAACCGTAGGTCGCGACCTACGGCAGCACCCCGACAGGCAGCACCCCGATAGGCATACGGACATCTTACGCGGCTGCCGCAATACGATCATTCGGCTGCCGCAGTGCGACAGCCCTACAAACCCAACCCTATATGGCTGTCGCATGGTTGCTGAGCCTGCCGAAGCAACGTGGCAGACGCAACACGCCAAAACAAAAAAAGACGGCCCTCAAAAATGAAGGCCGCCTTCCATAGGTTTGATTAGGTTTATTTTATATCATTCCGCATTGCAAATGCTGATATTCACGGCTTCCGCATTGCAAATGCGGAAGAACGGGAGCCGCCTTGCGTAATTGGTTTTCAATAAATTTAATGCTGGATAGTACGGGTTTTTCCGCCTTCTCCGGTGTCGCTTAGGTCAGCGGCAACAGAAACTGTAACTGTATTTGAACTACCTTGGCTCTTTCCTATGCATTCTGATTTGGGGTTACTTTCCATACCATATTGATCCCTCTTGGCTGTAACCTTAGTAATTCCATATCCGATAGTGATAATGCCGCATGTGCCATCCTTACCTTCACCAATGCCAGCACCATTATATAGGGATTCAGCAGTAACAGTGCCTCCGCTGATAGTGATGTCGCCGCAACTACCGAAAGGGCCTCCGCCTATGCCAGCGCCACCGGTTGCTCCATTGGAAGTAATGGTACCGCCCTCAATGCTTATGTTACCGCAATTGCTACGTTTTGCTCCACCGATGCCAGCACATCCTACACCAGCCCCTAGTGCTGTGATGTTACCACTCTTGATAACTATGTTGCCACAACTTCCGGCACCTTCATCGCCATCGCCTGCACCAATACCAGCGCCACCGTAGCCATTTGTAGTAAGAGAACCATCGCCGCGAATGGTGAGAGTGCAGTCAGAGGCAATAAAGACACCAGGATAGCCGTAATTAGATCCTCTTGTTTTATTTGTACCATCCAAGATAATGGTGGCATCGCCAAAGCATGTGATGCCAGCATGGTTGCCATCATCCCAAGTGTCATCTCCGTTAATGTCGACATTTTTCAACATCACGGTAGCACCAGCAGCGATGGAAATCTTGTGGTTTTCGGAAAGCGTGCCTGTCAAAATAGTATTGTTCTGAGCCACATAGTCATCAGCAACTTCACCAAGATTAACGATAGTAGCATTCACGACCTCAATACCGCCATTAATATAGCCATTGTTGGTAATGGAATAGGAACCCGAAACAGTGTATGACTTGCTTCCAATATTGACAGTAAAACTGCTAATGGCTTCATCTTGCGGCAGCAGGATGGCCCATTTTTCGGTCTCGCTCTCCGAATAGAGGGTCATAGTGCCAGTGGTTGCCGTTGGAGTAATGCCCGGAGTTGCAAAGTCTATGGTAGCCTCGGTCAGCATGCCTGACACAGTAACAGCATCGTTTGTAGCCATGACAAGATCAAACTTCACCAAGGCGCACTTGTTCCTCAATGTGGTGGTATAAGAGGATGCACCATAAAACTCAGTAGAACGGCCATATGCCAGAATGGGCAGATTGCTGCTTTGGTTGGCAATATTGATGGTGAAATCGGTGGTGTTTGTAGTAGGTGCAGATGCGGGTTCTTTACCACCTAAAAAATAGAAGTGAAGGTAGTCGGTTGAGACGGGGCTATCGATAGTGCCACTGAAAGTGCCGTTGCTATAGGTCAGAGTGCCGACATAATGGCCGTCGTTGCCCACATAGAGGGCGTCGCCATTGGTGAAGACATACGCTCCCACGCTGGGTTCAATATGATGACGACCGCCGCCGTTATCCACGTTCACGGTGATGTATACCATTCCGTCATTGGCGTTGGACGTGGTGGGTGTTTCCTGTTTCTTGCACTGGGCCATTCCGAGCACGAGTGCCATTGCGATGATGATTGCGCTAAGTTTTTTCATTTTGATAGTGTTTTTTTACTTGTTCATTTTCCGTTTTTTAAATGCGTATGCAGCGCCAGCCGCTGCCATGATGAATAGACCGCCGCCAAGCGGGGCGTCGTTTCCGAATTGCTCGGTGCCAATGTTGTAGGCACCGCTTGTGCCGCTGCCAAACTGTTCGGTCGCGACGCTGTAGCCGCCTTGCGAGCGTGCCCGCAACATTCCTCCTTGGTCGCTTTGCTCCTTGTAAGGATTCTTCAGCAGCCCGTGGTTGATGACTTGGGCGTTCACGGGAGCGGCCTGAAGCATCAGCGCTGCCAGCCCAAGCGAAAACATCAACGATTTCTTCAAATGTTTGAATTTCTTCATTTTAATTGTTGTTATAGGGATTTCTAATTATCAAGAATTTGAGAATTTAAGAATTTTCTAATTTGTTGATTATATGAATTTTATTGAATTTAAGATAAAAATTGCAGGCAATTTATAGAAATGCCCTTATGTTGTTTTGAAAAATGATTCAAGGCACAAGCCCATAAGGCATCCGGCTTTTGGCCAAATGCCCGTATGTTGTGCAATAAAAATCGTAACTTGTTGATTATCAGATATATTGATGGGGGGGATTATATTTCAAGCAAATACAATTCATACCCCTTTTGAAACAGGGCGCAAAAATACGAAAAATCCAATTCACGCAAGAATTTTTTTTAAAAAACCCCAATAATGAATAATTTCCTACTTTTGCGGCATGGAAAAACAGATACTTTTAGGCAAGACCCCCGCCGAGATACAAGAGGTGGTCGAGAAAATGGAACTGCCCAAGTTCACGGGCAAACAGTTGGTGGACTGGATTTACCTGAAGCGTTGCGCCTCGTTTGACGGCATGACCAACCTCAGCAAGAGTGCAAGGGCCTTGCTGTCGGAACATTATGAAACAGGATTGAAGGCTCCCGTCAAGGAACAGTTGTCGACCGACGGCACGAAGAAATACCTCTTCCCCGCCGGCGAGCATTTCGTGGAGGCGGCCTACATCCCCGACAGGGAACGCGCCACCTTATGCGTCAGCACGCAAGTGGGCTGCCAGATGGACTGCCTCTTTTGCGCCACGGGCAAGCAGGGCTTCCAGAAGAACCTCTCCGTGGCCGAAATCATGAACCAAATCCTCAGCCTGCCCGAGTTCGACACGCTCACCAACATCGTATTCATGGGCATGGGCGAGCCTTTGGCCAACTACGACAACCTGATGCGCTCGTTGGACATCCTCACGCAAGAATGGGCGCTCGGCTGGAGCCCCACGCGCATCACCGTCTCCACCTGCGGCCTCATCCCCAACATGAAACGTTTCCTCGAAGAGTCGAAATGCAACCTTGCCGTTTCGATGCACAGCCCCTTCCACGACGAGCGCCTCAAGCTGATGCCCGTCGAGAAGACCTATCCCATCAAGGAGGTGATTCACGCCGTCAGGCAACACGACTGGCACGGACAACGCCGCCTGTCGTTTGAATACATCGTCTTCAAGGACCTCAACGCGAGCAAGGAACACATCAAGGAAATCGCAAGGCTGCTCGGCAGCACCCGTTGCCGCATTAATTTAATAAGGTATCACGCCGTACCGAACATCCCGCTGAAAAGCCCCGACATGGCCACCATGACGTGGTTCCGCGACGCGCTGAACGAAAAGGGCATCATCGCCACCATCCGCGCCTCGCGCGGACAGGACATCGACGCGGCTTGCGGGCTGTTATCAACGAAAAACCTGTTATAGCGACCGCAGCGAAACCGCGAAACCGCCGCAAGGCGCCATCCTCAGTTTCAATTCCGATTTGGCCGTTACCGTCTTTTTGGTGATGGTGTAGGCTTGTGGGTTGTAATGTTCGTCGGGAATGCCGTTAGCGTCTTTGGCGTCACAGTAAATCGTAGCCTCGTATTTCACGCCGGGTTTCAGGAAATCCAGTTTCACCTTGACCTCACGGGCGTTTTCGTCGGTGATGCCGCCAACGTACCACACATCTTTTGGAGTTGGAAGTTGATAGTTGTCAGTTAACAGTTGGATGTCGTCGGGAATGTCGTAAACGAATCGGGTGGTATTGGAGATAACGCCTTTCTTGCCGTCGGCCAACGTGCCAACGCCTTCGGCGGCCTTGTTCAATGTGGAGAGTTTCGGGTGACGTGCCGTCACGATGTATTCGCCGGGTTCGGCCATGAGGTAGAGGCTTCTGTCCCAATCAACCGCCACATCCTTGATGAATTGGAAGGCATCCATGAAAGGTTCGTAGTGTTCGGGGAAGTCGGCGGCCATTTGCAAAGGCGAGTAGAAAGTCACATAGAGGCCGAGTTGGTTGCAGATGGTGGTTTGCATCTTTCCTCCCCACGGCACGATTTTTCCCATATCGGTCTCGAAGATGCCGGGCGTGTAGTCCATCGGGCCGCCTTGCAAGCGCGTGAAAGGTAGTATGGTGGTGTGCCCAGGCTTGATGCGCTCTTGGAACTCGGTGCCCATCGCGCTCTCGTTGCCAATCATGTTGGGCCAAGTGCGGCAAAGGCCGGTGGGCCTTACCGCTTCGTGGGCGTTCACCATGATGTGGTGCTTGGCAGCCTCAGTGATGGCATAGTGGTAGTGGTTGTTGATGGGCTGGCTGTAGTGCCCTTCGGCAAAGGGGATGATGGTGCCCACATAGCCGCTCTTGACCGCATTGTAGCCGTATTGGTTCATCAAAGTGTAGGCCTTTTCCATCCAGCGCTCGTAATTCACCGTGGAGGCACTACTTTCGTGGTGCATAATGAGGCGTATGCCCTTTTCGTGGGCGTATTTGTTCAAGGCGGGCAGGTCGAAGTCGGGATAAGGCGTGAGGAAGTCGAAGACGAATTCCTTCTGCTTGCCGTACCAGTCTTCCCAGCCAATGTTCCAGCCCTCGATGAGCAGCCCGTCGAAGCCGTTGGCGGCGGCAAAGTCGATGTAGCGGCGCACGTTGGCGTTGTTGGCGCCGTGGGTGCCGTTGGGCTTGGCGTGTTCGTAGTCGGTTTGGCCAAGTTTCACCGAGGGGAAGTCGTTGGTGTAGGCCCAAGTGCTCTTGCCCGAAATCATCTCCCACCAAACGCCCATGTATTTCACGGGGTGAATCCACGACACATCCTCCAAGGCACAAGGCTCGTTGAGGTTGAGAATCAGGCGCGAAGCGAGAACGTCGGTGGCCGAAGTGCAGACCATCACCGTGCGCCAAGGCGTGACGCAAGGGGCTTGGATGCGGCCTTTGTAGCCCGTGGCATCGGGGCAAAGAAAAGCGCGGAAAGTGAGTTGAGAGTTGAGAGTTGAGAGTTGAGAGTTTTCGGTTTCGAGTAGGTCGAGGTGCATGGTGGGGAAGTCGAGGGTGGCGGCCTCGTGGATGTTGAGGTAAAGGCCGTCGTCGGTCTTCATCTGCAAGGCGGTCTGTACGCCCGTGGGCGAGAACGCCGTCCAAGGCCAGCCGCCGTCTTTGTGGCTTGCCTCCCACAATTCAGGAATTTGCGACAGCCGCGACTCGGTGTAGTTGTACTCTTGCGTGTCCAAGTCGCCGGGAATCCACCAAGCCTTGTGGTCGCCAGCCATGGCGAACTCGGTCAGTTCTTCCTTGATCCAGAAGCAGACCAAGGCGTTCTCGATGGGGAACTCATAGCGGAAGCCGAGGCCGTCGTCGTAAAGGCGGAAACGGATTTGCATCACCGTGGCTTTGGTCTCGGTGGAGTGATCCATACTTTCCACAGAGCCAATGGGTTGCTCCAAGGTGACGAGCATCTCGTTGTAGTGGTTGCGGATTTGCGCCTCTTCGCCCCATACGGGTTCCCAAGTCTCGTCGAAGGTGCTGTATTTCGTGTCTTTCAGCACAAAGGCGTGGGCGAGGTCGTCGCGCCATTCGAGGGTGAAGCCCATCTTGGAAGGCAGCACGACAGGCTTTCCGGCACGGTCAAGCGAATACTGTGGTATGCCGTCGACCACTTCAAATTTCAGTTCTAATTGCCCGTCAGGGCTTTGCAGCTTGACGGGATTGTTGCCGTAGGAGTTTGTGAAGAGACCTAAGGCCAAGAGAATGAGGATAAAGGAAATTTTCTTCATAGTGATTTATGCGTTAAATTGTGAAACTATTAATCGAGTTTATGCCGTTTTGTTCCAAATTATGTCATTTGCAAAGACTTGACTCAAAACCTCGTCTTTTTTGATAATCCAATACTTGAAGCCCAGCATTTCTTTATCAATCGACAATTCTTCCCTAACGGCTTCTTCGGTAAACTTGGATGGATTGTATCTGTATGCATCAATTAACTGATTGAACCTATTCATAACAGCCTCAATTTCTTCAAAGAATTTTTCTTCCCGAACTCTTTTTAGTACACCACCGCCATTGAATATTGTTTCAAGTAGGGATATGGTTTCCTGAACTTCTTGCGATTCTTCATTGCTTTTGAAAACTACTGCTTTCGAAGCATAATTAATTCTTTGCTCGATAATGTCCTCAATATCATTGTCTATCGGATTCAGGATGCCGTCAAATCTATTCCCTTTCTTTGGGTTGCAGTAACTGCACGACAGCAGAAGATTTGTCCATTCGGTTTTTGACTCGGGATGATTCTGCTTGCTTTTCAAATGGTCGATTTGGAAATCGGTGGAAACCTTGCGCTCACAAAGATAACACTTGCATTGTTGGTCCAATAGCAGTTGTCTTTTCACGTCCTCACCATCATAGGCATTGGTCGCGGTCAACGACAAAGGCTTGTTGTCTGACTTTGCTATTCGTATCATAGTTCCAAAATGGGTTTGATCTTGTCAGCATATTTCACTCTCATTTGCAAATATTCGCCCACGATGGATGGCGAAACCGCTTCAGGGATTTTGTCGAAGTCCTCGACAAGCAGCCTAATGCTCATCTGTTCGGATGAAGAAAGGCTGTCCTTTGACAACAGATCTTTCAATTCATCCAATCTCATACGGACGCTGCTCGATTCTGAACGGACACCGAAATACCCTTCAGCAAGTGATGAATAGGAGTAGTCAGTCAAATCTTCAATGGACTTTCGGTTTTCCAAATCAAATGCCACCACGTTCCTTATTGAGTTTAATACAAAAGGTGAGTGAGTAGTAACAATGAACTGAATATTCGGGAATGTTTTTGTCAAAAAAGACATAATAATTCGTTGTAATTCAAGATGCAAGTGTGTTTCAATTTCGTCAATCAGAACAATGCCTTCTTTATTATATGCTTCTGAAAGTTTTCCGCCATGCTGCATCTTCAGAATCAAATCAGTAACAATATTGATGGCGGCCTTAAATCCGTCAGACATCTCATTAAACCCGAACTTCTGTTCTCCAAATGAAATCTTGAAGGAATACTTTTTTTCTTGATCAAAATCCAGCCTCAAGTCTTCCTTCAAAAAGATTCTTTTTAATAATGATTCAAAACCCTCGAACCAAGATTTTATTGATTGTTCTCGCTCCTTTTGCTTGTTGCTAATGGCTAATAATTCCTGAAATTTCAAATCAACAAGAAACTTGATAAACTGGTCGGAAACTGTTTCGCGAACAAGCCCCTCGTCCTCAAGTATCGGTTTTTGAGGAGAATCGGGCTCTATCATTCTTACCTGACGATCAGCCTGATAAAATGCCATGATAAAATCGCCATTTTGATACCTGTCAAGGATATACAAAGGGCTAATAATATCACATCTAATCCTACTATCTTTCAGCTTGTAATCTGTCGAATTATCTATATTGTATTTGTAATCACCTTGATGAAATCTACTATGTAGCATTGCAAGAAAGTTATCTTCGCTCTTCATTTGTTCCAACAGATCTGCAATCGCATTCAAAAGCACCGTCTTTCCGCTTCCATTCTTTCCCGTGATGATAAGATGCGGATATTTCTCATTCGCTATCGGGATGTCAATGTTCTCCAAATGGAACAACTTATTGATGTGGATGTTTTTGATGAAATAATTCATAATATGTCAGTTTAGTATTAATTTCAATAACAAAGTCTATTATGGTGAAATTTAGGACTTGTAAAATTCAAGTTGAGAATCGCTTTTTATAGTTATTTCATTAGTAGGCACAAAATGTATTCCGTGTTCCTTATAAAATGTCTTGTATTCAATGGGGTCGCTAACAATCATTTCATTGAAAACCGTTTTCTTTCTTGGAAAGGATGCTACTCCATACACTTTATTGTTTAGAAGAATTCCTTTCCTTCGGAACTCTCCAACATTCAGTATCAGTTTGTCTTTAACCTCTTGCTTATATTTGAATACTCTGCTCCCTTTGCAATCTTTAATCTCAATGAATAAAGTCCAACTTTTTTCATCATTTTTATTCGGAAACATGCAGCATTCTCCATGCTTCATGTCTTCGTCTTCCTCATTTTTGAATTGATTGTCGCGAAACACATTGTAGTCTATTTGAAGCGCTGATTCATTAGCGATGGCACAACAATCCATTTCAACGGTCTCATCATTGGGATCGTTGGGCAGAACCTCATGAATTTCTACACCACGCACACTTTTGGTGCGTTCTGTGAAATCTGCAACAAATATTTGTTGGGAATTCGTGGTACCAAACTCCGATTCCGGGTATGCCGCCAAAATCCTATTCTTCATCCTCAAAGTAGTTTAGAAGTGAAAGATATTCAGCCGAATTCTCCTTGTACGCCTTGTTCAGATAGTTGTCCTCAATGATGCCATCCTCGTCTTGGATGGTTTGCAAAGAACCGTCGTGGATTTCGTATATGGAAACCTTTTTCGGGTCAATCCAAGCGGTTTGCGAGACAAAAGAATGTCTTTCTTTTTCAGGAATGTTGTCTTTGACCAAACCACCCATCATGCAGTTGTTGAGGGCAAACAATATGTATGGACTATGCGTTGTCAAAACCAATGAATTTGACCTGCCCTTATTCGCTTGAATCAACGACAACAGCCAATACACCAATTTCTGTTGCGTTGAAGGGAAAAGATTTTGCTCCGGCTCTTCAATAAACAACTGTGTATAATGATAATCATACCTATCTGAAAACGACCTTTGCAAATCTTCCAACATTTGTTTCATTGCATCACACGACTTTATCTTCGTGTTTATTCCCCATTGCCCCAATTGTTTCTTTACGGTTTCAACATCCGAATAATTTCTTACCAAATCCGAAATCATCTTATCCGTTTCATGGTTCAAATATGTAATTGATTGCTTCTGCTCATACGACAAAGGACGTTTCTGGCCATATATGGTTTCCAATGAATAATACAGCACCAAATACAATGGTATCAACGATTGGACTCCACTCGAAGCATTTGCCAATAATAATTCACTGCCGTTATCAATAATATAATCATTCTCGTTCCTATATTTATAGGATAATTGATGATTAATCAACTTATCAAATGTTTGCTCACGAATCTCATCGCGAGAGGTAAACCAATCATACATAAAATACAGAATGACATCATTACTGTCATTGTATTTTTTCAAATTGGGAATAGTAGCAACAATATTTCTCTCAGATGGAATATATGATAATTTGGGGTATTTGTACTTTTTGCCATTTATTGATATTGTCGGATGCTCTTTCTGATGAGCATATTTTATCGTAACAAAATCCCCTCTGTATTCTATAAAACTCTTATCGTTAAAATAACCTTCCAAGCGATGGTATTCAGCCAACGAATCATAAAATGTCCTGTCTTTCTCATAGAATTTTTTAGTATACTCAATGTCCGAAAAGCATTGCTTCTCAACCCACTGGCAATGACATAGTATCTTCGCAATAGTGCTCTTGCCGCTGCTTTGAGGACCCATGAACACATTGATTTTGTTCAAGTCAAGTTCCACATTCTTGATGGGGCCGACATTCTTTATTAGAATATGAGTCATAATTCCTAGTTTTTTCAAATAGCAAATTCTGTTCGATTCATTTTTCAAATTCCTTTAGCCCCCAACCTACATCCTGAACACCCCAAACTGCTGCGGCGGGAAGGGCTGGTTCAAGGAGGCGGCGATGCCCAAGGCGAGGATTTTGCGTGTGTCGACGGGGTCGATGATGCCGTCGTCCCAGAGGCGGGCGGTACTGTAGAAGGCCGAGCCTTCGTAGTCGTATTTGGCCAAGATTTCCTTCTTCAGCTGCGCGATTTCGTCCTTCGGCACTTCAAGGCCTTTGTATTTGTATTGGTCTTCCTTCACCGTGGCAAGGACGCTGGCCGCCTGCTCGCCGCCCATGACGGAGATTTTGGCGTTGGGCCACATGAAAAGCAGCCTCGGACTGTAGGCGCGACCCGCCATGCCGTAGTTGCCCGCACCAAACGAGCCTCCGAAGATGACGGTGAACTTCGGCACGTTGGCATTGCTCACCGCGTGTACCATCTTGGCACCGTCCTTGGCGATGCCGCCCTGCTCGTACTGCTTGCCCACCATAAAGCCCGTGATGTTCTGCAAAAACACCAACGGGATGTTCCTTTGGCAGCATAGCTCGATAAAGTGCGTGGCTTTTAGTGCTGATTCTGAGAATAATACGCCAAAGTTGGCAAGGATGCCCACGGGGAAGCCCATCAAATGCGCGAAACCGCAAACAAGCGTGGTGGCATACCTCGACTTGAACTCCTGGAAACGGCTGCCGTCCACGATTCTGGCGATAATCTCACGAGGGTCGACCAACTTGTGGAAATCGATGGGCGCGAGGCCGTAGAGGTCGTGCGGGTCGTAGAGAGGTGCCTCAACGGGCAACATGTCCAGTTTTTGCCGATGGCTTTTCTCCAAGGTCTTGAAGATGTTGCGGCAGATCTGTAAAGCGTGTTGGTCGTTTTCGGCCAAGTGGTCTGCGACGCCTGAAATCGAGGTGTGCATCTCGCCGCCGCCCAATTCCTCTGCTGTTACCACCTCACCCGTGGCGGCCTTCACCAAGGGAGGTCCGCCGAGGTAAATCGTGCCTTGGTTGCGCACGATGATGGTCTCATCGCTCATGGCTGGAACGTAGGCACCGCCCGCCGTACACATACCCATCACGATGGCGATTTGCGGGATGCCCAAGGCCGACATGCGGGCTTGGTTGTAGAAAAACCGCCCGAAGTGGTCGCGGTCGGGGAAGACCGTGTCTTGCTCGGGAAGGAAGGCGCCGCCGCTGTCGACCATATAGACGCAAGGCAAGTGGTTTTCCATCGCAATCTCTTGGGCGCGAAGGTGTTTCTTCACGGTGTATTGCATATAGGTACCGCCTTTCACGGTGGCGTCGTTGGCCACAATGACCGCCTCCCTACCTTGAATCACGCCGATGCCGGTGATGATTCCCGCCGAGGGGAAGTCATTGTTATAGGTATCGTAAGCCGCCATCGGCGAAAGTTCGAGGAACGGCGTGTTCGGGTCGATGAGCAGGTCGATGCGCTCGCGGGCAAGGAGTTTGTTGCGTTTCTTATGCTTGGCCACAGCACTTTCGCCGCCACCTTGCATCGAGGCCGACATCGCCTCGCGGTATTGCGCCATCAGCGCGAGCATGTTTTTCTCGTTCTGCTTGAACTCTTCGGAGTCGGTGCGTATGTTGGATTTCAGGACTTGCATGGTATTATAGATTGAAAGCACAAAAATAGTGAAAAAAACGAAAGCAAAAAGTAGGATTGAAATATTTCCCTTATCTTTGCCGTTTTAAATATCGTTGTTGCGAAAAACGAAGCAAGAAAATGTCCGAAAAGAGTTCAAGCAAAAGCCGCGTGGCAGGGTCCTATTTCATGTCGCTGATGAGTATCACGCTGGTACTCTTTCTGTTAGGCGTGTTTGCCCTGCTGATGATGCATGCGCAGATACTCTCCAACCACCTCAAGGAAAACATCGGCTTCGAAATCGTGATGAACAGCAACGTAAAGGAAGCCAAGATTCTGCAACTGCAACAGGAACTCGATGCCATGCCCGCCGTGAAATCCACCGAATACATCACCAAGGAGGAGGCTATCCGCCGCCTGAGCGAAGACCTCGGCGAAGACTTCCTGCAATGGCTCGGCAACGAGGAAAACCCGCTCCTTCCTTCCCTCGATGTGCGCTTCAACGCGGCCTACGCCAACAGCGACAGCCTCAGCGTCATCCAAGCCCAACTGCTGAAAAACAAGGACGTCAAGGAGGTTTACTACCAAAAATCGCTCGTCAACCTGATTAATCAGAATGTCAGTCGCATAGGACTCGCCCTTATGGTGGCCAGCCTCATCATGCTCATCATCGCCATCACATTGATACGCAACACGATACGGCTCTCGATTTACTCGAAGCGTTTCCTTGTGCGCAGTATGCAGTTGGTGGGTGCCACGCCAGCGTTCATCCGCCGGCCTTTCATCAAGAGCGGCATTTCGCAGGGCTTCTTTGGGGCTTTGTTGGCCGACATTTTCTTGGCCTTGCTGCTTTACGGACTTATGAAACGCCTTCCCGAACTGACACTAATTCAAGACTATACCATCATCATCGGCATTTTTGCCGGCATCATCGTTTTGGGCATCCTGCTCGGCGGACTCTCCACCCGACTCGCCCTCCGGAAATACCTCAACGCCGATGTCGATCGACTATACGCATAAAAGTTAAGGGGGTCTGAGCCTGTCGAAGAGCCCGAACAATCAAACGATAAACCATTAAACAACATAACATGGCAAAAGAAACAACAAAGAAAGAAGCGGTCGAAAACCTTGACGACCAGAAAGTCATGCCCTTTGGCAGACAAAACTACATCATCGTGCTCATCGGCCTCGCCCTCATCGCATTGGGGTTCATCCTGATGATTGGCGGCGGCTCCACCGACCCTGATGTGTTCAACGAGAAAATGTTTAACTTCCAGCGACTTACCCTTGCCCCGATTTTGGTCTTGGCTGGCTTTGTCGTTGAAATCGTCGCAATATTCTGGAAAGGGAAAAACAAATGAACTGGTTACAAGCATTATTACTCGGTATTATTCAAGGCTTGACGGAATACCTTCCCGTCAGCAGCAGCGGCCATTTGGCCATCGGTCAAGCACTCTTTGGTCTCGAAGACGGCGAATCGAACCTCACTTTCACGGTCTTGCTCCATGTGGCCACCGTGCTCAGCACCTTGGTCATCCTCTGGAAGGAAATCGTGTGGATTATCAAGGATTTGTTCACCAAACAATCTTGGAATGGTTACCAAAACCTGAACGGCGGCACGAAATACGCCATCAACATCCTCATTTCCATGATTCCCGTGGCATTGGTAGGCTTCTTACTCAAAGATAAGGTGGAGGAAGTTTTCGGCTCAGGTCTGCTCATCGTGGGCATCATGCTCTTGGTAACGGCCTCATTATTAGCCTTCTCCTATTTCGCTAAACCAAGACAAAAGGAAAACATCAGCCCCTTGCACGCTTTCATTATCGGTATCGCCCAAGCCTGCGCCGTCATGCCGGGTTTGTCGCGCTCAGGCTCAACGATTGCCACAGGTTTGCTCCTCGGCAACAAAAAGGAAAAACTGGCCCAATTCTCCTTCCTGATGGTCATTCCGCCCATCTTGGGTGAGGCACTTTTGGACATCAAGGACATCTTCGAGGTCGGTTTCAGCGAGGCCATGAGCGGCATTTCGCCCGTGGCGGCCATCGTCGGGTTCTTGGCTGCGTTCATCTTCGGCTGCATCGCCTGCAAGTGGATGATCAACATCGTGAAGAAGGGCAAACTGATTTGGTTTGCAGTGTATTGTGCCATCGTCGGCATCGTCGCCATAATCTTCGCCTGATGTTCGACTTTGAAAGCGGCGAGGTCATCCTCATCGACAAGCCCTTGGACTGGACGTCATTCGACACGGTCAACTTCATCCGGTCGTTGGTCAACCGTTGCTATGGCATCCGCAAACTGAAGGTCGGCCATGCGGGCACTTTGGACCCTTTGGCGACGGGCTTGCTCATCATCTGCACTGGAAAGATGACCAAGCAAATCGACACCTACCAAGCGCAGGTGAAGACTTACACTGGAACGATTCTTTTAGGACAAACCACTCCGACTTTCGACTTGGAGAGCGAGCCTAATGCCTTCTTCCCTACTGACGGCATCACGCCAGAACAAATCGAAGCCGCACGAGTGCAGTTCATCGGCGACATCAAACAGTATCCGCCGAAGTATTCCGCCATCAAAATCAAGGGGAAACGCGCCTTCGACTACGCCCGCTCCGACGAGGAAATCGAACTGAAAGCCCGCGACATCCATATTGACGACTTCAAACTCAGCCTCGACCGCTTCCCCGAACTCGACTTCGAGGTCACTTGCAGCAAAGGCACCTACATCCGCAGCCTCGCCAACGACTTCGGCAAGGCCTTGGGCAATGGCGCCTGCCTCACCTCGCTGCGCCGCACCCGCATCGGCGATTTCCGCGTGGAAGACGCTTGGCCTTTGGAGAAGTTCAGGCAGCATATCGTTGAAACTGGAGAAGCGTTTAAGGAGTGGAAGAGGGAACAAGAGGAAAAGCAGCAAAAACAAGGCTGAAAATCAACATTTTATCAAAAATCACTTGACAAAATTTCGTTTTTGTCGTATCTTTGTAGTTTGTTTCGGACAAAAAGCAACAAAAACAGCATACAATGAAACTATCACAGTTTAAATTCAACCTGCCCAGCGAACTGATTGCGCTGCAACCCACGCAAAACCGCGATGAGGCCCGAATGATGGTCGTCGACCGCAAGACCGGAAAGATTGAGCACCGTATCTTCAAGGACTTGGTGGACTATGTGAAGGATGGCGACGTGTTCGTCATTAATAATACTAAGGTGTTCCCCGCCAAACTCTACGGCGAGAAAGAAAAGACCGGTGCCAAGATTGAAGTGCTGCTGCTCCGCGAACTGGACCATGAGAGCCGCCTTTGGGACGTGCTCGTCGACCCGGCACGCAAAATCCGCATCGGCAACAAATTGTATTTCGGCGAAGGCGACGAGTTGGTGGCCGAGGTCATTGATAACACCACCTCGCGTGGGCGCACGCTGCGTTTCCTTTACGATGGTACATACGACGAGTTCAAGAAAACCCTTTCGGGACTTGGCCACACGCCCATCCCGAAGGAACTCAACCGCGAGGAACGTCCCGAGGATGCCGAGGACTTCCAAACCATCTACGCCAAGGTGGAAGGTGCCGTTTCGGCCCCAACCGCAGGAATGCACTTCAGCAAAATCCTGATGAAACGCCTCGAAATCATTGGTGCCTCCTTCGCCGAACTGACCCTGCACCCCGGTATGGGCAACTTCCGCGACATCGAAGTGGAAGACCTCACCAAGCACAAGCCCGACTCGGAGGAAATGTACATCGACGAGGAATGTTGCACTTTGGTCAACGAGGCCAACGAGCGCCACAACAACGTATTTGCCGTGGGCACCACTTCTTTGAAAGCCCTCGAAACAGCCATGACCATCGGCGGAAAAATCAAGCCCTACAAAGGCTGGACGAACAAATTTATCTTCCCGCCCTACAACTTCACGGTGGCCAACTGCATGATTACCAACTTCCACCTGCCCAAGTCGCCGATGATGATGGAGGTGGCCGCCTTTGCCGGCTACGATGTGCTGATGAAGGCCTACAAGGAAGCCGTCGCCGAGAAGTACCGTTTCTTCACATACGGGGACGCGATGCTGATAATTTAAGTACAAATAGTTCCAAAATGGAAATAGTTGAAATGCCAATTTGGCATTTCAAGTCAACTATAATAAAATACAGAAAATCAACAAATTATGAATCAAGAAGACTTTTTCAAAAAAATAACCGCTCATGCGAAGGAATACGGTTTCATTTTCCCTTCGAGCGAGATTTATGACGGACTATCAGCCGTTTACGACTATGGACAAAACGGTGTGGAACTGAAGAAAAACATCCGCGAATACTGGTGGAAGGCGATGGTGCAGATGCACGAAAACATCGTCGGAATCGACGCGGCCATCTTCATGCACCCCACCACTTGGAAGGCTTCGGGACACGTCGATGCCTTCAACGACCCCCTCATCGACAACCGCGACTCGAAGAAACGCTACCGCGCCGATGTCTTAGTCGAGGACTATATGGCCAAGATTGAGGAAAAGATTAATAAAGAGGTGGAGAAAGCCCGCAAACGCTTTGGCGATGCCTTCAACGAAGAGCAATTCGTGACCACCAACCCGCGCGTGCTCGAACACAAGGCCAAAATCGAGGAAATTAGCCACCGCCTCTATGGTGCTATGGAGAAAAACGACCTTGACGCCATCAAGCAACTGATTCTTGACCTCGAAATTGTCTGCCCCATCAGCGGCACCCGCAACTGGACCGACGTGCGCCAGTTCAACCTGATGTTTGCGACCAAGATGGGCAGTGTGGCCGACGGCTCCGACACCATCTACCTGCGCCCTGAAACAGCACAAGGCATTTTCGTCAACTACCTCAACGTGCAGAAAACCGGCCGCATGAAGATTCCGTTTGGCATCGCCCAAACCGGAAAAGCCTTCCGCAATGAGATTGTGGCGCGCCAGTTCATCTTCCGTATGCGCGAGTTTGAGCAGATGGAGATGCAATTCTTCGTGCGCCCCGGCACGGAACTCGAATGGTTCCAGCACTGGAAGCAAGAACGCCTCAACTGGCACCTCTCATTAGGCTTGCCCGCAGAGAAATACCGCTTCCACGACCACGAGAAATTGGCTCACTACGCTAATGCCGCCACCGACATCGAGTTTGACTTCCCCTTCGGTTTCAAGGAACTCGAAGGCATCCACAGCCGCACCGACTTCGACCTCTCGGCCCACGCCAAATACTCAGGCAAGAAACTCCAGTACTTCGACCCCGACACCAACGAGAGCTACACGCCTTACGTCATCGAGACCTCCATCGGCCTCGACCGCATGTTCCTCGCCATGTTCAGCAACGCCTTCACCGAGGAGAAGCTGGAAGACGGCTCGGAGCGCGTGGTGCTGAAGCTGCCGGCCATCCTCGCCCCTTACAAGGTCGCCGTGCTGCCGTTGGTCAAGAAAGACGGTCTGCCGGAGAAGGCCCGCGAGATCATCGATTCGCTGAAGGCCGATTTCATGTGCCAATACGAAGAGAAAGACTCCATCGGCAAACGCTACCGCAGACAAGATGCCATCGGCACGCCGATGTGCGTGACAGTCGACAATGACACCTTGGTCGACAACACCGTCACCGTGCGCGACCGCGACACGATGCAGCAGGTGCGCGTCCCGATAGATAACCTTCGCACGATGATATTCGACGAATTGAAGCCGAAGAAGTAATGGGATGCCCTAAAGGGCAGAAATTGATCAAAAATCTTGTTTTAAAATCTCTCAAAAATTATTTTTGGGAGATTTTTTCTGCGTATTCGTATCATCATTTTATTTTTATGATGAAATTTTTATCATTTTTTTAGCATGATAACAATAAAATGATTATCTTTGCCGAAAATTTGAACGCCATGATTTACAATCCTTTCATCACATCGGGTTATGTTTCGCCCGAATACTTTTGCGACCGCGAAAACGAAACACGACAGTTGGTTCAAAACATACAGGGACACAGCCACACGGTGCTTATCTCGCCGCGCCGCATGGGCAAGACAGGCCTCATCGAGCATTGCTTCAACCAAGAAGTCATCAAAAACGATTACCACACGTTTTTCCTCGACATCTACTCCACCATGAACCTCAATGATTTCGTGTTTCTGTTGGGCAACCGAATTTGCAGAAGTTTGAAAACCAAAGACAAGCAATTGATGGAAATGTTTGTCAAAGTGGTGAAATCCATCCAATTCACTATCGGTTTTGACGAGGCTGGGATGATGAACGGTTCTTTCGGCCTCGGCGACATCAAGGATTCACAAAAGTCGTTGGAAGAGATTTTCCAATATTTGGAGGAAGCCAAACGGCCTTGCGTGGTGGCCATCGACGAGTTCCAGCAGATTGAAAAATACCCGGAAAAGAACGTGGAGGCCCTGCTGCGCACTTATATCCAGCATTGCAACAATGCCACTTTCATCTTTGCGGGCAGTCAGCGGCATATCATCCAAAACATGTTTGCTTCGGCATCCAAACCATTCTACAACAGTTCGAACATGATGAGCCTCGCCCCTATCGCAAAGGAAAAATATGTCGAGTTTGCCGTGCGAATGTTCGCCATTTTTGGAAAAGTGTGTGCTCCAGAATATATTGACAATCTGTATGATACCTTGGAAGGCCACACTTGGTATATGCAGGCGGTGCTATATTTGGCATTTTACATGACAGACAAAAAATGTTCACCAACCATAATTAATGAGGCGTTGATAAAGCGAGTCACCGACAATGAGGATGTCTTTGAATCCATGTATTACGGGTTGAGCGAAAGGCAACGCTCGACACTGAAAGCCGTTGCCGCCGAAGGCAAGGCCAAACAAACGCAGTCGGTGGCGTTCATCAAGAAATACGGCCTGACCTCAGCAAGTTCGGTGCAGTCGGCCATTCGCCAGCTGATGGACAAGGATTTGGTGACGACAGAGAAAGGTTCCTATCGTGTTGACGACCGTTTCTTCGGGTTTTGGCTGAAGAATCAACTGTAACAACATAGACAACCACATAGACAACAGTTGGATTTCAATTTTGTAACAAATTGAAGTCCAACTGTTTAGTTTTTCAAACTTTTGCGAATTGATAGACAAGGCCTCCAAAGGGCTTGACAAGTTGTTTTTCGTTTGGAGAAATGCCATACTTTTGCGTTGCGAACATCAAGACGATGAATGCGAAAGTTCTTGAACAGTTAAACAAAGGAATTATCAACAATAAAAAACATCAACAACTATGAAAAAGTTATTTGCTACACTACTTCTAATGGCAATGGCAATGAGCGCCTCTGCCTATGATTTTTCTGCCGTGTGCGAAACAGGACAGACCTTGTATTACAACATTCTCAACGACCATGAAGTGGAAATAACCTATCCGAATAATGCAAATGGTGGTTGTTGGCTTGGCTATAATACACCTGCGGGCAATCTCAGCATCCCCGCAACAGTTGTGAATGAAGGTATCTCTTATGTTGTGGTGTCTGTTGGAAATCGTGCGTTTTATCAATGCTTTGACCTTACTGGCGTGGAAATTCCAAATACTATCATTTCCCTTCAGGAACAAGCATTTGCAGGCGCAGGACTTACTTCATTGGAAATTCCTAATTCCGTGACATCAATTGACGGATGGGCTTTTAATGCTTGTACTAATCTCTTGTCCCTCACCATTGGAGCTTCGGTTTCCACCATTGGATCAGGAGCTTTCGCAAGTTGCTGGAACTTGCAAAACATCCATTGCAATACACCAACACCGCCCAGTTATGCCTTTTTCTATGGTTTTGGAGGTCTTTTTAACGAAAATATATTTAGAGGTGTCCATAGTTACATCCCTGTTTATGTCAATTGTCTTTCTCTCAACCAATTCCAGTCAAATCCTCAATGGAAGCAGTTTACCAATTTAATAGGTATGTTTGTTGGAGTTCCTGAGCTGAATGTGTGTTGCAATATTTCAGGATTTGGGACTACCGAGATAGTCTCACTTCCAGAAGATTGTGACCATTACACCGCTACGGTACGAGCCATCCCGAATCCAGGGCATGAATTCAGTTATTGGAAAAAGGGTATTGAAATGGTCTCCTTTTCACCGGAATACACCTTTGCTTTAGATCAAAACACGACTCTCGTTGCCTGTTTCGACAATGCCCCTATTGTCTATGACTCCATTGCCTTCCCCGACCATGTCATCGGACGCATTTTTGATACTACCAGTCAAGTTTCCCATGAGCGTCCCTCCAACTTCATCTATGACACATTCGGGCAACTGATAAAGTATGATCTTCCAGGGGTTATTGTAAGCGACTATGTTTTTGTCGAAAACCCCACTTTGCCCAACGGCATCCAAACAACTCGTTTCTACTACCCTGACATAGAAGAGCCTGAGTGGTTTTTCTACACATACGATAACAATAGGATAAAGCATAGTGAGAAATTTGCTGAGGGTATGGCCAGAGTGTTTGCATACGATTATTACTATGATGAGAATTGGCACATCATTAAAAAAGACAGGATTAATATTGATGGACGAATAATTGAACAAAACCTTTTTGAATATGCAGATAACTACAGGACCAAGATAGATTCATATTACGACTTATTTCACTTATACCCAAACGAGTTACTAAAAATGCAGACAACGAGCCATTATAATGAACGGCTGCAAATATTATCTTCACAAGTCGATACATACGACGAAGCAGGTGACATCACTTCCAAAGTATTGGATACTTATTCATACGCCTCAAACAATAAGACAGAAAGCATCATCACCCAAACCTTCACCGAAGAAGAATGGGTCAACACGAAAATTGTCCGTTTTGTTTATGATGACAAGAACCGAGTTGTCGAATACAAAACAGGAATATGGTCGCCTGAAAACCAAGATTGGAATATCACCAGAAAAACCGTTTATGACTTCAACGACGAAGAGCAAAAACTCATTGTGTCGTTCTTTCAGAAAAGCGGTGACGAATGGGTATGGCATCATTATACAGGCCAGCAACCCATCTTCTTTGAACCAGGCTTGGATGAATGGGAAAAGGCAATTTATAGTTATCATGGTTTTGGAATCAACCAATTTGAAATCACCCTGCATTATATGACGAAAGAAAAAGAAGAGGTGTTCCCGAGTCAATCGGAATGGTACTACGAAATCCAAAACGACGATGGCAGCATCACCTACCAGCACCTTGAATATGTTGCCGACACGGTGTTTGAAGGCGGGAACCGCCCAAAAATCATCGTGCGCAGCAACACACATTACGACCGCGACACAACTATGGAAGTAACTCACGAATATATCTACGAAGAAGGCGGCAAAGTGTATTGGTGGAACAAAGACCTTGAAGAGTTTACGATTCTCTACGATTATGCCGCCGAAGTTGGCGACGAATGGGAAATCAAGGTGGGAACGGAAAGTATCACGGTTCATGTTGACGAAGTGGATGTTTTCGAATATGATGGCGATACCCGTAAACGATTGCATATTAGCGATATAGGAGATGTGTTTGGCGGTGACATCGTGGTAGGTTTCGGCCACATGACCAATTTCTTCCCCGAAAAACTGATGAACCAAGGCAAAGGCTACCGCGTGGAAGGCTTACGTTGCTATTGGGTAGAAGACGCACTGCTCTACCACAACGGCGACGGCGATTGCGATGCAATTTATGACGAATTGCATGGCATTGAGGAAGATGACCCCTCGGCTTCTTCGACAGGCTCAGGAACCGAAGGCTCAGGGGCCTTAACGGTCTATCCCAATCCGGCAAACAATGTTTTGTTTTTAGAGACGCGGCGCGCCACGTCTCTACCAGCGGAACAGGAATACCGCATCACCAACCTCATGGGACAAACCTTGCTGCAAGGCACAATCACCGCTGAAAACCAGCAGATTAATATTGAAAAATTGCCTGCGGGGATGTATTTCTTTAGCGTAGATGGTGAAACAGTGAAATTTGTGGTGAAATGAAAACTCGATGTATTATAATTGCGTTCTTTGTGATGGCAGGTCTGACAGCCTGCCACCACGAAGCACGCTACCTCAAAGAGGCTGAAACGCTTTATCAGCAAGGCCTTGAACAACGCGCCGCCAAACAGAGCGAAGCCGCCGCCGAGTCGTTCAGCCAAGCCTTGCTCGCCCTTGAGCAATGCAAGCCCGACAAACCCGAAACGAAACGGATGAAAGCCCAAATCGAGGACAACCTCGGCTTCTGCTACTGGAAGCACGAACTGTTTGAGGAAGCCCTGCCGCTGCACGAAGATGCCGCAAAGATAGCCCGCGAACTCGGCGACTCCACCCTGTTGATGAACGCCCTGCGCAACTGCGGTAGGGCGGCGGCCTCATTGGGCGACATCGACGCGGCAGAACAACATTACGACGAAGCCCTCATCCTCGCCAAAGCCTTGAACAACAAAACAATGCAAAACGAAATCCTTTTGGAATCAAGTCGTGATGTGCTGTTGGTGACGGAAGATTTTAAGCAAGTGATTGAGCGCGTCAGTCAAGCCTTGGCCGACGGTGCTTCTGGCGATGGTCCACTGACTTTGGGCTTGGCCTACTATTATTTGGAGCAAGACAGCCTCGCCATCGTCCACCTCACCGAAGCCACCCGAAACGAGATGGCTGGCGTGCGCATGTCGGCCTACCAAGCCCTTTGTTACTTGCATCAAATGCAAGGCGATTATGCGCAAGCCCTTGAATGTCACGAACTTTTCAACGAAAACATGATGCAGGCCGACCGCGAGCATCGCAGCGAACAGGTGCAGCGCATCAAGGCGGAATACGACCTGCAAATGCAGAAAAACAGCCTTGAAGCCGACCAAAAACTGCGAAGCCTTTACCTCTACCTCATCCTTGGCGGCTTGGTCGTGGCCTTGGCCGTTGTGCTATTGCTTTTGCGACAGAAAACGTTGAACGCCAAACTGAAAGCCGAGGAAATGAAGAACCAATTGGAAACGGCGTTGAAGAAAAACAAGGTGTATGTGACCGCCCTTGCCCTCACCGAACAAATCACCGCCTCGACCCTCGACTTCGACCTGAAAGAAACAGAATGGGACGACTTCGTGACGCTCATCGACAAGGTTTACAGCGACTTCACCAAAAGGCTGATGGAAAAGTACCCCACCCTCACCAAGAGCGACCTGCAAATCTGCTGCCTCACCAAGCAAGGCTTCAGCAACCAAGTCATTTCCATACTGATGAACCTGCAAACCAACAGCTACGCCCGCCGCAAGTCGCGCATCAAGCAAGAAAAGATGAACGGCTTGGAGGACGAGCGGAGTTTTGAAGAGATTATCAACGGAATATAAATCATAAAAATATATACCATGAAAAAGTTATTCACAATCATAGTTTTAATGGCTTGGGTGATGAGCAGCATCGCTCAGGAAATCATTTGGCAACCTTCCTCCATCAACCTTCATTGGTTGGGTGGCGACGGACAGGAAAATGCCTTCTACGACCACGTGACACTCCAATACGACTCATGCGGCCACATCTCCCAGTTGAAACACTCCATCAACTATCCTTATCCTCAAATCCAGGAGACAAGCTACGAGTACGATTCCGTCGGAAACCTTTCATACAAGTCTTACAGTTTTATACAAGGATCCAGTTGGGGTGGCAATTACTATTATTACACCTACGACCAACAATCCAATCTCACCGAACTGTATGTGGAAGAATGGGGGAGATTGTTTAATCACCGCCCCGTGAGCAAACGTGTCTATGAATATACGGACAACACGCCGACTAAAATGTACTATTACTATTTTGACTTGTGGGAAGGCGTGTTGGTTTTGTCCTACCACATAGACCATGTTTACTCGAGCGATGGGAAAACGAAAACAGAAACCAAGATTGCGGCCAACGACCTGCCTATGGAACGCAACACCTACATCTATTCCGACAACAACGAACTGATGAACCAACTGCATGAAACCGTTGATTCGTTGAATCAGTTTGTGAATCAATACCTTATCAACTATGAATACAACAATGACGAACTCATATCGAAAACTGAGATGGCTTGGTCTAAGGCGTTGTCAGCTTGGGTCGACTCGACCTACACGGAATTCCGTTACGAGAACGGTCTTCTCGTTGAAAAGGATTTCACTCGCTGGGCTGCAGACACGCTAAACACTCGAACCCAAGAGCAGCGCACCTACGACGATTATGGAAACTGCATCCTCATTTTATATAAGGATTTGGTAAACGGAGCTTTAACTGAAACAAACAGAGCCTTTTATGCTTATGATGAAAACAACCTTTGCATTGCAGCCTTGGCACAAACCTATTCCGATTCCGCTTGGGTGAAAGGCTTGTTCTCACATTCCGAGCAACTGTTTCTGAATGTTGGTTTCGACCATATCAACAAGGAATTGGGAACGCTCCAAAACAGATTCAGAGCCGAAGTCGCTGGGTATGTATCCACGCCAAATCCCTATTTCGCAGTGACCGAAATACCCACAATCCACTGCACTACATTCCCTAATCCAGGGAACGGCGTCATGAAAGTGTCGTGCGATCTCGACAACGCCTCCATCCACATTTTTGACATGCACGGAAGGTGGGTTAAGTCGCAACGCATCAACAATGGTATCACTCCCGTTGTGATGGATGACGCGCCCTCGGGTCTATACATTTGGCAAGTCTGGTCAGACGGAACCATGAAAACGTCAGGAAAATGGATTAACAATTAAAACTTTATGGTCATGAAAAAACTCATTTTACTATCAGTCATTATGTGCCTTTCCCTAATTGGCACATCCCAAGAGAGCTATTTCGACTTTTCGGCTGCTAACGAGTCGGGGCAGATGCTGTATTACAACATCCTTGATTCCGTAGCCCACACTGTGGAATTCACCTGCCCGGGGCAAGTCGTAGACTATCAAAATGGCTGGGAAGGCTATCAACAACCTACGGGTCAATTGATTCTGCCCTCCACCGTAAGCCACAACGGGCAAGACTACATAGTGGTCGCCGTAGGCGATAATGCATTCTATCGATGCGATGGGATCAGAGGCAACCTAAGCATCCCCTCTTCTGTAACACGTCTTGGAAAACGCTGCTTAGAATGGTTTAATGCTAACACGGATACCTTGTTCCTTTCCGAAGGACTCATTGAAGCAGATGAGGAAGCTTGCGCTGGCACTCGTTTTTATATTGGCCATTTGCCCAGTACAATGGAAAAAATTGGCTTCGCGGCTTTTGCCGAAAAAGATTTCCCACGCCACCTCGTTCTTCCACAATCATTACGGATTATGGGAGCTGCCGCCTTTTCGGAGTGTTTTACCATCAAAGAAGTGACCATCCCAGAAAATGTGGACAGCATCGGAGGAAACGCTTTCTATTTCAATACCCAATTGCAGCAAGTCAATTTCAATGCGAGGAATTGTGCCTACATCCACTCAAACGCTTTCCAAGACAGTAGCATCAAGCGTCTTGTGATAGGCGAGCAAGTGCAGTCTCTCGAATGTTGGATATATATCCCCGGTGTGTCTACGGTCACCTTCAAGGGACAAAACCCACCTGCCATCAACGAGAACTCCTTTGCATACTACAATGCCAACTTTTATGTCCCAAAAGGTTGTTGGGAAAGATACCACAACGCGCCGCATTGGGCCAATATCACCAAATTATTTGAGCTGCCAGGAAGCTTCGCATCTGAAGGCGCCGAATGGTATTTCAACAAGCTCTCAACGCAATCCATCCTAAACGACTATCATCGCATGGAGGTGTTGGGCAAAGACACAATAATCGTGAACGGTGAAGCGACGGAAGTTTCAGTCATCAGCAACCCGTTACATTCCGACACGTTACAATTAGTGTATGAAAAGGACGATGTTGTATATTGGTACAACCCCGTAAAACATTCTTTTACGACCTTATATGACTATAATGCAAGGGTTGGCGATTCGTGGACTGTTTCTATCGACACCGTCGATTATGACATTTTGGTGATTGCCATCCAAAACGTCATCTACAATCACCGCTCCTACCAAATCCAATGGGTTCGCAACATAAGCCCCGGAATGAGTTTCGACGGCAGAATCATCAAGGGAATAGGTTATGAACACGGCATATTCCCATTTGCCATGCAACCAGATTCCCAAGACACGACTTATATCAATGGCATTAGATGCTATCTGGAAAACGACACCATCATGTACCACAATGGTTATTTGGATTGTGACCAAGTTGTCGGCTGGAATGGTTTTGAATGGTACTACGAAATCCAAAACGATGATGGGAGCACTACCTACCAACACTTGGAATACACGTCTGACACCACCATCAACGGCAAACGCCCGAAAATCATCGTGCGCAGCAACACGCACTACGACCGCGATACTGTCACAGAAGTGACGCACGAATACATCTATGAGGAAAACGGGAAGGTGTATTGGTGGAACAAACAACTGCAACAGTTCACCACATTGTATAATTATGCAGCTGAGATAGGCGACGAATGGGAAGTCTTGGTGGGTACGGAAAGACTGTCCATGCATGTTGACACCGTGGAAAATATCGAACACGAAGGAAACCCGTACACCTTGCTGCGGGTAAGCGACGCAGACGGCCTCTTCAGCGGCGACATCGTGTGTGGCATCGGCCACATGACGAGTTTCTTCCCTGAGCGACTAATGAACCGAGACAAAAACTACCGCGTGGAAGGCATGAGGTGTTATTGGGTGGATGGAGAATTGGTCTTCAAACTCGGCGACAAGGACTGCGACGAGGTGTATGAACAACTGCACAACGGCGTAGAGGACAGCCCTTCGGCAGGCTCAGATACCTTCACGGTCTATCCCAATCCAGCAAACAATGTTTTGTTTGTAGAGACGCGGCACGCCACGTCTCTACCAGCGGAACAGAAATACCGAATCACCAACCTCATGGGACAAACCTTGCTGCAAGGCTGCATCGATGCCGAAATCCAGCAGATTAATATTGAAAAACTGCCTGCGGGGATGTATTTCGTCAGCGTGGATGGACAAACTTTGAAATTTGTGGTGAAATAACACGGAACTTGTAGGGCTGTCGTACCACGGCAGCCGTCTGAAAAAAACGGCTGCCACGATGTGACAGTCCTACAAGCATCAATAATTCAGCCCGAAAGCCCAAATGGGAATCACATTGCCGTAGCCATATTCGATGTCGTCCTTCACTACATAGCCTTCCCTTGCATCGGTAATCTGTTTCTTTCCCTTGCTCTTCCCGCCCACCTCAAAAGTCTTACCCTGAACCTCAAAATCGGAAATGGGCGACGACACAACTTTATGATTTACACGCATTTGGTTGAGGAAAAAAGTTTCCCGCAGCGTTCCCGCATCTTCCTGGCCTTCACCTAAATTGTACATCAGATTCGTGTTGTCCAAATACACTTTCTCCACTTTTCCGAGCTCGCCCAAGCCACCTGTCCCGTCGCGCAATTGGGCCAACAAGCCCGCTTTTTCCATATAAACAAGGTAATCCTCCACATTGTTTCTGCTGGCCTGAATCTGGCTTCCCAAACTTGACATATTGGGCTTGTAAGGCACCAATCCGGCAATAATCGCCATCAGTTTTTTCAGTTTTCTTGCCGTACCGATGTTCATGCCTGCAAACTGCGGAATGTCGACTTCAATCGTTCTTGTAATCACCTGACTCAACTCTGTTTCAAAGTCAAGGTCTTGACTGAAAGGGTAATAGCCTTCTTTCAAATACTGCTTGAAATACACCAAAGGATGGCTTACACCCGGAATTTTCGCTTCATGGTTCAAGATTTGCTCCATGCTTAAAACGGGCGTTTCAATGTGGTGCCGAATGGCCAAAAATTCACGGAACGACAAACCTTGCATCATGTATTTCGGTGCCCGCCGACTCAGGTCGGCCTCGCCTTTCTCGATGTCGAGGATGGACGAACCCGTGAAATAAACATGCAAGTCGGGAAACGAATCGTACATCAGTTTCAGTTCCTGCGACCAATTGGCATATTTGTGTACCTCATCGATAAACAAAAACTTTCCGCCGTTTTTATTGAAACTTTCCGCCATTTCATACAAGCTGTAGGTCGAAAAATACAGGTGATCCGCCGTCACATACAACGTGTCGTGAAGTGAATGGCACTTTTTGATGTGCTGAAGAAACAGCGTCGTTTTGCCCACGCCTCTTGGTCCGACCAAGCCCAACATGCGGTTATTCCATTGAATGTCAGCATACTTGTAACGGACAAACTCGCTCGTTGTCGTGTCAAGTTGCTTCTGCATAAACTCATACAACTTTTCCATTTTGCATTAATTTGACACCGCAAAATTACTAAAATTGCACTGTGTGAGTGCAATTTTCTCAATTTTTTGCACTATGAGAGTGCATTTTCTCAGCTTTTTTGCACTATGAGAGTGCAATTTTTACGATAATTCCGCTTTCACTTCGGTATTTGATAAGGCTCTCGCGATGATTTGTGCATGGTCGAAGGCCAAATCGGGCAGACGGTTGAGGGCAAACCATTGCGCCTTGGCTGCATCGTCGCCGCCAACGGCTTTTTGTTGGGTGTCGTCAACACCCCAATAGGCCACGCTGACGGTGCGGTGACGCGGATCGCGGTCGATGGCACCGAAAGCGTACAATTGGTGCAATTCGATGCCCGTCAGACCCGTTTCTTCTTGCAGTTCACGCGCCGCACAGGTGTCCAAGTCCTCTTCCATCTCCAAAAAACCGCCCGGCAAAGCCCAACAACCCTTGAAAGGCTCTTTGCCCCGCTCGATGAGGAGCAAATGCCAAACACATTCTATCTTCTTGAAAATCAAACAATCAGTTGTAACACACGGACGCGGATAATTGTAAGTGAAACTCATAATGACCTATTTTTCGGCAAAAGTAAGATTATTTCTCTATTTTTGCGTCAATTATTCATCGAATCATGCAAAACCTTAACATCGCCTACATCCAAGCCGACCTCAAATGGGAGGACAAAACGGCCAATTTGCAACATTTCAGCCAATTATTAGAACAAGTGCAGCCCGAAACCGACCTGATTCTCCTGCCCGAGACCTTCACCACGGCTTTCCCCGTCGACCCGAAATTCTTCGCCGAAACCGAAGACGGCCCGACGATGCAATGGCTTCAATATCAAGCTAAAGCGAAAAACGCTGTCATCGCTACCACTTTCCCGTTGGAAAAAGACGGGCTTTATTACAACAGCCTCGTTTGGATGCGCCCCGATGGGAGTTATGAACTCTATTTCAAGCGGCACACTTTCACGATGGGCGGCGAGGACAAGTTGGTGGAACGCGGTGACCGTCAATTGATTGTGGAACTGAAAGGCTGGCGCATCCGCCCGATGGTGTGCTACGACATCCGTTTCCCCGTGTGGGCGAGAAACCGCTACCAAAACGGACAATACGAGTACGATTTGGCTTTCTATTTGGCCAACTTCCCCGATTCGCGAATGGTGGTTTGGAACACGCTCCTTGTGGCCCGCGCCATCGAGAACCAAGCCTATTGGATTGGCGTAAACCGCGTAGGCGAGGATGCCAACGATTTGCATTATAGTGGTGAATCTCAGGTGATTAATTCACGCGGCGAGGTCATTTCCAAAGCCGAACCTTACCAAGAAGCTGTGCTGCATTGCACTTTGGATGGTGAAAAACTGGAACGTTTCCGGCAGAAATTCCCTTTGGGACCGGATTGGGATGGGTTTGAAATCAAAATGTAATTGACATGCAGCAAACCGGCGAAATCATATTATACCAGCCTAATGAAAACGTGCAACTTGAAGTGCGTTTGGAGGAGGAAACCGTTTGGCTTACTCAGGCGCAGATGGCGGAATTGTTTCAAAAGGACAGAACCGTCGTAACAAGACACATTAATAATGTGTTTGCGGAAGGAGAACTTGACCAAGAAAGCAATGTGCATTTTTTGCACATTCCTTTTTCTGACCGTCCTGTGAAACTTTACAGCCTTGATGTCATCATATCGGTAGGCTATCGCGTCAAATCGCAACGCGGTATCCAATTTCGCCAATGGGCAAACAAAGTCCTAAAAGACTATTTATTAAAAGGTTATGCCCTAAACCAACGGCTCTTGAAAATCGAAAACCAATTGGAAAGCCAACAAAATCTGCTTGCTGAACATTCCGAAAAGATAGACTTTTTCGTCCGCACCTCGCTCCCTCCTGCTGAAGGCATTTTTTTTGAAGGTCAAGTGTTTGATGCCCATGTTTTTGTCAGCGACTTGGTTCGAAGTGCAAAAAAAAGTATTGTCCTCATTGACAATTACTTGGATGATACCGTGCTGAAACTGCTTGACAAACGCGCCCCAAATGTCAAAGCCACTGCTTATACCCGTCAGATAAGCCCTTCCCTACAAAACGACATCAACCTGCACAATGCACAATATGAACCAATTGATGTCGTTGAATTTGCCAATTCCCATGACCGTTTCCTGATGATTGACGAAACCGTTTATCATATCGGTGCATCGATGAAAGACTTGGGCAAGAAATGGTTCGCTTTCAGCAAGATGGAAATCACTTCGAGCCAACTTCTATCCAAAATGTAAAACCATGACTTTTAGCGTTTTCTCCGACGAATATTATATGAAACAAGCCTACCAAGAGGCTGAAATGGCTCTCGAAGCCGACGAAATTCCGATTGGTGCCGTTGTGGTGTGCAACAACAAAATCATCGCCCGCGCTCACAACCAAACCGAAACCCTCAACGACGTGACCGCCCACGCCGAAATGCTCGCCATTACCGCTGCCGCCAATGCTTTGGGAGCCAAATATTTGGATGAATGTACGCTTTATGTCACTTTGGAGCCGTGCCCCATGTGCGCCGGTGCCTTGTGCCATGCCCACATAGGGAAAATCGTTTGGGCCGCCGACGACCCCAAGAATGGTTTTTCGCGTTTCGGCAAGATGCTACATTCCAAGACGAAAACCGAAACGGGCATCCTGCGTGATGATTGCTTGGCATTGCTGACGGAGTTTTTCAAGAATAAAAGGATATGAATAATTGGGCTGAAAATGAAGAAGGTCACACCGCGTTTGCGATGCGACCTTCCATGTTTAGGTTTGAATTAAGGGTTTACATCTTTTCGGGCGAAAGCACCTTAGGCAAATAGGTCTTGCCCGTGCCTTGCATACCCTTGCCACCGATTTCAAAGGTGCAGGTGGGTTCAAGATTGCTCAGACTGCTTCCTGTACTGGGTGCACCTACAGGGAATGTGCCAGTAACCGTGTTCAACACACGACCATTGTAACGCACAGTCAGAACATAGTTCGTGGCAACCGACTCGTCGCAATTGCTGTACATCACGACGTATGCCTTGTACGTACCAGCCTCAACAGTGGCATCATCTTCGTAATAGATGTTCTCGTTGTTGATGTTGTCGATGCCGCAACCCGCATTGGAGTCGAGGTCAAGCTGGCCACCGTTGCTGCTCGTACTGTTGCCAAAATAGATGTGAGCGCCATTAGGCTCAATCAGGTGAAGGTCAATGTCCTTGGCATTGTCAAACGAGACGCTGACTTGCAACTTACCAGTCCCAACTTGAATCAAGGAGACATCAACATCGTAGATCTGACTGACTTCACCTGACATGTCAACATAGGCGAATTGCAGCGTGAACTCTTCGAGCGAAATGTCCTGCTTAACGATGAGGACAACAGAACAAGTGCCATCGTTGTTGCGCACTGGAGAAGCCTCGCAGTAGCCGAATTGCTCCTTGATGCCAACAATCACACGGGCCATGTCGCTCGGAACGGTGAGTGTGACGAATGCCGTGCCTCCAGCAACGAGGTTGCCGTTCATGCTCACGTTGGAGATTTGCTTGTTGTTGTCAGGCTCGGGGAAGTCGAAGCCATGATAAATGCCTTCTTCAATCTCGAGGAAATCCTTGACTCCTGCCTTTAGCAGGTCTTCTTTTTGATTGCCAGTCTTGAAACAACCGACAAGAAGAATTGCGCTAACAATCAAAGCGCCGAAAGCCGTTAATTTGTGCTTTGTCATAATGTTTGATTTTTAATGATGAAATTTTATGATAAAATGTGATTTCAATTGCCTGTCTGCGTTGCTTGCATTTTATGGGCAAAGGTATTCCTTTCAACATGCTTCGCTCTTTGCATTTATGCAGAAAAAAATGTCGTTTTTGCAGAAATGACAAGTTTGTTGCCACGAAATCCGACATTTTTTGCTGTAAATTTGACAAAAGCAGCCATTTGACGGCCATAATGGTTGCACAAGGCTTTTTTTGCTATTTTTGCAACCTAAATCAGAGCGAAATGTTCCATTCCGTGTTCTCCACAATGCCCATGTTCGTATGTGGGTTTTGGTCGGTGTTGTTCTTGCTCCAATTCGATAGGAAGAACATGCCAAAAGTCGTATTTACCGTTTTCATGTTGGTCGCTACGATGCTCTATTTCTGTCACAGCCTTTATTTCAACAGTTGTTTTTCGGTTCTGTCCTTCTCTGATACCTTATATAAAATGGCTTCTTTGTCAGTATATCCGCTGTTCTATATTTACATCAGGACGCTCACCGACGTGAAACCCCTCACACTGAAAGACTTCGCCATTCTTTTGCCAGCCTTGCTTGTATCGTTGGCGATAGGTGTGGTTTACCTTCTCATGTCGGAGTCGGAAAGGATGGACTTCGTCATGGCTTATCTTTACCACCAAACGAAAATGCCGTTTACAACCATGATGCAGGTACAGAGGGCTTTGCATACCGCCTCAAATATACTATTTGCGGCTCAGATCGTGGCAGTCCTTGGATTGGGCCTCAAGCGTTTGGAAACGCACAAACGGCGAATCGAGTCCTATTTCTCGAATACCCAAAAGTTGGACCTGTCGCCAGTGAAACGACTACTTGTGCTTTTTGCCCTTACCTCGTTGATGTCGTTTGTGGCCAACCTGCTCGGACGCTATCGTTTCTTCAATTCCGACTTTATGTTAGCAATACCATCCACCTTGTTCTCCTTGGCACTCTATGCCTTGGCCTATGTGTGTTTCTGTCAGGAACATTCAGCATTGAGCCTGATGGAGATGGACACCATTACCGACGAAAAGCACGAGGTGGATCACTATCCAAACAATCTGAAAGATTTGATTGTTAATAAAATGGAAGAAGAGCAAGTATATCTTCAGCCCAACTTGAAGATTTCGGACTTAGCTGCCCTTTTGGGCACCAACCGCAATTATCTCTACAACGCCATCAATGTTGGAATGGGTATCTCATTCTCTGAGTTCGTCAACCGTTATCGGGTCGGCCACGCGCAACGGCTACTCTTGGAAAACCCAGCGGCTAACATAGAGGAAATCGCCACACAGTCGGGGTTCTCATCGGAAGTCACTTTCTATCGCAATTTCAAGGCCGTGACAGGAACAACCCCTTACAAATGGCTAAAGTCACAGAAATAGTTTAGATTCTTCAGGTGCTGATAAAGAGGCTTAATCTTCCGAAATCTCGCTCATCATACTGCGGTAGGCCGAGAACACATTGGCACGCGATATGTAGCCCAAATATTTCCCGCCCTGAATGACAGGAATGTTGTATTTGCCCGACTTCTGGAACTTGTAAACAATCTCCTCCATCGGCTCCTCGGGGTGGATGACATAGTCAGGAAGGACGGCGAAATTCTGTATGGATTGGTCGTAATATTGCGTGTCGAAAAGGATGCCGCGCACGTCGTCGAACAGCACATGGCCGCAGAAGAAACCCTCCTTGTCGACCACGGGGAAAATGTTGCGTTTCGAAGAAGAAACCAAAGGCAACAAATCGCGGAAGAGGCAGTCGGGATGGATGGGGGAGAAATTGGTTTCAATCAACTGATTGATAGCCATCATATTGAGGATGCTCTTGTCTTTGTTGTGGGTCACCTCAACGCCTTTCTCCGCCACGGCATTGGTGTAAATCGAATGGCTGAAAAACAGCCGATTGATGGCGTAGGCCAAGGCCGAGACAATCATCAGCGGCACGATGAGCGCATAGCCGTTGGTGATTTCGGCGATGAGGAAAAGTCCCGTCAGCGGGGCGTGAAGCATACCCGCCACAAGGCCGCTCATCCCGACAAGGGCAAATTTGGCTGGGTCTAAATCGCCAAGGCCCAAATAGTTGACCAAAGTGGCAAAAAACAATCCCGTGAACGCCCCGATGAACAAGGCGGGAGCGAAAGTGCCGCCCACGCCGCCAGCCCCGAAAGTGAAGGCTGTGGCAAAGGCTTTCAGCAAAATCATGCCCGCAAACAGGATGATGACCACCAAATCATATTCCTTGAAATGCGCAAACCAAGGATTGTTGAACACAGGGCTGTAGTCGCCGCGCAAAGCCGAGTTGATGGCCTCGTAGCCTTCACCGTAAAGTGCTGGAAACAAGAAAATTAGGATACCAAGCAAAGTTCCACCGACGAGCAGTCGCTTCCACGGCGAAGTGATTTTCTTGAATTGTTTCTCCACGCTGAAAGTCACTTTCAGGAAATAGGCCGAAACCAAACCCGCGAAAACGCCCAACAGCACATAATATATGGCATTGGACGGGATGAAACCCTCGGCGATGGCGGCAGGGTATTCCACCGTTTGGCCAAGGAAGAAATAAGCGGTCAAAATGGCGACAAACGAGGAGCAAATGATAGGCACTAACGCATTGAGCGACAAGTCAATCATAAACACCTCAAGGGCGAAAACGATACCCGTAATAGGCGCTTGGAAAATAGCCGCCAATGCCGCCGCGCCACCCATTCCGATGAGTTGGATGGTGTGCTTGTAGTCCAATTTCAGCAATTGCGCGATGTTGGAGCCAATGCTTCCACCCGTCGAAACCGAAGGGCCTTCCAATCCCACCGAACCGCCAAAACCGACCGTCAAGGCACTGGTGACAATGCTCGACCAAGTGCTGCTGCGGCTCACCTTGCCCTTGTTTTTCGAGATGGCGTAAAGGATGCCTGGTATGCCGTGCCCGACCTCTTTTTTCAAGATGTACTTGCAAAACAGGATGGTCAGCAGGATACCAATGGCGGGACAAATGAAATAGAGGAAATGCGCGTAGTTGAACTGCGCATTGATGACCAAATCGCGAATGCCATGCGCCAATTTCTTGATGATGACTGCGGCGGCACCCGCACAAAAACCCGTCGGGATGCTGAGTATCAGCATGAAACGGCGGTCGGTCATGTGTGTCGCCCGCCATTCGTTGAATTGGTCAATCCACCCGTTGATTTTGTCTTTCAGCACAGTTTTAGTCGTTTTGCGGCGGCTAAAATAGGAAAAAGTAACGCGCGAAGGAAAAAGAAATGACTTTTTCCCTAATTTCGCACCGTCGAACAACAATTAAACATTTCAACAATCAACAATTCAACCCGATGAAAATCGTCAGTTACAACGTGAACGGCATCCGAGCAGCCATCAACAAAGGCCTGCTGCAATGGATTCAGGAATACCAACCCGACGTGCTTTGCTTTCAGGAACTGAAGGCCACGCCCGACCAAATCCCCCTGATGGACTTTGAGATGATGGGCTATCACCATTATTGGCTGCCCGCGCAGAAGAAAGGCTACAGCGGCGTAGGTCTCATCACCAAACAAGAGCCTGATAACGTAGTCTACGGCATGAACGAGCCTTTGTATGACAACGAAGGTCGCTTCCTTCGTGCTGATTTCGGCGACCTTTCGGTGGTGAGCGTCTATCATCCCTCGGGCACCACGGGCGACGAGCGCCAAGCCTTCAAGATGGTGTGGTTGGACTTTTTCCGCCAGTATGTCAACGAGTTAAGGAAAGAAAGGCCGCAGTTGGTGCTTTCGGGCGACTACAACATCTGCCACGAGGACATCGACATCAACAACCCGCGAAAGCACGACACCTCGTCGGGATTCCTGCCCGAGGAGCGGCAATGGATGACCGACTTCCTCAGCGATGGCTACATCGACAGTTTCCGCCACTTGGTGAAGGAGCCAAACCGATACAGTTGGTGGAGTTTCCGTGCCGGTGCCCGCGCCAAAAACCTCGGCTGGCGCATCGACTACCATGTTGTGACTGACAACCTCGCCGACCGCATCGCCCAAGTAGACATTCTGCCACAAGTGATGCACTCCGACCACTGCCCCATCGTCCTCGATTTGAAATGATTTTCGCGAAAAGGTTGGCGTTTCAGAAAAAATCCGTACCTTTGCAGGCGGATTTTTCATCCGATGGCCTCATAGTTCAAGGGATAGAACGGAAGTTTCCTAAACTTTAAATCTAGGTTCGAGTCCTAGTGGGGCTACAAGAGAAAGCAAATAGTTGATTTTCAATTGTTTGCTTTTTATGTTTTGTTTTTCATGCACACAATAAAACCTACAAATTTCCGTTATCATCCCATAATTTCGTATTTTTACCGCCCAAATTATTTCATTATGAAGAAACTCAACCTTTTTGCTCTCATCATAGCATCAATCTTTTCGACGACCGCTTTCGCCCAAGATGGCGTTTCCATCGGCAACTGGCGCACACACCTTCCCTATCAGAAAGTGATTGGCGTTGAGCCTGTTGGCAACAAGATTTTCGCCGCCACGGAGTATGAGTTGTTCTACTACGACACGGAGGACAACTCCATAAATATCCTCAACAAAATCAATGGCTTGTCAGACATCGGCATCAGCACTATCGGCTACAACCAAAGCCAGCGCAAATTATTTGTAGCCTATACCAACGCCAATGTCGACCTCATCGACCGCGACGGCAACATCAAGAACATGAGCGACATCAAAAACAACAAGAACATCGTTGGCAACAAAAGCATCAACCATGTCTTCTTCGATGGCGACCTGGCTTATGTGGCTTGCGGTTTCGGCATCGTCGTTTTTGACCTAAAGAAAGAAGAAGTAAAGGACACCTATTACATTGGCAACCAAGGCGATGCGGTGAATGTTACCGATGTGGCCATCTTCAACGGTAAAATCTATGCATGCTCCGATGATGGCGTTTATTTTGCCTCGCAAGATGCACAAAACCTCGCCAACTACGCCGCGTGGCACTTCGATAACTCGCTGATTCATCCGCATTTGGCCTATACCGAGATGGAGGTCTTCAACGGCAAACTCTACCTTAACTTCGATGGTGGTTTCCAAACCGACACGCTTTTCGTCAACGATGGCTCACGATGGGATTATTTCAACAAAGAGGACATCGACCAGAAATGGGAACTTCGTGCCTACGACGACCAATTCCTCATCACCAACCGCTACAATGTGGCCGTCTACGACCGCAACATGAACCAGAACCACAACATTTATTCGCCCGGCGGAGGCATTGAGCCACTCTCGACCGCCATTGACAACAGCGGCAACTTTTGGATTGGCGACTCAAGACGAGGCCTCATCAGGACTTCGGACGGCTGGAACAATATGGATGTGCTTCCCAACGGCCCCGCCTCGAAAAACGCATTTGAACTGCAAGCCTTTGACGACCAAGTGTGGGTGGCCACGGGTGGACATGCCTCCAACTGGGGCAAACGCTACATGAAGGAAGGCGTGGCACGCTTCGACGGCCTTTGGACCATCCTCAATTCAAGCACCGTGACCGACCTTGGAACGATTTCCGACTTCGTTTGCACCGCCACCGACCCCTTAGACCCGTCCGTAACCTATGTAGGGACTTGGGGCGACGGCCTGCTGAAATTCAAGGACAACGACTTGGTTGAGATTTTCAACGCCGACAACAGCACCCTCACGCATTGGGTTAGCGATGCCAATCTCATCAATATCAGCGGATTGGCATTCGACAGCAGAGGCAACCTTTGGGTAGCCAACACGGGTGCCAGCCATCTCCTTTCAATGATGGAGCGCAACGGCACGTGGCACGCCTTCAACCTTGGCGGCAGCCTCAGCGGTGCCGACATTGGGCCTCTCATCATCGACAAGAACGACTACAAATGGATCATCAAGCGCGGCGGTGAACTCATCGTTTTCAACGACAACGGCACTTTCGATGTCGCTTCCGACGACCAGGCAGTCACGCTCAACACTGCCGTTGGCAACGGTCACCTGACTGGCGCGGTCAATTGCTTGGCCGTCGACCATAACGGCGTTGTATGGGTCGGCACCGACAAAGGGCCTTGCCTATTCAACGACAGCCGCAAAATCTTCAATGGCTCCACCAATTTCGATGCTGTGCAGAAGGAAGTGCCACGCAACGACGGAACCTCGCAGTACGATTACCTTTTCGATGGCTCCAATGTGCTTTCCATGGCCGTCGATGGAGCCAACCAGATTTGGTTTGGCCTCGAATCGGGCGTCTATTTGATGTCGTTTGAGAGCAAGCCCAAGCAAATCCACAACTTCAACATCAGCAACAGTCCCCTGCTCGACAACGCCGTCACCACTATGGCCATCGACAAGAGCGGCGAGGTGTTTTTCGGCACGAGCAGTGGCATCATTTCCTATCGTGGCGAGTCGTCCACCCCCGACCCAAGCGTCAGTGAGGTGATGGTCTATCCCAATCCCGTCAGACGCGGATTCTCTGGGTTTGTGGGCATCAAAGGTTTGGCTGCCAATTCGTTGGTCAGGATTACCACAGTCGATGGTGCTTTCGTCACCCAATTGGTTTCGGAAGGCGGGCAAGCCATTTGGGACTGCACCAACATCAACGGCGAGAAGGTTGGGGCTGGTGTGTATTTCATCTTCGTCAGCACCAAGAATGGCTCCAACAAATTCGCCACCAAGATTCTCATTCAGAATTGATGGACGACAAGACAGAAGGCATCGTCCTGCAATCCGTGAGATATGGCGATACAAGCCTGATTGTGAAGGTATTCACTCGCAATTTCGGCTTGAAATCCTACATGGTGAAAGGTGTGTTCAACCGCACCTCCAAACTTCGTGCGGCCTTGTTCCAGAATCTCAACCTCATCCATTATGTGGAAGCGGGAAAACCCAACAAAAGCACTTTGGGCTACCTGAAGGATGTACAACTTGCCACCGTTTACCAAAGCATCCCTTTCGTGATGAACAAAAGTGCCATTTTGATGTATGTCAGTGAGTTGCTTGTGAAAACCATCACGGAACAGGAACAAAACACGGCCTTGTTTGATTTCATTGTCCGGACCATGCAATGGCTTGATTTGGTGGAACGCGATTATGCCAATTTCCCCCTGTTTTTCACCTTGGAAATGACCCGACATTTGGGCTTTTACCCCAAAACCAACCATGAAGCCAACTTCTGTTTCGACATGATGGAAGGCTCGTTTGCCCACGATTACCCGCTCCATCCCTACTATTTCGATGCAAATGCTGCCGCCTTGCTCGCCCGATTCCTTAATTTGGGCATCGACGAGGCCTGCCGCCTGCCGCTCTGCGCAAGCCAACGCCGCGAACTGCTTGACGGCCTCATAGTCTTCATGCGGCTCCATGCCCCAGTGATGAAGGACTTCCATTCACACGAGGTGCTGAAGTCGGTGCTGGAATGAAAAAAGCCAACCCGAAGGCTGGCTCCAAAAAATACCAAAAAAGTAAAAAAACCTTATCTCAATTCCAATGAGGTCTGACCGATGAGTTTTCCGCCTTGTTCGTACACATCGATGAAATAAGTGCCCGGACGCATTTCCACACCCTCTGGCTTAACATAATAGGCACGCACACCCGTTTCCTTGCCCTCATAATTAACCCTCACTTTTTCAGTGAATTGCAGCGTTTCGCCATTCGACTGGAAAGCGTATTCGTCGCCCGAGCCCTTGCTGATGATGGCTCGAGTGGGGTCGGCAATGCGGATGTAGAACAACTTTGTACCCGGCTGAACCAAGTCGTTGGCAGCCAAGGTGAAGTCGATTTTGATGCGCTCGGCACGGTTGGCCCTGTCAGTCGAGGCCTCCTTGCTCCCACCCTTGAAACGGACGGCCTGAGCCGTGTAGTTATAGAGTTTCAAGATGGCTGCTTGGTTCACCATATTGGTAAGTTCCTCTTTCTGGCGGGTCAAGTTGGTGTTTTGGCGACGCTCGGCTTGATATTCTTCGCGGATGCGCTCGTTTTCGGCCACCAATTCGCGGTTGACGGTATACAGCGAATCCATTTGGCGCACATATTTCTGGGAGATGGCTTGCAGCGAGGCCACTTTCTTCTTGATTCTGTAGTAATCCCACTGTGAATCAAGAAGTTTCTTGATTTCAACGGCATCGGCTTGGATGATGCTGTCTTTTTCGGCCAATTCAAGGCTCAGCTCGCCATAACTCTCTTTCAGTTGATTGTGAACCTTTATCAAACTATCAACTTCATACTGAAAATCAATGCGTTGCATTTCCTTTTCGGCTTCCAATGCCTTCAAGTCATTCTTGATGGAAGCGTTTTTCTTTCCCAGCATGATGACAAACACCAGTGCCAGCACCAAAGCCGCGAGAAGGACATAGAGCAACACCCTTCCTGTGCGGTTATTTCTTTCCTCTGAATCCATGACTTATTCTTTTTGGGTTATTCTTTAATTTTCTTCATTTCACTTTCGTAAACGGGCTCCACCTTGGCCCGTGAGATATGTACTGGGATATATTGGCCGACCACATCGATGAAGACAATCAAATGACGCTTGTTTTGGATGGTGTCGAGCCGTCCTGTGAGACCTTTCATCGGGCCGGTGATAATGCGCACGAGTTGGCCTTCCTTCAAATCCTCATTGTTCAGCATCTTGAACTCTTCGCCGTGTTCATAATCCTCCACAAACTTCTTGATGGCAAGAATCTGGTTTTCAGGAACAATGACGGCCTTACGCTCGAAGGTGACAAACTTGACCACACCATACACATTCAGGATGGGGATATACTCCTTTTCGTTGGAAAACACGAACACATACGACCTGAACAAAGGCTCCTGCACCTTCATGCGCCGGTCGCTCCACTGCTTCATTTGGGTAATCAGCGGCAGATAAGCCTGCACGCCCATATCCTCAAGTTGCATAAGCACCTTTTTCTCGGCCCGCGACCTGACGTATACGGCATGCCAATATCTTTCAACTGAGTAGCCCATGTCCCGATGATTTAGTCATTCTTTTCATTCTTATGCCGACGGTGCTTTTTCTTGTTGCCATTTTCGCCTTCGCCGTAATAGTCGCTGCCGTAGCCATAACCGTAGCCATAGCCGTAGCCATAACCATAGCCGTATTTCTTGCTGCCATAGCCATAGCCTTTCTCGATATGGAGTCCGTTGACGACAATGTAGAACTGCATATTACGGTCTTCAAGGTCTTTGACGATGCTTCCGAAAGCGTTCTTGTTGGTCACGCCCTGACGGACGATGAACAAGTTGGCATCGGTGTAGCGCATGAGCAACAAGGCATCCGTGACCAAGGCGATGGGCGGCGTGTCGATGACGATATAGTCGTAGCGTTTCTTCAGCTCCGCAAACAACTCGTCGCACTTCTCTGAGGCAATCAATTCGGCGGGATTGGGCGGGATGGGCCCGCTTGTGATGATGTCAAGTGTCGGAATCTTGCCCGAAGGCTGGATGATGTTGTCGAGGTCCTCTTGGTTGCTCAAGAAACTGCTCAAACCGACATTGTTGTTGATGCTGAACTCTTGGAACAGCTTGGGTTTGCGCAAGTCGAAGCCGAGCAATATAGTCTTTTTGCCATAAAGGGCATAAATGGAAGCGATATTAATGCTGTTGAAGGTTTTTCCGATGCTCTGCACATCGCCTGTAACCAGCACTGTGCAAGGCAGTTTGCTCTGCGTGATGAACTCGATGTTGGTACGAATGGAGCGGAACGACTCCGACACGGGCGACTTGGGGTTGTTGACTACCAAAAGCGGGTCTTTGTCGGCGGCTTGAGCCACCTGCCCGATGATGGGGAACTTGGTCAGTTTCTCCACATCCTTGCGGTCGACGATGGACACATTGAAAAAGTCTTTCAGGAAAAGGAACAACGCCGGAATCAGTAGACCGATAATCAAGGCGATGAGGTAGTTCATCGAAGTGCGGGGCGAAATCATCCTCGTCTTGTCAAGACGAGCTTCGTCGAGAATCTCGTTGTCGGGCGTGTTTGATGCCTTAAGGATTTGTGCCTCGGCACGACGGCGCATCAGGTATTTGTAGGTTTCGTCGGTGAAACTGAAGTTGCGCTGATAATTGATGAGTTGCTGCTGTTTGCTGGGCAGTTTGCGCGACTGCTCTTCCAATACCGAAATGCGGCGCTCAATTTCCCTAAGACTCATCTGGGCATTGCTGACGAGGTTGTTGACATTCTCCAGCAAAGCACGCTTGGTGGTGATAATCTGTTCGTTGAGTTTCACAATCTGTGGGTGCTGCTCGGTTTGCGTAAGCAATTGGGTAGCCTTCAATTGCGACAATGAAACGAGGTCGCGGGCCAATTGGTTGAGCAAGGGGTCGTTGATGCCCATCGTACTAGGTGCAGCAAGGTTTTCAGGGTCATTGATTTGCACTCTGATATACTCCTGCAACTGTTTGTAAATCTTTACATTGACCGTCATTTCGGCCCTTTCCTTCTCCAAGGCTTGGATGTTGGTGTACACCTGATTGGCCTGAAGATCAAGGTTCATAAGGTCGTTCTGCTGACGGAAGTCTTTCAGTTCGGTTTCGGCCTGTTTCAGAGAATCCTTGATGCCAAGCAACTCATTGTCAATGAAAAGGATGGTGTTTTCAGAAACCACATTCTTCTTTTCCAAGCCACGGCTGACATATTCGTTCATCAGCAAATTGACGAATTCCACAATCTTCAATCTGTTGCTGCCCTTCATGCTCACCGAAACGACCGAGGCCTGCTTGGTGAGGGGACTAACGCTGAAGGAGCTCGATTGCCTGACGAGCGACGAATAACTATTGAGCCAGAAGTACAACTTTCTGTTCACATCAGACTCTGGTCTAAACAGTTCCGTTTTGGTGATGCGGATGCGGTTGTAGCCGTTGTCAATCCAATCGCCTTCCTGATATTCGCCACTAATATCGATTTGGGCGAAAGGATTGTTTTCTGTCATCTGGCAAAGGATGTAGTCGTACATGTTGAGGCCTTCGCCCACGGCGTGAAGCCTGATGTGGCCGTTTTCGAGGAAGGTGATTTCGTAGGTCAGTCCAACGGCCTGCGGCACACTATGCTCAAACTCGACGAGGAAAGGAGTGCTTTTGTACAACTCTCTGTTAGTGATTCGGCCTTTCTCCAGATAGGTCACTTCGATGCCCATCTTCTTGACGACACGCTCACTCAAGGTATACGAGGTCAGGATGGCGATTTCGTTATCCAAGTTTTGGGAGGTACCATACGACGAACTGGTCATGATGGATGTCGGGTCAAAACCGGAACGGTCGTCCTTGATGATGACCGTACCCGAGGTTTGATATATCTTGGTCGAATAGCGGTTGATAACAAAGCCGATGGCCAAGGCCACTACTGCAAATATGACGAACAAATACCAATGATTCAAGAAGTTGAATATCATCTGTCTCACATCGATGACTGGTTCTTCTTTGACCACTTGTTTCCTTGATGCTCTTTCGTTTGCCATTGTTCCTGTTTTTTGAATTGTGATTAATCATTGAATCTCCTGAAAGCCACATACAAAGTAGCCGCAAGGGAAAGGATGGAGAACACCGTGGAATAGGGGAAGGTGGTGAAGCCCCATTGCTTGATTTTGAGCGGCTCAACATAAATGATGTCATTGGGTTTCAGATAATAATAAGGTGACGAAAGAATGTCGGCCTGACCCATGTCGACAGTAAGGATTTCGGAGCCATTGTCGGTTTGCCTAATAATCTTCACATCGCTTTTCTTTGCAAAATTGGTCATGTTGCCAGCCAACGCCATCGCTTCAAAGAGGTTGATTTGCGACTGGTAGACCTTATACATGCCCGGACGGGTCACTTCGCCCAACACCGTCAGGTTGAAGTTCGAAAGTTTCACGATGATGGTGGTTTGGTTGACGAACTTGTCGACTTCCGTCTGCAATCTTGCCTTGGCCTCGTCTACGGTCAGGTTTTTGAGTTCAATTTTTCCCGTCAGAGGCAGTTCTATGCAACCTTCCTCATCCAAAGTGTAGGATTGGAGATAAATGCTTGCATCCGTGCTGCTATTTGACCTACCAGAAAAGTCGACTGCCAAGGCAGATGCGCTCCGCTCATCAATGGTGTTGATGAAGCGAATATAGAGATTGTCGCCGGGCTGCAACTTGTAATCGATGGTGCGTTCATTGATATAATTAATGGATTGGTTTTCGGCCACCATCTGGGCTTCTTTCAGATAGAGCATCTTCTCTTGGGGCACGCATGAGGCAAAGACCAAGGCCAGCAGCAAGGCGACCATCCCCGTTTTCATTATTCTATTCGTGTATTTCATGACTGTTTATTTTTCATTGTTTAAGAGTGTCAATTCCTTGACGCCGACAAGTGGGGTTATCGGCATTCGTTGTTCGATCTTGAACTGGTATTTTCCCGCATCGGTGATTTGCAATTGCTTGTTGATAGGCAACTCAAAAGTGTAGCAGCCATCTTTCATTTCAGAGTTCCAGCGGCCTTCATCGTCTTTCAGGTTGAATTTGTAGGCCCGGGCGCGATAAGGGTTTCCCTCGCTGTCGAGCACGGCAAACACCATCGAGAAATAATCGTAAGAATACTCCTCGGTGAAACTAATCCTCAAACTCAAGTCATAGGTGACAGCCTCCTTGATTTCCATCTCATCACGCACATAATCAAAGCGTTCCCAACTTTCGTTGTAGAAACTCCTTTGCAGCAATGCCGCATCCTTTCCTTGTTGCTTGCATCCGCACAAGAAGAAAAGGCAAGCCCAAACCAACAAAACAGATTTCTTCATATTAAAGAGTGAAAAAACGCGCAAATATACGAAAAAAAGGTCAGTTGGCACTTTCTTCATCGATTTTTCGCCGAAAAGGCAGGCTTGCAGAAAAAAAACTTGCCCGAATCATGCCCAATCAAGAAAAAACATTTACTTTTGTAACCCACGAAAAAGCCATGAAAACGAAAAGCAACAATCTGTCATCGAGGAAATTACTCATTATGGGCATCTTCATTGCCGTGGGGGTGGTTTTCATCATCAAATTGTTTTCGCTCCAAGTCATCGACAAACACTACAAACAGTTGGCCGACAACAATGCCTTGCGTTTCGTGACCCAATATCCCGCCCGAGGCAAGGTTTTCGACCGCAACGGCGAACTTTTAGTGTTCAACGAGGCGGTCTATGACCTTATGGTGATTCCCAAACAAACCATCATCAAGGACACGCTCGACCCCTATTATCCCTTCGACACGATTGGGTTCTGCATCCTGCTCGACATCGACAAAAACTCGTTCATCGAGCGGATGAAGAAGGCGAAAAACGAATCCTACATGAAGCCCTCGCCTTTCATGACCCAAATCTCGAAAGAAAACTACACCCACATCGCCGAGGTGCTTTACCGCTATCCGGGGTTCTATTTCCAGACCCGCACAGTGCGCCACTATCCGCAAGCCATTGCCGCACACACTTTGGGCGACATCGGCGAAATCAGTCAAAGCGAACTCGACAAGGACCAAGAAGGCTACTATAAGCAAGGCGACTACATCGGGAAGTCGGGCATCGAAAAGTTTTACGAAAAGGAACTGCGCGGCGTGAAAGGCCTGAAAGTGATGATGGTGGATGTCCACAACCGCGTGATGGGCAGCTTCATGGATGGCGAGCTCGACAAGGAACCCATCGCCGGAAAGGACATCTACCTCGGCATGGACGCCGAACTGCAAGCCTACGGCGAGCGACTGATGGAGGGAAAAATTGGCTCCATCGTGGCCGTCGAACCCTCAACGGGACAAATCTTGGCCTTCGTCACCAGCCCTACTTATGACCCCAACCTCCTCGTGGGTCGCGAGCGAGGTAAACACTATCTGGAACTGCAAAAAGACCCGATGAAACCCTTGATTAACAGGGCCATCAGCGGCACCTATCCGCCCGGGTCCACCTTCAAGACGGTGGTCGGGCTTATTGCCATGCAAAGCGGCACCATCACCCCTAAAACTGTGTTCCATTGCAGCGGTGTCGCTTCCCTCCCCATCAAATGCACCCACTCCCACGGTTCCAGCCCCGACTTCGCCAATGCCATCATGAACTCGTGCAACCCTTATTTCTATGAGTCTTTCAAAGCCACCATCAACAACCCGAAATTCGGCAACATCAAGAACGGCTACCAATATTGGAAGAACATGACCTACAAAATGGGGCTCGGTCACAAGTTCAACACTGATATTCCATACGAGCGCTCGGGCAACATCCCTTCTTTGGAATACTACGACAGAATGTATAAAGGACAATGGAACTCGTTGACAATCCGCTCGTTAGGTATCGGTCAAGGTGAGGTTTTGGTCACGCCGCTGCAATTGGCCAACATCGCGGCCATGATTGCCAACGAGGGCTACTATTATCCGCCCCATCTCATCAAATGTTTTGGCGACACAACGGCCATCCCCGAAGTGATGACCACCCGCATTGATCCGGGCATCGACAAGAGTTATTTCAAGGTGATGAAGGCTGGACTGCGCACCGTGTTCAGCGGCCCTGCGGGCACTGCACGACGCTTCGAATTGAGCGACATCCCCCAATGCGGCAAGACCGGCACAGCCCAAAACCCGCATGGAAACTACCACTCCAACTTTATCGCCTTCGCGCCCGCCAACGACCCGAAAATCGCCCTCGCCGTCATCATCGAAAATGGAGGTTATGGTGCCACATGGGCGGCACCCATCGCCAGTTTGATGATTGAGAAATACATCCGAGGCTACACAGTGCGCGAAGAGTTGGAAAAACGCATAATGGAAGGCAGAATCTCATACAAGAACGAAAGATGAACGAAAGAAACAGCATCATAGGAAGAATCGATTGGGTGACCTTGCTCATCTATCTGGCCTTGGTCTTGATAGGTTGGTTCAGCATCTTTTCCGCCCGCTACAACGAGGCGCATCCCAGCATCTTCGACATGTCGCAAGTGTATGGAAAACAGTTGATTTGGATTGGTGCAGCCTTGCTCATAGGCTTCATCATCCTCCTCATCGACGCGAAGTTTTTCAACGCTTTTTCGCTATGGATTTATATTGCAGTGTTGGCCTCGCTTTTCATGGTGTTGGTCTATGGCAAAGCCACCAAAGGCGCCACTGCGTGGATTGACCTTGGCGGCGGCATCAAGTTCCAGCCATCGGAATTTGCGAAAATGGCCACGGCTTTGGCGGTTGCGGGTTATCTTGACCGATTGGATGTAGACCTGCAAAAACGCAAGGACCAAATAGTTACAGCAGCATTAATCCTTGTCCCGATGGCCTTGGTGCTGATGCAAAACGACACGGGTTCGGCCATCGTTTTTGTTTCCTTCATCTTTGTCCTTTACCGTGAGGGCTTCCCCGGCACGGGCGTGGCCATGACTGCGGGTGTAGTGGCCATCATCCTGTTCATTTTCACCTTGCTTTGGTCGCAAAAAATCATGTATGTCATCTTGGGTGGCCTGTTTGTCCTCACCCTAACTTTCTACCTGATTAACAAGAAGAAAGACATCATCACAATGGTGGCGGTCTTTGCCTTTTCTTTCGCTTTCGTGTTCTCCGTCGACTATGCCTTCAACAAGGTACTGCAAACGCACCAGCGCAACCGCATCCTCGTCATGTTAGGCAAACTCAACGACACCAAGGATGTGGGCTACAATGTACACCAGTCGAAGATTGCCATCGGCTCTGGCGGCTTGACGGGCAAAGGCTTCTTGGAAGGCACACAGACCAAATACGACTTCGTTCCCGAGCAGCATACCGACTTCATTTTCTGCACGATAGGAGAAGAAGCAGGTTTCTTGGGCACCTCGGCGGTGGTATTGCTTTATGTGGCTTTGCTGTTGCGCATCATCATTTTGGCCGAGCGACAACGCTCCACCTTCAGTCGAGTGTATGGCTATGCGATTGCGGGCATTTTCTTCGTACACATCACCATCAATATCGGCATGACCATCGGCCTGATGCCCGTCATCGGGATTCCACTTCCTTTCCTAAGTTACGGTGGATCAAGCATGTTGGCTTTCACGATGATGCTGGCGATTTTCATGAAGCAAGATGCCAACCGCTTGAATGTTCTTTAACCATAATTTTCTATTTTTGCCGATTATTTCACGACTATGGCCATACCACGGGAAACGGTTGAACAAATCCTGCAAGCCGCTCATATCGAGGAGGTTGTGGGAGAGTTCGTCACGCTGAAGAAGCGAGGGTCGAACATGTGGGGCAATTGTCCGTTCCACAACGAGAAAACGCCATCGTTCAGTGTCAATCCCGCACGCAACATCTTCAAGTGCTTCGGCTGCGGCAAGGCCGGCGACTCGGCCAAGTTCCTCATGGAACACGAACATTTCTCCTATCCAGAAGCGTTGCGCTATTTGGCCAAGAAATACAACATCAAAATCGAGGAGAAGGAGCAGACCGCTGAGGAAATCATGCAGCAGAGTATCCGCGAGAAGATGTTCAACATCAATGAGTTTGCCGACAAGTATTTCGTTGATACACTGTGGAATACGGACGAAGGCAAGACCATCGGACTGCAATATTTCCGCGAGCGCGGCTATTTCGACCCGATTATCCAAAAATTCCACCTCGGCTACAGCCCAGCCCAATGGGACGCTTTCACCGAACACGCCAAAAAAAACGGTTACAGCGATGAACTGTTGGAGCAAATCGGTCTGTCCATCAAGGGACAGAAAGGTCTTTACGACCGCTATCACGGTCGCGTGATGTTCCCCATCCACGGCCTCACTGGGCGCGTCATCGGCTTCGGCGGGCGCATCCTCACCAACGACAAGAAAAGCCCGAAATACCAGAACTCGCCCGAGTCGGAGATTTACGACAAGAAACAGACGCTCTACGGCATCTATTTCGCCAAAAACGCCATCGCGAAAAACGACGAGTGCATCCTCGTGGAAGGCTATTTCGACGTACTGCGGATGCACCAAATTGGCATTGAAAACGTGGTGGCCAGCAGCGGCACCTCGCTCACGATGGAGCAAATCCGCCTCGTCAAGCGCTACACGAAAAACATCACCATGCTCTACGACGGCGACGCGGCGGGCATCCATGCGGCCTTGCGCGGCACTGACATGATTCTCTCCGAAGGCATGAACGTGCGCGTTGTTGTTCTTCCTCCCGAGCACGACCCCGACACTTTCGGCAAGGAGTTTTCGGTGGAATACGTCAGCAACTACCTGAAAGACAACGCCAAGGATTTCGTCCGATTCAAGACGGAACTTTTGCTGAAAGACGCGCAAAACGACCCCATCAAACGTGGGCAGGTGATTCGTGACATTGTGGAAACCATTTCTGTCATCCCCGACAGCATCTTCCGCATTACATACGTCAAGGAATGCAGCCGACTGTTGGACATGCCCGAACAGACCCTCACCAATGAGTTGAACAAGATATTGCGGGCAAAACTCAAGAAATCTTTGGGCGTGGATGAAAATGTGGTCACCGAGCCGGAAACCACGACAACGATGCCCAAGCAAGAGGAAGCCATAGAAGACCAACTGCCTGCTGGCTATTACCAAGAGCGTGAGTTGGTGAAACTGCTGCTGCTTTACGGCTCCAAGTTGATTACGGATGAGCGCATCGATGAGGACGGACAGAAGATTTACGAGCAAGTCACTGTGGCCCAATTCATTATCGATGATTTGAAAAACGACGGTTTCGTCTTCACCAACGCTGTCAACAAGAAAATCTTCGACATTTTCGACCATGCCATTGATGAAGGTCGCATCCCCGATGATTCATTTTTTGTTTCTCACGAGGATGAAACCATCGCTCAACTCGCCGCCGACTTGCTTTCGTCGCCCTACAAACTCGACCAATGGGACAAATTCAGCATCTTCGTCAAGAGTGAGGAAAACAACCTGAGAGCCACCGTGTTATCCTCGATTTACCGCTACAAGGACCTCATCATCGAAGACAGGCGCAAGGCCGTTGAGGAGGAACTGAAAAACACCGAGGACATGGACGACCAACTCATTTTGCTCAAACGCAAGAAAGACCTCGACGACATCCGCAAACAAATTAATAAGGAGTTGGGGATAGTGATTGCGAAGTGAGTTTCCCATCCACTTCAAATCGTGGGCATTTGTCTTCAAAGAACTTAATTTTAGCCAAAACTCCAAAATTTTCATAGTTTTGGCTGAAAATCATACAAAATTCCGCCAAAACTCGTCTTTTTATGGAGTTTTGGCTGAAAATTAAAACTTTTTTGTATTTTTGCAGTGTCAAATAACGGGAAAAGTATGGAACAGACATCAACTATCATCGGAAGGAAAAAGGAAATCGCCGAGTTTGAGAAATATGTCAGGTCGGGAAAGCCGGAATTTATTGCCGTTTATGGTCGGCGCAGGGTCGGGAAGACATTTCTAATCAATCAAATCTTCCATGGAAAGATGGCTTTTTCCATGACAGGTGTCCTTGAAGGCGATTTCGACGAACAGGTGGATGCTTTCTTGGATGCCATGGACCTTTACGGCTTTGAAATCAAGGAACGGCCCGCCACTTGGATGCGAGCGTTCACCTTGCTTCGCAAGGCCTTGCAACCCAAGGTGAAAACGGGCGAAGATTGCATCGTTTTCTTGGACGAAATCCCCAGTTTTGACACGTACGGCTCGGGGTTCGCCAAAGCCTTGGGGCATTTCTGGAACAGTTGGGCATCGCTTTATGGCAACATGAAACTCATCGTTTGCGGAAGTGCCACCACATGGATGATCAAGAACATCATCGACAGTCACGGCGGACTGCATGACCGCATTACGCACGAGATGAAACTGCTGTCTTTTACGCTCAAGGAAACGGAGCATTACCTTATTAATAATGGATTCCATTGGAGCCGTCTCTCGATAGTGCAGTCTTATATGATGTTCGGCGGCGTGGCCTATTATCTGAGCCTTTTGGATTCCAAACTAAGCCTGACGCAAAACATTGACAGCCTGTATTTTGATGTCAATGGACAATTGCGCCGCGAATACAAACGCTTGTTCAAGACCTTGTTCCGATCGCCGGAGCCTTATACTGAAATCGTGGAGTTGCTGGCCCGTCACAAAAAGGGACTGACACGCACCGAACTGATGCAGAACTTGAACAAGGATTCGGGTGGAAACCTGTCGGAACTGCTTGACAATCTGTTGGAATGTGGTTTCGTGCGGAAATACAAAGTGCGCGAGAAAAACGTGGTGAAAAGCAAGGGCAGCATTTATCAATTGATTGATTTGTTCTCCTTGTTCCACATTCATTTTGCCGACAAATCGGGGAGCGACAGCCATTATTGGGCCAATCATTTGGGAACGCCAGAAACCAACACATGGTTGGGATTGGCCTACGAGCGTGTCTGCCTTTTGCATGTCGGCCAAATCAAGGAAACGCTACACATCGACACTATTGCGTCGGAGCAATACAGTTGGCGGAGCAAGGAAAGCACGCCCGCCGCGCAAATCGACCTGATTATTGACCGCGCCGATGATGTGGTCAATGTTTGCGAAATAAAATACTCAGGCAAGGAATACAGCCTATCGGAAGAGGAATCGAGGAAGATGGCCTACCGGTTGGAGACTTTCCGCCGCGAAACGGGGACAAAGCAAAGCCTTTATCTCACGCTGATTACCGCCGCGCCATTGGCCGAAAACGCCAGTTCCGACGACATTCCCGTCAAATTGGACATGGACGCGCTGTTTGGGTAATAGCACTTGTTTTTCCTCTTTTCCCCATCCACTTCATCCATTTCCAACCCATATTATCCATTTTGGACAAAGTTTTCCTCGCGGTAATTCTTGAATTGGCGGGCTGTAAAAATAATATTATTTGTTATCTACCCGATTCGGAACAAGTCGTCCATGACAAAAGATATTGTCGATGTTTTGTGCAATTGTTTTCGCCGCAAAAATACTGTTTTTCTGTAAGATAGAAACAAAAAGTTTACTTAAAATTCAGCGAAAACGAGATTTTTTTCTCTGATTTCGCTGAGTTTTAAACAGACTACGCACTGCAAGACACTAAAATACGGCCGAAAAATGATTCTGAACATTTCCTATACCGCATTTTTCGACTTCTTCCAATACAATACCGTCGAATTCCTTTCTTTTTCCCCATCCACTTCATCCGTTTCCAACCCAAATTATCCATTTTGGATACAGTTTCTGTATCTGGTTTGGATAATTAATGTGTTGATAATCAGCTGTTACTTTGTTTCAGGTTGTCTCACTTCTTGTTTCCTAACGCACAATCCCGCCAAGGCAAAAAAAACGTAGAGACGCCACATTGTGGCGCCTCTACAAATCATGCGGGAATCGGAAATTCCCTCCTCACCGCTTGCGAATTGCAAATCCGCAAGAACGGGGGGGTATCCCTTGTGTATCCCATTAATACATTAAGTTGTATCCTTCACCGCTGCCAATTACACTGTCACGGTTGACATAATTACTTTCGCCATCATAAAGATAATAATAATCTCCATACTTAACAAAACCAAATCCATATTCAATAAGAGACTCCCATCCATTATCCTGACTTTGACAATGATTCACCCTTCACGCGTGCGCGCGGAGGCATCCCCTTCAATTAGCGGCCTTAGCTTTTCCTGTTGGGGCGTGTTGTAAAGTG
>CACXUM010000020.1 GCA_902770835.1 uncultured Bacteroidia bacterium
AATCAGCGCAATACTCCTTGCTTCCTGCGAAAAGGAAATCGAGTTCAACGGTGAGCAAGTCGACCCGAAGTTGGTTATCAACAGCATCGTTGAGCCGGGGCAGCCCGTGAAGGCTTACATCAGCAAAAGCATTTTCTTCCTCGACAACGATAGCAACATGCAAGCCCCTGATGACGTTGTGGCTACACTTTATGTGAACGGCAACCGCATCGGCGAACTGACACGGCAACCCGACACCGTTTGGACGGGTTATGAATACGTCGACATGGATAGCGTGAAGCCTGTTTACAAGATAGTTCCCGCTTTCGTCAGCAATTATTGCCCCAACGAAGGCGATGTGGTCAAAATCACGGCCTCGGCCAATGGTTTCGACGAGGTGGAAGGTTCCACAAGTCCCGTGCCCAATACGGTGACATGGAGCCTCGGCGATTGCCAGACCAAACTTTGGGAGGTGTCGTTTGAGGAATATGAGGGGGATACGATTTGGACGATTATGGGACAATTGGAACTGACCGTTGAAATCGCCGACCCCAATTGATAGCGGCAACAGTTTCAACATCAGTACGTCATACGACGACCCTGTTTTCGGTGCCAATGTCACCGACAATGATTACATCAACATCGATTTTCAGTCGAGGCCGGAAGGCGTGTTCACGGACATGCTTTTCGATGGCAAGTCATATCAAATCAAGCTGCCGCTCTATCTTTATTTCACCTTGTGGGAAGACTTCGACGAGGATTTCTTCCAAATATCCGTCAGTTTGCAGCATCTCAGCAAGGAATACTATTACTATCTGAACACCTGCGAACAAGGCAGCGAGATAGACCAGTTCTTTGCCGAACCCGTCCAGACGTATACCAACGTGAACGGCGGCTACGGCATTGTGGCTGCACATACGGTTGACAAGGTTTGGATGGAGTTGCCGTTAGAAACAAATTTACCTTAATAATTGCAAGTTTCCGATTTTTTTGTACCTTTGCCATTGCAAAACAAAATGATATGGAAAGAGTGATCATCCCGAATGTCAGCGAAAGCGAACACATTGGCAGTATCTTCAACCACCTGGTGCAAGTGGTGGAGCAGACGCGCCATGCCTCTGGCAACGCCATTGTTTGGGATTTTAGCGATGTCACCTTTCTTCATCCATTCTTTCTTGCCCCGCTTGCCATTTTTCGCCAACAGAAAGACTTGGACATTCGTTGCGAGAACATCACCTTGCAGATGCAGTCGTACCTGAACAGCATCCACTTCGACCGTATGCTCCATTTTGAGAACGCTGCCCGCGAAACCGCCGAGCAAGTCATGGCCCAATATGCTGACCAAAGTTACATACCCTTGTGCAGTTTTTCAATGACCGACGAAAACAAGGACACTTTTAGTTCCATCGCCCGCAACATCATCGTCCGTCAGGCCAACGTAAGCGCGGCCGTCACCACACCCGTCAGTTATTTCCTCAGCGAACTGATTGACAACATCTATGAACACTCGGGCAGTCCCAATGGCTACCTGTTCTCTCAATATATTGAGAATGAACAGTGTATCGACCTCTGCATTGCCGACAGCGGCATCACCATACCCGGCAACTACAAGCGCGTTGGCCTCTACCAAGAGGAAATAGACGGCGACCCTGCCGAAGCTCTACGACTGGCCAACGAGGGACGCTCCACGAAGAACCGTCCCGATGCCGAAAATAGAGGCTATGGCATCTCCACCTCCAAATGTATGCTCGTTGAAGGTCTTGGAGGCTCCTTTTTCATGCTTTCTGGCAGTGCCTTCCACCGCTACGAGCGCCAAAGTTTGAACTACTACGCCGACATCAGCCGCTTTTTCCACTGGAACGGCACGCTTATCCTCCTCCGCATTCCCGTCAATGCGCCCGACGGATTCAATTACATCGACTACCTTGAATAAAAACAACCGATGATATGACACAAACCATACGACTATATGACATCTACCACGCCGACCTCTTTTCGCGTGCCAAGGCCAACCAATTGGTCAACCATATCAGCCCCAAGGCCGACACCGTGATTCTTGATTTTGAGGGCATTACTTTCATGTCGCGCTCTTTCACCGATGAACTTTATAACCTCGTCAATACCATGCAAGGCAAAGTCTTTCGTTATACTGGCCGCAATGATGACATCCGTGTCATGATGGAAAAAGTGGCTGACGGTCGCACCCGTGAACGCAAACTTGGTATTCCCCCCGCGCAAATGCTCTTTTTCGATACACAAAGCAAACTCGCCGACTTTCTCGTCGTGCAATAAATATGTAACAATCAACACTATTAATCAAAAAAACATACAACTATGGACTTAACCAACATTTTAGGTGCTTTGACGGGCAACGATGCCGTCGGCACAATCGCAGAAAAATTCAACCTCGACTCGAAGCAAGTGTCTTCGGTCATCACTAATGCTTTGCCGTCCATCATGGGCGCGACCTCGACTCGAAGCAAGTGTCTTCGGTCATCACTAATGCTTTGCCGTCCATCATGGGCGCGATGCAGCAGAACGCCTCCACCGAAGGCGGTGCGGCAGCCTTGGCCAAGGCCTTGGGCGACCATGCCGGCAACGCGGGCAACATCATCAGCAACCTGAAGGGTGCCGACCTCACCGACGGCTCCAAGATTCTGGGCCACATCTTCGGAGGCAACCTCTCCAATGTGTTGGGCGGCATCTCCCAAAAGACAGGCGTGGCTTCCAATGCAGTGAGCAACATCCTCGCCTCCATTGCCCCGAGCATCCTCGCCCTCTTGGGCAAGCAGAACGGCAATTCCGGCGCGGCTGGCCTTGCGGGTTTGCTGGGTGGCCTCCTCGGTGGCGGTCAGCAAAGCGGCGGCCTCGGCAGCATCCTCGGCGCAGCCATGAAGGACAAGGACGGCGACGGCAAGCCCGACATCCTGGGCGGCTTGGGAAGCCTGTTCGGGAAGTAATAAACCCTATTTGAAAAGACGATTTTCCACACATTATGAAAAGCGATTCATCATGCAAAAAAGCAGTATGCGCTGTCCTATCCGTTCTTTTCCTGAGCGTCATGTGGACAACGCATCTGAATGCACAAGAAGTTTTCCCCGTAGGGAGTTTTTATTACCAAATCAATGATGACGGTGTTTCCGTAACGATTATGAGCCATATCGACGGCCCTTCAGCGACTGGTGAGATAAGCATCCCGACAAGCATCAGTTATAATGGGAACAACTATGCCGTGACCAGGATTGGGAAAAACGCTTTCATATCGTGCGGAAGCCTGACCGGTCTTTTGACCATTCCCAATTCGGTGACCTATCTCGGTGAAAACGCATTCTTGGGTTGCAGCGGATTGACTGGATTAGACCTTGGCAACTCAGTGGACACCATCTGTTCTGCCGCATTCTATGGCTGCAAAGGTTTTACTGGCTCGCTGACTATTCCCAATTCGGTGAAGGTCATGGAAACTGCTTCATTTTATGGTTGCAAGGGATTTACTGGCTCACTGACTATCGGAAACGGTTTGGAACGCATCGATAAGGCGGCGTTTTATAGGTGCAGCGGTTTTTCCAGTTTGGATCTCGGCGATGCGGTGACATCCATCGGCACTTCTGCCTTTTGGGGGTGCAAAGGTTTCACCGGTTCACTGACCATCCCTAATTCCGTGACCAGTATCGAACCTAATGCGTTCAACAATTGCAGCGGTTTCACTGACACGCTGACTCTTGGAAGCGCATTGGAAAGCATTGGTGGAATGGCATTCTATCAATGCAGTGGCTTTACTGAAGTCGTTTCCTTGGCAACGGTACCGCCTGTGTTTTCATTCGATGAGGTGTTTGAGGGCTTCACCTGCACAACACTCACCGTACCTTGCCAATGCATCCCTGCCTACCAAAACTCGGATTGGCATGGCTATTTCACCACAATCGTCGACGATTGCAATTCTGTACAAGAACTTGATGAACATTCAGCAACCGTCTATCCCAATCCGACCAGCGGGACAATCCAAATTGAGGCTGAAAACATCGAAGCCATCAGCATTTACAATATGTTGGGCGAAAGGTTGTTTGAGACTTCAGCAAGTGGCAACGATGTTGTCTATGATTTCAGTCCTTATGAAGCAGGTGTTTATTTCGTCAAAATCCAAACAAAGAAAGGGCTTTTGACAAAACGGGTTTTGGTAAAAGGCAAATGAAAAAAGGCGGTCACATCAGCGACCGCCTTTTGTTTTATTCCACAATTGTCATTTCGTCAATCAAATGCCCTGCACCGGCAAACTTGTCGATGATGAAGAGCACATAACGAATGTCGACGCTGATGTTGCGGCAGATGTCGGGGTCGTAGATGAGGTCGCTCATCGTGCCTTCCCAGCAACGGTCGAAGTTGAGGCCCAAGAGTTGACCTTCGGCGTTCAAAATCGGGCTGCCCGAGTTGCCGCCAGTGGTGTGTACGCTCGCGGTAAAGGCAACGTGCATCTTGCCGTCCTTGTCGGCGTAGCGGCCATAATCCTTATTATTAAAGAGTTCCTTCAGGCGCGGCTCCACCACATAATCGTAAATGTCGGGGTTTTCTTTTTCCATGATGCCTTCAAGCGTGGTGAAATGCTTGTAGGTTTTTCCGTCTTGCGGCTTGAAGCCTTCCACTTTGCCGTAGGTGACGCGCAGGGTGAAGTTGGCATCGGGGAAGAGGCGCTTGTCAGGCTGCATGTCCATTTGGCCTTTCATATAGATACGTTGCAGGCGGTCGATGTTGGTGTTGATTTCCGAAATGTGGTCGTAAACCTCGTTGCGGTAGAACCCGATGAGGCTTTGATACACCTTCAAAGCGGGGTCGTTGGCCAATTTCTTGGCTTTGTTGGCCTTGAAGTTGTCCAAGAAACCATTCACTTTGGCCTCGTCGGTAAACATCGACTTGTTAAACAGGTTGTCGACATAACCGTCCACATCCTTGATGTCGTTGAGGAAAGCCGGACGGAAATCGGCGGACTGGGCCTTCAAGTATTCGTTGAGCAACATGGCGGCCACTTCGCGGTCGATGGGTTCGTAATAGTCTTTGAAGAAGTTGGCGGAAGCCGTCTTCAACGAAGCAATCATCTTGTCGATTTCCTCTTGCGGCGTGTCTTTGGTCACTTCGGAGAGGCGGGCGAAACGTCCGGCAAAGTTGATGAGTTCGATGCGCAGTCCGGCCTCGGCCAAATAGGTGTAAGCCAACTCGTAAGGCTTCAAATCATAATAGTTTTTCTTGAAGTCTTTCAGCAGGTCGATGTACATGTAGCGGTTGCGCGCACCCAAGGCCCATTCCTGGAAGCGGGTCTCAAACTCGTTTTTCTTCTCCACGCCGTGGAAGTGGTTGATGCCCTCGGTCACGCCCATCCATTTCTTCCAGCCGTTGCCGATGTTGGCGTGTTTGGCGGCGTATTGGATGCGCACCTTGGGGTCTTGCTCCTGATATTTGTTGTAGATGTCGAGCACCTTGCCGCGCAAGTCAACCCTGATGGGGTCGATGAGGTTGGCCTCTTGGTCGACGGCCACGGCGGGCAGGTATTCGTTGGTGTGGGCGGGATAGCCGAACACGAAAGCGAAATCGCCTTCCTCGGCACCTTTCAGGGAAATTTCGAGGTGCTTGGCGGGCTTGTAAGGCACATTGTCCTTGCCGTAGTCGGCTGGGCGACCGTCCTTGTCAGCATAAACGCGAAACACGCTGAAGTCGCCCGTGTGGCGCGGCCAAACCCAGTTGTCGGTGTCGCCGCCAAACTTGCCGATGTTGCTCGGCGGACAACCCACGAGGCGCACATCGGTGTAGACCTCGTTGAGCATGAGATAATATTCATTGCCCAAGAAGAAAGGCTCGATTCTGATTTTGTATTGGGTCTCTTTCTCAATCTGCGCCTTGATTTTCTTCATGTTTTCGTCAATCTTGGCCTTACGCTCGTCTTCGGGCGTGTCGATGGTGATGCCTTCCAACACTTGGGCGGTCACGTCGCGCATCTCGCGGAGGAAAATGACGCTGAGGCCAGGGCAAGGCAGTTCCTCGCCACGGTTCATGGCCCAAAAGCCGTTGGTGAGGTAGTCGTGCTCAACGGAACTGTGTTTTTGGATGTAGCCGTAGCCGCAGTGGTGGTTGGTGAGCAGCAGGCCTTGGTCGCTGACGATTTCGCCTGTGCAGCCTCCGCCAAAGAGCACAATGGCGTCTTTCAGGCTACTGTGGTTGATGCTGTAGATGTCTTCAGCGGTGATTTTCATGCCCATTTCCTGCATTTCCTTCTCGTTGTATTGCAGCAACATGGGAATCCACATGCCTTCGCCGGCCTTCGCTATGCCGACCGAAAGCGTGAGGATGAGGGTGATAAATAATGATAAACGTTTCATTGGATGTTGAATTGTTGATTGTTTAATTGTTTATTGTTGATTTTTTTTGCGATACATTTGATTACGGTGTTTTTTCGATTCGGGATACTTCAGTTCAAGTTTTTCTTCAGCCACCATTTTCGGGAGAACAAAATTTAACAGATATTTGCCATCTCTTTTTACATAATCTGCAATTTCTGAAGTAAGTTTCCAATCGGAACAGAACGCTATGATTTCCTGTTGCAAGGCTGTACCTTTTTTTCTTTCCACCTTTTTCTCTGTTCTTTCCATATTTTCATCCGTTCTTTCCACCTTTTCCTCGTTTCTTTCCATATTTTCTCCCGTTCTTTCCATATTTTCATCCGTTCTTTCCACCTTTTCTTCGTTTCTTTCCATATTTTTTCCCGTTCTTTCCACCTTTTCCTCGTTTCTTTCCATATTCTTTTCGGAAATGTCAGAGGTTTTCAATATCACATAAAGCTCCACCTTGTCAGGTTTGTGCTTTTCTTTGATATAAGGTGCTTCCAAGCCAAGCCACTTCCAGCCATTGATGATTTTGGATGTTCCGCCTCCCGCCTTCTCCGCGTCGCCCAACATCATGAACATCCTTTGCAACGAAGGGTTGCGGCACTCGCTCTCGCCGCCCAAATAGAACTGTCCCCGACTAATCAGAAGCGTTCCCGGATTGGAGAAAACTATCCTGTCGGGCCAGCGCGTGATGACCAACGCCGCCTCGGTGGAATAATAAGCATGAACGATGAAATTCACCAAAGCCTCACGAAGGGCATCGTGGGCGGGACTGTTGTCCATGCGCGTATTGCCCTCCATTCTGAAAGGTCTGGGAATGGCGTTCTGCAACTTGGGCAACACTCGGCGATAGAACTGAAACAAATTGGCTTCCCAAGTACCATCGGGATAAACACGGTCAATCCATCTGATTTTGCTGTCGTCTTGGGGAATTTCCCGATAGTCAACCATATAGTACGGGCAACATTCTGGGTCGGTGATGCTTTCCGTTTTGCCAAACATCAGCAAGCCCGCCAATGTGAAGCCTTCCCTGCCCGTCCTGTGGTCTTTGCGGTAACCGCCCAAAAGCCGCATCAATTCTTGGTCGTTGCTGGCCAACCAAGGATGGTCGGGCTTAGCCACGCCAAACAACAGCCTGAACTGGTTGAACGAATCGCGGTCGATGTCGCTCCAACTGTAGCCTTCCAAAATGCGCGAATCGGCAGGCCTCGACTTGTCGGCATCGGCAAACATCCGCCGCACCTCGCCATCATCACACACAAAGTCGCCCTCGTCGTAACGCTTGAAAGTGTTTCTATAAGGCTGAGGAGTAAGATACACTGGCCTTTGCTCCCTATCGGCACGAGGCACATAAAACAACAGGAAACGCGCCCCATTGTGTTCACACTCCACTACATCCCTATTACTCATCAGATTGACGCTCACCGTGTTGCGGTTGTTGACATTGGTCCAGAAATGCTTCTTGTATTGCTCAATCTGCTCCTCGCTCAGGCCATCCGGAACAAACCGACCTTCTTTTTCGGCCACACCCAAAACGATGGTGCCGCCATCCGTGTTGGCCAAAGCGGAATAAGATTCCCAAAACGACCTCGGGAAACCACCTTTTGCCGACTTGAACTCCAATTCCGCCGACTCCCTGTCTTGAATCATCTGGCCAATACGTTCTTTCAATTCCATAGCCCAATCTTTTTCGCGCCACAAATTTACGACTATTTCGCAATTCTCCAAACCTTGTTTTGTTTGTAGGGGGTCCATTGCATTTCACCGCCTGCCGAATTCCCCTGCCCTCTGTTGAAGCGGAAATTCTATCGTCACTTCGTGATGACTACTTTATTCTTCTAATAATTCATAATCGCCTTGTATTTCCAAAGCAGGTTTGTCGGAGGCGTTCAAAGGAGAAATGACTGTCTGGCCAATTTGTTTTTCGAGGTTTTTGCGGGCTGTGTGGGCGATTTTTCCACCTTCGTTGGCCACACTTTTGTTCTCGGCAAAAGTTTTTGGTTCCCGTGCCTTCGAAATTGCCGTTGTGGAAACTTCGGCCAACATATTCAGAACCAATTCGATATTGGTCATGTTATCGCGCAGGTTTTCTTTCTTCAAGCCTTTGAGTTGCTTGTATTCCTTCACGGTGAGGCCGCTCCAAGCCTTGGTCATTTCGTTGGTGAGTATCGCGTAATCCTTTTCCTCTTCAATGCCACGCGCTTTCCATTCGTCTGTCAGTTCCTTGCGCATTTCGATGCTTTGCAGGCGTTGGTTAATCCAGCCTTCGGTGTAGCCTTTGGCTCGGTAATAGTCGGCACCACGAAGGATGGCCTTTTCGGGGTCGGCGATTTCCTCAAGCCGTTGGTTACCCACTTCGGCCAACCATAGTTTGAAAGGCTCCGCCTTGGGCGAAGGGATGGATTGGATAATTCTTAGCAACTGGCGGGTGTTTGCCACATCGGTCAATCGCATTTTTCCGTCTGTTGAAACCATTTTCAACTGCTTACAATTTGTAAGCAGTTCGTCAGCACCTTCTTGTTTCAGACGTTTTTTGAGAACTGCCCAATAAGTACTAGCGTTTCGAGGGGATACTTGTTCGGTCAATACCCCTACTACATCAACCACTGAAAAATACCATTCTTCGCTTTCGGCATCCCAATGGGTTCTAATTTGCTTTTGTTCAAAGAGTTTTATCTTGTCCGTCATATTGTTGAATTGTTGGGGCAAAAATAATCAATTCTTTGATACGCTCAAAATTTCCATGTTTTTGTTTCGTTTTGACGGCAGGGGTTCCATTACATTCCACCCCTGCCTACGAACAGGTATTTCAATCCCAAAAATAAAACCAACTCACCACCCTGCAAAACACCTCACGCCACCAAGCCTGTTTCAGTTCGAGGTCGACGTCTTTGGTGCGGCTGCGAAAAACATGGAACTTATAGAAAAAATTATGCGACCGCCATTCGCACACCTGCGACTCTATATCGCGCTGGTTGACAGCCATTTCAGAATTAACCGAATCACGCAAACTTTCCAAATAAGCCCGCATGTCGGCCTTGCTTTTCACCTTGCACGAATCGTTGATATGCGTGTTGGTCGGGGTCGCTATGGCATTGGAAAGGTCTATCATTCAGCAGGTTTGAAGACATGGCGTTGAGTGAGCATGAGCAAGAAGGCAAGCAAGGCACCGAGTACATCTGAAATGGTCATCGAGGCCCAAACTCCCGTCAGGCCATTGCCGCCCGCATTTATGAACAAGGTGGGAACAAGGTAAATCATCGGGGCGAGGAACAGCACCTGCCGCGACAGGCTCGTAACGATGGCAATCCAAGGCTTGTCGATGCTTTGGAAGAAGTTGGAATTGGTGATGGTGAAGCCCACCAAAGGAAACATCACCAACATAAAGCGCATGGCCGGCACTGCAATTTGGATGAGTTCGCCCTCCTTGGTGAAAGCCCGCAACAGGATTTGCGGAATGGTCAAGGCCAACAATGCCCCTGCAAGGCCAATCAGCACATTCACTTTCATGGTCAGGGTGTAGACGGATTTCAGCCTATGTGGATGGCCTGCGCCATAATTATAACCCGCAATGGGTTGCATCCCTTGACAAACGCCGAGAATGAGCATCACACTAAGGCTGCCAAAGGTGTTGACGATTCCGTAAGCCCCCACAGCGAGGTCGCCGCCATAATGGATGAGTTGCTTGTTGAGCAGCGCGACCACACCCGAAGCGGCCACATTCATCAGGAAAGGACTCATGCCGATAAGCAGAATATTGCGGAAAATGTAGAGTTTAGGCTGCCACGAATGGCGACGGAAACGGATGAAGGAACTTCGTTGCAGAAAGTGCCAAATGGCAACAACACCCGTACAACTCATTGAGATGGTTGTGGCCCATGCCGCACCCGCAATGCCCCAATCCAAAGCGTAAATGAATAAGGCATCAAGGGCGATGTTAAGGATAGCCCCGCTCACCATAATCCACATCGACTTCTTAGGATAGCCCGTGGCACGAATCAAGCCGGTAAGGTTGAAGGTGACGGTGGTCATGAACATGCCGGGCAACACAATATCCATGTATTCGCGGGCGTATGCGATGGTATCCGCCGACGCGCCAAACATGGTCAGAATCTTGTCCATGAAGATGTAACCGCCTGTGACAAAGAGAAAACCGAAGATGAAAGTCAGCAACATACTATTGCCCAAAATGTCTTCGGCCCATTTGTAGTCCTTCTTGCCGAGCACAATCGACATGCGGGCAGAAGAACCCACACCCACCAACGAGCCAAAGGCATGGATGATGTTCATGATGGGCATGGTGATGGCCAAGCCCGCAATGGCGAGCGCACCCACGCATTGCCCCAAAAACATGCGGTCGACGATGTTGTAGACCGAAGCGATGATTTGACTCACAATCGAGGGCAACGCATACATCCACAGCAAATGGCTGATACTCTTGGTTTCTAACTCCTTTGTCCTGTCAATTTGATTCATTCCAAGCGATTTTGAGCCTGCAAAAGTAATGAAAATCTGCAAAAACATATTTGGAATAATTGTCGACTTAGGCTATTTCGTTACAAATGTGTATCTTTGTGGCCTAAAACACGCTGCCATGATACCCATGAGACTCTACACCGCAGGCATTGCCGATTTTGAAAGCATCAGACAGGACGGACGCATCTATGTGGACAAAACAGACCTTATCTACAAACTGACAAAAGAATCGAAATTCGTCTTCCTCAGTCGTCCGCGCAGGTTCGGCAAAAGTTTGCTTTGCAGCACCTTGAAGTATTACTTCCAAGGCCGCAAAGACCTCTTTGAAGGATTGGCCATCGGCGAGTTGGAGAAAGACTGGAAACATTACCCTGTATTGCATTTCGACTTGAGCCGCTGCAAAAACCAACCCGGCACGAAAGAAATCATAGTTGCCTTAGAGATGCAACTGAAAGACTACGAAACCTTATATGGCAGGGACGAAGACGAAACCACGCCAGGATTGCGTTTCGCAGGGCTTATCAAACGTGTACATAGACAGACCGGCCTGAAAGCCGTCGTCATTCTCGACGAATACGACGCTCCCCTTTTGGACTACCTGCACCAACCCGAGCCACTGAAGGAAGTGCGCCGCATCATGCAGGAATTCTATCAGGTGGTAAAAGCCTGCGACGCCGACGAGCAGTTTGTCTTCATCACCGGTATCACCAAGTTCAGCCAATTGAGCATCTTCTCCACGCTAAACAATCTGCGCAACATCTCCATGATGCCCCAATACTCGGCGCTGTGCGGCATCACCAAGGCCGAACTGCAAACCGTTTTCGATGAAGACATTCAAGCCTTAGCCGACCGATACAAATGCCCCAAAGAAACAATGTTCGAAATGTTGAAACAGCAGTATGACGGCTATCACTTCAGCAATGAGTCGGACGACATCTTCAATCCGTTTAGCCTGATGAATGTGTTCACCGACCAATGGCTTGACTATTACTGGTTCGGCAGCGGAACGCCCACCTTCCTCTTCGATGCGATGAAACGCTTCAACACGAACTTGCTTGAACTGGAGCAACTCAAAGTGCCTTCCTCCCAGTTCGATGTGCCCACCGAGGCCATGACCTCTGCCTTGCCCTTGCTCTATCAGGCGGGCTACCTCACCATCAAAGGCTATGATTTCTACAGCAGGAACTATACCCTCGACTTCCCCAACGCCGAGGTGAAAGTGGGCTTCATGGACAATTTCCTCTCCTCGATGATGGGCATCTACAACGCCAACACGCAAGGCTTTGCAGGCAATTTCTATGCCAGTTTGATTCACCACGACATAGAAGGCGCCTTGAAACTGATGCAAGCCTTCTTCGCCTCGATTCCTTACCTCGACTTCGGCGAAAAGGAACTTGACGACATCGCCAAATACGAGGCCTATTACGAGGTGCTGACATACGTCGTCTTCTCCATCTTCAACTACCGTACCTACACTCAGGTAAAAGTGGCGCGTGGCCGTACCGATGTGGTCGTTTTCATGCCCGATGCCGTCTATGTGATGGAACTGAAGATGCGCGGCACGGCGCAAGAGGCTCTCGACCAAATCAACTCGAAGGACTATGCGATTCCTTACCAAGCCGAGGGCAAGCCCGTCGTCAAGATTGGCCTCGCCTTCTCAAAGGAAACCAAGACCGTTTCCGACTGGATTATCGAGCAGTGATTTCTCCCTAAACCTCAAAAAGCGGCATCCCGGTCGGGGTGCCGCTTTCCGTTTCAAGCGTGAGAGGGTTATTCCTCCTTGCGCTTCTTGCCGATGGCGTAGGCTGCGCCCAAGCCAATGAGTACGGCTATGCCGCTGCCCAAAGGCGCATCGGTGCCGTCAAAGTCACCAGGATTGCCGAAGCTGTTGGGCAACAAGGGTGTGTTGTTGTTGCGCAAACCACCGGCTTGGTTGTTCATCTTACCGGCGTTCAGGTAATCGCGATACTCCTTGCTTCTTCTCAATGCGCCGCCGCCTTGCTGGGCGAATACGGTCGTCCCCATCATCAGGGCGATTGCGAGTGTCAATACTAACTTTTTCATCGTTTTATGGTTGTTTAATTGTTGATCGTTTAATTGTTTAATTGTTGGCTTTTAGCTTTTGGCTGTAAGCTATAAGTTAGGTTGTTGCCGGGCTTATAGCTTACAGCTTATGGCTTACAGCTTTAAAATCATCTCACCACTACCTTCTGCGTTTTCACTTCATTACCATTCACGAGGCGAAGTGTGTAGACTCCCGGAGCGGCGTTCACATTGATGCTGGCGCTGCCGTTGATGCTTTCGCTCTTCACGATGCGACCCATCACGTCAACCACTTGCAGCGTGGCGTTGCCTTCGTTGTTGACGACGAGGTTGCCATTGCTGAAGTAGGCGAAGGTCGTTGAGCCTGCCGAAACGCCGTTCTCGTTGTTGGCGGCAAACACCAAGCGGAAACGGCTCTCGTAGTCGCGGGTGGTGGCGTTGAAGGTGTAGCTCGGAGTGGCCAACAGGTCAACGTCGTTGCCCGTCATATTGTCGATGAGGTGGAGGTAGTTCATCTCCACGCCTTCTGGGTTGACCGTGAGGGTGTATTGTCCATCGGTGTTAGCGCGGAAGTTGACAGGCATTTCGCCTTGGCCTTCGGCGCTCACGATGGCGTAGTCCTTACCGTTTTGCGGGATGTAGAGCTTGGCGGCATCGGCGTTGAAGGCGAACTTCTCCAAGCGGCTGCCCGCGTTGAAGTTGATGATGGCGTTGTCGTTCACCATGCTTGTGGCAGTGCCACGGCTCATCACCTGTTGCGCCACGGTCATTTGCAGTTGGTTGGGCTGCGAGGTTTGTTGGGTAGTAGGCTCCACGCGAGTAAAGGTAACAACCTTATTTTCGGCAGAAACTTGCACCATTGCACCTGCACAAGGATCGAGAACAACTTCCGCTGTTTTGGCTTCCAACCCACTGCCGTTGACAGCATAATAGTCGCGGTTGAGCGTGGCTTTGCAGGGGAACGGATTGCCAACAAGATTGAAGCCCGTAAGTACATCAGCAGCGCAACTCAGATTATCAGCGGGAACCGTAACGGATTCGTTACTTGGTCGCTGTAATCCAGCAAACGATAAGGTAGTATTGGCAGGGTTGGCATACAGGTAGCCCTTGCCGTTGGCAAAATCGAAACCATCAAGGTTATCATTAATTTTATAGTTTCTCCACATGTGGTTTGCCTCCTCGTAATAATACAAGTCTGCACCGCTTCCCGTGAGAACATTAGAGGTGAGATTCTGAGCAACTGGAGAAGCGATGAAGTTCCAGCCACCAGCTGCAGGAGTAGCGCCATGAGCGACAATGTTCTTTTGCACCGTGGCAGCCACCTGACTACTTGCAAAGAGTTGTCCGCCGTCTTCGATGATAAGGTTCTCATGATCACCTTCATTGCTTAAAGTGGTTACATTAAGAACAGCCGGGCTATGGACTGTATAAATGTCCAGTTCACCAATAGTAAGGTTATTGTAGCTGGTGTTGCTGTAAAGCTCATAGTCGGTTTCATCAGCCTTCATGAAAAGGTAAACCAAAGACATGCCGCTTGATGGAGTATAGCAGCTGAAACGAGAACTTCCAGCATTATACTTGATAGTGTTGGAGACATCAGTACCTGAAATCTGCGAAACGATGGTAGCAACACCTTCAGTAATGCTGATGGTCCATTTTCCATTGTCATTTGAAGTGTTATCAGTTCTACACCTTAAAGCATTGCTAGTACCTGCATATAAATAACCTTGTGAAGCTGCATCCGTACCGTCATCATATAAAGTCCAAAGATTAGTGTTGTCGCCACTGAGCACTACTTCTCTCAGACCAGTAGGTGTGCCATAAATGAAGTTTCCAACTACGTTTACTGCAACTTGTTCGCGATAGCCGCCACTGTTTTGAGCGCCCATAGCGTATGCTGCGCCAGCATTTTTGCTGCTTGCGATGATGTAATGCCTACCAGGAATAAGGTCGTCTGCGCTGTTGACCAATGTGTAGTAAGTTCCTGAATATTCTGTAAATAAGGCGACAACAGTGACATCTTCATCAGGCATCGTGAAAGTGAATGTGCCATCATTTACTTGGGTTATAGCAACAGAGGTTCCAGGGGTTGCAGAAAGAACAACATCAATGTAACCTACGTTTTCAAGATGATAACCTGCGGCAGGATAGACTGTCAAGGTAACGATGGTACCCTCAACAGCTGAAGAATGACTTGCCACTACCGTTCCATTTACCATATTTATAGAGTTAGTAATGTCATGCGGCTCGAGTGTGCTTACTTCATAATTAACTGTTACTGAAGTAGCGCGGCAAGCTTTTGAAATGACTACAGAGCATGGATTGTTACCATTGTTTGGGGTAACTGTGATTTTAGTACCTGAATTCTTAATAGTTGCATTAGTCCATGTATTCTCAATAAAGCCAGCTACATAATTATTAACAGCTGTTATTTCAATACTTTTTATTGTATATCCTAACACAGGTGTAAAAGAAAGGACTTGACTGCTATAAAAACGAGTATGAGTGTAATCACCACCGCCCAAATAACTGTTTGCATTGGTTTGACTATCTCCTTTATCGTTTGTCATAATGACATAGTCGCTGCTCCAAGTAACACTGGTAGTTGAGGCGGATGAATAAGAAGCTGTGGTCAAATCCCAAATTACGCAGGGCGTAAGTACCACGGTTATCGCTACATCTCCAGCTGGCATGGTGAACATGTCGTTCACTACTGGAACATTGACGTTATCGCCATAGGTCACGGTGGTGGTATAAGTGTAGCCACTCAAAGGACTAACAGAAACTGTAACTTGCTGTCCATATTCAATTTGGCCACCACTTTCCCAACCCGTTTGATTATCAACATAGATTCCAACAGCTTCTTCAGGATGTTCAGTTCCTGTAACATTCAAAGTATAACTGTACTTATTGGGAGACCATTGTGCATAAAGGGTGGTGTTTGCGCTAATGGTGAATTGGTCATCAGCAGCATATGAAGTGCCGCTACCATTGGCGGCAGTGTTCCAACCGTTGAAGGTGTGGCCAGTTTTGGCGAGGCCGCCCGTGTTACCCAAAACGGTAACTGTGTTGTTTTCCTCATCGTACTCATTGTTGTCAACTGGCACATCACCACTCGTGTTGCCGTTGCCGTTGTAGGTGACGGTGTAGGTAGTGGGGATGTCGCCAGCAGGAGTTCCTGTAACAGAATAATTACGTAAACGTACACCCTTTCCAGTAGGACCATACATTTGAATCTTAAAGGCTACGGTAACATCGCCTAATGATAAAGGAGATTCCGGACTTGTATAAGAGCTGCTAGTCGGGGTGACTGTTGTCTGCTCTAAGATAACCGCATTTGTTGAAGCATTCAAAATACGAATTGTCAAAGGATGATTCGTCCCGCTACCAAAAGTAGCCACAGAATAACTAAATGACAATTCGTTATGAGGTTCAAATTGAGGGGATGTGATTGTACCATCGTCGAATTTAAGATACTGACCACCTTCAACAGTTCCACTAGTAGTCCATCCGTCAGGAACGGCATAACCACTACTACCCGAACCCGATACTAGTGTAGTTGTTTGTCCCCATCCCCCCTTCGGTACGGCGAGCATCGCGAGGAGGGCGAGTGCTGCGGTTAGGATTGTAAATTTTTTTCTCATTTTTTTGTTGTTTTAAATGGTTAATTATTTAATTGTTTGAGATTTATGATTCAAGGTTTATAATTCAAAGATTTAAGATTCCTCTTTAGTTTATTGGGCTTATCATGGTAAGATACTCACCAGCGGTCATAACAGGGAGTTTCGAGTTGGTGAAATCTTTGCCGTTTCTGGTAATGACAGCCTCGGTACCAGCTTGCATTGCTGAATGATATTGCATGGCATCCTCGAAGTCCTTAAATTGAGAGACGTTTGTATCAAGAAAAAGCTTAGTCATTGGTATTTCTCTTCAAGGTGTTGATAATAGGCTTTGCGCCCATTCAGGTCGTCATCGTCCAAAGGTAAGCCTGCGCCAAGCAGACGGAGCACGGCATCAGGAATAGCCTGCTCTTCTGTTTGTTTTTGCCTTGCTTGGCGTATCTCGGCATTAATCTCGCCAAGCGTCAATTGAGAGTTGCCATTGTTTTCGCTTTGTTGGCTCATGGCCGTCACAGCTTTCCTCGCGCGAATCTTTGTCTCTTGCCGTAAAGAAAGATTGAGCAAGATTTCCTCCACTTGCTGCTGGAGCCAAAGCTGCAATGCGTTGTCGTCGGCAAAGGAAGGTCTCACTTTTTCCACCAAAGTATCGCTCAGTGTTATGTTGTAACTGCACATGGCTTGTTGTTTGTTGTTTGTTTTTGTTTTGTCGTTTTTAATTGTTGGTTATTTAATTGTTTGCCCAATATAGTTGGCCGTCTTGCGCAACTGTTTTTTCGACCTATCATTCCACCTTACCCTCATACTGCTTCTGCATATTGAAGTTCCTCTTGTGAAAATTCTTCTTCCAACTCACGGAACATATCTTCAGAGTCTTGCCATTTTCCTTCAGAAAACTCTCTCTCTCCTTCGGCCACCATCCGGTGAAGATCCCCGATGGTGTATGGCGTCAAGTCTTCGCTTTCTTCTGTATTGGCATGTTCTATCAGATGCTCCGCCAGCCAGCGTCGGTTGCTCGGCGTGAGGGCACCATTGAGGTATTCCAAAAGGCTTGTCAAGGTTGCTTCGCTCATGTTTTTTTGTTTTTGTAGCTTGTCGGAATGTCCAATTATTTCGGCGACAAAGATAAGAAAAAATCCCGATGCGTGTCAAGGGGCATCGGGATTAATTTCAAAAAACGCTTTACGCACCATTGTTAGACGATGGAAAGCGGAAAAGGGGAAATCAATAAGCCTTATACTTGTCGCCCGTCTTCTCGATGAGGATTTGGTAATACTCGTCGCTATACTTGGGGTGTTTGCTGTTGATGGGCACGTATTTTTGTCCCTTCACAGGCTCGCCGGGAGTGTTCAGGTTGCCGTCCATGTACTTCATGAACAGTTCGTGGTAGAAACGCTTCCACATGGCGGTCATTTCGTTGGCCGAATTGCAAGAGAACTTGGTGAGTTCCTTCACTTGGGCTTCCTTGCCCTTCATGGCGAATACACGCTTGTCCAACTCGGGAACGACCTTTTCCACCCATTTGGTTTCCATATCGCGCTGACGCTGACGGATTTCGGGGTGGATGTAATTGTACTTCGTGTAAGCCCAGTTGCTCATTTGGTTGAAAGTCCAGAAGGCGGAGGTTTCCGACCATTCAGTCATCGAGCCGTTGCCTTCGCGGAAGCACTCAGGGATTTCGGTCATGCAGGTGTACATCGGGCAGTAGACGCAGTTGTCGGCATCGTCGACACCGAACCAAATGATGCCATATTGCTGGTCGCCACGGCTTTGGGCAACAAACGAGAAACCAGTCTGCTGGGTGGCGGTAGTGCGCTCGTGAACGTATGTCTGGCCTTTCACTTCAAACTCCATCGGACGCCAACGGTAAGGGCAGTGGAACGGGCCTGCACCCACATCTTGCGACATATCGAGTTCAGTGCCTTCGAGGTGGTCGCGCATGAAGTCCATCATGTCAAGCACGCTGACTTTCTTGTTGGGCAACACCCACAGAGGCATACGGTTGGTGGGGAAATTGTCGGGCGTTTGGCACATGCCGGCTTTGTAGGGCTGCACGCGCTTGATGTCGCGACCCGTGGCATAGCCCCAATAGTCCTTCATGTTGTCAGTCACCTTGTTGAACATAGCCCACACACGGAGATCGCAGAAGCGGGCACCGCTGAAGTCGACAGGATTGTAAACATCTGAGAACGAGAACTTCTCGTCCGGTCCATCGTAGAGTTTCATCTCCTTGGCAAAGCTGATGACATCGTCGGCATAAACGCAGTCGATGTTCGTGTCCTTAAACAGCTTGTCGATTTGCTTGAAAGTGATGCTGGTCTTGTTTTTCTTCGCCAAGGGGAAAGTGGTGATGCGGGCTTGGTTGGCGTGACCGCTCACATAGCCGTCGGGGATGCGGCGGGCAACCCACACAGCACCTTTGTTTTGCTTGCCCTTGCCAATCATTTCGAGGATCCACACCTCTTCGGTGTCGCAAATCGAGAACGATTCGCCCTCGCTCACATAGCCATAATTGGCCACCAGTTCGCCCATGCACTTGATGGCTTCGCGGGCGGTCTTGGCGCGTTGCAAAGTGATGTAAATCAGGCTACCGTAATCGATGATGCCTTGGCCTTCCCAGAGGCTTTCGAGGCCGCCGTAAGTCGTTTCGCCGATGGCCAATTGCCATTCGTTCATGTTGCCGACCACATTGTAAGTGTGCGCAATCTGAGGGATTTGGCCACGATACATGCCTCCGTCCCAGTCATACACGTCGAGCATGGCTCCAGCGGGCCAATCGGCGGCGGGATAGTGATAGAGTTCGCCGTAAAGCACATGGCTGTCGGCGGCGTAGGAAATCATGCAGGAGCCGTCAGTGGAGGCGCCTTTGGTGATGAGGAAATTGGTGCAGGCATTGGCCTTCCCGAAGCAGAAAACGAGAGCCAATGCCACGATTGCTGAGAATGTTTTTTTCATATTGTTGAGATTTTGTGATTGTCTATGTTGAAAAACGCCACAAAGATAGTAATTTGTTGAATTGAATCATGTTGAATTGTTGAATTGTTTACATTCCGTTAATATTCAAACACTTATCCGACAGCAAACGACTGCTGTCGACTACAAACGTTTAATCAACGGCTTTGTTTTGGTGGGTTTTGCAATTTTGCAGCAGAAAAACTAAACGAATTACCATGAACACACGAGAAAACAAGACCGTTGATGTCCCAATGGGGAACACCAAAGAAGACATTAAAGCAAGGGAAGCCATTATTTCAGATGTGTACAGAAGTTGGTATGAAGCGAATCCAACAAAAGCGGCTTATAACTCTGATTTGAAAGATGTTATTAATGTTCGGTATTTGTCTATCACTGAGACCATGCGTCATGCAGCCAAGTCATATCTATCGACATTAGCCGTGTTGCAACTTGATTTGATTCTGAAAAACGCCTATCAAGTTGGTGAGCCAACGCCAGCAAAGGCAGGAATCAAAAACCAAAGCGAATTCTCAGAAATGATTATTATGGAATGTCCGTTGGTTGGCATAGGAACGGCAAAACTTACCGTTGGCGTGAAAAAGAAAACTGAAATGAAGATACAATATTGTATTACTGCGATAAGCACATAAAAAACCGACGGAGTTACTAAGGGGCTTGCTATCCGGCATTTCCCGTCCGTCGGTTGAAGTCCACCGCACTCTAATTACCTCTTGTGTTAAATTTGGAATGTGTGCGGTTTATGCCTGCAAAATTACAAAAAATCCCAAACCCCACAACAAAAATGAAAAATTATTCCTACTTTAGCCAAATGAACGCAATACAAAGCATGGCGCAACAAACCTTTGTGAACCAAAAACTTGAGTTCGTCGAGGAACTGGTTCTTTTCACCGACTCGCACATTTTCCTCACAGGAAAGGCGGGCACCGGCAAGACCACTTTCCTGAAAAACCTGCCGCTGAAGACCTACAAGCGCATGGTGGTGGTGGCACCCACGGGCGTGGCTGCCATCAACGCGGGCGGACAGACGATTCACTCGTTTTTCCAACTGCCTTTCGGGCCTCAAATTCCCGAAAACGCCCAAAACACGATGGCTTGGGGCAAAATGTCGGCCAAATCAAAGGCGGCGCAACTCCAGAAACTAAACAAAAAGAAAATCAACCTCATGCGCAGCCTCGACCTGCTCATCATCGACGAAATCAGCATGGTGCGTGCCGACGTTTTGGATGCCATCGATGCCGTGTTGCGCCGTGTGCGCCGCTCGTCGAAACCTTTCGGCGGTGTGCAGCTTCTGATGATTGGCGATGTTCACCAACTTGCGCCCGTTGCGAAACAAGAGGAATGGGAAGTGCTTTCACCGTATTATGAAACGCCGTACTTTTTCGGCAGCCAAGTGCTGAAAAATGCGCCTTACATTTGCGTGGAATTGGAGCACATCTACCGACAGCACGACGAGGACTTCATCACTTTATTGAACAAGGTGCGCAACAACCGCATGGATGCGGAATGTGTGCGCCTGCTCAACACGCGCTTCAAGCCTAATTTTGTCCCCAAAGACGATGAAGGCTACATCACCCTGACCACCCACAACTACCAAGCCGACCAAATCAACGAGTCGAAATTGGCGGCCATCAAGGAGAAGCCTGTGGTTTTCAGGGCGGAAGTGAAAGGCACTTTCCCCGAAAACACCTACCCTACCAAGGAAGAACTAACGCTGAAAATCGGGGCGCAGGTGATGTTCGTCAAGAACGACCCGAACCCCGAAAAAGCCTTCTACAACGGCAAAATCGGGCGAATCGTCGGTTTTGACGAAAAGGAAGGCACTGTCACCGTAGAAAGCGGCGACGAGCAGCTCACCGTGCCGAAACTGACTTGGCAAAACATGGAATACGCCATCAATCCTGAAAATCAAGAAATTGAGGAAAAGGAAATCGGCAGTTTCACCCAGATTCCGTTGCGTTTGGCTTGGGCTGTCACCATACATAAAAGCCAAGGCCTGACTTTCAACAAGGTCATCGTCGATGCGGGACAGGCTTTCGCGCACGGGCAAGTTTACGTCGCCCTCAGCCGTTGCACCTCGCTCGAAGGCATCGTCTTGAAAACCTTCATCACTTCCAACGCTTTGGTCAACGATTATTCTGTTGACCAGTTCGTTGAAACCCTTCCCGAAAAGGAACCCACGCAAGAGAAAATCGACCTGTTGCGCCACGATTACGAATTGGAAACTATGCTCGAACTCATTGATTTTGACGGCATTTACAATGATTTCGTGAAACTCGTGAAGGTGATTTACGGCAACGACACATTGTTTGAAACCGCCTTGATTCAAGACCTCGCGCAGCGGCGCAATAGGATTCATGAGGAATTGTGCCAAGTCGGGAACAAGTTTGAAAGCCAAATCCAGAGGCTTCATGCCGAAGCGCCATCGTGCGAGCAAAACCCAGCCTTGCAAGAGCGATTAATAAAAGGTGTGGCCTATTTCGACGAGCACCTCAAAGCCATTGCCAAAGGCTTGTTTGACTTGCCTTTCAAGACCGACAACCAAGCCGTCAACGAGCAACTTACGGATGCCTTGAAACAACTGAAAGAGGACATTTACCTGAAAGCCTGCTGCCTTGATGCCTGCAAGAACGGTTTCAGCGTCAAGGAATACCAAAAGACCAAGTCGGTGAAGGCGATTGAGGCGGAAAAGAGCGAGAAGAAGAAAGTGGAAATCAAATTTGAGCCGAGCAAGAATGGCAGTCTGTATTCAATTTTGTTGTCATGGCGAACTGCACGAGCCGAAACCGATGATGTGCCAGCCCCCAACATCGCACCGATCAGAACCCTCAAAGCCATCGCCGCTGAAAAGCCTGTTACGCTGTCAGAATTGAGAAATGTTGAAGGGATGGGAACCAAGCGCATACGAAATTATGGAGCCGAGATTCTTGACATCGTTCTGCGTTCTATTGGTGAAAACCCCGAAACAGCCGACATTGGCTCGATGCCCGAAGAACCCAAGAAAAAGGCCAAGAAGCCGATAGGCGAAACCTACCGCATCACCAAGGAGATGTTCGACAGGGGAATGTCGGTTGAGGCTATCGCCAAGGAAAGAAAACTCGCCGAAAGCACGATTTACAGCCACTTGGTGCGCTTTGTGGAGCAAGGCGTTCTGAAGGCTTCACAATTCGTTGAGAAAGAGAAGTATAACGAGATTTTAGAATACTTTGAATCCACCTTCGACCCGCAAATTAGCACTGCGCGTGAAGTGCTTGGCGAAACCTATAATTATGGCGAAATCAAGGCCGTGCTTATTGAATTGCAACGGGAAGGGTTTTTTGAAAATGATGAAAAAGAAAAATGACGACCAAAAGAATAAAGCAAAATATCATATTTTTGCAGTTTGAAAATCGGTTTATCATTTTATGCAGAAATATGTTATGAACACGGCTTCTTTGATATTATCAATCATTTCACTTGGCATAGATATCTATGGTATCATCAACGACCATATTAAGTCCAAACTTGATAGTCTTCTGAATAAGGCTATTAAAATAGCAAAAAGAGAAGCCAAAATCGATTCTCAACACTTGCTGGGGAAGCCTATTGACGAAAAAGAAATAAACAAAGTATTATTAGATTTAGTAATAAGAAAAGCAAAGAACGAGAACATAGACATACCAAATTGGCTCGGCAATGACTTTTATAAATTCTATGATTCATTAATGCAAAATGTGGATTTTCTGAACTTCCTGCATCAAGAACTCGAAAACTATCAACATTTACTCCAAGATGAAAAACTTGATGAAGCAAAAAAAATTTTAGTGGAAATCCACAATCAAATTGAATTATTATTACATCAAAATAAAAAACTTGATTGCATTGACGAAACCACCAAAGAAATAAAAGAACATGTTGAGAAATCAAAACTCCCGAATTGGCTTGTTCCTTATGAAATAGAACTCTCCACCAACAGCAAAACTGCTTTCCTTCAAGATGCCCACGAAAACCTTATTCGTGAAAACAAAATATACCGCAAGAAAGAAACCATCGAAACCATCACAAATTGGTTGGAATCGATATGCTTTTGCTTGATTATTGCACCTGAAGGACGGGGAAAGACCTTTTTGTCAAGAATCATCGCTTTCGATTACCACGAAAATAGCACAATTATTTATTTTGTAGATTGCAGAAATGAAAGCAAGTCTTTTTTCAATGACATGAAATCATTACTATTCGATTGGAATAAAGACAAAGACAAGAAGTATTTGTTGGTTCTTGAAAATGTTCATGCGTGCTCCAATCCAGAATTACTGAAACAAACGATTGAAAACCAAACAATAAACCAAGAAGAAATCAGTACCAACATCAAGTTCCTTCTCAATGCCCGTCCCACCATTGTTGATTATGATTGTTTTACAAATTGGAGAGAAACAATAAACCTCCATCCCAATGAGAATGATGTTCAAGAAATAGTCAATCTTTATCAGGTAGTTACTAATCGAGAACCTTTTGAGTCCGAAGAGAAAATGATGGCTTTCATCGAAACCATCTCTCCGAATGACGACGATTCCAACGGAGCTAATTTGAGGTTATTGGGCATCTATCTGAGAACATGGCAGAATAATGTAAAAATACAATATGTATCCGATGTAACAGAAGAAGACATCTTTAATGATTTCATAGAAACTTATAAATTGAATGATTCGCCAGATAGAGATACGGTGTTGCTATATATCAGTTCTCTTTTTCAGTTTGATGTTCCTATACACCCAAAAGCCATAAAACAATTCTTAAGAAACGAAGGGATTAATAATGGTCTCATAGAGAATTTAGTAAAAGAAGGTCTTCTTGTCAAATCCCACAATTTATATTATTTACCACACTCTGTTGAAGCCTATTTCCTTTTTAAGGCTATATGTTACAAACAGAAGGTGAATTATATCGACGAAACAGAAGGATTTGTAAAATTCTTCATTTATGATTTCATCTTAAAACAAACCAATACAAAAGATTTTGAAGGTGATTTCATATTGCTCGTTTCGGGTTTGATGGCAAGGAAAGAAGAGTTTAGAGATATTATTATGGAATTGACAGAATGGAATAAGGCAAAAGAAATAATTATGAAAATAAACTCAGGGTTTATAATTCAGATGCTTCATACAGAAAATGGTCATAGTATAGACTCATTACGTAATATTCTTGATAGCAATATTGATACATTAAGGCCTTATATCCTTGAATTATCTCCTAGTCTATTAACAAGATTGTGTAGTGGTTTGGAGAATCATCTTAAATACAAACCTGAAGAAATCTATTCTAACATTTTTAATAATCCTGCTGATTTACGCAATTATCTTGCACATTGGTCTGCAATCTATAATGTTACAGGTCTTAGGCACTTCTTTTTTACTACTAAAAGTAGACGTATAATAAAAGCAAAACACGCTCTTGTTTGCGAAGAGTTTCATAATTCTAATAAACAAAAAAGAAACAACGAACAAAGTTATGACTTTGTTTTTATAAAGGAAAAAGACCAGAAAAATTTGATTTCTAACGCTTCATTTTTAAAATACGATGAATACAACAAAACTGAATTTCAACATTTTATTTCAAAACTAAGCACTGAAGGATTCTATATAAATGAATTGAATTGGAGACAACTTAATCTCTTTCTTAGAAAAATGGGTGATTGTATTGATGAAGCACATATAAAAAGTTTTCAACAAGTAGCCAATACCCTTGTAGAAATGATTATTGATAAAGACAATGTATTTTTTGAAAAGCCAAATGCATTTGAAAAAATATCATCTGCACATCTTTCACATTTTCTATTTAATCTCAGCCGTGTTGATGATAATTTGTACAATGTTATAATTTTAAATGATAAAATAATAGAAACTGTAAAGCAAAAACTTGATAAGTTGGAAACTATAACAATTGATGAAATAATTGATTATTTATACTTGTTCTCCTATTTTTACTCCCAACCTTGGTGCGAAGCAAGAATGAACAACTTTATTGACAAAGCCAACGAAGAACAACAGAGTAGAACGAAAGAATGGCATGATAAAATTATGGCTAAATTGTACAATAATGAAGAACAAATAGAAAAAGATTCTTTATTGGCATACATTCACAACAAACCTTTCATCCAACAACAAAATAATTGATACCTTTGCAATCCATAAACTTTAACGATATGAAAAAGGTATTTATTCCCGTCCTTAAAGAACAATAACGGGAGCATTTCTTTGACAACCAACCAAATGTGGAGGATTGATTACGGATTCGGCAACTGCCCCTGCTGCGGAACAACGATGGCGCAGATGATGTAGGCCAAAAGACCTGCACCGCCCATGAAAGTGAAGACAATCCACAACAGACGAATCAATGTGGGGTCAACATCGAAGTATTCGCCAAGTCCGCCGCACACGCCGCAGAGTTTCTTGTCGGCCATCGAACGATAGAGTTTCTTGTTCATTTTGCTTTTGTTTTCTGAGTTAAGTGCGCAAAAATAAGCATATTTCCCAAACCAGCGGTGATTTGGACACCTTTTTGCCATAAATCGCATCCCCACATTTCACTCTTTGGTCCTCGACCGATATTTCTGCGCCCATTTTACAAGGCAGCACATCATGAAAACGAATTCAAGTTGTAAACGCAACATTTTGAGTTATACTTTGGCTCCATTGGATTTGCAAATCCGTCGAAGTAAAAAATGATCAAACCACGGTCAATTGTCAGAGATTAATTATCTTTGCAACGGAATGTACATTACGGTAATGGCCATTTCGTTAATTATTGAGGCAATAAAAAGTTGTAATCAAAAACCATAACTCATTGATTTTCAATATCGGATTTTTACAAAAGTTTGTAATGGCCGATTCGGTTGTATTTTTCGTCGAAATTTTGTAATACATTTGCACCGAAAAACGTAACACGCAATGAATTGTGAATCGGTGAAAATAAAATCAGGTTTTTTGCTCCTCCTCGCGGCGGTTTTGCTCCTTGCCGCTTGCAACACTGGGAGCAAGACGGAACGGATGCAAGCCGTGGTAGCGGAGGTGCGCGCCAAATACAAGGCCTACGAGGACATCAGCAACGACGACCAAATCTTTGAGGCTTACGACTACTTCGTGCGTCAAAAGGATTACGGAAACGCCGCTCCCGCCGCGCTCTACAGCGGCTGCGTGCGCCAAGCCAAAAAGGAATATGAGGCCGCAATGAACTGCTACAAAAAGGCGGACGAGTATGGTAGGCAGGTCGGCGACTCGGTGAGTGCGGCCTTCGCACAATATTATATAGGTGACTTGCTCAACAACAGCGGCCACGAGGCCGAGGCCATCTCGAACTACAAGGCCGCCGCCGAACTGTGGGGCGACAGCCTTTCGCGCAAGGCCAAGTGCCTCAACGCCGTGGCCATGATGAATATCGTCATCGATGAATATGACAGCGCGTTTGTCTATCTCGAACAAGCCTTGAATTTGGCGCAAACCGTTGGGGACAACGTCACCGAAGCCTCGGTTTGGAACAACTATTCCGTTGCCTATCAACTTCTTGACCAAAACGATGCCGCCTTGGACTGTCTGCGCAAAACCCTGCCCTTGGTGGACGAAAAACGTCGCCCCATAGCCTTGCTCAACCTCGCCAAGGTGTATTTGGCCTTAGACGAGCGCGACTCGCTGGAATACTACAAAACACGGATGCTCAGCGCAATAGAGGAAGTGGAATGTAGGCCCGAAACACAAGCCGCCGTTTATGGTTTCTTGATTAAGGATGCGCTTGCCGTGGGCGATTATGAAAAAGCCTATCAGTTTGAGAAACAGCACGAAAAAGTCGCTTTGGACCTGCTTTCCGACCAAACCCAAAGTTCCGTCCTCGAAATCCAGAAGAAATACGACTTCGAGGCACAGGCCAACCAACACAACCGCCAAATGCTCTCGCGGCAAAGGCTCATCATCGTACTCACCATCGTCTTGATTGCCGCTTTGGTTTTGGTCACCGTATTGATTCTCAACGCCTTGAAAAAGAAACGCATTGAGGCAGAAATCAACGCGAACTTGCTTGAACTGAAGAAACGTAACGCGCAGCAACAGCAAGCGCATTACGAGATGCAAGCACAATACGACAAACTACAGAAACAAAACGCTCAGCAAAGCGAATTACAGGCAGAATTTGGCGACAAGCTGAAAGATGAGTACTTACAGAAATGCAACATCATTCGCTGTTTCGAGGTGTTGTCGCGCGACAGAAGCAATGCGATGGCTTTCAAGGACTTGGAACATTCGCTCTTTGAAGGCGAAGACCATTGGGCTGGTTTCGAGGCCGCTTTCGAAGGGGTGCATCCGGGCTTCATCGCTTTTGTGCACAAACAATATCCCGACTTGACTGACTTGGAGTTCCGCTACTGCCTGCTCTCGCACTTCAAACTTTCGCGCCAAGAGTATGCCGATGTGCTCGGTTGCAGCGTCTATAATGTCGATAAGGTGAGGGCAAGCCTCAACAATAAAATGAAAGAAAATGTGTAAGACCATGAAATACAAACCTTTATTATTATCCATTCTCACCGTCATCGTTTTGACATTCGCTTCGTGTGAGAAACAAAAACCCATGATGAATTACGTCTCTGGCGACGACAAGGACAAAATCGACCTGAAAGGTGCGCTGATGAAACCTGACATGCGATACGTCAATATCTACGCAGAGTTGGTGGAAAAGACGGTTTATGTCTATTTCAACGAGGCCGTTGAGCCATGTCTGATTACCCTTTCCGCCGAGAACGAAGACGTGCTGTATGCCAGAAACGTGCAGAAACAGTATCCAGCCACGTTACGCATCTTCATGGAGAACGAACCCACTGGCGACTATCGGCTCTACATCACCAACGGTAGCGAAGAAGCCTCGGCATGGTTCCATTTCGAGAACGCGGAAACGCCCAATCGCGCTCCTGTGCCCATTGAAAGCGATTAAAAGATTCAAGATTAATAATTCAAATTTTAGGATTTAAATATTTAAAATTCAATAAATTATGAAAAAACCATTTGTAATTGCTTTGGCTTTGGCCTTATGTCTGCCAGCCATGGCGCAACAAGAAAAGGAATGTTACATTAGCGATGAGTTTAGCATTGGCTATGGCTTCCATCCCGTGAGTGGGGATGAGTTCGATTTGGAAAGTTCTTGCTTTCGCCATCATTTAGATAAAGTGGGGGCTTTTTATGGTGCTTACACCCATTTTTTCAATCAGGTAGTCGGCGTGGGCGGCACTTATTGCTTCGACCCGAGAATCATCGACTACACCTATAACGGCATCCTCACTAACAACCCTTTGGTTTGTTCGCTCAACGAGTCGTGCCATTCCATCATGGGACACTTGAAACTTAATTGCATCAACAAAAAGCACTTCGTTCTTTATACCAAGTTTGATGCTGGCGTATGCTTTTGGGGATACAAACTAAAGGAATACCAACCTGAACTTTTTGGTGTGGAACTCCCTGCCAAGCATTTCAGTTTCGCATGGCAAGCTGCTGCTGGCATTGAGGTTGGCAACGAGCGCATCGCTGGCTTTTTGCAATGCGGCATCGGAATGGAAGGCAACTTAAGCATAGGAATTAGATACAAACTTAAAAACAGAGCACAATGAAAAAGATATGGACAATTGGCATGATGCTCCTTTTGATGAGTTCATGCGTCAAACATGCAGACATCTACTTGAAACTATCCGAAAAAGACGCGGCAGCCATCCCTTATCGGGAAGGGCAAACCGTGAAATTCCTCAACCAAGATGGCGACACGGTGACCTATGAAGTTACCCGCGACGAAATCTATCCCTACAATGGAGAACAATACATCAACGCCATCCATGGTGGAGACGTAATGCACCCGGCACCTCATTCGACGGAGTGCTATGCCCGCACGGTAATACTCTATGAGCAATCATACGCAAACCACATGTGCTTCACCGTGAAGCCTGGGAAGGAGTTCTCATTTTACTTCATATCCAACGAAGGCGAACTCAATTTGGACATGTATCTGCCGTCCGTCAGTTCCTATACTATCAATGGCATCGAATACGAACACGTCCACCACGAAATTCTATACAGCCATTTCACAGGCGAGTTGCTCTACGATTGGTATTACAACGAAGAGTTTGGACTGTTGTCTTTCACCAAGGGAGATTTCTCTTTAACAAGAATACCATAAACCACAAAAAAACATGAAAACCAAATATTTATCATTATTCGCAGTCTTGTTTGTCGCTTTGATTACGGCTTCTTGCCGCAAGGAACCCAATACTAATGACCTCATCGACGACAAAGACAAAATCGACATCAAAGGCTCGCTTTCCAACGGCGACATGCGCCATCCGAACATCGAAGCGGGCTATTGGGGAAAGACCGTCTACGTGTACTTCCACGAGTATATGGGTGAGTGCGTCGTCAGCATCAGCAACAGACAAAACCATGTCATCTTTTGCGACACCGTAACTTCGGGATACAACACTGGAACGCGATTCTATATGGGCGACCAACCCTTGAGCCGCTATCATCTCGTCATCAGCAACGGCACCGACGAGGCCGAGGGATGGTTCAACAATTTCCGTGTCGTGGCGCACAAGCCTTAATAGAGGATTTAAGATTCAAGATTCAAAGTTCAAAGATTTAAAATTCAATTAATTATGAAAAGAAACATCTTTTTGTTTGGATTGCTACTTGCATTAGGTGGCCTCCACGCCCAAGAAAAGGGTCAATTTGTGCTTCAAGCCGAAGCCAATGCCGGCATTTTGTTCTGTTATCCCTATCAAGGTACTTTTAATTCAATTGACCTTGAAGGAGCCGTAGGTCCTGTTTTGCGCTATCAAGTGGGAGACCGTTTGGGAGTCGGCATAGGGGCCAATTATTGCGTACACCACGCGTTTCAATACCTTCCAATCTTTGCCGATGCCAAATACAGCTTCGGTATAGAAAAGTCAAGACCTTATGCTGAACTGCGTGCCGGATATGCCTTTCCCTTGAAATACGCCAAGCCTGAAAACGGAGACCCTAACTGGTATTCAGTAGAAGGGTTCTTCTCCCAACTCATCCTTGGCTATTCCATTGGCCACTCTGATATTGGCATTGGTGGGCAGCTCGTCAACATGAAAGAGTATAGTACCGAATGGCCAGACATTCTTCCCGGAGGTTGCCTAACCTTCACCCACAACCAACTGAAGCCTGCCTTATTTCTGCATTATGCGTATAATTTTTATTTCGGTAAGTAAGTTGTTTAAATTCAAATAATTATGAAGAAAAGTGTTTTCATTCTGTGCCTATTGGCAGTGGCACTGACATCTTGCGACCCAATGTTTGACATTTCATGCAAACTCGTTAATGACAGCGGTCATGCCGTAACCTTCATTTCCGTTGTCCAACCTGGTTTTTGGTATGACCATCCTGACGGCATCACCCTTGAAAAAGCCAAAGACACCACTTTCTATAGTGTGCAAGGATTGGGAACAGCAAGTTTTGAAATGGCAAAAGGGATTTTGCTTTCGGACATCTATGGCGAAACCGTAACCTTCACTTTTGACGATGGCAAACAATTGGTTTACACACAAGAAGAAGGAAATGGGCCTTACGATTTCGAGGGCGAGCACTATGTTTGGACAACAAAACGAAGCCATTTTTTCCTTATGAATTATGACGGTTTTGGATGCCTAACCTACACGATTACCGAACAGAATTATTTCAATGCCCAATAGTTGATGAAGAAACCATTTCTCGTGGGGGTCAGGCCGTAATAGTCGTTGATCGGTCGAATTTGCAAATCCATCGGAACTTTAGATTGTTCTTCCGAAAATTTTTGTACTTTTGACGCATCCAAATAGCAATCGTCTAACAATTAAAACATCAATTACTATGAAAAAAGTATTACTATTCGCAGCTGCCATGTGCTTTATGATTTCGGCACAGGCACAAACCGAAACGAACAAATCGGCTGAAAATCAGTTGAAATCAAGGATTAAAACCGTTGAGCAACTCAATCGGGGAACAGCTGTCTACACGCAAAAACTCGACAGTATAATCATGTCTTATCAAATGCTTTCCATTCCCATTGTTTTTGAGTACGACAACCAATTCAACACAAAGAAAGTTGTCATGTCGGGCTTTGGCATAAGCACGATCATGGAACACTCCTACGACAGCCAGAACCGTCGCATAAGCACCGTCAACACCTATGAGGATGGAAGCAAGGATAAGGTTGAATATACCTACAACAACCAGAGCCTGGTAGAAAAAGCCACCCAATACGAGTTTGAAGAAGGTGTGTGGATAGAAAATGGACTTAACGTTTTCGAGTATGACGCCAACGGCAATATGGTGCTTGTCACTGTATTTGATCGCGAAGACAATGTTTGGGAAAAAGATGAGAAAACCGAATTCACCTACCAAAATGGTAAATTGGTTAGAGAATTGCAGTATGATTGGCTTTTGGGCGAATGGATTGAAGACCAAAGCGTTGAATACAACTATGATGCTCAAGGCGACCTCGTTGAAACAATTGAATTCGATTTGGTTGACCTTGCATGGCTGAAGGATAACCGCATGGAATACACCTACGATGCCAACCATAACTGCACCAGCCAGGCGGAATACGATTTCAACAATATCCTCGGCGATTGGGAAATTGAAAACAAGATGACTTTAACATACGACTTGTCGGTACCGAGCAACACAATTGCTGGCCTCGACTTTTTTGACGATGCAGCCATTACCATGAATAACAAGCCGTTGACCATCGAGGAAACTACATACGATGATGAAATGGCCTCCATCTTCTACACCTTGTATTATTCCGAAACCACTGGAATGGGCGAACACAATGGAAGCCAAATCGCCCTTTGGCCCAATCCCGCTTCGGAAACCTTGAGCCTTAATGCCGAGGGCTTGCAGCAAGTGGAAATCTTCAGCATGGACGGCAGACATGTGATGCACCTTGAAAACGGCATTGAAACCATCGATGTAAGTGCCTTGGCCAAAGGCTGCTACCTGCTGAATGCCACCTTCGCTGACGGAAGCAAGGCTGTGCGGAAGTTTGTGAAGGAATGATTTTTCTCACGCAGAATTCGCAGAACCATGGGAATGTAAAAAGTCGGGAGAGCACTTTGCTTTCCCGACTTTTCAATTATAACTTGTAATTATACGATTAATCTTTCTCAAAAAGATCAATATAGTCTTTCCCTTCAGGGGGAACGGGCAAGTCTTCTTCGGAAACAACCGTAAAGACATAAACAAGCTCCTTCTCGGTCTTTGAATCCCTGATATATTGCCGCTTCAACTTCGGATTTGCTCCCGATAGTCCCAAGGTTTCCGCCAACTTCCGCTTGAGGGTTTTCTCTGGGGTTTCGCCAAACGCCACATGCCACCAGTAAAGCCTTGTTGTCTCACCTTTGCCATTAATGATATGCAAATGTACCACAGGGTGCAACATCTTGTTCCCTTTGTGCAACTCCACATACATCGCCCGCCCTAAAATGTTGCCCCGCTCATTGACGATGGGCAGGAACTCGATGTCATTCACTTCAGGCTCAAAACGGCGAGGTCCAGCAGTTTTAGCTGAAAAATCAACATCTTTGACCTCTAAAAGCGGCTGTGTCTGCTCAACCGTTGCGGGTTTCTCTTCGATGATTTTTCGGGGGCGACTTTCCGTTGTAGTCGTGGTTTTGACGGGCTGGTCATTGACAATCTGCGTGAGTTCCATCGGCTCAAACGACACTTCCTCCAGCTTTATTTTTCCCGAGCCTTTCAATTCTATGACATCTCCTACCTTCTTTCCAATCAATGCCTTGGCAATGGGTGAGATAAAGGAGATGAGGCCTTTGTTCACATCGGCTTCATCCACGCCCACAATCCGCACCACGCGCCCGTTGTAGCGCACCCACGCCCCGAAGCTCACCGTGTCCTTTTTGGACTTGGACAGCTCGACTTCAACAGCGTTAATAATTCGGTCAACGAGCAGCTTTATCGTTGCGTCGATGAAATTGACCGTGATGTAGTCGTCGCCTACCTTGATGCGCTCAGACTGAAGGGCTTTCAGCTCCTCTTTGAGTGCTTCAAGCCCTTCTTTCGTGACATAGTTGGGCACGCCTTGGGGCAGATACGCCCTCATCGGCACCCTTGGAATCTCTTCTTGGTCGCCTTCTTTTATGAAACCTCTGCTCATAATGGGACTTGGGACTTAGGACTGGAGACTGAGGACTTGGAGACTGTCCTATGTCCTCCGTCCTCTGTCTTCCGTCCTCCGTCAATCATCTCATTTAATCACCAACTCGTCAATGATATTCTGGCACTTTCCGACCTTCTCGATGCACCAGAGCAGGTAGCGGGCATCCATGCAGATGGTGCGCTGCACCTTGTTCTCGAAACTGAGGTCGCCGCTCATAGCTTCCCAGTTGCCATCGAAAGCCAAACCGATGAGGTTGCCCTCGCCGTCGATGACGGGACTGCCCGAGTTGCCGCCCGTGATATCGTTGGTGGTGATGAAGTTGACGACCAACTCACCCTTTTCATTGGCATAACGGCCATAATCCCTGTTGTTTGCAAGGTCGCGCACGTCTTGCGGGATGTCGAATTCCCAATTGCCGGGCACGTATTTGGCCATCACGCCGTCCATGGTGGTGTAGTAGTTGTAATTGACGGCATCGGCGGCCTTGTAAGGCTCCACGGTGCCGTAGGTGAGGCGCATGGTGAAGTTGGCGTCGGGATAGAAGTTGCGGTCGCTCTGCATTTCCATCAAGCCCTTCATGTAGAGGCGCTCGCCCTTGTTGCCAAGGTTTTGGGCTTCTTCATAGCGGGCATACAATGCCTGATAAGAGTCGATGATGTTCATAGCGAGGGCAAAAATCGGGTCTTTGTCAAGGGCTTTGGGCTTGCTAATCCATTTTTCCACACGGGCCTTGTCGGTGAAAATGGACTTCCCAAAGGCCTTGGCCACATACGCGGTGAAGTCGCCGTTGTTTGCGTCGCCGATGCGTGTGATTTCGCTCGGGCGAAGGTCGGCGGGAATGTTCTTGTAGAACAAAGCCAGCAGCGCGGCGGTCACATCTTGGTCAAGGGGCATGGAATAGTCTTTGAAGAAGGTGTTCACACTTTCTTGCATCTTTTCGGCAGCGGCCTTGATGTCGGCTTTGTCGGCCTTGTCCTCAAACATCTTGTTGATGCGCATGAACCTGCGGCTGAACGAGATAGCCTCGCCGCCGTTCCAACCCGCCTCGCGGTGATAGACGAAAGACTTTTGGATTTCGTCCAAAATCTGCCATTTCTGCTTTATGCCCTTGAAGATGTCGCCATATTCGGCCTTGCGCTTCGGGTCGGCACCGACCCATCTCGCGAAGTCTTCCTCTTGGGCTTGACGGCGTTCATACACATGGTTGCGCTTGAGTTGCTTCACCTGACCGATGTAATATTTCCAATAGTTCGACACGCTTGCCTGCTTGGAGGCGTACATGATGAACACCTCTTGGTCGGCATCCATGTGCTTGCGGTAGTTGTCGAGCTTGGTCGTGCGGCAGTCGATGATGGCCGGGCCTTCCTCCTCGATGACGTTCTTCACAGTGTAGGAGGTCGAGTAACGGTCAGTCGAGCCAGGATAGCCGAGAATCATGGCATAGTCGCCGGGCTTCACGCCACCTAAGTTGATGGGCAGGAACCATTTAGACTTCATCGGGACGTTTTCGGCACTGTACTCGGCGGGGCTGCCATCGGGAGCGGTATAAACGCGGAAAATGTTGAAGTCGCCCTTGTGGCGCGGCCAAGTCCAGTTGTCGGTGTCGGCGCCATATTTGCCGATGCCCCAAGGCGGGCAGCACACGAGGCGCACGTCCTTGTACTCATCGTACTCGAATAGGATGTACTGGTTGCCGCTGTAGAACGGCACAATCTCGATGCTCACATTACGGTCGCCTTTGCGGTCTTTCTCAAGTTGGCGGGCGTTCTTGGCGATGAGTTCTTCACGCTCGGCCTCGGATGTTTCGGCAGTAACGCCTTTCAGCACAGCTTCCGTCACGTCTTCCACCTTATTCAAAAATAAGACGGACAGGCCTGCGTTGGGCAGTTCCTCGCTTTTGCTCTTGGCCCAGAAGCCGTTGGTGAGGTAGTCGTGCTCAATCGACGAGAGTTTTTGGACGAAACTCAGGCCGCAGTGGTGATTGGTGAGCAACAGGCCTTCAGGGGAGATGATTTCGCCCGTGCAGCCGCCACCGAATTGCACGATGGCATCCTTGATACTCGGCTGGTTGAAACTAAAGATTTGTTCCGCCGTGAGCTTGCAGCCCATGGCTTGCATTTCGGCCAAGTTCTGGCCATTCAGCGAATAAGGCAGCCACATGCCTTCGTCGGCGCGGGCCACTGTCATTGTCAGCACTACGGCTGCGATTAATGAGAATAGTTTTTTCATTGTTATTTAGATTTGATTGTTTCCACAAAACATCAGTCGTGCATTTTAGTCAAATAATCATTGAAGTCGGTGCATTTTATAGTATAGCCCGTCTCAACTTCCATTATTGCATTATCTAATTCATTCATTCCTAACTATTTTTCTTTTTCGGCACCCTCGACCCAAGCAAAAACAACCCAATCAAGACGGCCCAAACACCTATGCTTATTAAAGAATCCCAAAGCGTATCCATCCAGGTTTGCCGTCCGATGAGTGCATTAAACAAGGGAACACCCAACATGCCAATCAGTCCGAATGGCGCGGCCTTCACGATGGCTTTCTGTTGTTCCGAGAGTTGCATGGCCTTGAAATTTGCGGCAAAGATAGTGAATTCTTGATTACAAGAACATCGTCATATAAAACGGAAGATACTGCACCCCTTTGTCTTTCTTGATGTCCTTGGAATATATCAAGTATTTGTTGAGGATTCGGTCAGGATATTTGTTGCAGAAAGCATCGAGCGAGGCATGGGTGCTGTAGCCCGACGACTTCACCTCGATAGGACACACCTTGTTTTTCCGTGCCAACAGAAAGTCGATTTCATAGTTTCGATTGCCCTTTTCTGTCGGAAATGTGTGATAGAAAAGTTCATTCCCTGCCGCTCTCAACATTTGAGCCACCACATTTTCATACAGATAGCCAAGATTTGTGCTCAGTTTGTCGTTCCAAAGCTTTTGGTAGATGACATTCTCGGTGAAGTCCTTGTCGCGAAAGGCGAGAGTGACGAAAAGTCCCGTGTCGGCAAGAAACATCTTGTAGCGGTCAAGGTCTTTGTAGAACGACATTCCAGCATTGGGGTCGCTGACGTGGTAGGCCATGTTCACAGTCATCGACTCCCTCAAGTCGGCGATGTATTCCGTCAAGCGGTCGGCCTTGCCGTTTTCGATGACACTGGAAACCTGATAACGTGAAGCGTTCTTGTTCAGTTCGGCGGGAATCGCATTGAACAGCATGGAGAGTTTGCCTGAATCATCAATCTTCATGAAATCGCCGTCATAAAGGTCAAGAATCTCCCGTTTTGTATTATCGACCTCCGCCAAATTGTTCGTTTCAAGATACTTATTGACGGCTTGCGGCATCCCGCCCACCAGCATATAAAGCCTGAAATCGCGCAACAGCTTCCTATGGGCCGCATCGCCCAAAGGAACAGGCTTTTCGCTGATTGAGCGCAACAAGGGTATGGTGTCCGTGTCGTCCAATGCCCAGCGAAACTCCTCGTAATCCATGGGGTACATGTTGATTCGCGTTTCCTCGCTGGGAATGATGATGTCCTTCACGTTTTTCCTGATCGAAATCAGCGAACCCGTTTCGATGTAATCGTAGCGACCGTCGGCCACCAAAGGCTTAATGGCCTGTCTTGCCAAAGGCTGTTTCTGCACCTCATCAAAAACGATAACAGAATTGCGCTCATGCAGACTGACCCCGTAGGCCAGTTGCAGCCTCACAAACAGATGGTTAAGGTCCGAAATGTCGTCAAAAAGATGGAAAACTTCTTTTGTGCACTTGGAGAAGTCAATCAAGATATAGGACTGGTATTCCTGTTTGGCAAATTGCTCAACAATCGTTGACTTGCCCACGCGCCTTGCCCCTTGCACAAGGATGGCCGACTCTCCAGAGCGTTCTTTCTTCCATTTGAGCAATCGGTCATAAATCTTTCTCCTAAAGGTGTTTGTTGCCATGATTTCTTGCTTTTTACGCTGCAAAAATACACTCTTTTGCCGAAAATCGCAAAATGTTTTTGCCTAAAAACGCCGAAAATCGCAAAATTTATTCTCCAAAAACTGCCGAAAATCGCAAAATTTGGAAAAAAGACCTTCAAGATTACTCGAAGGTCATTTGGGGTTGGGCGAGGCTGCATTATAGGAAGTTCTTTTGGTCTTCCGAGAGTTGCATGGCCTTGAAATATGCGGCAAATATAGTGAAAATATCGGGAAGTGTGGAAAAAAGACTATCTTTGCGGCTATGAACTTTCATCCATCCAGTTTGAAAGGAGCTATGCTATGCTGACGGTATCCTTCGTGTTTACAACAACCCCATTTGCGAGACCATCGACAATTACAACGGCAGTGCCTATTACGAGCCTTCGCCCTACATTGCCCGCAGTTATTATGCTGGAGGGTTTTGAAAACATTTCGGCTCAAATTCACTCCGCCATACTCAACAAAAAACCCCTCCTGATGGGGAAAAAGGAGGGGAAAAACAATATAAAGATTATGAAAAAAATCCGACTTTATTTTTTCTCAATGCCTCAGCATCGAAAAGTGATGCAAAGATAAGCATTATTTTCATTCACGGCACACTTTTGGACATTTTTTTGGAAATTTTTCCAATTTTTTATCCCATCAGGGTACAAAACGCCCTATTTCGTCCACGTTGGAGCCGTGTTCATGCGCCAGCAATCACTGCTTGGCGGCCATGACCAGCTGACCTCTGTAGTACAGGTCGCCGTCCACATAGTAAGCACGGTGCATCACGTGCATGGTGCCGGTGGTCGGGTCGATGGTCACGTTAGGGGTTTCTGCCTTGTAATGTGTTCTTCTCTTCGCGCCTCTGGTGTGAGACTGTCTTCTTTTAGGATGTGCCATTTCTTTGTTATTTTAACTAGTTAATTACCAATTGTTTATTTATCGTTCAAATCGATGTCTTTCAAAGCGGCCCAGCGCGGGTCGATGGTGTCGGTTTCCTCCTCCTCGGCGGGCATTTCCTCGCGGTTGAGCATCTCAATCACTAAGGGGTTACATTGGCCTTCGGGATGCACACGGTGCATCGGGATGGCGAGGATGATGTACTCGTACACCAACGGGCGGATGTCGTACTCGTTCAAATCGGGCGAAACGACAGCCACCTCATCCGACTCTTCGGCGTTCTCCGTTCCCAACTTGATGAAGAACTGCTGCTGGCTTTCAATCGGCAAGTCGAACTCGTCGGCGCAGCGGTCGCAAGGCACGCGCACCGTTCCCGCGAGGTCGAAATGCAGGGTCAGCATGGTTTCCTGTCGGTCAATATCCAACTTCACTGTCACCCTACCTTGCTGAACCTCAGAATAATCCATGCCAGCAAAGAAACCGTCGTTGATTTCATACTGGTAGGAATGGCTCCCCAAGGCGAGGCCACTAACCGGAATCAGGAATTCGTTCTTCTTTTCCATATCTGCCTAAAAACGGGCTGCAAAAGTACGGAATTAATTTGAATGTGGCACACTTAGGCTGCAATTTTCGCAAAATTCACTATTTTTGCCTCACCAACAAGTCAACAAAACCGCAAACTATGACCCGCATCGACCGTATCACCCACATGGAAGCCCTCTTCGACAAGAGCGAGGAGGTCGTCCGCCGCCTCGATCAAGCCCTTGAGGACTTCGCCGCCCTCCAACCCGCCATCGCCGAACTGGAAGCCTATTACACCTCTCCCCAATGGCGCAAGGACTTTGAAGCCGACGAAGCCGGCAAACTGCCGAAAGACCTCAAGCGTGGGGTGCTTTCAGAGGACGGGCTTTGGAATTTGCTTTCGGATTATGGGCGGTTGAAGGAGATAACCAAGTTATAGGCCAACCAAGTTAAGATGCCCTGCTGCTCAACCCTGTTTTGTTGTTAAATTGACAAAACCGTTCCTTGTTGTTCCAAAATTTCCTACCTTTGCCGCGTTGCAGCACTACGTGTGCCGCAGCGCTGCAAAATTAAGGCGTTACTGACGCTTTGTTTTTGGATTATGGCATGGATAATATAAAACAAGAAATGAATCAACTAGCCAATACTGTTTATTCACATGCGGCCAACACCATCAAAGAGGCGATATTGGCCGCACAGTATGAGGCAGCCCGAGGCGTGAACGACATTCAGCTCATGCTCTACTTTGCCATTGGACGATACATTTCTTCAAATAGCCGCAAAGGGCATTGGGGTACCGATGCAATCGGCACCATCAGCCGGCTTTTACGTGCCGATTTGCCCGGATTACGGGGTTATTCGGAAACAAACATCAAAAGAATGCGTGGCTTTTTTGAGGAATGGAAAGAACTTGACCCGTTGAACGGCCAACCAAATTCGCCCATTCAAACGGACGATTCAGGAATTGTTTGCAAAGGCATTGACAATGATATTGTTACAAATTCGCCCATTCAAACGGGCGAATTATGTTCCGCTGCTGCATTGATGGACAAAATCGCCATTCTGCCCTTCGTTTTTCCCACCATTGATGCTTTTCCCGCCAATGATTTCCGCAGTATTGGGTTTACTCATCATTGCAACATCTTGGCCCAGTGCAAATTGCGCGAAGAACGCCTCTTCTACATCACCCTCTGCGCTCGTGAACACCTGACCCCCGATGGCATCAAGAACTGCATCAAGCAAGACCTTTTCGCCCGACGTGGCAGCCTGCCAAACAATTTCTTGCAAAAGTTGCCCACGGGCAACCTCGCAAAGCGAGCCATCCTTGCCTTCAAGGACCAATACATGCTCGATTTCATCAACGTTGAAGAACTTGGCGCCCGCGACATTGAGGAAGTGAACGAAACTGTAGTGGAACAGAAAATAGTGGACAACATCAAGAAATTCATCCTGCGCTTTGGCAAGGATTTCTTGTTTGTCGACAACCAATATACCATCACCGTAGCCGGTCATAACCACCGCATCGACCTTCTTTTCTTCAACCGTGAGTTGAACTGCCTTGTGGCTATCGAACTGAAGACGGGCGATTTCAAGCAGATTTACCTTGGTGAACTGAACGGTTACTTGCGGCTTCTCGACGATTATGTACGCAAGCCACACGAAAACCCAAGCATAGGCATCGTTTTGTGCAAAAGTGCTGACCGCACCTATGTCGAATACATGATACAAGACTACGACAAGCCCATGGGGGTAGCCACATGCAAGACCGCCACCGACATGCCAGAGCGTTTGCGCAAAGCCCTTCCCGACCAAGAAGCGCTAATGAAACTTATCGAAGAAGGGTGATTGTGTCCCGTTTTTTTTACTACCTTTGCCGCGTTGCAGCACCCCGTGTGCCGTTTTTGGAATCGCCATGCAAGAACTTGTAAGCATAGAATCTTCTGACCGTATCAAAGACTTGATTTACACCGTCCGTGGCGTAAAAGTTATGCTGGATTCCGACCTTGCTGGTATTTACGGTTATACAACCAAAGCGCTAAACCAGCAAGTCAAGAATAATATAGCCAAATTTGATGACGATTTCAGGTTCCAACTCACCAAAGAAGAGTACCATCTTATTTTAAGGTCAAAAAATTTGACCTCAAGGTATTTGGTAGATAGTTCAAATTCAGATAAATCCGAATCAGATGAGATTCCAAGGTCAAAAAATTTGACCATAGAATTGGGGCAAGGAAAATTCTCGAAATACCTCCCTTACGTCTTCACAGAGCAAGGCGTTTACATGCTGATGACCGTGCTGAAAGGCGATTTGGCCACGCGGCAAAGCAAGGCCCTTGTCCGCGCTTTCAAGGAGATGAAGGATCTCATTATCGACAGGAGAAGCCTGATTGGCCAAAGCGAACTGCTACAACTGTCGGTGCAAACCACACAAAACACGTCCGACATCGCCGAAATCAAAGCCAATATGGTGTCCAAAGCGGACCTGGCCAAGTTGGTACACGATTTCACCGACCCCAATACGCGCCGCGAATACCTGATTCTGAACGGCGAATCGGTTGAAGCCAACATCGCCTATTCGGGAATCTACAAGGCCGCCAAGAAAAGCATCTTTGTCATCGACAACTACATCGGGCTGAAAACCCTCGTTTTGCTTAAAGAGGCTTCCCCCTCCGTGCAGATTACCATCTTCAGCGACAACATCGGGCGCGGCCTGCACCAATGCGATTTCGACGACTTCCACAACCAATACCCCTCCATCAACCTGAACTTCCGAAAGACCTGCGGCATCTACCACGACCGTTACATTGTGATAGATTACAACACTGGCACGGAAAGGATATTCCATTGCGGGGCTTCCTCTAAGGACGCAGGCAACAAGGTAACCACCATCACCGAAGTAACTGACCGCCAAGTGTATCACCCCATTGTGGACGCTTTGTTGCTCAACCCTGTTTTGCCGTTAAATTGACCGCTTCCTCTGCATTGACGACACGGTGTATCATACCGGCGCCTCGCTGAAGGACTTGGGCAAGAAATGAGTTGCTTTCGGACGCATAAAGATTGGAGGTGAGGGGCTGCTGAGAGAAAATGTGACAGATTAAAGAATAATATACCCTTCTATATTCCATTCTTTTTATTACTTTTGCAGCAGTGCAACACTGGAAACTGATACAGCTTTAGAATAGTAGATTAAAGTAACAAAAAAATGAGTAAGATTTGGTTAAATTATGAATGAAGAATTCTATAAAAGCATCGAAAACCTTCTCAAACTGGAAAGGAAAAGTCTAACCCAAAACACCGAATTGCTTAAGAGTTTGATGAGTCGTGGAATTCAGGATGTTGACAAACTCGACCGTGTTGCCGACCAAATATTGGATGTCATGCATGGATTGTCAGGCGAAGGCGAGGATTTTTATCGTCAATATTTGGATTACATAGCCACATTCAATCCAACTGAAGCAAAAAAGAGACGTGACGACCTTGAATATGATTTGGGATATAAAACTCACGTTCTTTACGCCGCTGCCCTGCTTTGCAAGAAAGAATTGGAGAGTAAGGTGGCTCCCGATGGACGGACTTCTTTCCAAGTGGTAATGGATGATTATATTCCAAAGGTTTATGATGTTTTGAAGAAAACCGCTTCATTCCTTTTCTTCGCCCACTATGCCAACAACAAAACAGTAACGGAATTGATGCCGATGCTGCAAGCCATCACCGAAGAGACAGATTATGTTTATGAACATGTTGATGAATTTGAAGAATTGATGCACTATCCCAACAATACTTATCATCCGCTTACTGAAGAAGAATGGCAAACAATACAATACATCGCTGAACATAACATCCAATTATATGAACAGCATCCTGAAGTGAATAAAGATTTGATGGAAAGAATTTTTGGCAACTAACTTCAACATCTTATTAGTTAGCCATTGAGTTTCCCCAAGGGGTATTCTGTTTTTTTGCTTTAATAATGCACAAACACACTCAAAATGAGTACGATTTAGTGTATTATTGATTCTATTTTTGTACTCAAATTGAGTATAAAAAATGAACTCTGAAAGTGTTGATTATCAAGACAAAATAATTCAATCCATTAAGAAACTCCGTATCGAGAGAGGCATTAGCCAAGCGAAGTTAAGCGAATTATTGGGTTTATCGCGAGGGCAGATAGGCAACATCGAAAACCCTCGTTATTCCCACAAATACACCCTGAAACAGATTGACATCATCTGCAAGCATTTGAATTATCCGATTGAAAGAATCTTCATACCCAATGTGAAAATTGCACCCGAATGTTCAGAGGCCGTGAATGCCGTGATTAGTAGCATTATAAAATATGAATAATCATGTCAAAAAAAAAATACACATTTATAGATTTGTTCGCTGGTGCGGGAGGCTTGTCTGAAGGTTTTATTCGGGCAGGGTTTGTGCCATTAGCTCATATCGAAATGGATCATTATGCTTGTGATACACTTAGAACTCGTGCTGCTTTTCACTATTTGAAAACAAATGGTAAAACAGAGATATATAAAAAGTACCTTTACGAAAAAAAAGAGAAGGAAGACGGTAGTAAACTATGGAATCAAGTCCCAAAAGAAATAACGGATTCAGTAATTCAAGCAACTATTGGAGAAGAAACAATAACAAGCATATTTGAACAACTTGACAAAGTCATTAATGGCGAAAAAGTAGACATTGTTATAGGTGGCCCTCCTTGTCAGGCATATTCAGTTGCAGGTCGTGCCAGAATGGGAAAAGACGTTGAAAACGACCCTCGCAACGAATTATACAAGTATTACGTTAAATTTCTGGAATATTATAAGCCAAAAATGTTTGTTTTTGAAAACGTTTTGGGCATACGCACAGCAAAAGGAGGGGAACCGTTTAGGGATTTGCAAAGGCTTGTCCATTCTTTAGGATATGAGATTGGTTTTAAGGAAATTATAGCTTCTGAACACGGAGTTTTACAGAAACGGCATAGGATGATTATAGTTGGGTGGGAAAAGGATTCTAATTTACATTACCCCGAGTTAGATACTGAAAATTGTAATTATGAAATCTTAAAAGACTTGTTTTCTGATTTGCCAATTCGAAAAGCAGGAGAGGGTGATCTTTGTAAACCTATCAACTATACCAAATCAATAGAAGAAATGCCTTATTTGAAAGCTGCCGGGATTCGAAACTATGATTTTGATTTCACTACACAGCACATAGCCAGACCTAATAATTTGAATGATAGAGAAATATATGTATGGGCAATAAAGAAATGGTATAATGAAGGTAAACAACTGTCTTACAAAGATATTCCCGCAGACCACCAAAAGCATAAAAACAAGGAAACGTTTCTAAATCGTTTTTCTGTTGTCAATCCCAATGGTGTTTGCCACACGGTAGTAGCACATATCGCTATGGATGGCCATTATTATATTTATCCAAATCCAAAACCGACGGTTGATAATGTTCGGTCTATAACTATTCGCGAAGCGGCACGATTACAATCTTTCCCTGATGATTATTATTTTGAAGGGAGCAGAAGCGCCGCATTCAAACAAATTGGAAATGCAGTTCCTGTTCTGTTGGCCGAGAAAATTGCAAATAAAATTGCAGAACAATTATAGTTTATGGCAATAGATTACAACATTATACAAAAACAATCAGCCACTCCCGATGCCTCGTCAATGATTGAGACATTTCGGGCTATTGGCTACAACCTCGAAACAGCTGTTGCCGACATCATCGACAATTCCATCTCTGCCGAAGCAAAAAACATTTATGTTGAACGTATTTGGCATGGTAGAAAATCAATAATCACTATAAAAGATGACGGACATGGCATGAATGATGAAGAATTGGTAAATGCCATGCGTCCCGGTGCACAAAATCCGCTTGCTGAAAGAGCAGAAAC
>CACXUM010000021.1 GCA_902770835.1 uncultured Bacteroidia bacterium
CCAATACTGCGTCCGCATGGTCTACAACGGCACCAACACGCTGCCCGAGGGCAACATCTACTACTCGATGAGCTGCCCCGAGTGCGAAGGTGGCGAAGGCTGCGCTGCTGGCGCTCCGATCTATGCCGAAGAACTCCATGCCACCGATCAGGTGAGGATCTGGTGGGGCGACCAGCCCACGCCTCCTGCAACTCCTGTTGAGGATTGGCTGTACTACGACGATGGCGCCAATGTCGACGCTATCGGCCTGACCACTGGCGGTTCGTTCTATTGGGGCATCAAGTTCCCGGCCAATACCTTGGGTCAGTATGAAGGCTGCTCCGTGACGAAGATCGGTTACTTCGACTACGGCGCACACACCGGCACCGTCCGTATCTACAACGGTTCGGTTGGTAACGGCCCCGGCACACTGATTGGCACATACAACTACACTGCCAACGGCACCGAGGACTGGGTTGAGTGGAACATTCCCGCTGTCGCCTTCGACAACACACAAGACCTGTGGATTGTGATGAACAATGATGGTGGCCAGTATGTGGCATCAATGGGTAACTACACTGGCGACCCGAACGGCACGATGATTTCGACCGATGGCGCCACTTGGTACACTCTTGACGAAGCCACTGGCGGTGCCATCACTGGCACATGGAACCTCCGCTGCTTCGTGACCAACCAAGCCAAGGGTGGCGAGGTGGTTGTCCTCGAAGACCAGAAGAACGGCACTCCGAATGGTGTGATTGCCAACGCTGGCATAGGCAAGCAAGGCCACGCCCCGGTTTATGCAACCGCTGCCGACATCGTGAAGTACAACGTGTACCGTTCGACCGACAATGCCAACTACACCATGATTGGTGAAGTTGCCGCCGTTGCTGGCCAGACCTACTACGAGTACATCGACACGCCAGAAAGCGCCGGTACCTATTATTATCAGGTCCGCGCCGACTATGGCGACTGCGAGTCAGAGCCTGCCGTTTCCGGCGAGAACCCGAGCCAGAACTACGTTGTGGCCGGTGTTGATGCCGTGGACGAGAACGACAGCAATGTCGCCCTCTTCCCGAACCCGACGAAGGGCAACGTGACCATCCAAGCCGAAGGCATGAGCCGCGTCACTGTGGTGAGCGTCCTCGGCCAGGTGGTCTACGACACCGAACTCAATGCTGACGAATTCACCCTGAACATGGCCCAGTTCAACGCTGGCATGTACATGGTGCGCGTCTACACTGAGGAAGGTGTGGTTGTCAAGCGCGTTACTGTCATACAGTAAATGATACTGCGGAATTGATTTCCGCGAAAATTGGGCGGCATCCATTGGGGTGCCGCCCTTTTTTTGTTCCTTTGTGCTCCGTTATGGAAAAATATGTATATCTTTGCAGGTCTAAATATCCAATCCATGTTGTCAGTAGAACCTATAACCGATATTTTGGAAGTTGCTCCTGCCACGGAAAAACTTCAAAGAAATCTCCCCGAAGATTGCGTCACTTTTGAACAGTTCAAGAATGATTATTTCCGCCTATTGAAACAGCGTTATGAAATTGTATGAGGTAGTGATTCATAGGCGTGTTTATAAGCAAATTTCTGAAATTCAGGATTATATTGCTGGTATCAACACTTATGCTTCTGCAATAAAATACTCAAATGCTCTTTTTGATGAAATAGAAACACTTTCCTACCTTGCAGATGTTTTACCTGAAACAGATTGGGCATCGGCGAAAGAATACCATCCGGAGGCAAAACGAATGGTGACACACAATCGGAAATGGAACATTATATACCATATTGAAGGTGATTTTGTGATTATTGACAGCATTTTGGCTTCATCTACAATGAAACAATAATCTATGAATATAAAAGAAATACAAAACAGCATCGTAGAAGACTTCTCGATGTTCGACGATTGGATGGACCGCTACGCCATGCTGATTGAAATGGGGAAGGAGTGCCCCATTATCGACGACAAATACCGTGACGAGGCGCATTTGATTAATGGCTGCCAGTCGCGGGTGTGGCTCAATGCCGAACTGAAAGACGGAAAAGTGTATTATAGTGCCGACAGCGATGCGGTCATCACCAAAGGCATTGTGAATCTATTAATAAAAGTGTTTTCAGGCCAAACGCCTGAAGACATCCTCGCCGCCGACCTTTCTTTCTTGGATGAAATCGGCTTAAAAGAGCATTTGTCGCCCACACGCTCCAACGGTCTATTGGCCATGCTCAAGCAGATGCTGCTTTATGCAGAGGCTTTCAAAATTAAGGAGGAAAACGCATGAAACAAGAAGAAATTGAAACCCTGAAAGAGCGGGTGATAGCTGTCCTGAAAACCATCTACGACCCCGAAATCCCGATTGACATTTGGACGCTGCATTTGATTTATGGCGTCGATGTGGATGCCGAAGGCAATGTGAAAATCACGATGACGGTGACGGCTCCCAATTGCCCCGTGGCAGAAACCTTGCCCGCCGAGGTGCAAATCAAGGTGCAGGCCGTCATGGGCGTGAAAAGCGTCGATGTGGAACTCACCTTCGACCCCGTTTGGAGCATAGATATGCTCTCCGACGAGACCAAGGCCGACCTTGGCCTCGACGGGGAATATGGCAGTTTTACTGCCGCAGATTTCATGTATTAAAGGCTGTCGTAATTCGTCAGCAAATCCTTCGCCATGCCGAGGAACATGAACGCCACGGCGTTGAAATCCATGTTCAGGTCTTTGCTCAAGCCCACGCGGTCCTTGAAGATGGCCACATTGAACCATTGCAGGCACTGGAAGGCGCGATGGAAATAGAGGCGTTGCAACTCTTCCTTGTTAGGCTCGCGTCCGACATATTCTTTCAGCAAGGCCAAAGCCTTGTCGAAGCCTGCGTTGCCGTAGCAGGCAATGTCGTAGAACGGGTCGTTCATGCCGGCAAACTCCCAGTCCAAGACATACAGTTTGTCGCCGCTGATGACGAGGTTGGTGGGCTGGTAGTCGCAGTGGCAAGGCACTTTCGGCACATGGGTCTGTGTGGCGCGGATGGCATCCAATTTCTTGCGCAAATCCAAGTATTCTTGCGGGAACACATAGCCCGTTTCGAGGCAATAGTTTTGGTCGGCATCCAAGCGGCCAAAGGCGTTGTAGTCGCGGAATTTCAGGTCGCTGTTGTGGATTTTCTTCAGTGCGGCCACCGACATGGCGTTGTATGACACCACATCCGTAGTGCTCATAATGGTGCCTTCGACATACTCGGCTAATTTCTCGCCCGAGCGGATTTCGACGTATTCCGTCACATTGTTCAGCCCCAAGCGGTTCACTTCTTGGATGTTTTCCCATTCTTCTACGCGGTCAACAAACTTTTCGGCGAACTTGCCCGGCACGCGGTAGGTGTACTTTTTGCCTTCACATTCAACGACGTAGGTGTAGTTGCTCATGCCACCTTCTAAGCGTTTCACGATTTTGGCTCCTGAGCCTGTCGAAGGATGGGCATGGAGGAGTGCGTTCACTCTAAAAATGATGTAGTCTTCAATAGTCATTTCAGTAATGTTTTGAATTTCGAGCGGCAAATATACAATTTATTTGATAATTGGCTCTCCATTTCGGAAAATATTGTACTTTTGCAGCCGCTTAGGACACTGAGTTTGTCGCAACTGGGGATTTAGCTCATCTGGTAGAGCGTCAGGTTCGCAATCTGAAGGTGGCCGGTTCGAGTCCGGTAATCTCCACATAACAACAAGAAAACCCGCTGGAATCCAGCGGGTTTTCTGTTTCAAATCGACTTCTCTGCCAATCTAATCAATCAATCACGATTTTCTGTGTTCTGACGTTCTCGCCGTCGATGAGGCGGAGGACATACACACCCTTGGAAAATGCGGAATGAGGAATGCGGAATGCAGAATTAACCTCATCAGTTATGAGCATGTGGCCAAGCAGGTCAATCACTTGAAGCGTGCCCGTGCCGTTGACGATGATTGCGCCATTACTCTTGAAGACGAAATTGTCATTGTTGTTCGGGTTGTCTTCATTATTCATGGCGAACACCAAGCGGAAACGTGAAGCGTAGTCGTTGGTATTGGCTTGGAAGGTGTAGGCTGGCTGGTTGAGCAGGTCGATGTCCGCACCTGTCATGTTGTCGATGAGGTGGAGGTAGTTGACAGTTGAAAGCTGGCTGTTGGCAGTTTCTGAGACGGTCAATGTATAAGTTCCGTTCTCACGGGCCTTGAAGTTGAGGGGAAGTTCGCCTTGGGCTTCTGCGCTCACGATGGCGTAGTCTTCGTCGCCTTGAGGGATGTAAATCTCGGCATGGTCGCCAAAACGGAACTTGGGCAGCGCAGTGCCTTCGTTGAAGCTCACGATGGCATTGTCGATGGCAGTTGCTGCGCCACGGGTGTTGGTAGTTTGGGCCAAAGCAATTTGGATGTTGCCCTTGTTGTTGGACATACTCGGGGCATTTCTGGTGAAGGTCACAGCTCCGGCTTCAGTAGCATTGATGACGATGCCCGTGCAAGGAGCGATGGCGTTAGCGGCATAGTTCTCAACCGCTTCAATGGCTGTTCCTTCAGCGTTCATCTTGTAGAACGGTTGGTTGGCGTAAACATTGCAAACAAATGGGTTGCCGATCAGGTTCCAACCAGCGTCAACGCTCACTTCATTGGCGTGATTTGCTTCGCTGTAAGGTTTGAGTTCGCCTGTGAAGTAAAGCGTAAAGTCTATTGCATTGGCATACAGATAGCCCGTGCCGTTATTCAAAGTGGCAAAGTCAATCGCGTGTTCGATATTATTGTAGTTTTCCCACTTCATTGTTGAGCCGTTGAATCTGTATAAGTCATAAAACCGTCCAAGTGGGAATGAACTAATTGCCAAAGCGTCCTCAATTGGCGAGGCAATGAAATACCAACCGTCATTTGCCGTTTCCCAAACGTCGGTGCCAACGCCAATAACGTTCTTCTTCACCGTGGCAGTCAGTCCAGCGTTGCCGTGGACGAGTTGACCGCCATCTTCGATGGTGAGGGTGTACCCGTTGTCAACCAAAACCGCACCAGCCACGGCCAAACAATCGCTTGGGATGGTGGCATTGGCTCGAATGACGACATTGGTGCTGGGGTCAGGCAATCCTCCTTCTTTCCAATTGTCTGGATTATTCCAAGCGCCTTCTATGATGAAATAGTAAGGTTTGGAAGGAGCGTAATATTGTCCCTCATAGTAAATGCCATTTTCGTAGAAAGAAGCAAAAGAATTGTTCTCAAGATGATTGCCTATGTCTGCTGGCATTAACTCATAGGTGTAGGCCTGGAAGCCTTGTTCCGCACCAAGAGGGTTAACGTAAAAGACCTTATCGCAACTTATTCCACCACGGGCGATAGTGCTGTTATTTGAATCGTCCGGGGTCAAATTAATAAGGTAAGGCATAAAGAGACATTCCTTGACATAAAGGGTTTCTCCGTCGGCAACTTCACCTACGAAACCGCCTACGGCTTTGATATCCTCTCCTCCCACGAGTTGACCTTTGAAGATACAGCGCAAAAATCCGGTGCCTTCGTCACCACATTCAACGGCTTCTCCCACGAAGCCGCCGTAATAACCAAAACCGTCATCGTAGTCGCCCATCGTCGAATTGAGGCTGACGCTGTTGACACAATCTTTAATGCTCCAAGCACCCTTGGCTTGCGCTACCAAACCGCCAGCGTATTGATCATCGGTGTAAATGATGCCGGCGATGTTCAGCTTCTCGATGGTTGCGCCGTCGATGTAGCGGAATGGGGCACAATAATCATAATCAAAGGGATCCTCTGCTGTGCCGCAATTGAAGGTGAGGGTCTTTTGTTCCGCGCTCGTGAAGGTGCCTGCAAACGGGTGGTCGCTTGTGCCCACCATAACCGGGTCGCTTATGTCCTCCCCCATCGGAACGGTGATGTCGGCGGTGAGGCTGACATACTTGCCACTGTAGGTGTTGCCCTGTTTGACGGTATTGGCAAATATCTCCCAGTCTTCGGCAGATGCAATGATGAATGGATCATCAGCGGTGCCAGTACCCTCAAGACGAACCACGGTGAATGCATGCGTCTTGGAGCCAAAACAGTTGCCGCTTTCCACGGAATTGATGATTAAGGTGTAGTTGCCTGATGCTGTCAGTTCTTCAACAATGTTGTTCTCAGCATCATAGATGGTTAGCGTATAGTCGATTCCCAGATTCATGGTGTTGTCGTAGGCATCCTTTAAGGTGGGGTTGACGTTGATGGCATTGCCGTCGCCGTAATAGGTGCTTTCAAGGTCAGTGATGGTTATCGCGCTGTAGTACGTTTCGCCGTCAATCGGGGTGTGCTTGCGGTAGATTTCGTTCTCGCTGGTTTGTGTCGAGCAAGGTTGGCCTTGGACGGTACCTAAAGCGGTGGTGTAGAAACTCATATCCCCCCTATACAGGTCAAAACCGCTTCTCGTAACAAAGGTACAACTCTCGTCTTCGCCCACGGTAATGTTTGTAGGCACAAAGAAGCTGTTATTAACCTGTACATGGCCGTAAGCAACACCTGAGGCGTAGCCGATGCCGACAAAACCACCCACCTTCGTTGTATTTGGGCCAAGCAAACTGCCGTTGAAAACACAGCCGATAATTTGGCTGGTTAGCCCCCCGCAACTAACGTATCCCATAAAGCCGCCATGGCAGCCTTGTCCTGCGTAAGTCGAATGGATGTTGATGCTGCTGAGGCAGTCTTGTATTATATTGTTCTCGCTTTCGGCGATAAAGCCGGCGGCGTATCTTCTGGCGGTGTAGATGTCGCCAACCACGGTGAGGTTGGTGATGGTCGCGTTCTTGGCACTATGGAAGGGAGCGCAGTAGTCTTCATTGAAAGGCTCGCTTTCGGTGCCACAGTTGAAAGTCAGCGTGTGACCATCGCCATTGAAGTTGCCTGCAAAAAAATAGGTGTGATGGTAATCATTGCTGGTACCCACCATCGTGGAAACGCTGATGTCGTTGGCGAGTTTGAGGTATTGCCCGCTGAAATTCCGTTCTTGCGCCACTTCACGGGCAATCGTATTCCATTGCTCCTCGGTGGTGATGATGTAGGGGTTTTCGGCAGTACCCTCGCCAGTGATGCCTATGCTTTCAGTCGTCACGTTGATATTAAATTCAGTAGGAGTGCTGGCATCGACAGTGTAGGAATAACTGCCTGAAGTAGTTCCAACCGAGGTGCCATTCACTGATACTCCAGTCACGATTTCTGAAAGGTCTTCACAGTACACGTTGAAATTCACCGTCGCGCCGTTAGGGGCATAGAAAGCGTCGTTGTAGGCTACGCCCGTGCCACTGAAGTCGACTTTCACCTTCGGCGACACCGTAACGAGTTTCTTGAAAATATAGGCCCGCACGTCTTTGTCGTTAATATCGGGCAAATCGTTGTTGCAGAAATAGGTGTTTATGACTTCCGCACCGACACAAGGTGGTACGACATTATATCTAAGTACATAGTTTCCAATGATATACCCTGTATAACCATCACTACCAGTGACAACGTTGCCCAAGTACAAACAGTCCTTTATTTCTGGTGGATACGGAGAAGATCCACTTATAAAATGATCGTATGATGCATCTTGCACTTCTCCGATAAGGCCACCCGCATTTCCGCTTCCGCTCACCTGAGCAAAACAAACCACATTGGTCAGAAAGGACCTATAAGTCATCCGACCCACGATGCCTCCGGTGAAGTCGCCGCCTATGATGATGCTGTTTTTCAATACAAGGTTGTTGATGTTAGCCTGATTTAGACCGACACCATGATAGTCGTCCCAGTACTTTCCTTCCGCATGGCCGAACAGTCCGTTATAGGCTTGGTCGCTGCGGTTCACATAGACATCGGTGATTTGGTGCCCGTTACCATTGAAGGTGGACCCGAAAGGATGGGCCGCGTCGCCTATCGGAACCCAATAGTGTGCGCTGAGGTCGAGGTCGGCGGCCAGGTTGATGACACCATTTTGGTCGAAACTTTGTTCGCCGCTATTGAGCAGGTAAGCCAAGCGGGCAAATTCCGCCTCGTTTTGGATGTTGATGGTGTTGCCCTCTGCGCTGCTGAACGACTCGGCATAGTTGCCCGCATCCGTCCAGCTGTCAGTTGGGGCCATATTCTCTGCAGTAAAAGTGACATTGAGAGAGGTGCCATATTTGCTCTGAAATGCGGTAAGCCGGGTGGGCAAGACGTGCATCTTTGTGGTGCGAGGGTAAGGATATGATGCAGTGCCCTCTCCAGTGATGAAGTCCAAATTGGAACCTCCCCACAAGATGTCTTCGGCCTTTGCATAGCAGTACACGTCATACAATTGTTCGCAGTAATGGAAAGCCCCTGACTCGATATAGGTGACGGTGCTGGGAATGTCGATGGTACTCATAGTGCTGTTTCGGAAAGCATCTGTCTTAATCACCCGCAAACTTTGTGGCAGCGTGACGCTGTTGATGCTAAATTGGATGAACGCCCACTTTCCGATTTCCTTCACACCTTCTTCGATGACAAGGGTGTGGATGTCCGTTACATACGCATTCCACGGTGCGGGGGCAGTCTCAGTGTAATCTGCCATAACGCCGTCCTGGCCTTCCGCTACACTGACGGTGAGGGCGTAGTAATAGTGGTCGTCCATAGTAAGCGTGCAAGTTGTGCCGCCACTATTCCATGTTATAGGCAATTCTTGCGCCCAAGAATTTTTTCCCATTACCAACAAGGCAATGAGAAGAAAGAAAAACTTGTTTTTTTTCATTTGTGTTTGAATTTTATAAAAATGTAACATATTGATATTCTTGGTTTTGTCATTTCTTTCAATTGTCATTTATGACAACGCAGCGGTTTTTTCCCCGCGTGGCAAAATTACAAAAAATAGGCACATATACAAGTTTTGAATTACCCTCTTTTTCCAAAAGTAAACCGCAGTTTTCAGCGGGTTTTTTGTTTATCCTTGAGATTCTAATACATCGAAGATATAAACCGGGCTTTGGATGAACAACTTGGTTTCTGGATTCAGCAAATCATTGAAAGTCTTTGAGTTGTAGAAATACTTCATGGCCTCGTTGATGCTCATGTTTTTTTCTTGAACGAGGAGTTGAATCACGTCGCGCGTGGTACATTCGTTCATATAGTCTATGTCCTTCTGGCTAATCATAATCTTTTCAGTTGATCGATAGCGCGTTCTGTGCCGAAAAAATATTGGAAAGTGATGCCTTTCATGTATTTCAGTCTTTTGAGGAAGACTTCGAGGCTGATGTTGTGTTCGATGAGGTTACGGACTTGCAGGCCTACGCTGTCGTTGGCAATTGGGCCATAAACCACATCATAGAAATGGATGTTCTCGTAGTGAAGGTTTTTCCGATTGGCATAGATGAACTCTGCCCATTCTTTGGTGTAACTTTCAAAGTGCTGGAACAGAAGATAATTGCCAAGTAATGATTCGTCAAATTCATACTTTTGGATGATGATTTCACCACCTTGGAACTTGACCCTGTTTTGTGCGATTTCGAGTGCTTGTTGTTCATCTTCAGACAAGTAAAAACCGCATCCGAAGTCTTTGCCTCGTTTGCATTTCGAGAGCTCGATGGCCTCGAAATCGATGTTTGTGCCGTGGTAAAGAATCATTTCAAGTGCCCTCCCTTGCGTTGGCAATACTGGGTTACATCGTCGACCATACTGGCAAAGGACTGAGTATGAGCATAGTTGTATTGCTGTTCCAGCAAAAGCATGGCACCGTATTGGTCGAGATAGTTGAACGACTGCGCTTCCGTAAGGCCGAAATGTTTGGCGAATTCGACCACAAAAACGACCAAATATTCAATGATGTTTTTTTCTTTCGTTGGCATAGCGCTGCAAAAATAGGCAAAATATGTCATTCGTCAATCAGATTGCCTGCCAATCACCAAAACATTCTCATTGTCCAACCTCACCTTCAGCCAACGCTCGATGCGGTCGTGGAGTTCTTCGTCCATGGGGTTGTTGGCGGTGATGAAAGCCACAATCTGCTCGGTTTCAATGCCTTCGGCATCTACCGATGAGCCTCGCGTCAGGCTGAGTTCGGTGATGTCGGGGTATTGCGCAAACAGTTCCTTCGAGATGGCGGCGGTGGGGATTTCCTTGCTCTTGAAGTCGGCAATCAAGGTCTCCAACTTGGCGATGCTGTCGTTCAACCGATTGATTTGCTTGTCGGTTTGTTCATAAATCCCTTTGACGATTTCGGCTTCAGAGAGGTCTTCGCGCATACTGGTGGCGTCCTCGTGGAACACGATTTGGCTGCGCGTGATGCCGTAGGTTTCGGCACAATTGTAAAACTTCTTCTTGGCATCGTCCGTGGGAGGTTCGCCGGCGAGGAACAATTCCAAGGTGGCTGATTTGCGTGAATAAGTGGCTTTATAGTCGTAGATGAAGCATTTGCCGAGGTTCTTGTTTTCGGCCACCACGCGGTCGGCATGGCTCATAAAGTTGTTCTCTTTCACCACGCTAATGGCGGTAATCACGCTGGGCACAATGACCACGACGAGGAGCAGATACATCACCGATTTGGACAGCCGTTTCTTCTCGTTGGTAGTTTCCACCAAGGGGAAGCGGAAATACTTCACGGCGGCGAAGGTGGCCAAGGCGATGAAAATGCTGTTGATGAGGAACAGGTAGAGTGCGCCGAAGATGACGGAGCCTTTCCAGATGGAGATGCCGTAGCCCACGGTGCAAAGCGGCGGCATGAGGGCCGTGGCGATGGCCACACCCGTGATGACGCTGCCCTTGTCCTTGCGCGAGGTCTCGATGATGCCCGCGAAACCGCCAAACAAGGCGATGAACACATCATAAATGGTTGGTCGGGTACGGGCCAAGAGCTCTGAAGGATTGGCAAGGCTTAAAGGACTGAGAACGAAGAACAAAGACGAGGCAAGGATGCTGATGGCCACCATCACGGCGAAGTTCTTCATGGCGTTTTTCACCAATTCGTTGTCCTGTGTGCCCAATCCCAAGCCGAAGCCCATGATGGGGCCCATGACGGGTGAAATCAACATGGCGCCGATGATGACAGGAATGGAGTTGACATTCAGGCCCACCGAGGCGATGATGATGGCACAGGCCAAAATGAAAACATTGGTGCCACGGAAGGCGATGTTCTTTCGTATGCTGATGCTGGCGTTCTCGTAGTCGATTTCGTCCGAAAGGTGGATGATGGAACGCAGGTATATCAGGATTTTGCGGAGTGTTTTTTTCATTGCAATTATCGTAAATCAATTTGCAAAAAACGGCATTTTTCTTGAATTGCGCAAGTTTCATCGACCAAAAAGGCTTTTCGCGGCAATCAACATGGGGAAAATCTCAACGCGGCCCAGCAACATAATGATCATGGCGACAATTTTTTGGAAGCCCAAGAATCCGGCGTAATTGCCCATTGAGCCGACCTCGCCGAAACCCGGCCCGACGCTGCCCATGCAGGCAATGGAGGCCGAAATCGAGGTTCTGAAATCCATGGTGGTAGCGAAAATCACGGTGCCGATGACGATGATGAGCATATAAGTGCCCATGAAGGTCAAAATCGAGGTGACATTGTCTTCCGTCTTCACCTGCCCGTCTATTTTGGTCCAGTTGACATTCTTGAACCCAATCAGCGAGTTGACCAAGCCCCTCAGACTTTTGATGACGATGACGAAACGGTCCATTTTTATGCCGCCCGAGGTGGAGCCTGAGCAACCGCAAACCAAGGAACAAAGCAATAAAACGCCAATGCAGCCCGAAGGCCAAAGATTGGTGTCGGCAGTGGCAAAGCCCGTGGTCGTGGAAAGCGAAACGACTTGGAAGGCCGCCAAACGCAAGGCTTTTGGAAAGGTGGAGCAATAGCCACTGAAATAAAGATTGCCCGTAACGATGAGTATGGCCATCGCAACGAGGGCAAGAAACCAGCGGACGACTTGCGTGTTGAAGAGGTTTTTGTGCGTGCTTTTGTCGGGCCAAACGGTGGAGAAAAGCAGGCTGAAGTTGGTGGCACCCAGCAACATGGCCATGATTAGGATGCAATCCACAATGGCATTGTCATAGAAGGCAACGCTGGTGTTTTTGGTGCAGAAACCGCAAGTGCTGCAAGCCGACATGGACAAAGTTGCGGCATCGAACCACGACATTTTCGTCAGATGCAGGGCGATGGCCGAGGCCGAGGTGATGATGAGATAGACGGCAATCAACCTATAGACGAAGTGCCTTTTGCGTCCGCCGTAGTACGACTTGGCGAGGTCGGAAAGTTCCGCACTGGCCAAAACGGAATGGCGGTCGTGTTGCGCCGAAATGACCAACGAAACGAGGGTGACGATACCAATGCCGCCCATCCAAGCCGTGGCGATGCGCCAGAATTGCAGACCTTTAGGCAGGGCCTCAATGTTGTTGAGAATGGAAGCGCCAGTGGTGGTGAAGCCCGAGACGCTTTCAAAGAAGGCATTGATGAAAGTGAACTCGCCGCCAAAAATCAAAAACGGTATGGCACCAAAGGAACAGGCCGCAATCCAGCAGCCCGTGACGATGCAATAGCCCTCCTCGATGCTCATGTTTTCTTGTGGTTTTGTGCCGATGATGGCGAAAAAACCACAAAGTAGCGTGGTCATGGCGGAAAAAACCAAAGGTTCAAAACTGTCGTCCATGTCGTTCCTGAAAGCGATGAACGCTGATACAAACATGAGTAGTGCGACCCCTAATAGGGAGAATCCGGCATAGCGAAGGGTGATATTCCATTTTTCCATTTGCTTTCGTTTTTGAAACATGGCGGCAAAAATATTTCGGCGTTTTGTATGGGTCAATACAATAATGCTTATCTTTGCATTGATAAAAATCAATAAAGATGACCCTGCAACAGTTGGAATACATTATCGCCATTGAGGAATACGGCTATTTTGTGGAGGCTGCCGAAGCCAGTGGCGTGACGCAATCAACGATGAGCCTAATGGTGAAAAAATTGGAAGAGGAACTTGACGTGAGGATTTTCAACCGCGACACGCACCCCGTTTCGGTGACGGAAATCGGGAGAAAGGTAATCGACGAGGCCAAGTTGGTGGTCTATCACGCCAAGCAACTGACGAAACTGACGCGCTCCGAAAAGGAACTCTGCTCCGGCGACTTGAACGTGGCCATGATTACCACGGTGGCACCTGTGCTGATGGCGGGCATGTTCAAGTTCGCGAAACTGCATTATCCTGCCTTGCGGCTACAAATGGAAGAGTTGATGACGAGCACCATTTTGGCCAAACTGAAAAAGGCAGAGATCGACATGGGTATCTTGGCCTCGCCCGTCAACGACCCCGACCTGCTTGAGATTCCTTTATACCATGAACGGTTCTTCGTCTATGTTTCGCCAGAAGACGCTATGATGCAACAAGATAGCATCGAGCGTGACCATGTGCTCGACCATCCCGTTTGGATTATGAGGGACGGTGTGCGCTTGTTCGACCGTTCCATGCTGCGGCCCGATGAAAGTTTCACTTACGAGAAAATGTACGAGGGCGGCAGGGTAGGCATCCTGATTCAAATCGCCAACGAAAACGGGGGCATCACTATCATTCCCGAAACGCACATCAGGCTTTTGACAAAGCCGATGCAGGCCTGCCTGAAGCCCATCGTCAACCCCGAGCCGAAGCGGACGATTTGTCTGGCTTTCAGGAAAGATTACATCCACGAGCAGATTATGAACATCGTGGTGAAGTCCATCAAGACCATCATCCCATTCGAGTTGTGGGACGAAACCATCAAGAAGGATTACCTGAAACTATAAAACGGCGGCAGTCACCTCGGCAATCTGCTCCAACCATTCCTTGTCGGTCTGGTCGAAGGTGGCCAACCGCTCGCTGTCGATGTCCAACACGCCGATGACTTCACCTTGTTTTATCAAAGGCACAACGATTTCGCTCTTCGATTCGCTGCTGCAAGCGATGTGGCCAGGGAATTGCTCAACGTCTTCAACCACAAGGGTTTTGCGTTCTTTCCAAGAGGTGCCGCACACGCCCTTGCCGAAGCCGATGCGGGTGCAGGCCACCGGTCCTTGGAACGGCCCGAGCACCAATTGCTCGCCGATGACGCGATAGAAGCCCGTCCACCAGAAGTGGAAGGCCTCTTGTATCAGCGCGGCCACGTTGGCCATATTCGCGACGGGGTCGCTTTCGTCTTTCACCATCGCCTTCACTTGGGCGAGGAGGAGTTTGTAGGTTTCGTTTTTGTCCATATCTGTTTGTTTTGTGGCCCCACACTGCGCTGTGCTTGTGTGAGGTTAATAAAAGTTTCGTCACTTCGTGACGGGGCTGTCCCCGTGTCTTTAATCCTATGTCCTGCGTCAATAAAGGAACCCGAACATCCAGAGCGGGATTTTGTTGCCGTAGCCTATTTCGGTCTCGTCGATGGCGAGGTAACTGTTCGGGATGTCCTTGATTTGGTCGAATTTCTTGCCTTGTCCGCCCACCTCAAACAGGCTTGTGCCGTTGAGGAGGAAGTCGCCTTTTTTCGGCATCGTGAGCGTGACCACCGCCGAGGTTTGGTTGGCGAAGAAGGTCTCCCTCACGGTGCCGATTTCGCTTCTCGGAGACAAAGCCCGCATCAGGTTGGTGTTGTTGAGGTAAATCTTCTCCGGCGTGATGATGTGCTTGTAGTCCTTGACGTTTTCGGTCAAAAGTTGTATCAACTCGGCGCGGTCGAGGGCGTAGAGCATCTTGAGGCAGAGTTCGCGGCTGGTGTCCAACTGCACGGTCAGTTTGTTGACATTGGGCATCAGCGGGAGGTTTTGCGCAATCAGCATCAGCAGGGTTTTGGTCTTCCTCACGGTGCTGTAGGTGACTTCCTCGACGGCGGGCAAGTCGGTGTCAATCACCAAGTTGGCGACTTCGGCAAGTTGAATCAGGTAGTCTTTCTTCGCGTCTTTGTAAAACGGGTAGTAGCCGTTCTCCAAATAGGCGGAGAAGTATTTCAGTACCTTGGCCTTCTGGAACAGGTCGTAGGCAATCTCGATGTGCCGCTCCAAGAGGTCGTCCAAGGCGATTGGTTCGGCGGTCATTGCGCCTTCAAACGCCATATATTCGCGCAGTGAAAGACCGCGCAGCGTGTAGAGCGTTTGCCGCCGCGACAAATCCACCTTGGAATAATCGATTTCGAGCATCGAACTGCCGGTATAGACGATGTAAAGGTCTGTGTAAGTGTCGTATAGGTTCTTGATGCTGATGCTCCAGTCGGGGTATTTGTGTACCTCGTCGAGAAACAGGTGCGTCACGCCGTGGGCGTATTCGTAGGCCACCAATTCTTCCAAAGTGTGTGTCTTGAACCACAAGTTGTCCAACGAAACATACAAGGCTTCGGATTTTTTCGGGAAATGCTCTTTGATGTGTTGCAGCATCAGCGTTGTTTTCCCGACTCCGCGAGCGCCTTTTATGCCGATGAGCCTCGTTTCCCAGTTGATTTTGTCATAGAGGTAACGCTTGAATTTCAGGTCGGTAGCCGAAAGCCTCATAAGGTAAGCGTCGGTGATGGGTTTTACGATTTCGTCTTCCATAGTTTTTTGTTTTACGCCGCAAAATTACAAAAAATCAAGTTTCCATCTGCGAAATTTTTCAAAAAATCGCATTTCCATCTGCGAAATTTCATCTAAAAATCAAGTTTCCATATGCGAAATTTCATATAAAAATCAAGTTTCCATCTGCGAAAATCGATGTAAAAATCAAGTTTCCAACTGCGAAATTTGGCATAAAAATAGCATTTCCAACTGCGAATTTGTAATATTGGAACTACGAATTTTACGAATTGGACGAATGTCTATTTTGAATTTTGTAGCCAAGGCTGCGGATTCATACGAATTGCCCAAGGCTAATCATTCGTGTCCATCCGCAACGAAGTTGAAAATTCTATTCGTGTCTATTCGATTCATTCGTGCAATTCGTAGTTAAATCTTGAAAATTTGTATCTTTGCGCCTCGTTTAAAAACAGCACCAAAAATGAAAAAAGACATACCCGTATTGCTGCTCACCGGCTACCTCGGCAGCGGCAAGACCACTGTGGTCAATAAGATATTGAACAACCGCAAGGGCATTAAGTTCGCTGTGATTGTCAATGACATAGGCGAGGTGAACATCGATGCCGACCTGATTGAAAAAGGCGGTGTGGTCGGCCAAAAGGATGACAGTTTGGTCGCCTTACAGAACGGCTGCATCTGCTGCACCTTGAAGATGGACCTGATTCAGCAACTGCACGAAATCATCGTGATGCAGAGGTTCGACTACATCGTCATCGAGGCCAGCGGCATCTGCGAGCCGGAGCCGATTGCGCAAACTATTTGTTCCTTCCCGCAAATGGCGTGGCAACTCACCAAGGACGGCTTGCCCATCTTGGACTGCATCGTGACCGTGGTGGATGCCCTGCGAATGCAGAGCGAGTTCGGTTGCGGCGACGACTTGATGAAGAAGAATTTGTCCGAGGATGATTTGGAAAGCCTTGTCATCCAGCAGATTGAGTTCTGCAATATCATCTTATTGAATAAGGCTTCGGAAGTCACGCCAGAGGAATTGGGTCGCGTGAAGAGCATCATCCGCGCCTTGCAGCCCACCGCCGAAATCATCACCTGCGACTATGGCGATGTGGATTTCGATAAAATCCTCAATACTCAGATGTTCGATTTCGACAAGGTGGCCACTTCCGCCACTTGGATTAAGGAAGTGGAGGGTGCGGTGGAAGAAGAGCACCATCACGACGATGACGATGATGAGGACGAACTCGAGCATCATCACCATCATCACGAAGAGGAAGGTGGAGAAGAATCCAATCATCGGGACGATGATGGCGACAATGAGCACGGCCATCACCACCATCACCACGACCACGAAGGCGGCGAGGTGGAGGAATATGGCATTGGCACCTTTGTGTATTACCGTCGCCAGCCGTTCAATATGGCGCGTTTCGATGAGTTTGTGGCGCGCAAGATGCCGAAGAACGTCATCCGCGTGAAGGGCATCTGCTACTTCAAGAACGAATACGACATTTGTTACATCTTCGAGCAGGCGGGCAAGCAGGTGCAACTGCGCGATGCCGGCCAGTGGTTTGCCACTATGCCCGCTGACGAGTTGGAGGCCTTTATGGACCGCGAGCCTACTCTCCGCCGCGACTGGGACGACACCTACGGCGACCGTATGCAGAAACTCGTCTTCATCGGGCAGCATTTGGACAAGGAGGCCTTGGTGAAGGATTTGGATGCTTGCTTGACGAGGTGATTGTTCTGTCACAAAACCTACAAAACTTGCAAAACCTTATTTTGACGTTGGAAAGCCTGCCAACCGGAGGCTTTCCGACTGCCACCCGTTGGGGTAGGCAGCCTTGTTTTTGTGAAGTTTTAATGGCGGAGGCTTTATGATTTCCCCTTGTTGAAAACTTTTATGGCTTTGCCCTTGCAAATTGCGGGGGCATTGTCTATTTTTGCAGGCGATTAACGGAGTAATAACCAAAACGCATTAACGACAAGAAGTTAAAACAGCGATAATTAGACATATCATATAGCATTACGCTAAGACTGTGGTACCTTAAAAACTGGACACTAATAGGAACACAAACCGAGAACGGAGCAAAATGCTCATGCGCAAGCGTGGGCTTTGTTCAGTGAGTAATTGGTTTGTGTAGGTAGTCCAGAAATTCCTAAGGTACCAAATGAAAACTATGAAGTTCGCGCTTTACTTATTTCTAATATCAATATCTACTTAATCAATTATTTAATTGATAATCAATTGACAACAATAACAATAATAAATCGATAAAGATGAATTCAGAAATCACTTACATCAGTTTAATCATTATCATCGTCGCATTTATCGCGGCTTGGATTTACATTTTTATTCTAAATCAAAAGGACAAGATTATTGAAAAGCGTAGATGGGTCGAGCAATTACCCTCAATCGTTTCAACGCTTGGTGTGATAGGAACTTTTTTAGGAATTACATTGGGTTTGACTAAATTTGACCCCAAAGATATAAGTGCGAGTATTCCAACACTTTTGGATGGATTGAAAACTGCATTTTTTACTTCGTTGGCTGGTATGACGGGCTCTTTAATCTTGTCAAGAACCATCAGCCGTATATTTGACAAGAAAGAAAAAGGTCTGTCGGACATCAATTTGGCTGCTGCCCAAATTACTCAGGCGATGAATCAGGTGTGCCAAACCATCATTCAAAACTCAGCTCAACAAACGGCTCAACAGACCGCTTTTTTTAATTCAACAAGTCAGTTGCTTGCTCAAATGCAAACGATTCAAACAAATTCAGGAAACACTTTGGCTCAATTGGTTACATTGCAAAACTCTCAAACGCAAGATCTGACCGCTATAAACAACCACATTGACCAAATCAATCGTAATGTGGGAGAACTTGCAACTATTACTGATGGTATGGCTTCAACTCAAAATGAGATTTCTGATGAGGTAAAGTCGTTTGGAGGCAAACTACACGGAGAAATTGTTGAAATAGAAGATAGTATGGATAAAACCAACCAATTGCTTTCTGAAAAATTCGATGAGTTTTCCAAGCTTTTGGAAAAGAGCAATACCGAGGCACTTGTTGAGGTTATGAAAAAAGTAACAGAAGAATTTAATCGTCAAATGAGTGACCTGATTAATAAACTTGTCCAAGAGAACTTCGAGCAACTGAATCATTCTGTTGAGCAATTGAATGAATGGCAGAAACAGAATAAAGAAATGATTGCTTCGCTTACCAAGCAATACAAAGCGATGGAAGAAGATTTTGAAAATACTTCTACCACTCTTGTCAATGTCGGAAAAGATACTACTGCATTAGTTGCTGACGGAAGTAAACTGCATCAAATTGTTGAAGCGTTGAATGCGGTAATGGTTGAAGATAAGCGATTTGTGGAAATAGTTGGTAATCTCAGTGCTTCAGCGGAACAAAACAAAGTTGCTATGACTGAGTTTAAAGATGCACAATCTTCACTAAATGAATGGGTTAGAAAACAACGCAATTTCGTTGAGGCGGTTCAGGCATTGATCAAGAAATTAGAGGAAATATCCAATATCAACGATTATTCAAAAGAGTTTTGGAAGCAAACCCGGTTAGGGATGAATGACAGCCTTGCCATTATCCAACAAGGGTCTCGAAGTTTGATGAATGATATTCAAAACCTTGATGGTCATTTCTATAACAGGTTGAATACAACTCTTGCCAATCTTGACCAATGTATTCAAAAAATGATGGATAAATACTGATGGCTATGGGGAAACACAATATATGGATGTCTGTTTCCGACTTGATGACAGGTTTAATGGTTATCTTTCTGTTTATAGCCATCGCCTATATGAAACAAGTCAATGAGTATTTGGAAAAACTAAAAGAGAATCAAACTGTACTTACCGAATACGTTGAAAACAGGAACAAATTGCACGACAAACTAAACAGCGAGTTTAAAAATGCCCCAAGAGAATGGCAATTGGTAATTGGCAAAGACTTGTCAATGAAGTTTGAGAATCCCGAAGTGCTTTTTGCAAGTAGTAGTTCAAATTTGACTCCTCAATTCAAGTCAATCTTAGATGAATTCATACCAAGGTATATAGACATCCTCGTCAACGATACTCTCCGTTATAGTATCAAGGAAATCCGTATAGAAGGACATACCGATGATGATCCTTTCGCCAATGGAGGCGACCCATTCCTTGATAATGCCAAACTATCACAAGCAAGGGCATTGGAGGTATTGAAATACATAAGAAAAATGCCTACATATCAGAATTATTCTGACGAACAAAAAAAGCAGTTGGAATATTGGTTTACTGCAAACGGTGTTTCATACGGCAAAGCACTCGACAAAGAAGGTAATTATACTTTTGTATCTGGACAACAGATAGACAAAGACCGTTCTCGCCGGGTAGAATTCCGTATCATTACAATCGGCGATGACTTATTGGAGAATTTTGTGGAACAAAATAAAACAACTGATTATGTCCAATGATGAACCTATCTATGAATTTCCTCTTTTTAAAGATGCTTTACGGAGAAAAGGCATTGAAGTAGGAGAGACTGGTGGATACAAGATTGTCAGACCTGCTGATGTTGTTTTTAAAAATGGCCGTGGTAATGTTGATTTTCAAGACGATAAAGGAAATAAAGGTATCTTTATCAAAGATTCTGACAATCATTTTCATCAGGTTTATATGTATAAACGAGATTATCGTCTTAATACATATGGTAAACCACGCTTTCATATTTGTAAGTGTCAAACAATTCAAGGATTTATAAAAAGCGGAGGGTTTAAAGATCACTATAGATATGCCAACACTCAACAGGTGGATGTTCTAAATATGGATAATAACAATTCAAAGGAAGTTGTTGACGACTTGCCATTATGTAGTTTTTGTGCTGAAATAATGAAGCGACAATTTCAAAGCGATATGACTAGCGATGATTTCGTAGAAATCCTAAAAGCTGCGGGAGAGGCCACTGAAGAGGAAAGTAAGGAAGTCGATATTTTTGGTTATGTCAAAGAATGGCCGAAAATTTCTGAAGCAAAACGAGAATTGGAGAATTATACTTGTGAACAATGTGGTTATCAGGCAAATAATGCTTTTGACCGTCGCTTTATACAAGTTCACCATATTGACGGAAATAAACTCAACAACAAAAAAGAAAACTTGAAATGTCTTTGTATTCGTTGTCACGCAAATGTTGACCAAAGGCACAAACAAAACTTCAGTAAAGGCTATAATGCAGATATGCTTGCTGAGTTTGTCAAAAGTATTGCATAAAGAGTTTGTTTTCGAAATAACTATCGTTCCATATAAACCTTGTTCAGTCGGATTTGCAATCAGAATGAAATAAGGACTTTATAACAAATTGTTCCCAAATCAGCGAACGGTAAGTTTTTCTGTAGCGTATTAAAAGCAGTTGACAATGAGCGAAGAAGTTAATCCGCAGATGCTTGCTTGACGAGGTGACTGGCCGGCAAATTTCCACAAACGACCGAACAAAACTGCCACAAACGACCGAAAATTTGTTTTAATGCTTGCATAATCAAAACAAAACCAATTGGGGGAATCATCATCTTCAGCCTGCTTGGGCGGAAGGATTTGATGGCGGAGGCGGTTTTTGTTTGAAAAATTTGATTATTGAAGGGAAAAACCTATTTTTGCGCCATAAACCATTTCATTATGAGTGATAATAGGAGCATTCCAAAAGATTTTCGTGCCGTTGTGCAGGAAACTGGAGAATTGTATCAAGATGCCTGTACTATCATTGAACAGGCACAAGCAATGGCTTACCGTGCCGTGAACGAAGTGTTAATCAAGCGCAATTGGCTACTTGGTATGCGCATCCAGCGAGAAGTACTGAAAGACAAGCGGGCGGAGTATGGAGAGCAGGTGGTGAAGAATCTGGCAATGGAATTGACAAATCGCTATGGGAAAGGTTTTTCGATGAGAAATTTGTACAATTTTGTTGTTTTTTTTCAACAGCACCCAAACATTTTCCACGCAGTGAGTGCAAAATCAGAGAACATTTTGCAAGCAGCGACTGCAAAATCAGAGAACATTTTGCAGGCAGTGACTGCAAAATCTAAAACCAACATCTATGATGGCATTAAACCAACAGAGGCAATTAGATTGTCTTGGTCACATTATGCCATTATTTTGCAGGAAGACAGCAAAGAAGCCCGCGCTTGGTATGAGCAAGAAGCCGCCAACGAAATGTGGAGCACGCGCACGCTGCAACGCAACATCAGCAGCCAATACTACCATCGCTTGCTGCAATCGCAAAACAAGGAGTTGGTCCGTGACGAAATGAAGCGATTGACTCAACCGCTACAAGACAGATTGGAATACTTGAAGAATCCTGTAGTGGCAGAGTTTCTTGGCTTCAAGAACAACACTGACTACACCGAGAGCGACTTGGAACAACGCATCATAGACCACCTGATTCCTTTTCTGATGGAACTGGGTAAAGGCTTTACGCTGGCAGACCGTCAGAAACGCATCCATACGGAGAAAGAGGACTATTATATCGACCTTGTGTTCTACAACTATAACTTGCGTTGTTTTGTGCTGATTGACCTCAAGACCACTAAACTTCGTCATCAGGATGTGGGACAGATGGATATGTATGTGAAGATGTACGATGAGATGATGATACCGCAAGGGCATAATCCCACCATCGGCATTTTGCTTTGCGCCGACACCGACGAGGATGTGGCTCACTATAGCGTGTTGAACGGCAATGACCAACTTTTTGCGGCGAAATACCTGACTTATATGCCTACCAAAGAAGAACTTCGGCGTGAAATAGAGCAACAAAAGGAGTTCTTCAGACTTCAAAACAGTTAAATAAGAGATTTCACTATGGAACAACTCATTCAAACAATCAGCGGCTATGTCTGGAGTCCGGCACTTGTGGCCATTTGCCTCTTGGCGGGCTTGTATTTCTCTATCGGAACGCGCTTCGTGCAGGTGCGTCGCTTGCACGAGATGGCGCGACTGCTCTTTTTGTCGGAAAAGGGCGAGAAGACGGGCATCACCTCGTTTCAGGCGTTTTCGATGGCGCTTTCGGGGCGCGTGGGCACGGGCAATATCGTGGGCGTGGCCACTGCCATCGGCTATGGCGGTCCGGGTGCCATCGTCTGGATGTGGATTATCGCCTTTTTGGGTGCAGGTTCGGCCTTTGCCGAGGCTACCTTGGCACAAATCTACAAGGAGGAGCACAAAGGCCAGTTTCGTGGCGGACCGGCCTATTATATCGAGAAAGGACTGAAAAGCAAGTGGTTGGCTGTGGTCTTTGCCGTGTGTGCGGTATTAGCCACGGGCTTTTTCTTGCCGCCGGTGCAGTCCAACGGCATCGCGATGTCGTTTGCCAACACCTATCATATCGATGCTGCATGGATTGGCGCCATTGTCGCCGTGCTCATCGGCTTGGTGGTGATGGGCGGCGTGAAGCGTATCGCCAACGTGGCGCAAATCGTGGCACCGTTTATGGCGGTTTTGTATGTGCTGCTCTCGCTTGTCGTGTTGGCTTTCCATATCCGCGAAGTGCCTGACGTGTTCATGGACATGATACGAAGCGCGTTTGGCATGAATGAGGCCTTGGGCGGCATCCTCGGCTCGACCATCGCGTGGGGCGTGAAGCGCGGCATCTACAGCAACGAGGCCGGCCAAGGCACGGGTGCCATCGTGGCGGGCGCGGCCAAGGTGTCGCATCCCGTCAAGCAGGGATTGGTGCAGGCGTTTTCGGTCTATATCGACACATTATTGGTATGCACCGCCACCGCCGTGATGATTTTGGCCTGCAAGACCTACAACGTTTTCGACGCTTCGGGCAACATCCTTATTGCCGCCGATGGTGTAACATTGGGTGCTCCCGATGTCAGTTATACCACAGCTGCCTTGAGTACGCTTTTGGGGAACCATTTTGGCGGTGTCGTCGTGTCATACGCACTGTTTTTCTTTGCCTTCACGACCATCATGGCGTATTATTACTATGCGGAAACCAACCTTGTCTATCTTTTTGGCAAGGGCAAATTAGAACATGTCTTGATTTGGGTGCTGCGTATCGGTGTGGTCGGCATGGTGTTCTTTGGTTCTTTGCATGAGGCCAAGGCGATGTGGGACCTCGGCGACATCGGCGTGGGCACCATGGCATGGGTGAACATCATCGTGATTTTGCTGCTTTCGCGCCAGGCGTTCAAAGCGTTGAAATCCTACGAAAGGCAGAAAAAGGAAGGCAAGGAACCTGTTTTCGACCCGAAGGAAATCGGCGCGAAGGGGGCGGATTTCTGGGAATCGCGTCACGCGGAATGAATTTTTTCACGCAGAAACCGCTGAACTCGCAGAACCTGCCGGATGTCTTTTTTCACGCAGAATCCGCAGAAATCGCGGAACCTGCCGGATGCCTTGTTTCACGCAGAATCCGCTGAAATCGCGGAACCTGCCGGATGTCTTTTTTTCACGCAGAATCCGCTGAACTCGCAGAACCTGTCGGACGTAAATTTATCGTCGCTTCGCGCTTCTCATAATTGACTTCGTCGAATCTGCGATTTCTGCGCATTCTGCGTGAGATTAATTCTGCATCTCCCGCAGCAAATCCAACGCTTGCGTCACCGTGCTTACTTCTTTTACAGTGAGTTGCAGTTTATCATTAGCCTCCTTGACGGCGGTGCGTTTCGGATGGCTCATGATATACTGCATGACTTTTTGGAAGGTCGCGCTCTCGAAGTATCTTGACTCTTGGTTGCTGACGAAATAGGCCGTCATGTTATGGTGGCGAAGCAAGATTTTCTCGAAGCCCAAGTCCTTGGCAATCCAGCGGAGGCGCACGGTGTTTAAAAGGTCGTTCACCTGCTTTGGAATCGGGCCGAAGCGGTCGATGAGGTGGTCGGTGAACTTCATCAAGGCTTCCTCGGTCTTGGTGCGGTCGAGTTCGCTGTATAGGCTCACGCGCTCTTGCGTCGAGTTGATGTAGTCGGCGGGGAAACGCACCTCCATATCGGTTTCGATGGTGCAGTCCGCAACGTAGGTTTTCTCCTCTTCCTTGTCGAAAATATCCTGAAATTCAGTCTCTTTCAGTTCGAGAATGGCCTCGTCTAAGATTTTGTGGTAGGTTTCAAAACCAATGTCGTTGATGAAGCCACTCTGCTCGGCGCCGAGGATATTGCCTGCGCCACGGATGTCAAGGTCGCGCATGGCGATGTTGATGCCTTCGCCGAGGTCGGAGAACTCCTCCAAGGCGCGGAGGCGTTTTTGGGCTTCTTGGGTTAAGGTGTTCAAAGGCGGCGTGAGCAGGTAACAGAAGGCTTTCTTGTTGGAGCGCCCGACGCGCCCGCGCAGTTGGTGCAGGTCGCTGAGGCCGTAGCGGTGCGCTTCATTAATAATAATGGTGTTGGCGTTGGGGATGTCCAAGCCCGATTCCACGATGGTGGTGCAGAGCAGCACGTCATAGTCGCCGTTGATGAAACCGAGCATAATGTCCTCAAGTTTAGCGCCTTCCATCTGGCCGTGGGCCACGGCGATGCGCACGCCCGGCACGTATTTCAGGATGAAGTCGTGTACATCCATAATGTTTTGGATGCGGTTGTGGATGAAAAACACCTGACCATTGCGCGCGAGTTCAAACTGGATGGCGTCGCGGATGAGTTCGCCGTCGAAGCCGCGGAGTTCGGTTTGCACGGGATAGCGGTTGGGCGGCGGCGTGGTGATGACGCTCAAATCCCTCGCGCCCATCATCGAGAATTGCAGGGTTCTCGGAATGGGGGTGGCGGTCAAGGTCAGCGTATCGACGTTGGCCTTCATCTCTTTGAGTTTCTCCTTCACGGCCACGCCGAATTTCTGTTCCTCGTCGATGACGAGCAATCCCAAATCCTTGAATTTCACGTCTTTTCCCGTGAGGCGATGCGTCCCGATGATGATGTCGATTTCGCCTTTTTCGAGTTTTTTCAGGATTTCGGTCTGTTGTTTGGTCGTCTTGAAACGGTTGAGGTATTCGACGGTGACGGGGAAGCCGTTGAAACGCTCTGTGAAGGTGTGGTAGTGTTGCAAAGCCAGCACGGTGGTGGGCACCAAAACGGCCACTTGCTTCGAGTCGCAACAAGCCTTGAAGGCGGCGCGCATGGCCACTTCGGTCTTGCCGAAGCCCACATCGCCGCACACGAGACGGTCCATCGGGTGCTCGCTTTCCATGTCGCGCTTCACGTCGTTGGTGGCTTTCAGTTGGTCGGGCGTGTCCTCGTAGATGAACGAAGCCTCCAGCTCGTTTTGCAGGTAGTTGTCGGGTGCAAACTGGAATCCGGGCGTGCGCTTGCGCTCGGCGTAGAGTTTGATGAGTTCACGCGCAATGTCCTTGACCTTGCTTTTCGTCTTGTTTTTCAGTCGGTTCCACGCGCCGCTGCCGAGGGTGCTCAAATGTGGTTCGGTGCCGTCTTTGCTGCTGTATTTCGCGATGCGGTGCAGCGAGTGGATGCTCACATAAAGCAGGTCGCCGTTGTTGTAAATCAGGCGGATAGCCTCTTGCGGCTTGCCGTTGTTCTCGATGGTTTCGAGGCCGTCGAAGCGCCCGATGCCGTGGTCGATGTGGGTGACGTAGTCGCCGGGCTTCAGTTCGTAGAGGTCTTTCAGCGTGATGGCCTGCTTGGTCGAGAAATTGTCGCGCAGGTGGAAACGGTGGTAACGCTCAAAGATTTGGTGGTCGGTGTAGCAGCACACCTTCAAATCCTCGTCGATGAAGCCGCCGTGGATAGCGATGGTCTCGGTCTCGAAGTCGCGGTGAAGCTCGTCGTTGTGGTTGATGTCGTTCAGAATTGCCTGAATACGTGATAGTTGCTTGCTGCTCTCGGAAAAGATGATGACGCGGTAGCCTTCCTCCTTGTGTTCGGCGATGTCGTCGATGAGGAGGTTGAAGTTTTTGCTGAAGATGGGCTGGGGCTTGGTGTGGAAGGCAATAGTTGAGAGTTGAGAGTTGAGAGTTGAGAGTTGGCTTGAAGTGCCAAATTCAACTGTGCGGCGTTTTTTCAGGCAGTCCAAAAGTTCCTCGGACTTGCTGAACAATTGCCCAGGTTTCAAGGCTTTAACTTTCTCTTCTTCTGTGGCTTGCAGTTTCTCGAAACCCTCAATGGCGCGGTCGTATTCCTTATCAACCTGCGTGGCGAAAAAGGCCATGTCGGTGAGCCAAACGGTGGTCGTGTCGGGCAAGTATTGTAGGATGGCCTCGCGCTCCTCGATGAAGGCGCGTTCTTGCATGTTGGGCAGCAGCACAATCTGTTTCAGCTTCTCAATCGAAAGCTGGTCGGCGATGTTGAAACTGCGGATGCTTTCCACCTCGTCGCCGAAAAACTCGATGCGGTAAGGGTAGTCGTTGGCGAAAGAAAACACATCGACCAAACCGCCACGGATGGCGAACTGCCCTGGCTCGACGACGAAATCCACGTTCTCGAACTCGTAGTCATATAGCAAATCGGTGAGGAAATCGAGATTGACCTTTTCCCCGACTTTGAGTTTGAAGGTGTTCTTGGCCAAGAGTTTGCGCGTGAAAACCTTCTCGCTCAACGCCTCGGGATAACTGACAATCAATGTTTTGCGCTCTGATGTGGAAACGCGTTGCAAGACTTCTGTGCGCGAAAGGATATAGGTATTGTCGGCCTTTTCAGGTTCGTAGGGACGTTTGTAGGAAGTGGGGTAGAAGAGCACCTGTTTCTTGCTATAGTCCATGCCGCGCTCGCCGAGGAGGCTTTCGAGGTCGTTGTAAAAATAGGCCGCGTCTTCCTTGTCGGCGCACACGATGAGATGTTGCCCGCCCATCTGACGGAAGGTTTCTTCCACCACGAAGGCCTTCGATGAGGCCGCCAAATTGGAACAAAGCAAATGCCCGCCATCGCGCAAAGCCTTGACTATCGCGTCGATGTGGGCATGGTTTTTATAGGGTTGGTTCGTAATGCTTGCCACAGTTCTTGAAATTGTGGCGCAAAGATACGAATTTATTCCACAACAATCTTTTGTGTTCTCACACTGTTGGCGGTGATGAATCGTATCACATACACGCCGGCAGTCAATCCATCAAGTCCAATGCAATCCGTTTCATTTGCACTTCTCAAAATTCTTCCGTTCAAGTCAATGACTTGCAGCAGGCCTTGACCGATAATTGATTGGAATTGTCCATTGATGATGAATCCAAAACTCTCATTATCAAAGGTTTCTGTTTTTTCGTTTGCAGCAGCAAACAGCAACTTGAATCGTGATACATAATCGCCCGTCTTGGCTTCGAAGGTGTAATTCGGCGTAGTCAAAAGGTTGATATGGGTGCCGGTCATGTTGTCGATAAGGAAGAGATAGCCCATCTTCACCGACTCAGGCTGAATCGTTAAGGTGAAAGTGCCATCTTGACTGGGTTTGAAGTTGAGGGGCATTTCGTTTTGGTTGTTGGCACAGGCGATAGCAAAGTCTTCATCACCTTGAGGGATGTAAAGTTTGGCGTTGTCTTCATTGAAAACGAATTTCTGAAGCGGGTCGGCTTCATTGAAACTGATGATGGCATTGTCGACCTGTGCTGCGCTCGTTGAGCTGCCATCTCTATCCATTTTGTTCTCTGCTACAGCGATTTGCAATTGACCTCGATTTGACCACTGCATTTGAGTTTGGCTGAAAGTGACGCTTTCGTTTTCTCCAGTGGCTTCCACTATGATTCCTGTGCAGGGCGCGACCGTTTCGCTGTTGCTCGTCACGGCTTCTATATTTGTGCGCTCGTCATTCATTTTGTAGTAACTCTTGCTGACGTATGCGTTGAAAGGAAGCGGGTTGCCCACGAGGTTGAAGCCTTTCAATTCGGTCGCGGAATAACTCAAGTTATCGATGGTGATTGAGGCCTGACTTTGTAGTTTGCCAGCAAAACTAAGGGTCGTGTTTTCGCTGCAAGCGTATAGATAACCTATTTGGGGCTCAATTGCAAAGCCGGGTTCCGCATTGTCCGTCTTAGGCTTGTAATTGTGCCATTTGTGATTAGGTTCATTATACTTATAAAGGTCAAAAGTGGTTTCTTCATTTTCTGGGATGAGACCATCGATGTTAGCGGTTTCGAGTTGGGTGGCAATGGGCGAGGCGATGAAGTTCCATCCATTCTTTTCGGTTGTGTAGGCGGCAATATCCTTCTTCATTGTTGCGTAAACATCATCACTGCCACTATGAAAGAGTTGTGCGCCGTTTTCGAGGATGAGGTTCTCGGGATTGTCGTTGCTGAGAGTGCCAGTGACAGTGAGAGAGCTGTTTTCAGTGACAGTCATCTTGTCGTTGGTGCCAAGTTCAAGAGTTTCAAGCGAAGTCGTACCCAGAGCGAGGCTGGCTATGTTGGAAGCCTCCGATTCGCCTCCGTAGTAGTTTGTTGTTACGGTATATTCGTGGATGGTATTGTTGGTGATAGAGGGAAGTGTATATGTTGTGTCGGAGATATTAGAGGCAACTGGATTTTCATTGTTGTTCTCATATAAATTGTAAGAGTAGATACCGTCAGTAATGAAAGTGCGGAAAAGCCATGAAATGTTATCTGGGATATGGTACCATACCATGGAATCATCGACTAATTCTCCAATAAGCCTTGGGTTATACCGTTCTTCATCCTCCATATTGTCATATTGGATTTCATCGTAAGCACCGTACGTGGCAGGAAACCAATAAGATTGAGAACTTCCCTCTGTATATGGATAATACATCATTATCCACAACTCTTTATTACAATCAAGCAATATGGGCGATTCCAACTCAATATCTTTCCATCCAACACTTGAAACAGGAAATGTTTTCTCATATAATTTGGTTGGTTCATCATCTGTATTCGGCTCGTTTTGATAGATAAAAAGTGTGTAATTGCCAGAATGGACTAAATAAGCCGAAACTTTTTCGATATACATCCCTACGAAGTTGTTTAGCCTTGACGGAGAGAATACTTCCCTCCAGTATGTGTCTTTGCCTTGTCCCATGCCGTATCTGGAACCTGAATAGCCTGTTGCATATTGAAGGGTAGTGGGGTTGTTTCTAGGTTCAGTCCATGTCAGTGTGGCATTGCCACTTGCCATAGTTGCGGTTAGGTCGGTAGGTGTGAAATCGCGGTAGAATGCCATTTTTGTGACGAGGTTTGAGGGATTCGATCTTGTTTCACCCGACACAGCCCTAACATAATATTCGTAGTAGGTGCCAGAAACGACATCGCTATCCAAATAACGGTTGTCTGTGATGTTTGTAGCGATTTTTATATTGTCTCTGTAAATGTCGTAAGAAATGGCTCCTTCGATGGCATTCCATGAGAGTGAAAGGATGTCGTCGGAGGTGGTAACCAAAATTGTGGGCGCTTCAAGGCTACTGATGGGTTCAACCCAAAGTGCCACACCGTTGCTTAGGTTGTAACTGCCTGAACCACTACCTATTCCTCCTGATAGTGGATTCAATGCTCCAATGGGCCAATAATCATCCTGATACCCACTCCATCCCCAGTTGAAATGGAAATAATCATTAGAGTTGTAGCCGTCGCAAACAAAGGCGTGGCCTCCATCTTGATTCTGTCCGCTATAAAAAACGGGCCTGCTTTCCTCCAGTTCAGATTTCAAGAGAGCGATCCATTGTTCATTAGTGTAAGACGCTTTTGATTTGTATGTGGCCGACGGCGCATATCTGAAATACTCCACCAAAGATGTGGGCACTTTCGATGACAGTGCACTACTGCTTGACCCATATTTCATGTCAACTGAAACACCACAGTGATACATCAATTTGGCGACGGCCTGCTTTGCTTCTGTCGAGCTTGAGCTGTTGTACGTATTGGTCATTTTGTCCCAATCGTAGGTGGCTTCCGCAAAGTTGATGGTTTGTGTGCTGTTGTTTACGTTAGTGTGGCTTCCCTGACCTTGTTGGGGATAATTCCAATATTTCATCACCTGTGCCATGGCCGTGGCCACGCAACCTGTCACGGTGCCGTTCGGACAATACATGTTGTAAGGGCTGCCTTGATCCCATTTTGTTGTTAATAAAGGCTCCACAACCACTGTCGGAGTATCCTTTGAACATTTTCCTTCTTTCAAGTCTTGCCATCCGTCAGCGTTGATTTTGTCGGATTGTATGCCGTTTTCGATGCCCCATTGAATCTCGTCGCTGTATTGTTGTAACCACCATCTCATGTTTTCGGGCATGTCTTCAACGTTGAATTTGTCGCTCAGCGAATACCCCAAAACGGGTTTGGCACAATCGTCTGTTGGTATTATTACAAAACTGTTTTCTGTTGTGAAGATATAGAGGTTTGCGAATCCGGCTGCCTTCGAGAGGTCGGTGAGTTGGGTGCTTTTTGCGCCGTTGTTGTTCAGGAAGGTAGTGGCCACCTTCTGCGCGGTCTTCACATCCACAGGATGGGCAAAAATCGACAAGGATAAGAGCGCAGTCAACGCAATTGTAATAGTTAACTTCTTCATTTCTAAGTAAAAAGGTTAAATTGAAATCGGGCTGCAAAATTACGAAAAAAAACTTACGGCTGCCCATAAAAATTGTGGCTCGACAAACCTTGTCGAGCCACAACGATTTTGACAATATTTGAAGCGTCAATCTCAGTCGACGACAATCTTCATGCTGCGGGTGCCTTTCTCGGAAATGAGGCGGACGACATACACGCCGGGAACCAAATCAAGAGCCTTGTCAAGGCTGCCTTGGATGGCTTCGGCGAAGAGGATATGCCCCGTCATGTCAATGAGTTGCAGACGGGCATTGCCTTGGTTGAAGATATAGAGATGGCCATCGGCAAAGAAGGCGAAGCCGTCTGTGGCGACCTCAATTTCTTCGGCGGGCGCAAACAGCAGCCTGAATCTCGAAGCATAATCTGTGGTTTTGGCCTCGAAAGTGTAGTTAGGTGTTACCAACAAATCTACATCGTTGCCAGTGAGGTTGTCGATGAGGTGGAGATAGTCCAAATCGAGGCTGTTGGCTTCAATGCTGATGGAATACATCCCGTTTTGGGTGGCTTTGAAGTTGAGAGGCATTTCATCTTGGCCATTGGTATAGGCCACGGCGAAGTCTTGTCCTTCTTGCCAGAGGGCGATTTTTGAGCCTTTGTCGCTGTCGAGGGTGTACTTCTCCATGCCGATGCCTTCGCCGAAGCGCACACGGGCACGGTCGATGTTGGCTTTGCCTTGGGTGACGACCAAATCGAAGCAATCCTTTGAGTTAGTGTCTTTTGCGGAATTGGCTTTGCTGAAGGTTACAGTTTGGTCTGTGTCTGTGGCTTTCACGAAAATGCCTTCGCACGGCGCGATTGTCGTTCCGTTTTCCGCTAATTCGACTGCGTTTCCATTGATGATGTAGAAGTCATTGGTAACTGTTGTGTTGCAAGGATAGGGATTGCCGATGAGGTTGAAACCTTTCAGTGAAACGTCGGCATTATAAACCAGAGGAGTAGGTTCGGTTGTGGCGACTAACGTTCCCGCGAAAGTCAAGGTCGTGTTACTACTATTGGCGTAAAGGTAACCGGCTTTGTGGACAATATTGGAGAAAGAACCCGCTTTGATGTTTCGCCATTCCTTGTCTTCGCTTTGGTCGAACAAGTAAAGGTCGTAATTGTTGGTGATGAAGCCATTGTTGGCATCCGGTGTGATGTTTTCGGTGACGGGCGAGGCGATGAAGTTCCAACCGTTGTCGTCGGCAGTGTAGGCTTCGATGGTTTTTTTCACGGTGGCTTTCACGCCTTCCGTGTTGTGGATGAGCTGGGCACCATTCTCGATGATGAGGTTTTCGGCATTATCGTTGCTCATCGTGCCGCTGACGGTGAGTTGGCTGCCTTCGGTGATGGTCATTTGGTCGTTGGCGGCCATTTCAAGCGAGGCGATGGAGGAAGTGCCGACAGCAAAACCTACCATATTGGAGGCAGCTGACTCGCCGCCATAATAGTTGGTCTTCACGGTGTATTGGTGTACAGCGTTGTCGGCAATGTTGCTGACGTTGTAGCTGGTGCCTTCTATGTTTGAAGCGACCGGGTTCGTCCCATCATAGAGGTTGTAAGTAAAAGTACCATCGGAGATGTAAGTTTTCATAACCCATGATGTATTATCTCCCATTGAATACCAGCCGCTTCCTGAACTGGAATAATAAGCGGCGTCCTCCGCCCCACTGCCTGAATAAGAGCAATAGCCGGCTGGGTAAGCAATGCTTTGGGGCGCATACATGACCACCCATAAATCGCTTGCATAATCAAGGGGCACAATATTGGTAACATCAATGTCTTTCCAACCCGTTGATGAAGCCGTATAATCAGTTTGATACATCAAATCGGATGTCCCTGTTTCATCGCCATTGTAGATATACAACGTATAAGTGCCTGAATATCCGAAATAGACGGAAACCTTGTCGATAGCCATTCCAGCGTATGAAGCCAATGTGGCAACTGGATAGCGTTGAGCCCAATAAAATGCGGCTTGTCCACTAAATCCAATATAGCCTGATGGATTCGCACTTCCATATTGCAGTATGGCGCTTTCTGAAGCAGGTGCTGTCCATGACAAATTTACGGTGTTGCCATTTAAGGAAGCGGTAAGATCGCTGGCGACAGGACCTTCGAAAGAGACAACGGCCACAGAAATGTTGGATTTCAGCGACATGGTGCCGTCAGACTTTACGCTTTTCACATGATAGGCATGTTCGCCATAAGGGAGGTCGGTGTCTATATAGCTGGTGGTGGTCAAGGAGGAGGCAATCAGGTTGCCATTACGATAGAGTCTATACGAATCGGCATCGCTGACTTCATCCCAAGTGATAGTGACATTAATGCCATCAACAGCCGTTGCAATGGTCGGTGGATTGATTGAAGGTGTGTTGGGCTGGATGCCGAAAATGGCACCTTGGTTTTGTGTGAAGTTGTAACCTGCTCCACCTGAACCGCCACTGCCTGGCACCAAATTGTTCAAAGCAAAGAAACCATCATTGCGTCCGCTCCATCCCCAATTGAAATAGAAGTTGTCGTCGCTGTCATATCCGCAGCATACGAAGGAATGTCCTCCACCAGAACCTCTACCGCTGTATTGTAATGGTCTGCCATTGTCCAATTCTGTTTTCAGCATAGAAACCCATGAGCTTTCATAATTTGCCTTGTATCTAAATGTACTCTGCTGATAACCAAAATACTCTTGCAGGGCATCGGCTACATAAGCTGTTACAGCACCGCTGCCGCCAATTTGGGCAACGCCATAATCCATGTCCACCGAAACGCCGCAATGGTACATCAGCGTGGCTATTGCATCGATTTGTGCTTCTGTCGAACTGCTGTTTAAGGAAGTGGGCATGTTGTCCCAATCGTAAATAGTGTTGCCAAAATCAGCTGAGAGTTCCCCCATCGCATCGTGATAATAACCATTATTGTCAACATAAGCGGAATGTGTATAGGTATGAGAACCTATGCCTCTCGAAGGATGTTCCCAGTATTTCATGATTTGAGCCATGGCAGTGGCCACGCAGCCTGTTACGGTCTGTTGGCTGTAATAATTACTGTAAGGGCACAAATTGTTGTATAGCGGGTCTTGGTCCCAAATGGTAGTGAGCAGATTGTCCACAACAGCCGTTGTTCTGCCTGCCTTGCTGTTGCCGTCAATCAGGTCTTTCCACAGCTTTGAGGTCTCGGTGGAAGGCTTCACCTTGCTGTCAACCGCAAACTGGATTTCGTCGCTGTAGCCTTGCAGCCAGCTATGAACATTTTCGGGCATGTTCTCAGCAACGAAATTCCCCGTCAGCGAATAACCCAAAATGGGTTGAACGCAGTCGTCGGCTGCCATCACCACGAAGCCTGGATTGGCAGTGAAGATGTAGAGGTTCGGGAAACCTGCAATCTTCGATAAGTCAGTCAGTTGGGCGGCCTTTGCGCCGTTGTTGTTCAGGAATGTTTGGGCCACTTTTTGGGCAGTTTCGGGCGAAACGCGCTCGGCCATCATTGGCATAGCTATCATCAGCAGCAATGCCAAAATCATCGTAAATCTTTTCATATCGTTTAGGTTTTATGTGTTGTTCTATTTGCCTACAAAATTAGAAAAATTATCTTCACGTTCAACATTTTTTCACACAAAAACCGCCCCAAAGGATATTGAGGCGGTTATGGTTAAGGTAATGGGCTGTCGTTGAAGGATTTATTCCTCAACTTTTGCTCGTTTCGAGTCCCAAATCATATACACGATGATGGCGATATACATCACCAAGGCGATGAGGCCGGCCACAGGCAGCTCGGCAAACGGCGTTCCGTCGGCGGTCTTGGCCACGGCATCCACGCTGGCGAACTTGAGGATGGCACTCACCACACCCATCAAGGCACCACCGGCGATGAAGCCAGAAGCGATGAGGGTGCCACGGTTGTAGCGTGCATCGTTGAGTTTCTGGTCCTTGCTGCGGGTGCTCACGAACCACGAGATGGCACCGCCGATGAGCAGCGGCACGTTGAGATCGATGGGAATGAACATACCCAAAGCGAAGGGCAGGGCGGGAATCTTGCAGAAGTTGAGAATCAAGGCGATGGCGGCACCAATGCCGTAGAGCAGCCACGGGGCGCTGCCGCCCGACATCATCGGCTCGATGACGGCACTCATTGCGTTGGCTTGCGGCGCAACCAAGGCTCCGTCGCCCACGAAGCCGTAAGCCTTATTCAGAATCATAATCACGCCCGCGACAGTGGCAGCGGCCACGGTCACGCCCACGAACTTCCAAATCTCTTGTTTCTTGGGTGTTGTGCCAATCCAGTAGCCCACTTTCAGGTCGGTGATGAAGGCTCCGGCCACGGCCAAAGCAGTGCAAACCACGCCACCTATAATTAATGTGGCGGTCATACCTTGCGGGCCGCTCAGTCCAGCGGCGACCATCACCAAGGAGGCCAAAATCAAAGTCATCAAAGTCATACCGCTCACGGGATTGCTGCCCACGATGGCGATAGCATTGGCGGCCACCGTAGTGAACAGGAAGGCGATGACGGCCACAACCAAAATGCCAATCAAAGCGTGGCCGAGGTTGTGAACCACGCCAAACCAGAAGAACAGGAAAGTGATAATCAGAACAACCACGATGCCTATGACGACGGTCTTCATCGAGAGGTCTTGCTGGGTGCGGTCGACGGCTTCCACCGAGGCTTTCTTGCCCTTGAACTCGTTGGCTGCGAGGCCCACCGACGACTTAATCACGCCCCACGACTTGATGATGCTGATGACACCCGCCATAGCGATGCCGCCGATGCCGATGTGTCGCGCATAGTTCTTGAAAATCTCCTCTGGCGCCATCGAGCCGATGGTGGCGGTGATGCCCGCGTTCATCAGGTCAACGATTTGGTCGCCCCAGATGAGGTTCATTCCGGGGATGATGATGAACCACACGAGCATAGAACCGCAGCAGATGATGAAGGCGTATTTCAGGCCGATGATGTAACCCAAGCCAAGCACAGCCGCGCCCGTGTTCACTTTGAGCATCAGTTTGGCTTTGTCGGCCAAGGCCGCGCCCCAACCCATCATGCGGGTGGTGATGGTTTCTGACCACCAGCCGAAAGTGGACACGATGAAGTCGTACAAACCTCCAATCAAGCCGCTGACAACCAATAACAAAGAATCTTTTCCCTTCTTCTGTCCGCTGACCAAGACCTGTGTGGTGGCAGTGGCTTCGGGGAAGGGGAACTTGCCGTGTTGTTCCTTCACGAAATACTTGCGGAAGGGGATGAGGAACAGGATGCCCAAGATGCCGCCGAGCAAGGAGGCGATGAACACCTGCCAGAAGTTGATTTCGATTTGGTAGCCTTTGCCTTGCAGAATATAAAGCGCAGGCAAAGTGAAGATGGCACCCGCCACAACGCCGCCCGAGCAGCCGCCGATGCTTTGGATGATGACGTTTTGCGACAGCGCGTCGTTCTTGCGCGTCAGTCCCGTCAGGCCGATGGCGATGATGGCGATGGGGATGGCGGCCTCAAACACCTGCCCGACTTTCAGGCCGAGGTAAGCGGCGGCAGCCGAAAACAGGATGGTCATCAGCAGGCCGATGCACACCGACCATACCGTAACTTCTTGATACTTTTTGTTTTTCGAGAGTATGGGTTCATACTCTTCGCCCGGTTTCAGTTCGCGTTGTGCGTTCTCGGGCAGTTTGAATTGGTCGTTTTCCATAGGGTTATAATTTGTGTTATTTTTCTGTGTTTTCCGTCAGTTCTTTAACCTCAACATCCTCAATGGGTTGCAGGTAATCGCTGGCCTTGGCGGGAGAGATGATGCTGCGCCCCAACTGTTTTTCCAATTGGTCTCTTGCGGCCTTGGCCACTCCGCCGCCGTCTTTTGCGGTTTGTTTGCTTTGCTCAAAACCTTTGGGACTACGCTGTTGCGAAAGTTCGCGGGTGGAAGCCTCCGCCAAAGTGTTCAGTGCCACTTCGACGCTGGTCATATTGTCGCGAAGGTTTTCTTTGGTCAAGCCTTTGAAAGCCTTGTATTGCCCAGTTGTCATACCGCTCCAAGCCTTGGTGAGGATGTTGGTGAGGATGGCAAACTCCTGTTTTTCCTTGATGCCGACACGTTCCCATTCGTCGGTGAGGGCTTTGCGGGTCATAATGGATTTCATACGCTCGTTGATCCATTGGTCGGAATAACCTTGGCGGCGGTAGTCGGCCACGGCCATTTGGAAAGTCTGTTCGGGGTCGATCATTTGGTCGACACGCTGACTGCCCACCTCGGCAAGCCATTGTTTGAGCGGTTCGGCCTTTTTGGACGGAATGGACTGGATGATGCGGAAAATGCCTTCCAAGGTGGCGGCTTGGGTTTTGTAATATTTTCCGTCAGCGGCTTTCATTCGAGTAGGGGGACAAATTGTCCCCCACCTGAATTTTAACTCTTCGTCGCGTTTCAGCATTTTCTTAATATAATCGCGAGGGTTGGCGGTGTCTGTCAACACTTGCACGATGTCGGCAACGGCAAAATAGTATTCCTGTTCCTTTTCATCCCAAACCATGCGGATATTGACACCTTCAAAAAGTTGTATGATGGATTCGTTTGACATAACGTTTAAAATTTGGTTGCAATAATAGGGAAAAATTTGGGTGTATTGGTGGATTTTTGTGATTTTGGTTTCATTTTTTGTCGTCAGGGGTTCCATTGCATTTCACCGCCTGCCTAATTTCCGTCGTCCTTATAGGACTTTATGGCACAAGGGAATCCCGTAGGGATGGCAGACCATTCGGCAGGCGACGTAAGTCCCTGCCAACAAAAAAAAACGAAAAAAAAATGACAAATTAATTTGTCTATATGGAAAGTTTGCTTTACTTTTGCAGCGTCAAACTTAAAATGAACGCAAAATGAAACATTCAATCAAAGCTGTTTTGGCATGGGCCGCCGTCGCGGTCGTGCTTGCGGGCTGCAACAGCCAGCCCACTGCCGAAGAAGTCCTTCGGAAATCCTACCAGAAATGCCAGTCCATCCAAGGCGGGCACTATGAAATGGATTGGAAAAAGAAGTACATGTCGGACAACGACACCACTTACAACCGCTATACTTGCGATTTCAAGAAACTGCCCGACGACACGATTTTCGGGAAAGCCTTCAACTCGTTTGAGGAATACCTCAATTCGAAATGGATTTCGTCATATCACCATCTCTATACGGGGAACGAGTATGTTTCCTACGGCGACAGCACGGGCATCATCCAGTCGTGCGACCTTTGGGCTAAAGACATCATCAGGGGAAGGCACAACCGCGAGTTTTATACGCCTTTGGCCAACAAAAGCAGTTATCCCTTGCGCACCAATGAGGATTTGGACGACGAAAACATATTCAATAAAGACTATTCTTACTCGCTTTCGGAAACCCAATTGGACGGGAAATCATGCTACTTGGTCGATATTCTTGGACCTGAAGACGAGGAACCTGACAGCATTTATGGTATGCAGACCATCCGTTACGAAATCAACTTGTGGATTGACAAGGAGGACTATATGCCACTCCAATACTCCATCGCTTTCGACATCGTAGAGCAGCAGGACACTATGTATCAATATGATGAGTTCAAGTTGCTTGTCTTCGACCCGAATGTGGACGAGTCGAAACTGGCGTTGGAATCCATTCCCGAGAATATTATTTTGAAGGATTACGAACCTTACAAGGCTCCCGAACCGCTTCCCGAAGGCTCACCCGCGCCGGAATGGTCGCTGCCCACACTGACGGGCGACACCATCCGCCTCGCCGACCTGAAAGGGAAGGTGGTGCTTCTCGATTTCTTCTACAAGTCGTGCGCCCCGTGCTGTGCCGCCCTGCCCGTGTTGCAAAGTCTGCACGAGAAATACAAGGACAAGGGCTTTATGATGATTGGCATCGACCCGATCGACGACCCCGAGAAGGATGAAATGGCCGATTTCTTGGCCAAACGCGGCATTACTTACACTATCCTTTTCGCCGAGCGCGAATTATCGAGCACTTACCACATTGCGGGTTACCCGGCCCTGTTCTTCCTCGACCGTGATGGAAAAATAGCAAAGGTACATAGGGGCTTCGGCAAAGGTATGGAAGAAGAGCTGGAAGCGGATTTGATAGAGTTGTTAGAGAAATAATAATCATGCTATTGGCTGTTGGCCATTGGCAGCTTCAACAAAAGAGTTGAAGTATTACCCTTTTCATAAAGCTGCCAAGAGCCAATGGCCAAAGGCTAATAGCAAAAAACAAAAAAACTATGAAGAAAAACTATCTGTTTCCCCACTATTTCCAATGGATTGGATGGACGATTGCCATTGTTTCTTTTGTGGTATTGTTACTGGGTGTGATTAACGATATTACAATCCGTATGCCTGCACTTTATGTGGATGTCTTTTTTGATGATGACAATAAGAGTGGTTTCTTCCGCATGACCGAAACGAGTATGTACTCCATAGCCATGCCTTTGTTGATTATCGCATTGATTTTCATTGGCTTTTCCAAGGAAAAGGTCGAAGATGAATTCGTGCAGTATATTCGTTCACAAAGTCTGATTTGGTCCACATACGTCTCGGCGGGATTGTTCATTCTTGGCACCTTGCTGATTTACGGCTTCATCTATATGTATATTCCTTATTTGGTGTTCTTTGTGTTTCTTCTGCTGTTCGTGATTAAATTCAAGATAGCCATGTTCCGCTTCAACAAAGGAGGCGCGCAATGAAGAACCGTTTGAAAGTGGCGCGGGCCGAAATGGACCTCACGCAAGAGGATTTGGCCAAACTAATTGGTGTGAGCCGACAGTCGATAAACGCCATTGAGTCAGGGCGGTATGTGCCTTCTACGGTCTTGGCCTTAAAGATGGCGCAGGTGTTCGGGAAACCGGTGGAGGAGATTTTCTTTTTGGAAGAAAACGAGTGAATGAGGTCGCAAACGGAATGAAAAAGAGCAAACCCCACAGGAATGGGTCAAAATGTCTATTTTTGCATCCAAAAAAGTGAAAACCATGTTCAATAAATGCAGATTTCCATGCGGACAGCAATAATCATCGGAGCGGGCATCTCTGGACTTACTGCCGCAGTCTATTTGCAACGTTCTGGCATCCAGACGCTTGTTTTGGAAAAAGCCGCTGGACCTGGCGGGGTTTCCACCAGTTGGAAGCGCAAAGGCTACACTTTCGAGGGCGGCATCCACTGGCTCATCGGGGCAAAGAAGGAGATACCCTTGCATCAGGTTTGGTTGGAGACCGGTGCCTTGCAGGAAAACAACCCTGTCCATTTCAAAGACCCCATTTATACGCTTGTGGACGAAAAAGGTACCATGCCCATGTTTCGCGACTTACACGGATTGGAAATCACAGGCTTTAGGGATCGTTTGGCCTTGTGGCGCCTCCGTTTTCATTTGGCTTGTTTCAAGCATTTCCATCAGCCTATTGGAGATTTGCGTGGCTTGAAAGTCAGATACCCCAAGTCGTTTTCCGTTTGGGAATATGTCAAGATGCTGTCTGCCGTTCTCGTCACGCCGTTTTTGATGGCACAGTCGGCGCGTGCATACGCCGGATGGTTCAAGAATCCTCGGATAAGGGCACTTTTGGCCGCCGTCGTGGAGCCTGACATCAACGCGCTTTCTTTCATCTATACCCTCGGCACCTTCAATGTGGGCGACAGCGGCTATCCCAAGGGCGGTTCGCTGCACATGGCGCAAAACATGGCCAGCACATTCTTGAATTGCGGTGGAATAATCCGATACCAAACCCCTGCGGAAAAGATTTTCCTTGAAGGCAAGCAATGGTCGGTTCGTACCAAGAACGAGGTGCTTACGGCAGATGTTGTAATCGTTTCGGCGGATGCCCGAAGTGCCATCGACACGCTTTTCGAAGAGCCTTTGCAAGATGGCTGGGCCAAGAAAATGCGGTCGGGACTTCGAACAACCCAATGTATGTTTCTTGGTGTTGGAGTCAGGGCCGATTTGTCCTCATGGCCTCGTTCAATGCAGATTGTGCTGCCTCGTCAGCTGAAAGCCGCTGGGCGCACCTACAAAACGATTGTCGTGAACAACTATGTCACCGAGGAGGGCTATGCTCCCGAAGGTTGCAGTGTCATCACATGCCTGCTTCATGGCCCCACATACGCCTATTGGAAGTCGGCCAAGGAAGACGGCAGCTATGCAGCCAAGAAAAACAAGGTGATGGCAGATTTCATCGAAGCCATCAGTGAGATGATTCCCGAAATCAAGAATGCCGTTGCCGTGACCGACATGGCCACGCCGCTCACCTACGAGCGTTATTGCAGCACCTTCGAAGGCAGCTACATGACGGACTGGCCGCCCTTCCGCCGTTTGTACCACGCGCCAGTCCGTTATCGTGAAGGCCTTTACTTCACGGGGCAACGGACAGCCTATTCCGGTGGACTTCCTCCAGCCGCCCAAAGCGGTCGCACTACCGCCCAAACCGTTTGCAAAGACCTTGGCGAGGAGTTCGTTGGGGCATAATTCGGCAAAATGAGTAAGTCAAATGATAATCAAACAATTAGCTTATGAAAACGATAGAGAAAATCCTAACCCTATTCATCGCCATCGGCGCAGTGGCCGGTGCGGTGATGATGTGGCTTGACCCCACAGGCACGACATGGGGCGGCGAACCGCTGTTGGAAATGCTGCGTGCCAAAATGCCTTGGCTGGATGTGTTTTTCAAGAACTTCATCCCTTCGGGCTTTGTGCTGCTCATTTTGAATGGCGTAACCCAATTTATCGCGGCGTTTCTGCTATTCAAGAAACATCGCCTTGCCCCATACGCCGTTCTCGCTTGCGGCATCATCCTGATGCTTTGGATTGTCCTTGAATGGTGGGTGTGGGGCTTCAACGCCATGAGTAACATTTATTTCGTGCTTGGACTGGTTGAGTTCGTGGCTGCTGTGATTAGTTTAAGGAAAGTTTGTAGAGGAGAAACAAATGAATGTGATTAGTTTTTTTGAGAGTGACCGTCAGCAAGACTGGCTTTCAGCAATCAAGAAAAGTGATTGGGGCGCAGGCGCTTTTCTATATGAGTTGCTGAGCACGGGCAGGTTCTTTGAGGCAGTAGGGGAGGGCTCCAAAGTCCTGTTGCTGACCGATGGTGATGAGTTGATTTCGTATTGCACCTATGCCAAAAATGATGACATCCAGCCTACGGAACTTTCACCTTGGATGGGGTTTGTCTAT
>CACXUM010000022.1 GCA_902770835.1 uncultured Bacteroidia bacterium
GCGGAGACAGAGGGATTCGAACCCCCGAAGCCTTTCGGCTTAACGGTTTTCAAGACCGCCGCTATCGACCACTCAGCCATATCTCCGCTGCAAAAGTACGACATTTTTCGATAGGTTGAGAATTTTCCCGAAAAAAAATTCCTATTTGATGCGAAAACACTATCTTTGCAAAGTGAAATAATATGTATGCCATGAAAAGATTGTTTATTGCTATCATGCTCATTCTGTTGGCTTTCGGTGGCCAAGCACAAGTGAAAACCAAGCGGCTGAAGGCCTATCTTTCAACGACAACTTTTTGCGTCCCGGGAATGACACCTTACCTTGAAAACGCCATCGCTTTCGACTGCCGGACGGCTGTGTATAAGGAATTTGAGCCGGGAAAGTTCAAATCGACGATTGAAATCCAGACAGTATTCCGCGACGGCGAAAAGATTTCCGCCTATTCCAAGATTGCCTTGGACAGCCCCGTGGTGACCGACACCGCGAACCTCAGTGGTGCTTTCATTGACCAACAGCGTTTCTCGTTGCCTAACGGCGAGTATGAGATGGAAATCAGCATTACTGATATGAACAGCGGCGAGGCCTTGCCTATGGAAAGCATTACCGTGAAGGTGGATTTCGTGGATGGAATGCCTGCCGTTTCCGACATATTGCTGTTCGATTCGTACTCAAAGGCCGAGAAACAAACCGCTTGCACCAAGAGTGGCTTCGATTTCCTTCCGAGGGTTTATCCCTTCTTTGGCGCTTCGGACGAGAAACTGAATTTCTATGTCGAGTTGTATAATAGCGACAAACTCTATGATGAGGGCAAGTTCCTCGTCAACTATTATATTGAAACGGTGGAGTCGTCGAGCCGGATGCAAAACTATTCTTTCAACAAGCGTTTTGATGTGAAGAAGGTTGACATCCTGCTCAACACCATCGATATCAAGGATTTGCCTACGGGCAACTATTACCTTGTTGTTGAGATGCGCGACCGCAGCAATGCCCTGATTTGCTCGAACAGTTGTTTTTTCCAGAAGAGCAACCCGAGTGTGAACTACGATTTGGAGGATTTGGCCGGTGTCAACATCGCCAATACTTTTGTCAACAACATCACGGAGATTGACACGTTGCGCAAGTATATCCGCTATCTCGACCCGATTTGCACCGACTTGGAACGTGACTATTCCACCAGCGTCGCAAAATCCGACGACTTGAAGACCATGCAGCAGTTCCTCTATAATTTCTGGAGCAAGCGTTCTCCGATGAATCCCAAACAAGGTTTTGATGATTATTTGGCTGCTGTGCGCCGTGTCAACATGTCGTTTGGTACCACATCGTTCCCTGGCTATCGTACTGACCGTGGCTATGTGTTCTTGAAATATGGCCAGCCCGACAAGATCATGGAAGTGCCTGACGAGCCAGCCGCCCGTCCCTATGCTATTTGGCACTATTATCAGGTGGCCAATCAGCGCGACAGGAAGTTCGTCTTTGTGGCTCCCGACCGCTCGACCAACGACTACCAGTTGATTCATTCCAACATGGTCGGCGAAGTCAACAACCCGCGCTGGCCGATGGAGATTTATCAAGGTGTTTATGGTCAGGGCTACTATCAGGGCGTCGACCAGACCGAATATGCGCGGAGTTGGGGCTCACATGCCGTTGACCTTTACAACAATCCGAGATAAGCCGTATGGGAAAAGTCGGATATGCCATCGTGAAGTTGTGGGCCGATTTCATGTCGGTTCATCCGTTTTGGCTGCTTTACCTGAAGTCCGACTTCTATTTCTTTTTGACCTACCATGTGTTTCGCTATCGTCGCAAAGTGGTCAGGGAGAACCTTTTGCGCTCTTTTCCCGACAAGGATTTGAAGTCGATAAAAGCCATAGAGAAACGCTTTTACCTTAACTTGTGCGATTTGGTTGTGGAAGGTCCGAAATCGCTACGCATGGATCCCAAGGGGTTTAGGTGCCGCATCCATTACACCAACCCTGAAATGATAACCCGATTGCACGGACAGCACAAGAACGTGTTCTACGCCATCCCACATTCGGGCAATTGGGAATGGTTTGGGAAGTCGATGCCCGACCTTTCTGGGCATAATTGCTTGGCAGTTTACAAAAAGGTGAAAAGCCCTGCTTTTGAGCGGCTTATGATGTATTTGCGCACAAAGGATTGTGCCTTGGAGATGGTGGAGTCCAATTTTGCCTTGAAACGTTTGGCGCAACTTCGCGACAGCCAAAATGCTGTGCTGATGGTGGCCGACCAAACCCCGCGTGGCGTTGAATCGGACTATTGGACCGAGTTTTTGCATCAGGATACCTGCTGGTTCACGGGATTGGAGCGCATTGCCAAGATGCTCGACTATGCCGTGGTCTTCGTGGCCATGAAACGGCAGGGTAGGGGTCGCTATGAAGTGACTTTTGAATTGATAACCGACAATCCGAAGGAAACCGAAAAAGGTTTTATCATGGAGCGGTATGTGCGCTGCGTGGAGCGTTTCATCGAGGCCAATCCCGACAATTGGCTGTGGTCGCACCGCCGTTGGAAACACCAGAGAAACAAGGTTAAAGCATGAAAGTGGCTGTTGTCATATTGAACTACAACGGGAAACGGTTTCTTGAGCAGTTTCTGCCCAATGTCATCGCGAATTGCGATCCTTCGACGACTGAAATCGTCGTGGCCGACAATGCCTCAGAAGATGATTCTGTGGCGTTTATGAAATCGCATTTCCCTCGGATTCGGCTGATTGAGAATGGCAACAACGGCGGCTTCACGACGGGTTACAATCAGGCTTTGCGACAGATTGAGGCCCAGTATTATGTGCTGCTCAATTCTGATATTGAGGTGACACCGTGTTGGATTGAACCCATTATCGAAATGATGGATGCCGATTCACAAATTGCCGCCTGCCAGCCCAAGATTCTGTCGTATTATCATAAGGAAAAGTTTGAGTATGCGGGTGCCAGTGGCGGTTTCATCGACAAATATGGTTATCCGTTCTGTCGCGGGCGCGTGTTCCAAAACCTTGAAGTGGACAAAGGCCAGTACGACGACCCGAAAGAAGTGTTTTGGGCCACAGGAGCGTGCATGTTCGTCCGCGCCGACTTGTATCATCAAATCGGTGGTTTGGACGACAGTTTCTTCGCCCACATGGAGGAAATCGACTTGTGTTGGCGGATGAAGAACGCAGGCTACAAGGTGTATTGTTGTCCGCAGTCGAAGGTGTATCATATCGGAGGCGGCACTTTGCCGAAAAACTCGCCGCGCAAGACCTATTTGAATTTCCGCAACAACCTCTCTTTATTGGCGAAAAACCTGCCTGACGACAGGGTGTTTCCCGTCATCGCCTATCGCATTTTGCTCGATTGGGTAGCCGCGCTGAAGTTTCTCGCCGAAGGCTGTGTGAAGGACTTTGCAAAGGTGTTCAAGGCGCATTGGGATTTCTATAAACGCCTGAAATCCTTGCGCGAGAAACGAAAAGGTTGTGAGCACAAGGAAGTGAGTTGCATCTACAATCGGAACATCGTTTTCGAGAGCATCCTCCGAGGCAAGAAGAAGTTTAGCGATTTGCGGGTGGGGGATTTTACATCAACTCCTCAATAGCCTTGGCATACCCCTCCAAGCCCATTCCCATAATACTCTTCAAGCAAGCTTCAGCCGTAAACGAATGATGGCGGTAAGGCTCACGCTTCGTGATGTCTGAAATGTGGACTTCCACCACGGGGATGCTGATGGCGCGAATGCAGTCGGCAAGGGCGATGGAAGTGTGGGCATAACCTCCGGGGTTCATCACCACGGCATCATATTGGCCAACAGCGGTTTGCAGTTGGTCAATCAGTACGCCCTCGTGGTTCGTCTGGAAATAAGAAATCTCGTGCTGCGGGAAACGCTTGCGGAGTTGCGGCAGGTATTCCTCGAAAGAGAGTTTTCCGTAGATTTCAGGCTCGCGTTTGCCCAAAAGGTTCAGGTTGGGTCCATTGAGGATGAGAATTTTCATCTTGGAATTTTTTGCAAAAATAGCCTTTTTTTACACTTGAAAGCCTTTTTTGGGCTGAAAAGTTGAAATGTATCAATTCTTTTTATACTTTTGTCGCAAAATCATGCAGCCATGAAAATCATCACATTAGGCAAGACCAATTTGAAGGTGAATAAGAATGGTTTTGGAGCCCTTCCTATTCAGAGAATCAGCGAAAAGGAAGCGGTTTATTTGTTGCACAAGGCCTACGAAAACGGTTTCAATTTCTTCGACACGGCGCGTTTCTATACTGACAGCGAGGAAAAGATTGGCGCGGCGTTTGCCGACAGGCGGAGCAAAGTCATCATTGCCTCAAAGACGAGCGCGACCACCGTGGAGGATTTCTGGAAAGACCTTCACACCACCTTGAAGAACCTGAAGACGGACTACCTCGACCTGTACCAGTTCCACAACCCCGACTATTGCCCACGACCGGGCGACAAGCAGGGCCTATATGACGCTATGAAGGTGGCCAAGCGTCAGGGCAAGATTCGTTTCATCGGCATCAGCAACCACCGCCAGAATGTGGCGCTGGAGGCCATTGAGCGCGATTGCTACGACACGCTCCAATATCCGTTCTCTTATCTTTCCTCTGAGGACGACCAGAAGATTGTGGAGGCTTGCCATAAGCACAACATGGGCTTTATCTGCATGAAAGCGATGGCGGGAGGACTTATCAACGATTCGGCTTTGGCCTACGCTTTCCTCAACCAGTACGACCATGCTCTGCCCATTTGGGGCATACAGCGCGAGAGCGAATTGGACGAGTTCATCTCCTATCAGGAGCGCGAGCCTGAGTTGTCTTCTTCGTCATGGCGCAAGATTGAGAAAGACCGCGCCGAGTTGAGTGGCGAGTTTTGCCGAGGTTGTGGTTACTGTATGCCTTGCACGGTGGGCATCAAAATCAACGACTGCGCTCGCATGAGCCTCTTGCTGCGCCGCGCCCCGTTGGAGGTTTATCTCACCCAAGAGTGGGCCGACAACATGAAACTCATCGAGAAATGCAAACACTGCAACGCCTGCCGCGAGAAATGTCCCTATGGACTCGACACGCCAACACTTTTGGAAAAGAACTACGCTGATTTCAAGGAGTTTTGGGCCAAGAAACAGGCTGGGGAGCTTTGATACGCTGAATCTACATGAAATCTGTGAGTTTACTATAGTGACTATGAAAAGGTTGTTGATTCTGTTGTCGTTCATGTTCGTTGTTGGGCTTTCGATGGTTTGCGCCCAAAATACCAAACAACCCATTGCGATTTATACGGTATTGGGAGGACATGAATACTATTATTATGATTTGAAAATCAATTCATTAAGTCAGATGAAGCAGATTGTGAGGGACGATAGTGAGGCACTTGCCCAGATGCGTTGGGCGAGTGTTGACAACGGATTCCGATATGCCTTTGATTTTATCGGCGGTTTTGCTATTGGTTATGAGTTGGCGATGCTGATTACGGGAAATAACGCCCTTAAATTGCATTATGCAGTGCCCATAGTGGTTGGCGCGGGGTCGTTTGCTATTGCCTATTTGTTTTCTCGTTTGGCAGACAATAGGATGGCAAAGGGAGCAAGGATATATAATGGTAACCTCGGCAAGACTTCATACGGCGAACCTGTTCAACTTGATTTTGGGTTGGTGCCGGGCGGCATCGGGCTGACATTGAGTTTTTGAACTAAACAATTATAAATGAAAAAGTTCCGTTTCCAAAGGAAGCGGAACTTTTTTCAAGATGCCTGCTGAGAATTACTTCAGCGGAGCTGGCGTGTGATACTGTCGTGCTCCGAGTTCCTTGTCGAGCATAATCATGCCACCGATATGGTCGCCAATCATCTTGCAGTGGTTGACGAGGTCGCTGGCGGTCTTTTCTTCTTCCACTTGTTCATCAATGAACCAAGCGAGGAAGTTGGCAGCAGCGCGGTCTTTGTCCTCATCGGCAATGTCGCACAAGTTGTTGATCATGGCGGTCACTTCCTTCTCGTGCTTCAAGGTGTCTTCAAAGGCGGCCAAAACGGTATCCCACTCGGTTTGCACCTTGGCGATGGGAGCAAGGATGACCCTCGCATCTTGCGAATGAAGGTAGTTAATCATGATCGCGGCATGGGCTTGTTCCTCAAGGAATTGCACCTTGAACCAGTGGGCGATGCCGTGGAAACCTTTGGCGTAAATGTCTTGAGCCATGCTCAAATACAGGTAGGCCGACCACATCTCAGCATTGATTTGGTCGTTGATGGCTTTTGCTAATTTCTTGCTAATCATTTTGTTTGGTTGTTTAATTGTTGATTGTTTAATCGTTTAATTGTTGGTTGTAGGGCTTTCACACCGTGGCAGCCGCACGATAATTACAATATGGGTGGTTGCTATAATATGACAGCCCTACAAACCTAAATTCAATCGCCAAAATAACGTTTATACAATCCCTCAAAGCCTTTGCCGTGGCGGGCTTCGTCTTTGGCCATCTCGTGGACGGTGTCGTGGATGGCATCGAGGTTGCGCTCCTTGGCCACGCGGGCGATGCGCATCTTGTCTTCGCAGGCGCCGCACTCGGCAATCATGCGCTTGTAAAGGTTGGTCTTGGTGTCCCAAACCACGTCGCCAAGCAATTCGGCGAAACGGGCGCAATGTTCGGCCTCTTCAAAAGCATAACGCTTGAAAGCCTCGGCGATTTCGGGGTAGCCTTCGCGGTCGGCTTGGCGGCTCATGGCCAAATACATGCCGACTTCGGTGGCTTCACCCATGAAATGGGCGTTCAGGTCCTTAATCATGTCCTCGCCGGTGCCTTTGGCGATGCCGACGACATGCTCGGTGACGAAATTCAGGGCAGCCGACTCGTCAACGACCTTCCATTCAACGATTTGCTTGCATTGAGGGCAGCGCTCGGGGGCTTCCTCTCCTTCGTGAACATACCCGCAGATGGGGCAGATGAATTTTTTCTTCATGATACAGTAATTAAATTTGAGTTAGTCACATTGTGTTTCGATAACGCAAAAGTAGTCAAATTTCTTGTACTGTCAAGTTTTTTGCTGAAAAATTACTACCTTTGCAAACCATTTTCACGAGAATAGAGTCATTATGTTGAACAGAAGATTTTTGAGAGTCAAGGCGTTGCAGGAGATTTACGCCTACCATCAGTCCAATAGCGGCAATCTGCCCCAAGCGGAACGCCATCTGCTTGATGAGGTCGACGACCTTTACAAGTTGTTTGTTTACCAGCTTTCCTTCTGGGTTGAGGTGAAGCATTTCGCCGAGCGGCGCATCGAGGAGAACAAGAACAAGCATTTCCCGACCGAGGAGGACTTGAACCCCAACCTAAAGTTTGTCAACAATCGGATTCTCAATGCTTTGGATGACAATAAACATTTGTTGAGCCTTGAGGAGAAATACAAAATCAATTGGGCCGACTCGCGAGAAGACTTTATCCGCAATCTGTTTCAGAAATTAACTGAAACTTCTGAATATCAGGAATATATGAATAACGGAAAGAATAGCTTCGCTGACGACAAGCAGTTTTTGGCGACCGTTATCGATAACTATATGGCGGAAAACGGCTTGCTGTATGACTACTATTCCGACCGCGACCTTTCTTTCAACAGTGACTATCAGATTGCGATTTACCTGCTTTATAAGTTCGTCAACGAAATGCCTGAATCGTTTGGCGCTACAACCAAGTTGCCGCCTGCTTACAAATCAGAGGATGATGATAAAGAGTTCGTAATCAAGCTGTTTGAGAAGACTATCCTTCATGCTGACGAATACAAGGAATTGGTGAAAACCAATCTTTCCAATTGGGACTACGACCGCATGGCCTTGATGGACAAAATATTGATTTTCATGGCGATAACGGAATTTTGCGAGTTCCACTCCATTCCCGTGAAGGTGACTATCAATGAGTATATCGAAATCTCGAAGTTATATAGCACGCCCGACAGTCGTCGTTTCGTCAATGGAATGTTGGACAGGCTTTCTACCGTGTTGAAGGAAGAAGGAAAACTGAAAAAGACGGGTTTGGGACTGATTGAAAAATAATCACGCGACGATACAATATTATTAATAGGTGTCCGTTATCCAAAAAATGTAGAAAAATGAAGCGTGCAATTTACATATTAGGTGCATTTGTGCTGTCTTTCATGGTTTTGCAAGCCAATGCACAGGCGAAAGACGGGCTTTATCGCGCATTGACGGATGCCAATTCGGCGCGTGTGGTGGCTTTGGGCGGACTGCCTTTGCCCATGCATGACGGCGACTTGCAAACGGCGGTTTTCAACCCTTCGGCCATTTCGCCTGAAACGCACAATCAACTTTCACTTTCGTATGTCGGCGATTTCAATTTGGGGACGAATTATGCCACGGCGCAATACAGCCGCACTTTTGAAAGTGTGGGCAGTTTTGCGGCTTCGGTGCAATACTACAATTACGGCAACATGCAATATGCTTCCGAGAGCGGCCATGTCGATGGCAGCACTTTCAATGTGTCGGATTATGCCGTCACTTTGGGCTGGGGGCGCGAACTGACCGACAAATGGAGCATTGGTGCCAACCTGAAATATGCTGGCGTTCAGTACGAAATCGGTAGTGCGGGAGCCTTGGGCGTGGATGTGGCAGGCACTTATTGGTCATACAGCAATTGGGCTTTCACCCTTGCTGCACGCAACATCGGGCGACAAATCTTTTGCAAGGAGTTGAATGTGGAAAACAAGTGGTTGCCGTTTTCTTTGGATTTCATTGCGTCCAAGAAACTCGACCATCTGCCGCTGACCTTTGTATTTGGCTATCACGACATTCAGAATTGGAAGCGAGTGTCTGACAATCTGTACCTTACGGAGGAGAATTACGACCCCATCACGGGACAGTATATTGCGCCGAGCAAAACTAAGAAGTTCTTCAACAACCTTGGTAGCCATTTGGTGTTGGGCGGAGAGTTGGAAATAGGGAAGAATCTTGTGTTGAGGGTTTCCTACAACTACGAGACATTCCTTAAGATGGATGTTCCGCAAAAACGTACTTTGGTTGGCCTTTCGGCTGGTTTCGCCGTGAAAATCAAGGCTTTTCAGATAGATTATGCCTATTCGCGCAGTAATATTGTTGGGTCGCCCCACTTCCTGACAGTCCGCCTGGACTTGAGTAAGTTCTAATCATGTATCTCCACGAACTCAAACTGACCAACTTTAAGAATTGCGAGTCGGCTGACTTGCTGTTTTCGGAGAATGTCAATTGTTTCGTGGGGCTCAACGGGGCAGGAAAGACCAACATCCTCGACTCGATTTATTACCTTTCGTTTTGCAAGAGCTTTTTTGGCGCGACCGACAAACAGAACATCCGCCACGAGCAGGATTTCTTTGCCATCCACGGCGTTTATGCGCATGAAGGCAAAGATGATGAGTTGGTGTCGTGTGTGCAGAAGCGTGACCAAAAGAAGTCCTTTCGCTTCAACAAGAAGGAATACGACCGCCTCAGCGACCATATCGGGAAGTTCCCCTTGGTGATGATTTCGCCTTACGACCGCGACCTCATCAACGAGGGCAGCGACCTCCGCCGCAAGTTCATCGATGGCGTGATTTCTCAGTTCGACCCGATGTATCTCAACGCTTTGCTGAAATACAACCGCGCCTTGCTTCAACGCAATGTGCAGTTGAAACAGTTTGTCGAAAGCCGCACTTTCGACCGCGAGTTGCTTCGCCTTTGGGAAGACCAGTTGGCGCAACATGCCGACGACATCCATTCCAAACGTCGGCAGTTTTTGGAGGAGTTTCTGCCGATTTTCCAGCATTATTACGAGATTGTTTCGGGCGGCACGGAGAAGGTGAATGTGGTTTATCAATCGCGCTTGGACGAGAAACCGTTGAATGAGTTGTTGGAGGAAAGTTTGCAACAAGACCGTTATTCGGGCTACACCAATGTCGGCATCCATAAGGACGATTTGGAGTTTGCCTTGGACGGACATCCGTTGAAGCGTTTCGGCTCGCAGGGGCAGCAGAAGTCGTTTGTGGTTTCGATTCGGTTGGCGCAGTTCGAGTTCAACTACCAAAAGATTGGCTACAAGCCCATTTTGCTCTTGGACGACATTTTCGACAAACTCGACGACCAGCGTGTGATGAAGCTCGTCCGCTTGGTCGGCGACGACCATTTCGGTCAGGTCTTTATCACTGATACTCAGCAACAAAGGGTGGAACGGCTTTTTGAGGACACCCAAATCGACCACAAGATTTTCGAGGTGGAGAAAGGCTGTGTCAAAGAGATAGGAGGCTGCGATGGTTTACTTTGACGTGAAGCCTATCGGCGACCTCATCAAGGAGTTCTACGAGCTGCACAAAGGTCCTGATTACATGAACGAAATCAAGGTCATCAACGCATGGTCCAAGGTGGTCGGGCCGTTCATTGCCTCGCATACCATTGACTTGTCAATCAAGAACAACATACTATTCGTCCGCGTCGACAGCGATGCGTTGCGAAGCGAATTGAGCTATTCCAAATCCTTGTTAATGAAGAACTTGAACGCTATTGCCGGGAAGGAAGTGGTGAAAGAAATCGTGCTGAATTGAGGGGTTATCTTTCAATCATATAATCTTCGATGGTCATGGTTTCGCGATTGAATTGGATGCCGATTTTCACAACATTTTTCCCTTCGGTTTGGAAAGGCAGCGCATAACCCTTGCTGTTGATTTGGTCAAGGGCTTGTTGGGCGGTGCCATTCACTTTCAGTTCAAAGACGTAATTTGTTTCTGGGGCTTTCACTACAAAGTCGATTCTACCTCCTTGACATTTCACTTGGGTGCGAGCGTACACATTCATCATGCTGAAAATCAAGTAGAAAGTGTATTCATAGAAACCCTCCGAAGCCGCTGCGTCTTCCAATTTCTTTTTGAAGCCTTCCACGTATGGGATGCCCGCCAAAAAAGTCTTCATTTCCTCAAGTGCGCCCTCAATGTTGTTTTTTTTCAGCGCACGCCAAAACTTGAGTGCGAAGCCGTCCTGCACCGTCCCGCTGTCCAATCCTAAATAGGTGGGAATCAGTCCGTCGATAAGGCCAACGCGCACCTCTTTGTTCGGGATGGCAAGGACGTAGGAGTTGGTTTCGCGGTCATAACTCTTGATGGTGATGTAGCCCGCTTGATAGAGCAGGGGCAAGGCCGAGGTCATGGCTTCGGTGGGGCGGTCAAAAGAACTTGCCGAGGCCTCGATGTGTTCCAATCCCATGATGTCGGTCTTGAACTCTTGCATCTGCTTGATGAGGAAAGTCGGAGTGCCGCTTTCGAACCAATAGTTGTTGAGCATTTTGTCGCTGAAAGCATTAATCAAACTGTAGGGGTTGTAGATGTCTTCCGAGCCTTGCGCAAACTTGTAGCCGTCGTATTGTTCCTTGAGTTTTTTTTGCATTTCTTCAGGGGAACATTCGAAAAACTCGGCCATTTGGCGGATGTCATCGGCCATGCAGGTCATCAATTCGGTCTCGGTGAAACCACAAATTGCGGCAAATTGGGGCAAGAGCGATATGTTCTTGATATTGTTGATGGTGGAAAAAATGCTAAGTTGTGAAAACTTGGTGATGCCGGTGATGAAACAGAACCGAATCATGGCTTCGCTGGCTTTCAGTGGTTGGTAGAACTCTTGCATGATGCGGCGGAAATCAGGCAGCTTTTCTTTGTCGTGAAGCACGTCAAGCAAGGGGGCATCATACTCATCGATAATGACAACCACTTGTTTTCCAGTCATTTCGTAGGCACGACGAATCAAACCTCGAAGCACTTCGCCCGGTGTAACTTCACTTTCGCTTTTCCCGAATTGCTCAACCAAAGGCTCCAACAGCGACAATAACGCTTGTTGCAGATGCTCAGATGAGACACGGTTTTTGGCTATGCTCAAGTCCACATGGAGGACGGGGTAACGCTCCCAATCCTTTTCCAATTCCATGATTTTCAAGCCTTCAAAAAGTTCCCTCTGACCTTCAAAGTAGGAATGTAACGTCGTGGAAAGCAATGATTTACCGAAACGACGGGGACGGCTGAGGAATATATATGGACTTTCTTTGGTTATCTTCCATACCAAGTCCGTCTTGTCGATATAGAGATAATGATCTTTCCTGACTCTTTCGAAAGTCTGTATGCCAATCGGATATCTGTGCATGTTATTCATCGTTTCGGTTTCTATGCTGCAAAAATAGTTTTTTTTACGATTTATTGAAGTTGTTTAGGCATTTTGGAGCAAATTTATCGTTTGCAAATCAACTTGAACTCGCAATAGCCGCATTTTTTGTCGTCTACAGCCTGCACAAAAGGAATCTCAGTATCAAGCATTTCCGCAACTACGGCCTCCAGCATGGCCTCCATATCGGGGATGAAATTGTCGCCTTCAAGGAAAGTGGTGTCGACATCGGTGTCATTTTTGGTGGGCGAGGCTTTCGTCAGGCTGAACTCGATGGCATTGGCGTACTTCAATCCATGAATGGCACCGCTTACTTGCCCGGGTGTCAGATTGGGGTTACCTTTGAGGTACATGTACTGATACAGAAGCAGTTGCAATGCTTTTTCAGGGATTTGCTTCAGATAGTCCAAATCGCTCTCAATGCTATGGCGCATGGGCACTTTGAGGTCGGCGTTTTCCACGCGCCCAGTCTTGTAGTCGATGACGCGGATGATGCCGCCCCATTGGTCGATACGGTCGGTGCGGCCTTTGAATAGGCAATCGCCTAAGGGCGCAGACAAGGTGGCTTGCAGTTCGCCTTCAGTTTCAAGAATTATCAAGTCGCTGTGTTCCAATTGTTTGGAAGTGTATTTCAGGTAGTTTTTCAGTTGTTGCTCGATGGTGACATGGTTCAAATAATTGAAACCGACATCTGGGAAGCCGTTAGGCATGTTTTTCTCGATGGATAAGGCTAATTTTTGTTCCCACTTGGGTAGTATCTCTTTGTCAAACAGCATTTTATCAATGACTTGACGTTTGCCGTCACGGGGGAGATAATCGGCAAACAGCAATTCCAGAGTGTCATGAATGATGGTGCCGATGACATTGACTCCGACCTCCTCGTCAACACTATTGTCCTCAATCTGAGCGATATAACGCAAATAATAATTCAGCGGACAATTGATATATGTTGACAAAGCCGATGGGGAAAGGCCTTTTTCTTCGACAAGGTAGTGAAGTCGGTCTAACACATTGTTTTTCTGAGCGATGAGTTCCGTTACTTCAAGCGAAGGTTGCGCTGTGCTGCTGAACGATTCTTCTGTGATTTTTATGTTCGGATTCTTGGCCAATTCATGCTTGATTTGCAAGATGAATCGGCTGGCCTCGCCGCCAGAGGTTTCTCCCAAATTGTTGTAATACAGATAGATGTCGTCGCCGTTTTGCAGCAGACGATAGAAATTGTAGGCAACAACCGCCTGACTTTCGGCGTAACTTGGCAGACCGCAGGCGCGGCGGATGAAGTGTGGGATGAAACTGCCTTGCGACTTGTCGGGTGGCAGTATGCCTTCGTTGACGCTGAGCAGGTGCAACCGCTTGAAATCGAGGTTGCGGGTTTCGAGCAAGCCCATGATTTGCAATCCGTTAGGGTCTTTGCTGCTCAGTTTGATACTGGCTCTTGACGACAGCAAACGATAAAGGATTTCGAAGCTTTGCAAGTTGTTGATATATTGTGTATTATGCTCGATTACTTGTTGTAAACGTTTAATTATTTTCCCGATTTCGCTCACTTGATTAAGGAGGAAAAATGTATAGTTTTGGCCGCTATGGGATTGAATCATCCTCGAAATGAACGCCAAAACCTGACTGATGGTTTGCAGCATATATTGAGGCAAGTTTCCTGTTTGTTCCGAAAGAATCAACCTCAGAAACTCCTGAATGTTAGGCGTTTGCTGCAATTGTTCAAGGTCTTGGTTCTCAAAAATGAATTTTCCGTCTTTCACGGCTTCGCTTTTCCATCGGTTGAAAGCGGCGGTTTCTGCTTTAGGGAAGATGATTTTCACGATTTCGAGGTCCATGAGGTGGAAAACGGGCCAAATATACCAACCTTCCACCATTCTTTCAGTCCCGTTTTCAGTGATTTTTCGAGAGATTCTGTTGCGCCTGAGCAGCGAAAAGTATTCTTTAACAAGTTGGTTGACAGGTGTTTTCCCGATGGGATAGCCCATTGTTACTTTGAAACTTGTGTAACTTTCAGTGTCGGGAATGGCATTTAGCACGGGGATGAGCAGGTGTTCGTCGGCGAGGATGATGGCTTGGCCATTGTTGTCAATCTCTTGCAGTTTGGCTTGCAAGGCTTTGGCTTGCAGTGTACTACCACTTGCACTGATGATGTGTATTTTCTTGTTCTCGGTACGCAAAGCATCTGAAACGCTGTTTTTCAGCCAATTGGGGTGCTTTTGCATGTGCTTTCGCGCAAAAAAGCCTGCTTCGTTGTTATGGTCGTCAAGGTAATAAGAGTCGTAGTCGAAAAGGATTTCGGCCTTGTCGTTCTTGATTAAGGTGCCAATGATGCGTTCTTCGGTGGTAGTCAAGGCGTTGAAACCTGCGAAGATGAGTTTCCGGTCGCCGATTTTTTCCATCAACTCTTCTTCCGAAAGCTCCGACAAGTGTCTGGTAATCATGCCGTAATAGCCTTTTCCTTGCGCCGAAAGCCGCTCACGGAGTTGAAGGTAATAGTCGTAAAGCGAATGGAAGAATTGCAGGTATTTCAGTTCTTTTTCCTTGCTTTTTTCCTCGTCGAAGTTCCAGATTTCCAATCGTTTGTTGTCCAAAACATAGTTGAACACATGCTTCGCATCGATGCCATATTGGTCGATTTCGTCGAAGTCTTTGGCCATCTGTGCGGCTTGACTCCCAAAAACACTTAAATCCGATGTATAATCTTGATTCTTATGCAGTTGCGCGTCAATATCTATCAGCTCAAACAACAAATCGATGTCGTCAGCGATGGTGATGCCGCTCCATTGCATGACGGCATCTTCGATGGAAATGATTTGCGGCAGCCAAATGGTTTGCTGGCTGCTTCTTTTGAACTCGTTTCGCAGGTAATAAGCCGCCCTTTTGTTGGGAAAAACCACTGTAACTTCTTGATTGGTAAGGTCGTAGTGACCGAGGATATGGCTCGCTAATTTTTGTATGAAGGTTTCTCTCATCTTATTTTTCATTTAGGAAATTTTCGGCGGCTGTCAACTGTTCGGGTTTGCCCAAATCAAACCAATAGTCGGGGTGAATGGGCTTGGAAATGATGCGTTTGGTCTTGGCCAATTGTAGATACAAGTCGATGACGCTCTGAGGCTTACATTCAAACTCAGCAAACAAGTCGCTGCGGAAAAAATGCAGGCCACAGAAAGCCTGTTCGTTAAAATCAAGGAGCGTTGAGCCAGTCGAAACGCCCGACCTCTTTTCATCCACCCATTTAAACTGTTGTTCCGCCTTGTTCATCCATCCAATCAGTTGGTTTTCAGCATTAAACAAAAATTTTCTGTTGGTTTCTCGGTTTTGCGTCAGTAGCCATGCATCATCTTCTGAATCAAGGAATTGACGATTTATATCTGCAAAATTCACATTGCTGACAATATCAACATTATGCACCAAAACGGCTTTTGAATCCTTGAATAGCGGCGTCGCTTTGATGATACCTCCACCCGTGTCCAACAATTGTTTGCGCTCATCCGAAATTTGGATTTCGGCTTCGAAGCTGTGATGTTCCACAAAATCAATGATTTGCTCGCCAAAATGATGGACATTGATGACGATGTGATGAAATCCGTTATCTGTCAGATTCTCAATGCAATGCTGCAACAAAGGCTTGCCGTTGAGTTCGACCAAGGCTTTGGGCTTGTCGTGGGTCAAAGATTTTAGGCGCGTACCGAGTCCGGCAGCCAAAATCATTGCTGTGGTATCATGTTTCATGCGTTGCGTTCCTCCTTGATTTTGCGTTCTATGTGGTTCAGTTTCAGGTTGATGTCGGGATAGGCCGTTTTCAGCCATTCGTAAATCGTTTGGGCGAAGAATACGGAGCGGTGCTGGCCGCCCGTGCAGCCGAAGGAAACCATCAAATTGCTGAAATGTCGTTCCATATAGTTCTCAACGCTTTGGCTGACAATGCCTTTCACATGGTCTAAGAAGACATGGACGGGCGGCTTGGCCATAAGATAGTCAATGACTTCCCAATCGCGGCCCGTCTTGGTCTTGAATTCGGGTTCGCGGCCCGGATTGGGCAGGGCGCGACAGTCGAACACGAAACCGCCGCCGTTGCCGCTGAAGTCGTTGGGGTAGCCTTTTCGGAACGAGAAGCTGTTTATTGTAACGGTGAGTTTGGAGTTGAGAGTTGAGAGTTGAGAGTTGAGAGTAGTTGGATAGTTGAGGGTGGGAAGTTGGGAGATGACGTTTTGGAGTTCGGGGTAATCGGTTAATGGGTGTTTTTCGTTCCAAGTTTTCAATTCCTTCAGTGCGAATGGAATACTCTCAATAAAGTGTGACTTTTTTTGAATCAATCCCCTAAATCCGTATGCACCAAGCACTTGCAGCAACCTCAAATACACGAAATAGGGTTGGTAAAGGTCGAATTTCACCTCATCGGGATTGACGAATGGCTTCAATTCCTCCTTATAATATTGAATCAATTCGTCGCGTGTGGCTTGCGGCATTTGCGCCTTCACTTGATAGAGCAACGAAACCACATCGTAGTTCAACGGGCCTTTGCGTCCACCTTGAAAGTCAATGAAATACAGTTCGTTGTCTTTGACCATGATGTTGCGCGACTGGAAATCGCGGTACATGAAAAAGTCGCAAGGGGCTTGGCTGACGAAATCGGCGAAGGCCTCGAAATCCTTGCCCAATCGCGCCTCGTTGAACTCGATTTCCTCGTGCGGCTTCGCGAAATAGTATTTGAAATAGTTCAGGTCGTCGAGAATGCCTTGACGGTCGAAACGCTCGGTAGGGTAGGCTTTGCTGTAGTCCAATCCTTGATGACCCAGCACTTGAAGTTTCACCAAATGGCTAAGTGCTTTTTTGTAAAGTGTGATCAAGGTCCCTGAGCCCGTCGAAGGGCCGTCTAATCTGGATTGCTTCGTTCCTCGCAATGACGCGAAGCGGCTGTCAGAAGTGAAGGCCCCTGAGCCAGTCGAAGGGTCGGCTGCTACCAGTGACCTCTGTACATGAGCAAACAAATTGTCGTCGCCGAAGTCGCTTTGCAGATAACAGGTCTTTTCTTTGTTGACGGTGAAAACCTCTGGCACATTCAGCCCTAATTCGTGGAAATGCTTGCTGAAAGCCAAGAAAGCCTCATTTTCCTCCGTGTTTTCGCTGTAAGTGCCTATCATACTGCGTCTTTCGGTGAAAATCCTATAGTATTTCCTCGCTGAACCTGAAGCCGCAATGGGTAGGATTTCGATGGGCGTTTCCCCGATGGAACGGGTCAGTTCTGCCAAAATATTCTGTATTTCAATGGGTTGCATAATCTTTCGTTTTCTGATGAGGAGGATTTGTAAAAAACAGAAAATCAGCCGCAATGGGCTGATTTTCTGTTTGTGTGATCCGGTTGGGATTCGAACCCAAGACCCACAGCTTAGAAGGCTGTTGCTCTATCCAGCTGAGCTACCAGACCATCGCGTTTGCGGCTGCAAAGATAATCAAATTATTTCAATGTCAAGCCTCGTTGGCAAAAAAATCTATCTCTTCAGTATGCTGCTCGTTGTTTTTCGGAATGAAAGGCTTGTGTTGGCGTTTGGGCTTGTTGGCACGCTCAGGCTTGTTGGGGGTGGAAGTCTGGGGTCGCGACTTTTTGACTTGTAACTCATTGCCCATGAAAACGGTTTCATCCGTCTCGACAATGGCCTTGTATGCCTCGTTGTCATCTGGCATTTCCACAAATCCGTAGCACTTCGAGCGTCCCGTATCGTGATCCACAATTACACGGCACGATTCAACGGTTCCATACTTCTCAAACAACGATCTCAGGTCTTCGGTTGTGGTCTTGGATGCTAGTTTGGCGACAAAAATCTTCATAAAGTCGTATTTATATTTTATATTGCGAAAATGTGTATAAGTGGCTTGTATTATTGTGAAATAAGGGGCAATTTTTTCAAAAAAATTCTTGCTGTAAAGTTTTTTTCAAACGTAATCAAATGGTGTGGGGGAGGGTGGACTCGAACCACCGAACGGATACCCGGACAGATTTACAGTCTGTTGCAATTGCCACTATGCGACTCCCCCGAAATCAAAGAACATTGTCATTTGACGCGGCAAAAGTACATCTTTTTTCCATACCTGCCGCAAAACCCAAAGAATTTTTTCGCAACTTTGCGGCACAAAAACGACAAATGATGAAATACGATTTCGACAAGATTATCAATCGCGCTGATACTAACTGCGTTAAGTATGATTTGCGCCAACAGGTGTTTGGCAATCCCGACGTTTTGCCGATGTGGGTCGCCGACATGGATTTTGAAACCCCCGACTTTGTCCGAGAGGCAGTGATGAAGCGGGCCGAACATCCCGTTTACGGCTATCATTTCAAGGATGAGGCTTATTTTGAGGCCATTAGGAAATGGATTCTCCGCCGGCACCATTGGAACGTACACAAGGATTGGATGTCATTCGTGCCGGGTGTGGTGTGTGGTTTCAATATGGCGGTGTTGGCTTTCACCGAGCCTGGGGATGAAATCATCATTCAGCCGCCAGTTTATCCGCCTTTCCATAGTGCCGTTTCGAGCCACGGGCGGAAATTGGTCTACAACACCTTAATTAATAGGGGCGACGGCTACGAGTTCAATTTCGATGAACTTGTAGAGAAAACCAAGACTGCCAAGATGCTGATTCTCTGCAATCCCCACAATCCCGTGGGGCGTTGCTGGACGCGAAACGAATTGCTGCTTTTGGGCGAAATTTGCATGAAAAACAATGTGTTGGTCATTTCCGACGAAATCCATTGCGATTTGGTGTTGCCGGGCTTCCGCCATCATCCTTTCGCTTCTTTGGAACATGAGTTTGCCATGAATAGCATCACTTTCCACGCGGCTTCAAAAACCTTCAACCTTGCGGGGCTGGCCACTTCGACAGCCATCATTCCTAACGATGAACTGCGCAAGAAGTATGTCGACTATGTTGAAGCCCTCGAAGCGCATCTCGGCAACATTTTCGGCAAAGTGGCCACCCAAGCCGCTATGATCCAAGGCGACGAATGGTTGGAACAACTGCTTGACTATGTGCAAGGCAACATCGACTATGTTTCCGATTTCCTGACCACAAACCTGCCCAAGGTGAAGTTTCACAAGCCGCAAGCCACCTACATGATGTGGCTCGATTTCAATGGCTATGGCTTGACCGAAGAGGAACTTTGGCACAAAATGACCCAAGAAGCGAATCTAGGCCTTAATCGTGGCAAAGACTTTGGCGAAGAAGCAGGCAGCGGTTTCTTCCGCATCAACTTGGCTTGCCCGCGAAGCACGGTGGAAGAGGCGATGAAAAGGTTGAAAATGGCGTTTGATTTTTGATTTGTTGGCGAATCTATTGAAATATCCCGTATTTTTGCCGCCACTTTAAAGACAAAGAAACTATTATTGGCAGCATGTGTTGCTGCAATGGCACTTACAGGGTGCAAAAAGGATCCTCAACCAGAGCCGACACCAGGGCCGACTCCTGAACCTCAAACCGTGTCGCGTTTGGCGAGCATTGTCCACAAGAATGTCATGCCAAATGGAATGGAAACGAGAATGGTATCTAATTACTCATGGGAAAACGGCAACCTAATCCAAGAGCAAGATTCCATAATCACTCCAATGCTTACTGTAGTTACTGCGCAAAACTATGTTTATGAAAACGGAAACATCGTGAGAACTGAGGAAGTTAGCGGAAAGTGGACGCATTACTTCACCTACGAGGATGGCTTGCTGAAGACCTTCGTTGACATTAATAATAACGACACGCTGTTTAGTGGGGAAATTACTTCTTACAGCGCTGACGGCAAAGTGGAGGAAGTGATTTATGATTTGGAATCCACAATAAACAAGAACCATTTGACATGGGTGGACGGCGATGCCACGCAATTGACGAAATATGTCATTTTCCCCGCCGAACAAGCCGACACCTTGACCTCCACGATTGCTTATGATGGCAAACCTTCAGTCTTTACGGGTTTCCCCTTGGCCTTTATGCTTGGAGGAAGCGATGCTTATTTCTTGGTGGAACGCCATGCTGCACACAATATTCTTGAGGAGGGTTATATCTATAACTATGACGAAAAGAGCAGGTTGGTTTCAAAAGTTAAGGAAAACGACTCCACTTTCTATCAGTATATCGAGCAAACGATTGAATAAAGGTTTTTGGTACTATGCAAAAAGCCTGTCCGTTTGGGCAGGCTTTTTGCGTTTTTGTATTAAACAGGGCAACTATACGAAGAAATTGGAAATTGTAAGGGGAGAGGAAGAAAAATACACAATTCAGCAAAAAAATATTGCAAACCTAATCAAAAAATGATTATCTTTGCAGAAAATTTCTGCAATGACAATTAGGAATTGGATATATGAACGGTCAATAAGCGGGCTTTCAACCTTCTCGTATGAGGAAGTGAGGAACACGTATACAAACTTGTCGGAGCAAGTGATTAGCAACGAGTTGTACCGTTTGGCGAGCCAAAAGGTCATCACATCGCCCTATAAGCGGTTCTATGTCATCATCCCGCCCCATTATGCGGCGAAGGGCGTCGTGCCACCTTATTATTACATTGACCATTTGATGCGGTATTTGAACAAGCCCTACTATATGAGCCTGTTAAGTGCCGGCGAGTTGTTGGGAGCGGCGCACCAGCGTCCACAAAAGTTTTATGTTACAACGGAATTTCCCACTTTCCAATCGTCACAAAAAAGGAATTCGCTTCTTGTTTGGCAGTTCAGAAAAAGAATCCCCCATTCGTTTCTGCAAAACAAAAACACGGAAACGGGCACGATAAAGTTCTCCAATCCAGAAATGACGGCTATCGATTTGGTTCAATTTGCCCGAAGCATTGGAGGGCTATCAAGGGCGGCAACGGTTCTTATGGAACTTGTTGAGGTAATGAATGTTTCAAAATTCACGGAAGAGATGTTGGAATACACTACGGTTTCAACCATGCAACGCCTTGGCTTCATATTGGAGCATGTGATATTGGAACAAGAAATGGCCGATGGCTTTTATGATTTGCTGGTTCGTTTCGGCAAACGGTTTGGATATGTGCCGTTAAGTCATTTTGCATCCTGTGGCACTGATGCAGAACGCGACAAGCGATGGAAAATCATTATTAATACACAAATAGAAGTAGATGACTTATGATAGACGAATCAGCAATTACACAATGGAGAAAGCAGAAGCCGTGGGATAGCATTGCCCAAGTCGAGCAAGACCTGCTCATTTGCCGCTCGCTCGTAGCGATTTATAGCGATGATTTTCTCGCGTCGCAATTGGCTTTTCGCGGAGGAACGGCCTTGCACAAGTTGTATCTTTCGCCACAGCCGCGCTATAGCGAGGACATCGACCTTGTGCAAATTCGTCCTGGGCCTATTAAGGACATCCTGTTTCGACTTGGCGAAGTTTTGGATTTTATGCCTGACCGCGTGACCAAGCCCAAGCGTTACAACAACACGATGCTTTTCCGCATGGAGTCCGAGATACCTCCTACCATTCCCATTCGCCTGAAGGTGGAAATCAACTGCTATGAGCATTTTGATGTGTTGGGATTGGTCAAGAAGCCTTTTTCGGTTGAGAATAGTTGGTTCACAGGACAAGCCAAACTGACTACCTATCAGTTCAATGAGTTGTTGGGAACCAAGATGCGGGCATTGTATCAGCGCAGGAAGGGCCGCGACCTGTTTGATTTGTATGTCGGGCTTACCGAAGGGCATTATGATGCTGATGAAATCATCCAATGCTACAACCGATACATGACATTCATGGTAGAGAAGCCGCCCACTTACAAGCAGTTTGTCAATAATATGGAAGCCAAACTGAATGATGAGGAGTTTTTAGGCGATACAACAGGCTTGCTCCGTCCTGAATTGCCATTTGACCCTTTGACTGCCTACCAAGTTGTGAAGGAAACTCTGATTGATAGGTTGCAGAAATAAGAATGGATTGAATCGATCAATTATAAACATTGAACCCCGATAGTCGTGAAGTATATCGGGGCTCAATATAAATGTCAGAAACTATTTACTTCAGCTTCTTATACCCATAAACTGCCAAATCGCCCAATTCTTCCTCGATGCGGAGCAACTGGTTGTATTTGGCCATACGGTCGGAGCGGCTCAAAGAACCGGTCTTGATTTGGCCGCTGTTGGTGGCCACGGCGATGTCGGCGATGGTGGAGTCTTCGGTTTCGCCCGAGCGGTGGCTGGTAACGGTGGTGTAGCCGTGACGGTGGGCCATGTCGATGGCGTCCAAAGTCTCGCTCAATGAGCCGATTTGGTTCACCTTAATTAATATGGAGTTGGCGCAACCCAACTGGATGCCCTTCGAGAGGAAATCGACATTGGTGACGAAGAGGTCGTCGCCGACGAGTTGGCAGCGGTCGCCGATGCGGTCGGTGAGTTTCTTCCAGCCATCCCAGTCTTCTTCGCCCATACCATCCTCGATGGAGTCAATGGGGTACTTCTTGATGAGTTCCTCAAGGAAATCGACCTGCTCGTCGGAGCTGAAGCGTTTGCCGTTGGGGTCTTTCTTCGTGCCGTTCTTGAGCTCACGATAGTCATAGAACCACTTGCCGTCAACATTGTAAGCAAATTCAGAAGCAGCGCAGTCCAAGGCAATCTTCACGTCCTTGCCGGGTTCGTAGCCAGCTTCCTTGATGGCATCGCAAATGATGGTGAGTGCATCCTCAGTGTCGTTGAGGGCAGGGGCAAAGCCACCTTCATCACCGACGGCGGTGCTGAGGCCGCGTTTCTTGAGCAGCTTGGCCAAAGTGTGGAACACCTCGGCACCCATACGCAGACCTTCGCGGAAGCAGCAGGCACCCACGGGACGGATCATGAACTCTTGGAAAGCAATGGGAGCATCGCTGTGCGATCCGCCGTTGATGATGTTCATCATCGGGACGGGCAGAGTATAGGTGTTGGTGCCGCCGATGTAGCGGTAGAGCGGGATGTCAAGGTAGTTGGCGGCAGCCTTTGCCACGGCCAACGAAACGCCGAGGATGGCGTTTGCGCCGAGGTTCGACTTGGTCTTGGTGCCGTCCAAAGCCAACATCTTGTGGTCGATGGCGCGTTGGTCGAGAGCCGACATACCTAATATTTCGGGGGCGATGATTTTGTTGACGTTGTCAACGGCTTTCAGGGTACCCTTGCCGCCATAGCGTTTCTTGTCGCCGTCGCGAAGTTCGAGGGCTTCGTGTTCGCCAGTCGAGGCACCCGAAGGCACCGAAGCGCGACCCATCACGCCACATTCCAAAGTAACATCCACTTCAACCGTGGGGTTTCCGCGAGAATCAAGGATTTCGCGGGCAATGATTTTTTCTATTCTCATAGTATTCAATGAATTAAGATTTGATAATTTCAAATTTCAAGATTTCAAAATTGAGGTGCAAAGGTAGTGTTTTTTGTCAAAACAACAATCCAGTTTCTTCTGTTTCGTGTTTTATGCCGATCATTTCCTCAAACTCCGCTTCTGTAATGATAGGCACTCCCAACGATTCCGCCTTTTTGCGTTTCTCAGGGCCCATCTTGTCGCCCGCCAACACATAGTCGGTCTTGCAGGAAATGCTTCCGACGTTCTTGCCGCCGTAGGCTTCGATGGTTTCCTTGATTCCGTCGCGGGAATAGTTTTGGAACACGCCGCTAACCACAAAGGATTTTCCAGCCAAAACCTGTTCCTTGTCGGAAACGGTTTGCTCGGCCATAGCAAATTGCAGCCCTTTGGCTTTCAGTCGATTGACGATTTCAATATTACGCTCATCGTCGAAGAAATTCCTGACGGAAAGCGCAATCTTCTCGCCAATTTCGTTGATTTCGGTCATTTCCTCAACGCTGGCGGTAATGATGAGGTCAATGTCGTGCAAGGCCTTGGCCAACACCTTGGCCACCGATTCGCCCACGAACTTAATGCCCAAAGCAAACAGCACCCTTTCGAACGGCACCGACTTCGACTTTTCCAAAGCATCCAAAATGTTCTGAGCCGTCTTTTCCTTGAAACTGACCTTGCGTGTGGCAACAGGCATCAGGCTAAACTCGTCCTCGATGGTGATGGTTTTCTCCAAGCCATAGAGTTTCTCAAAGGTAAGGTCGTACAAATCAGCGACATTGCGCACCAAGCCTTCCTCATAAAGCAGTTCAACCTTGCCTTCGCCGAGGCTTTCGATGTTCATTGCCTTGCGCCCAATGAAATGCTCGATTCGGCCACGGATTTGCGGCGAACAGCCCGAACTGTTCGGACAATACCAAGCCGCTTCGCCCTCATTCTGAACCAATTGGCTTCCGCAAATCGGGCAGGTCTTGACGAATTCCACTGGTTTTGCGCCCGCCTGACGCTTGTTCAAGTTCACACCGATGATTTTCGGGATGATTTCGCCGCCTTTCACAACCGTAACCGTGTCGCCATAATGCAAATCGAATTGGCGGATGAAATCTTCATTATTCAAGGTGGCGCGTTTCACGGTGGTGCCGGCCAATTGCACTGGCGCAAGGTTGGCAACAGGAGTAATTGTTCCGTGTCGTCCTACTTGGAAATCAACGCTTTGCAGCTCGGTTTCCACTTCCTCCGCCTTGAATTTGTAGGCGATGGCCCACTTCGGCGATTTGGCCGTGAAGCCCAAAGCCTGTTGTTGCGCGTAACTATTGACTTTCAACACGATACCGTCAATGGCGAAAGGCAATTCGTGGCGTTTCACATCCCAATAGTCGATGAACTCGAAGATTTCGTCGATGGTCTTGCAAAGTGCCATATAATTAGAGATGTTGAAGCCCCATTTCTTGGCGGCTTGCAGGCTTTGGTAGTGGGTTTGGTAGCGGCTTTCGAGGTCGTCCATCATCATATAGTAGCAATAATTGTCGAGTCGGCGGCGGGCTACTTCCTTGCTGTCCTGCAATTTAAGCGTTCCAGCGGCAGCGTTGCGCGGGTTGGCGAAGAGGTCGTCGCCGGCCTCGGCGCGGGCTTCGTTCAGTCGGTTGAAACTCTCGAAGGGCATCACGATTTCGCCGCGCATCTCGAAAAAGTCGGGATAGTCGCCGTGGAGCTTGAGCGGAACGGTGCGGATGGTGCGCACATTGGTGGTCACATCGTCGCCTTGGGTGCCGTCACCACGGGTCACGGCGCGGACGAGCACACCGTTTTCGTATTGCAGGCTGATGCTCAGACCATCGAATTTCAGTTCGCAGCAAAATTCAACTTCCTCATTGACAGTCTTTTTGATTCGGTTGATAAATTCGGCAATCTCCTCTCGGCTGTAGGAATTGGCCAAGGAAAGCATGGGGTATTTATGTTGAACACTCTTGAACTCCTTGGTTATGCCGCCGCCCACACGTTGTGTTGGCGAAGTAGGCGAAAGAAACTCAGGGAATTCCTTTTCCAATCGCGCCAGTTCTTCAAGTTTCATGTCAAACTCATAGTCGCTGATGGTCGGTTTGGCGAGGATGTAATAATTGTAGTTGTGCTGCTCCAATTCGTCACTCAGGGCGGCAATACGCTGTCGGACTTCTTCGCGATTCATAATATAATGTAGTTCAACGGATTGACATTGAGAATGATGAGCAATAGCCAAATGAAAGCGATGGAAGCGACCACACCGATGAAGGTCATCAAGGCACCTTCGAAATTGCGTTTCAAGCAGAGAAGCAGTAAGATACTGAATACGATGAATAGGCTTTCGTACCATACGCAAATGCCGAAACCGAGCATAAGTCCTGCTATCAGGAACGAGGTGCGATGGACATTCTCATTGAGGTTGTTCTGTCTTAAAATCTGTTGTCTAAGCACCACATTGGCACCGTAGAGCATCAACGGCAGGCCCAAAAATGCGCTGGCGTTTTCAACAATGCCAAAGGATGGCATGATGCAGCAAAATGCAGGAATCAGTGCCAAAAGCCAAGCGTTTTTCTTGTTTGAAATCAAGTCGCAGATGCGGTAAACCATCGACACCGTGAACAAGGACACCATAGCATACAATGTGCGGCTGAGCAGCATCATCGGTTGTGACTGTCCCACGCCTAACAGCGATTTCATCTTGTCCAAAAAACCGATGAATAGGGTGGGGTGCTGCAATTCGCGGTTGGAGCCAAAGCCCGGGACGAAAATCACGACGAGGATGCGCACCGCAATGGCAATCAGCATCAAAGCGGTGAAAGGGTGTTTTTCCTTGAATTGTTTGAGTTTTTGAAGCATGGGTTGGTGTTATTTTGACATTATTGTTTTGGCGTTTTGCTGACGATTTTCCAATAGCCGCCTCTGTCAGGCCCGACACGCTTTATCAAGCCCGATTTTTTCATGTTTTCAAGCCTTCTTTTGACCGCACTATCCGACAAATTCAGTTCCTTCGCTATTTCCTCTCTCGAAATGGATGGATTAGCGGAAAGCAACATTATTATTTCGGGATATTCACCTTCTTCTTCAATTTTCTGGTCGGTTTTCTGGTCGGTTTTCTGGTCGGTTTTATTATCTGAATATGAGGTTGTTACATTACCCCATTCTAAGGCTTTCTGGTCGGCTTTCTGGTCGGTTTCTTGGTCGCTTTCATCCTCGTTTCTCCAGATGACGACCCTGAAGTCTTCCTCTTGTTGGAATTCGGGTTCTTTCAGGCCGTATTCTTTGCATTTTTTCAGTATATCTTCGGTTCCCGTCCCCACCTTTTCAATGTAGCCGTTCCAGTACATTGGGTCGGCGAGCAAAGGATTGTTAGGCAGCGACTTATGGGGAACATGAAGTTTCGGGATGGTCAGTCCGTAGGGTAGTCCGCCCGGATTCAACACCTCCAACCGGTTCCTGAAAAGCATGACTTGGACGCTCGCGTTGCTGGTATAGTCGCGGTGGCAAACGGCGTTGACGATGGCTTCCCTGACGGCATCAAGGGGAAGTTCGGGACGGGTGGGCACTTCGGCGGTCAGGCCTTCCGAACGGGTTCCCGTCCAGTTGTTGACGCGACTCATCACGAAACTCGTGGCTTGGTCGACGAGTTGAAAGACATCGCCCCTGAAAATCTGGTAAGTAGGGATGGGCTTTTCAACGACATTTCCATAAAACTGTACACATTTCACTTCCGATGTGATGAAGAATTTCTGCGGCTTTTTCCCGAAAAGCAGGATGGCGGCATTGGCAATGCGGCCGTTGTCGTCAATCAGGTCGAGGTGCTTGAGGAGCACTTCGGGCTGCGTGTCTTCGGGCAGGGGGAAATTGCGTTTCCGCCGCGCCATGTAGATAAAATTGTGCATCTTGGCTTCGTCGAGGTCGTCGATGGAGGCACCGTTGTTGAAATCGGCATCGAAAGGCTGCCAGCGAATCAGTTCCTTTTCCTCCAAATACCTTATCAATGAGGCATATACAGATGTGCGCAGGCTTTCCAAATCGACGAAAGTCTTTCTCACAATGTGCTGTTCCACTTTCCGAATGAACGCTTTTTCCTTCTCAACCCGTGCCTCTTCGCCGATGCTTTTGATGAAAATCAGGCGTGTTTTGTACAACTGAGTGGCAAGGTCAAACTCATGTTCGGTGGGCGAAATACCTTCCTCATCTTCGTAGCCGTAGAGGTTTCCAATCAGGCCCAAATAGATGTCACACTTCTCAACCTCAGTGAGATACACCTGCTGCGGACTGTGGTTGTAGGCAGGGATTTCTTCGAAGATGAAAGGCTCGAAGAACTTGCCCAACAACACATCCGCACGAATGTAATCGGTGAGCATGGCTCTTTCGGCTGAGAACTCGCTTTGGACGCTACTGATGAAAATTTTAATCCTCTTCATGGATGAAATCCGATTTGAAGCGCAAAAATACGAAAGTTTTTGTAATTTTGCAGCGTTTTAAATCAATTGGAATAATTAACCTTAAATTATCAAGAAATGAACAAATTAGTAAAAGTTTTCGTATTGGCCGCTGCGATGGTGTTTTGCGGTCAGGCTGTGGCACAAACACGTGGTGCCTTTTTTCTTGGCGCTTCTTTCCCAATGAAGGATTATGCCGAATTCGACGGCTTCGATGAATTTGCGCTGGTTGCACATGACGAGGAGGATGGTGGTGCTGGTATCGGTTTCAATGCTGGTTTCAAATGGTACTACAACATTGGCGTCAAGGGTCTTGGCGTCATGCTCTCCTTGGATGGAATGTACAATGGTCCTTGCGAGGATTTGAAAACCGCCTATCGCAATATGGAAATCGGTTTTGGCAACCAAAACGCGGGCGGCAGTTTTTCTTACTCTTCCACGCCCAAGTACATCAATGTGCCTCTCAATCTGGGCTTGAACTACATCTACCGTTTCAATCCCAATTTTGGAATTTATGTCGAAGCTGGTGCCGGTGCCAATCTCCGTTTCATCACCCAAATGGAAACGGTAAGCAAGTTGCAGTTGTTGGGTGGGGAAACTAAGACTGTGACCACCAACAAATATGACTCGGCTTTCGGTTTTGCCTATCAATTGGGGGCAGGTTTCGAAGTGGCCAAGAACTTGGTGATAGGTTGCAGTTTCTATGACTTGGGCAAGGCCAGCGTCAAGATGACTGAAACCAAAAAGACGATTGTTGGTTCCTCAAATCCTGTCACCACTACTGATTTCAAGGAGTTGGGAACGGTTCACCCGGTCATGATTCTGGCTCGTATCGGATTCTGTTTCTAAGCAATTCATTCGTTGAACACATCAAGGCGAAGCGTCGGATTCACTGGCGCTTCGCTTTTTAATTTGTGCTGCGCCATTTTCAGGCCGAACATGACGGCTTTTTCATCCAAACCGATGGCGTGGGCGTGAATCACTCCGGCAAAAAAAGCGTCGCCTGAGCCTGTCACATTCACGATTTGGGCAGGTAGGGCAGGGTGTGAGGTGGTCGTTCCGTTTGTGCAATGGATGACACCTTTTGCGCCAACGGTGATGTAAACTTGACTTATACCTTTGACATTCAGTTTTTTTGCTGATTCAAAAATATCGTCGTTACCTGTAATGGATAGGGCCTCGGCGAAGTTGCATTTCAGGGCATAAATGGATTGTTTTGAAGAGTGATTCAATGCTTCAGCAAAACGCAGGGCTTTCTTGGGCGAAACGGTGTCTATGAAAAGCGGAACTTCGCAATAGTCAATGAGATAGGTGAGGGCTTCGGTGCTCAAAAGCGTGTCGGCAACGACACAATCGGAGCGGTTGATTCCGTCCATTTTGCCTTTCAGCCAGTCTAAATCCATTCTGTCGTTCAGACTTACATCGGAAACGGCAGACTTCATGTTGCCCGTTTCGTCGTTGAAACTGAGAAAGATAGGGCTTTTTTCGCCTTTGAATTGCGTGGAAAGCGAAAGGTCGATGCCCAAATGCTGACATTCCGCCATCATGCCTTGTGCAAAATCATCGTCGCCAAAAACACTGACCAACTGAATCTGATGCCCTAACAGGCTGAGATTGTGTGCAATGTTGCGAGCCACGCCGCCATGATGAAAGCTGATTTTGGCGGGCGTGCATCCGACCTGGCTCGGTATGGATTGTGGCACTACGGCAATGTCGATATTGGATTCTCCGATGATGGTAATTCTCATGGTTGAAGCGTTTGAGGCTGACAAAAATAGAAAACTTTTGCGATAATTTGTTTTTCACAAGATAATTTTGTTATTTCGTGGCTTCAAATCAATGTGTTATGGCACAGAAAAACACGAAAAGGAAGCGTCGCAACTACAAGTACCATGCGATAACTTTCAAGTTGTCGGCCGGACAATATCGCTCGTTGCGCAACTACTGCAAAGCGCGGAAAACTACACCTATCAAATTGATTAAGAAGAATATAGAACGCTTCATTTCTTCCTACGAATACGAAGTGCCGCAAGAATTGTTTCTTACTGAGAACCAGTTGGAATTGTTTAGTGAGAATTAAACGGAATCCTATTCTGGATCGACCGCCCCAAAGTCACCTCATCGACGTATTCCAAGGCATCACCAACAGCAATGCCTTTAGAAATCACTGAAATCTTTCCCTCAAAGCCTTTCAGTTGCCTGAAAATGTAGAAGTTGGTCGTGTCGCCCTCGATAGTGGCTGGCAACGCCAAAATGATTTCCTTAATGTCTTCTTTCTGAGTGCGTTTCACCAATTGAGCAATCTTCAGGTCGTTGGGCGAAATTCCCTCAATTGGGCTGATGACACCGCCTAAAACGTGATAAAGACCATTGTAGGACGCAGTTCTTTCGATGGCCAACACATCACGCATGTCGGCCACCACGCAAAGCGTGTTTTCGTCGCGGCGCGGATTGCTGCAAATGGAGCAAACCTTGGTGTCGCTGATGTTGAAACACCGCTCGCAAAGCATAATGTTGCGTTTCATTTTCAACAGGGAATCAGCAAGTTGCTCGGTTTCCAAATCCTCACTGTTAAGCAGATGAAGTGCCAAGCGCAATGCCGTTTTCTTGCCTATGCCCGGCAATTTCGACAGCGACTCGACCGCGTTTTCAAGCAATATGGATGAATATTCCGCCATACAATAATCGGCGCAAAATTAAGTTATTTCCGTAAATTTGCACCGTTAAAACCGAGAAATCATGAAAAGATTTGCCTTAATCCTTGCCGCGCTGATGTTTGCAATGACTGCTGTGGCGCAAGATTTCAACCGCACTGATGCCAAAGGCCGCCGCCAAGGACCGTGGCGCGACTTTTATCCCAACGGGCAACTTCGCTATGAAGGCCAGTTCAAGAACGACAAGTGCAAGGGCGTTTTCAAATACTATGACGAGCAGGGTAACTTGAAGGCTACCAACGAGTTCGACAAGTCGGGCGAGAAGGCTTTGAACAAGGTTTTCGCCCCAAACGGAAAGATGATTGCGACGGGCTATTACCTGAACCAGAAAAAGGAAGGCGAGTGGAAGTATTTCGACGAGGTTTCGGGGCAATTGCGCTTGGCTGAAGACAACAAAGCGGGCAAGGTGCATGGTTGGTCGAGGCTCTACAATCCGCAGAATGGCGTGCTTGCAGAGGAAACGCAATATGTTGAGGGTCAGCCTGAAGGCCAATGCAGAAAGTATTCTGACTTAGGCGTTTTGCTGATGGAATGTCAATACCGCAACGGCTTGCTCGACGGCCCAGTCAAAACCTATTATCCCAGCACGGCCTTGAAAGAGGAAGGCCAATACGCGAAAGGGGAGAAGACGGGCATTTGGAAAACCTACAACGAAGATGGTGACATCCTCGCTGAGGAAGCCTTCGGTGAACAAGAAATCCGCTGATAATCAGTTACATCTCTTGAGAAAATCTTCCAAGTTCGGGCGGCCATATTTGTCCGCCAACTTGTAACATTCGCAGGCCTTGTCCACTTTGTTGAGCAAAAAATACGACCTGCCCATGTTGAAATAGGCGTCGGCATAGTCAGGTTTCAGTTCTACGGCTTTTTCGAAGTCGGCGATGGCTTCCCTGTATTTTTGTGCGTTCACCTTGGCGCAGCCGCGATAGTAGTAAGCCTCATAGTTGTTTTTGTCGTATTTGATGGCTTTTGTAAGCGTTTCCTCGGCCTCTTCAAAATTGCTGTAACGCAGTAATTGTTTTGAACCTTCTTCTGTGTAAATCCTTGATTTTGCGGGATTTTCGCAAGCGGCAAGGGCAAGGAGGAGCAATGTGGAAAGAATTAAGGTCAGTTTTTTCATTTCGGGTCGGTTTTTGCGATGATGGATTTTACTATGTCGATGATTTCATTCAGTTTGGCTTCACTCTTGGCTTCGCAAAGGAAACGGAGGTAAGGCTCAGTGTTTGAGGGGCGTATGTTGAGCCACCAGTCGGGATAGTCGAGGCGATAGCCGTCGAAATCGAGGAATCTTTCGGGCTTTTCGAGGTTGGAGAAATGGTCTTTGACCGCATCCATTGCGGCTTGTTTTTGCTCAATCTTGAAATTGATTTCGCCGCTATTATAATAAGGTGTGATTTCGTCAATGATTTTGCTCAAAGACTGCCCGTTTTTCTTGCGCTCGGCCAATAGGCGAAGCACGATGGATGCCGCCAACAGTGCGGAATCGGAATAGTAGAAGTCGCGGAAATAGTAATGGCCTGCCAACTCGCCGCCGTAGCAACCATCCAACTCCCTGAGTTTCAGCGCGGCGTAGGCACGACCCACGCGCCAGGTTTCCACCTTGGCTTGATAACGGTTCAAGTATTCCTGAATGGCTCGCGAACTGCGAATGTCCTGAAGCACAATGCCTTTCTGGTGTTGCTCGCCAATGAAATAGTCGCCCAAGAAGGCAATGATGAGGTCGGGGCTGATGAAACGTCCTTTCTCGTCGATGAAGGTGATGCGGTCGGCGTCGCCATCGAAGAGCAAGCCGATGTCGCATTTCTCTTTCAGCACCAAAGCCTTGATTTGTTCTTGCGCATTGGCTTCCAAAGGATTAGGTTCGTGGTTGGGGAAATTGCCGTCCAAGTTGTCATTGATGAAGTGTGCCTTGCCAATCAATTCGTGGACGAACAGTGAGGCCATGCCGTTGCTGCAATCCACGGCAATGTTGAGGTTTGACAAGTCACCGACAAACTGCTGTTGGAAAGCAAGATAGTCGTCGTGGACAGTCTTCTCCCTGATTCTGCCTTTCATGGCACACGGCACTATGGCTTTGTCGCTTTCAACCAAGGCTTCCAAGCGGTTCAGTCCGGTGTCGTAGCCCACGGGAAGGGCGTTTTTGGCTGAGATTTTCAATCCGTTGTGGTGCTTTGGGTTGTGCGAGGCTGTGATTTGGATAGAGGCATCATAACCGTATTTCGCTGTAGACCAATACACTAATGGTGTGGTGGAAAGTCCGATGAAGTCCACGTTTTTGCCACGGTCGGTGAGGCCACGGGTGAGGGCATCAAAGAATGTTTCGGATGAGAGTCGCATGTCGCGACCCACCAAATAGGTGTCGGTGTCGAGCACATCGGGCAGGAAATAACCGATTCGGTAGGCGATGCTTTCGTTGAGGTCGGTGCCCCATTCGCCACGGATGTCGTATGCTTTGAATGCTTTCATATATGACTATTTCAAGATTCCTTTTTGATTCAATGCTTGTTGGTATTTGGCAGCGTTGCGGTTGTGTTCGGCCAAGGTTTTGGCGAAATTGTGATAGCCGGAGAAATCCTCCCTTGCGCAAAAATAGAAATAATGGTGCTCCTCGGCGTTCAGCACGGCCTTGATGGCGGCGAGGGAAGGGATGCAGATCGGGCCGGGCGGAAGGCCTATATATTTATAGGTGTTGTACGGCGACTCGATTTCCTTGTGACTGTCGAGGACACGGCGGATGCTGAAGTCTTTCCAAGCGAAAACCAAAGTCGGGTCGGCTTGCAACAACCAATTGTTTTTCAGTCGGTTGAGATAAACTCCTGCCACACGGGGCATTTCGTCGCTCATGTTGGTTTCCTTGTTGACGATGGAAGCCAAAGTGCTGACCTGAATCGGTGTCAGGTTTTTGGCTGCGGCTTGCTGTTTGCGTTCATCGTTCCAGAACTTGTTGTATTCCTGAAACATACGCGAAACAAAACCCTCGGCATCGGTGGTCCAATAGAACTCGTAGGTGTCGGGCAGAAATAGGGCAGGGATGGTCGCGCTGTCGAAGCCCAATTGGTTGATATACTTCTGATTGTGAAGCAGATTGGAGATGGAAGTTGAATCTGCCTCGATTTGATCAGCAATGCGTCCGGCTAACATGTCAACATCTCGAATATTGTTGAAAGTGACTTTCACCGGGCTTTGCAATCCACCCCGTAACATGTTGACCAACTGATTGTTGCTCATGCCATCTTTCACGACATAACGGCCTGGATGGATGTTTTCGGGATATTTTTTCTGTTGTGCCACCCAATGAAAACTCTTTTCCTTGACCAAAAATCCCGCTTCTGATATAATGCTTTCGACTTTCGCGAAGTCGGAACCTGTTGGAATGTAGATTACAACTTCCTTTCCTCCAGCGGTTTGCACATTTGGCGACATGACGGTCTTGTAGAGCCAATAGCCGAAGGCCAAGGCGAAAACCAACAGGATTCCCAGCACCAAAAGCACCGTGATTCTGACTCGTTTTTTGCTTTTCTTTCCCCTTTTTTCTTTGGGCAATGTGGTTTGTATCTTGATCATATTCCGCTGATTTTGGTTTTGGTGTATCCTTTTTGGAGCAACATGGCCAGCACTTTCTCACGGAAGTCGCCTTGCAACAGGATTTCGCCGTCTTTGGTGCTGCCGCCCACGCCGCAAGCCGATTTCAACTCTTTTCCCAAGACGGCCAAATCGAAATCGGAGCCTTGGAAACCCGTGACGAGGGTGACTTTCTTGCCGCCGCGCTGCTTCTTGTCGAGCATTACGCGCAGATTTTGCTTGGCGGGTTCGAGCGTTACGGCTTCTTCCTCGCCGTAGTCGAAGACGAAGTTGGGGTTGGTGGAATATACTGTGCCGTTGTTGTCACTTTTGTGTTTCATTGCAAATAATGTTGAGGCTTAATGGATTAACTTTTAGATGAAGGTCTTTTTCCATCATTACTGACTCGCCGTCGAGGTTGATGACCTCGGCCTTGGGCCGGATGATGGTGGCTTCGGGAGTTTGTATGATTTTCACTTTTGGCGCTTTGTCCATCATGCCATCAATCATGTAACCGCCCATGATGGGAAGTTCCAACGGATTGGGTTTCTGCACGATGCAAAGGTCGACTTTGCCGTCCCACAACGAGGCATGAGGCGAGATGGGGAAGTCGTAGCCCATTTGGTTGGAATTGGCAAACGAGATGAAAAACGCTTTGACATCAAGGGTTTCGGTGGGCGTGATGATGGTGTATGGCTGCTCGTTCATGGTGATGTAGTTGAGGACGATGTACCTGAAATAGGTGTCGAAACCTCGGCGCGGGTCTTTGCTGTAGTCTTCGGCAACCTTGGCGTCGTAGCCCGTTCCCGAAATGCTGATGAACGGTGTGCCATTCACGGTGACAGTGTCGATTTTGCGCTGCTCGTTCCTGTTGATGACTTGCAAGGCTTTGATGGGGTCGAGCGGAATGTTGAGGCAGCGTGAAAGACCGTTGCCCGAGCCGCAGGGGATGATGGCCAAGGCCAATTCGGTGCCGATGAGGCGCGTGCCCACTTCGTTGACAGAGCCATCGCCACCAGCCACGGCGAGAATGTCAAAATGCTGGTTGATGGCATCTTGAGCAAGCATGATGGCATGGCTTGGGTACTCGGAAACACAAATCTCGTAGTCAAATTTCGAGAGGTCGAGATGCTCCTTGATTTGCTGCGGGAGGTGCTCTTTGTGCTTCTTGCCGGAGATTGGGTTAATGATGAATCGAATCTTCTGCTTGCCCATAAAAATCTGATATTGACGGTTTCAAACTGTTGGTAATCATTCTGTTGTTGTACACCTGCATAAAATGGTAGAGCCTGTCGAACACGTCTTGGCATTGAAGTCGGTCGATGAGGTTGTCGTTCAGGAGCGAGTCGTTGATGGGTCTGAAAATGCCAAATGGATTCTCGCCATCGGATTGCACCAAATAAGTGCCGTCGCAATATTGGTAGGTGAGGTTGTAATAGCTGGCAAAGGCCTGTTCACTGATGGTGTCGAAGAGGTTGCGCCCGAAAGAGAAAAGGGTGTCGTTCACGTGGAGCGCGGCAAGGATGGAAGGCCCAAGGTCAATCTGCTGTGCAATCTCGTTGCAATGCAAAGGCTTGATTTTCTTCGGGTAATAGAACGCAATCGGGATGGAATACATGCCCCAAACGTTGCTGTATTCGGGTTGGAAATGCTCGTTGTTGGAGTAGTCGGCGGTGATGACGAAAAGGGTGTTGTCGAACCACGGCATTTGCGAGGCGGTCTCGAAAAAGTCCTTCAAAGCGCAATCGACATAATAGATGGTTTTCTCGAAGCCCGTCCAGAAATAGCTTTCTTTGGGTAGTACGAAACTCTTGGGCATCTTGTACGGATAGCGCGACGAAAGCGTGTAGATGGCCGTGGCGAAAGGCTGATGCACGCGGTTGAGGGTGTGGGCGGCGTATTGCAGGAAAGGCCCGTCGTAAATGCCCCATTGCCCGTCATAGTCGCTATCGTCGTCGTATTCGATGCGCCCGAAATAATTCTTGAAACCGGCTCGGTGCGAGAACTCGTCAAAACCTTGAACGCCGTTGTTGCCTCCGTGCATGAAAATGGTGTTGTAGCCGTGCCGTTGCAGGTGTTGGCCAAAGGCGTCGAAGTCGTTTTCGGCGTAAGGCGACCTCACGAAATCGTTGTCCATCATGGCAGGAATGCTTGCCAATATGGAAGGCAGCACTTCAAGGCTGCGGCGGCTGTTCGACATGCCGTTGAACGTAAGGCTTTGGCCGAGAAGCGAATCGAGGAAGGGTGTGAGGGGGAAGCGGCGGTCGTGGCTGTAGTAACTGACCATTTCCTGCCCGACGTTTTTCAGGATGATGATGACCAAATTGTCAGGGATACTATCGATGCTCAAGGTGTCGCTTTCGATGAAACGGTTGGTTGACAGGTTTTTATGGATGGGTGAAAAGCCGGTTTCATAGTCTCCGGCTATTTCTTTCAGCGCGGTTTCGTGGGTGGTGACAAGGCAAAATGGCGTGTTGAGCAAAATGGGTGCGTTTTGAGGGTCGGTATACTGCATGGCGGTTGCCATAGTGATGGGTTTGGCTTGCAGGCCGCCTCTCCATGCTATGATGGACAATAAGAGCATGACACCCAAGCTGATACTTTGCTTGAGATGCCATCGAGGCTCGATTTCCTTCTCAGGGGCGTGAAGTCGGGTATGCTGCGCTACTACGCTAATAACCAATACAAAAAGGATGAAAATGACAAGCAGGTACCAATAATCGAAAAGCACCTGCCTGACAATGCCAAACGACACCTCGTCGGAGTTGCCGAGCACTTTCAGGAAGTCGATGGTGAGGTGCTTCCCGAAGAAATGGAAACATACTATATCGATGAAATTCAATAGGATAGCGAAGGCGTTGACAATCACATAAATGAAGTCAATGACCTTTTGCGCCACTTTATTGTAGATTTTGAGCGAAGGGAAACAATAATAAAGGATGACGGGCAAGTTGAGGCCCACCACAATGGGCAAGTCGAACCTCATGCCATAGAAATAGAGCTTCAAGGCTTGGCCGAGCGTCAGTTGGTGAAAAAACTGCTGGTTGAAAAGATAGACCATCCAACGGCTGATGCTGAGGGCCAAAAGGATGGCCAAGAGCCTGTAAACAAGCCGCATATAAGGCTTTCCAAGCCACTCTTGAATCTTCTCTTTTTGGGTCTGTCGTCGCATCGATTGTTCCTTTTTCCGTTGCAAAAGTATATAAAAAAGTGCTATTTTTGCCCAAAATTTCAACTAATCTGTTTTCACGATGAAGAAACTACGTTCAGCCTTGGTTTTGGCTTTTGTTTTGTCGGCTTTTTGGGGTGTGGCCCAGGAGTCGTTTCCCACTTACGGCAAGCCTCTTGACATCCCGATTTACCTTTCTGCCACATTCGGCGAAATCCGTCCCAACCACATCCATGCGGGCCTCGACATTAAGACGCAGGGCGTGGAGGGCAAAAAGGTGTTTGCCGTCGCCGATGGCTACATCAGCCGTATCGGAGTTTCGCCATACGGTTATGGTAACGTGCTGTATATCACGCATTACGATGGCTATACGAGCGTGTATGCCCATTTGCAGCGGTTTTCGGGCGAGATTGCCAAATATGTGAAGGATTATCAATACAAGCACAAGAAATTTGCCTCGCAGATTTATCCCGACAAGGACAGGTTCCCGATAAAAAAAGGTGATTTGATTGCCTATTCGGGCAATTCTGGCGGTTCGGGAGGCCCGCATCTGCATTTCGAAATCCGTCATACGCTGAGCGAAAAACCGGTCAATCCGATGTATTTCGGATACAAGATTGAGGACAATACGCGCCCGCTCATACAAGGTGTGTCAGTCTATCCTTTGGGTGACGAAGCGACTTTGGAGGGCGGTATCAAACCGATGTATTTCTCCGTTGAAGGTGGCGATAAAGGCCGATATACATTGAAAGACAGGAATATTGTCCGCGCCAATGGTGTCATTGGGTTCGGCATCCGCACCTTCGACCAAGTGGGCACTTCGACCAACAAGAACGGCCCTTATCTTTATGAGCTTTACCTTGACGACGAACTGGCTTTTCAGGTGGAGTGCGATAGTTTTTCCTACAGCGAGCCGCGCTATGTGAACAGCCTTTTGGATTATCGTCGTTATAAGCAGAAGAAAACGAGTTATGTGCGCACCGAAACCGACCCGTTTAACAAGTTGCAAATGATTGAAAAACGGAACGGAACGGTAACAGTAAACGAGGGCGACACGGTGAATGTGCGCTTCAAAATCGCTGATTATGTGGGTAATACCTCTCAGATTAATTTCAAGTTGGTGGGCACTGCACCCGTTTATGTGGAGCTACCAGAACGCCGTCGCAGCGAATATTTCGTGAAGGCCGACGGCTCGTTGAACAACTACATTACGATTGATGATTTCAATGTTTCGATGGAGCGTGGCACGCTCTTTCGTGATGAATGGATTCAGACGGGTCAACGCGACGAAAGAGGCTGTTGCTCACGCATTTACCGTTTCGGCGATGAGGAATTGACAACCTTCAAGCAGTTCACCGTCCGAATCCGTCCTGACGAGGCTTGGGCCAACCATCCCGGAAAATACATTGCTTATTTCGACAACAGTGGTAAGGTGTCTTCGCTTGGTGGCAAGATGAAGGGCGGCTGCATGGAAGTCGCGACCCGCTCGTTGGGCGAGTTTACCATCAAAATCGATTCGGTTGCGCCCACAGTCAAAGCGTCCAATTTCAAGGACGGGCAGTCGGTGAGTGCGCTCAAGTCGCTGAGGTTCAAGATTTCCGACGACATGACAGGCATTGAAACCTACAACATTTATCTTGACGATGTTTGGGTGCTTGGTCAATATGATGCCAAAAACGCTTTGCTCTATTACGAAATCGACGAAAAGATGAAGAAAGGCACCAACAATGTGAAAGTCGTGGTGACTGACGGGGTGGGGAATAACAAAACCTTGAAAATGAAGGTGGTGTATTAAACCTTCAAAGTCAATCATTTTTCTGCGTTCCTGTACTGTTCATCAAGGTTAAACCCTTCGGGGTGCTTCGCTTTGATGTCTTTGTAATAATCCCAAATTTCGGCCAAATCCTTGTTGTAATCGCCTGTGGGATAGAAAATCCGCTCAATGCCGCAATACCTCTTTTTATAGTCGATGAAGCCGAGGATGATGGGTACATGGGCACCTTCAGCAATGACATAGAAGCCTTTCTTCCAATGCTTTACAGCCTTTCGAGTGCCTTCAGGACAAATGATGAGGTGCGTGTCCTTGTTTTGGCTGAACATGTCGACCATTTGTTCCACGAGGTGGTTTTGGTGCCCTCGGTTGACGGGGATTCCGCCGACTTTCTTCAAGAGCCAGCCGACGACGGGAACAAAGAACTCCTTCTTTATCATCACCTTGAACTTGATGCCGTAAGACCAATAGAAGGCCAACCCGACAAAGAAATCCTCGATGGCCGTGTGCGGCGCAACGATGCAAACCGCATTGCCAAGGTCTTTAGGGGCTTCGTTGACGACTTTCCAGCCGCCCAATTTGAGGCCTGCTTTTCCTATGAATTTTCTGATTCCCATAATTAAACTACTTTCCAACTTTCTATCCTCCGGGTCGTGCTGGAGAAATTAACACCTATTTTATTAAGTTTGCGCAAGTCCGTTTCAAATGGCTTGGCATATTGCTTTTCCTCGATCTGCTTCAAAGCCTCATCAGCCGACTTGTCAATCTTAAACTCAAAGATATAATTATAATCTTTGGTTTGAACGAGCATATCCATGCGTCCGTCGGTGGTGTGGCGTTCCACATCGACATAAAATCCCAACAGCTTGAAAACAAGGCTGGTGACATTGTGGAAATAAAGTTCTGCATCACCTACAACTTGGTAATCCTGACCGGCAAACATGGCTTCGAGACGCGACATGAACTTTTCGGGTTGGCCGTTACGCACCTCAATGGTGAAGTTTTTGACAAACGAATCGGATTCGTATATTTTTATGGGCGCATAATATCTAAACAGGAATCTCGTGAAACCTCTTTCCACTTCTCCATTGGGGAAGCCCAAAGTGTAGGTGCAGAAATCTGGGTTGTAATCTTTAATGGTCAGATAACCACTCTGATAGAGTAGAGGCAACGGGTTTTGGTC
>CACXUM010000023.1 GCA_902770835.1 uncultured Bacteroidia bacterium
CCTATTCCCGGCGGCGAAGACGGTTTTCTCTCCAAAGGCTATGACAATCATCTGTATTTCTATGGCAACAGCCAATACTGGAAAAGCATCCCCAATGCCAACGACATTCCCAATGTAATTGCTTTCCCTTCGGAATGGTACTACGAAATCCAGAACGAAAACGGCAGCATCACCTACCAATACATCTGTCAGGCGGGCGACACTATTGTCGGCGATGAACCGTCGCATATCCTTGTGAAAATCAACACGCTTTACGACAAGGGATTGCGTGAGGATGTGACGCGCGAGTATGTCTATATGCGCGACGGCAAGGTGTATTGGTGGAACAAGACCTTGGAAGAATTTACCGTGCTGTATGACTTTGGTGCCCAAGAAGGCGACACTTGGGTCACCAAGGTCGGCACGGAAACCCTCACCATGCATGTGGATGCCGTGGAAGAAATCGAATACGAAGGCAAAATCTATAGGATGCTGCGCGTCAGCGACCCCGACGACCTTTTCAGCGGCAACATCGTGTGCGGCATCGGTCACCTCACGAGTTTCTTCCCCGAACGCCTGATGGACAACGGCGACGGCATTCGTGTGGAAGGTATGCGCTGCTATTGGGTGGAGAACGAACTGGTGTTCAAACCCGGCGACGAGGACTGCGATGCCATCTATGACGAATTGCACGGGGTGGAGGAGGACGGCCCTTCGATTCCTTCGACAGGCTCAGGAACCTTAACGGTTTATCCTAATCCTACCAACGGTGTCTTATTCGTTGAGACGCACGGCCATACGTCTCTACCAGCCCAAACCTACCGCATCAGCAACCTTATGGGTCAAACCCTGTTGACAGGCCAAATCACGGCTGAAAACCAACAAATTAATGTTTCATCGTTGCCTCAAGGTATGTATTTCATTACCTTTGCAGGCGAGACGCGGAAATTTGTGGTGCGTTAATCGTGGTAAAAGATAACAATCAAAAACTTCGCCCTTGGTGGCGTGGCGCAAAGCCTCCATTACGACTTTGAAGACGGCACCCTTCAAGGTTGGACTACCCTCGATGGCGATGGCGACGGCCATTGTTGGGAACCTTCCATTGGCGGTATGGGCCACAATTCCAATGGGATGGTGATGGCTTATTCCAGGGACTATGCCACGGGCGAACCTCTTACACCAAATGAGTATCTTGTTTCTCCACGATTGGTTTTGAGTGAAGACTGGCCCGTTATCCGTTTCTATGCTTGTGCTTTGGATGAAATCTACCCTGCCGAGCATTTTGGGGTATCCATCTCAACTACAGTCAACAATGACCCGTTGGCTTTCACGCTCTTGTCGGAATGGACCATAGCCGCCAAAGATGCGGGAAACCGTCAGGGCAACTGGTACAACTATACCGTTGACCTTTCCGCTTATACCGGTCAGGAGGTCTATGTCGCCATTCGTCACCACTATTGTTCTGGACAATCTGCCATTTGCATTGACGACATCGACTTTTGAAGAGCCTTGGGTGCCTCAGACTTTCACCATCAGCAACCAAACCGACGCGGCTGTCACCATTTCATCCATCAATGTGGAACCTGATGACAATGTGGTGCTTCTCTCTGGTCCAGGTCTGCCCCGCACTTTGCAGCCCAATGAAACCATGAACGTGGAAGTGTATGTGAACGGAATTGGATACAAAGGTTATCTCACCTACTACGTCAATGTGGCGACCTCAATTGGCTATAGACAAGTCACTGTCAGGGTCAACGAGGAAGCCTGGGACGAGGGATTGCTTTGGATGCCTATGCAGGGACTTACTTTCGATGAAAACTCCCCTCTGACCCAGGGTTTCAATTTAACTAACACCAATGCCTTGGATAGCATCACAATCTATGAGCTTTATGAAGACGGCACTGACTATCTTGAGCTGGTGCCTTCGCACAGTCTTCCATACGTAATCCCGCCCCATGAATCGCTTTATATAGACGTTACCTTAGTCAATTTTCCTGAAAACACCACTAATGTCAACATTTATAGCAGTAGTTCCGTGGGTCAAGGAAGTAGCCCGTATGTTCATATTGCTGGAGGGCTAACACCCAGCAGCGGCGAATTAGCGATTACGCCTGATACGCTGTGGTATACAGATTATTTCCCTGACGATCAAGTGTTTGTCATACACAATGAAACCTCAAATACCGTCACCATCACAAGCATCACCAACGATGACGAAGAGTTCATCCATGTCCTTTATCATGACGGCACCGAGTATCTACCTATCGATGACATACTGCCAATTGAATTGCAGCCCAACCAAAGCACACAAGTCGTCGTCAGATTGGAACCGATGATTATCCCTCCCGCGAAACAACGCGACCAAATCATTTCATACGTAAACATCGCCACTACTGAAGGCGATAGAATCGTGACGCTGATGATTAATGAAAATCTGGTCAATTTTGGACTGGTCGTCGTTCCATACATGGCCGAGCTTTATCTCAACGAGCCATCACAGACCTTCTCGCTCATCAACGCAGAGATTTCGCGCCCGATAACCATCTATGGCATCGAAGAGGAGAACACAAACTATTTGGAAATCACGCCACAATATCCGCTTCCCTACACTTTGCAGAACTATAACGACTTTATGAGATGTACGGTTAGTTTCAATGGAAGAAGAACAAGAGATTGGGGCGCAGACACTTATCTTATCTATCACACTTCGATAGGCGATTTCAGGTCTTTCGTCACCATTGATCAGGGTCTTCTGGGTTTCCCTTTAAGCCCCGAATGGTACTACGAAATCCAAAACGACAATGGCAGCATCACCTACCAATACATGTATCAGGCTGGCGACACCGTTGTCGGCGATGAGCCTTCGCATATCCTTGTGAAAATCAACACGCTTTACGACAAGGGATTGCGAGAGGATGTGACACGCGAGTATGTCGGAAGAGTTTACCGTGCTGTACGACTATGAAGCCGAAGTGGGCGACTCATGGGAAATCAAGGTCGGCACAAGAGCCCTCGACATGCATGTGGACGCAGTTGAAGAAATCGAATACGAGGGCAGGATCTATCGGATGCTGCGTGTGAGCGACCCCGACGACCTCTTCAGCGGTGACATCGTGTGTGGCATCGGCCACCTCACCAGTTTCTTCCCCGAAAGGCTGATGGACAACGGCGACGGCCTGCGCGTGGAAGGCCTGCGCTGCTATTGGATTGAGGACGAATTGGTCTTCAAATACGGCGATGAGGACTGCGATGCGATTTATTCGGAGGTACACGGTGTGGAGGAGGACGGTGCTTCGACAGGCTCAGGGACCTTTGCGGTTTATCCTAATCCTACAAACGGTGTTCTCACCATTCATCATTCCGAATTCCACATTCATCATTCCGAATTCCAAATTACCAACCTCATGGGTCAAACCCTATTGACAGGTCAAATCACGGCAGAAAACCAAAAGATTGACGTTTCATCGTTTCCTCAAGGTATGTATTTCATTACCGTAGGCGAAGCGACGCGGAAATTTGTGGTGGAATAGCATGTGTATAAAAGTTTCTTCGTATATTTGCGCGGAAAACAAAGCATGAACTATGGTACCAGATAACAAGGAAAAATACATCAATCCGTATACCGATTTCGGCTTCAAGAAACTGTTTGGCACTGAGATGAACAAGGACTTGCTCATCAGTTTCCTCAACGCCCTGTTCAACGGAGACGAGAAGGAGATAGAGGATGTACTGTACCTCAATGGAGAGAATCTGGGCGATGGCTATGGCGACCGCCGTTCCATATTCGATGTCTATTGCACGACAAAGGACGGCAGTCGCTTTATTGTCGAGATGCAGAAGGCTGAGCAGACCTATTTCAAGGACCGTAGCATTTACTATGCTACCACACCCATCCGCCAACAGGCGCCAAAAGGGAAGTGGGACTATCATTTGGAGAATGTCTATACGGTTGGCATCCTTAACTTTGAGTTCCCGAACAATGAATATCCTTCCAATAGTTTTCGCCACGAGATAAAACTGAAGGATGTGGAAGACAACCACGTGTTTTACGACAAGTTGACGTTTGTCTATCTCGAAATGCCTAAGTTCAACAAAGTCGAGAACGAATTGGTGACAATGTTCGATAAATGGATGTTTGTGTTGCGTAATCTTTCCCGCCTTCTCGAACGCCCCGTAGCCCTGCAAGACCGTGTTTTCAAAAAACTCTTTGAGCAAGCGGAAATCGCAAGGTATTCAGAGACAGAACGCAGACAGTACGAAGCGAGCCAAAAAGAGTATTGGGATTATACCAGCACACTTGAAACAGCGGAAAGGAAAGGGGTGCTTAGAATTGCCCGTAATATGAAATCTGATGGTGTGTCGGCAGAAACAATAGTAAAATATACAGGTCTCTCAACTGAAGAAATAGAGTCGTTATAGTTTGGCATTGTCAATAATCCCCATAATTTTTCCTATTTTTGCACCCTCAAACAACAATTCAACCCTTCAACAGTCAACAATTGAACAATGAATAAGGACATCGTTTTGAGCGGCATCCGCCCCACTGGAAACCTTCACCTCGGCAATTATTACGGTGCCGTGCGCAGCTTCGTGAAAATGCAGGAAGACTACAACTGTTATTTCTTCATCGCCGACTGGCATTCGCTGACCACGCACCCCAAGCCCGAAAACATACAGCGTTCGGCACGCACGATTTTGGCCGAATATCTCGCCTGTGGCATCGACCCCGAAAAGGCCACGATTTACATCCAAAGTGATGTGCCTGAGACGATTGAACTGTATCTCTATTTCAATATGAACGCCTACATCGGCGAGTTGGGCCGCGTGACGACCTTCAAGGAAAAGGCCCGCCAACAACCCGACAATGTGAACGCTGGATTGTTCACCTATCCAACATTAATGGCCGCCGACATCCTCCAGCACCGCGCCAAGTGGGTGCCTGTGGGGAAAGACCAAGAGCAAAACATGGAGATGGCCCGCAAGTGCGCCCGCCGCTTCAACAACATCTACGGCATTGAGTTCTTCCCCGAGCCGCAAAACTACTATTTCGGCGGTGACGCCATCAAAGTGCCCGGACTCGACGGCAGCGGCAAGATGGGCAAGAGCGACGGCAACTGCATCTACCTCTTCGAGGACGAAAAGACGATGCGCAAGAAGGTGATGCGCGCCGTCACCGACAGCGGCCCGACCGAGCCTAACAGCACCAAGCCCGAAGTCATCCAAAACCTTTTCACGATGATGAACATCGTCAGCGAGCCTGAGACGGTGAAATACTTCGACGAGAAATGGAACGACTGCTCCATCCGCTACGGCGACATGAAGAAACAGTTGGCAGAGGACTTGGAAAAGACCGTCGCGCCCATCCGCGAGCGCATCATCGAGTTCTCGTCCGACACGGAACGCCTCGACCGCATCGCCCGCATGGGTGCCGAAAAGGCCCGCGAGAGCGCAGCGAAGACCTTGAATGAGGTTAGAAAGATTATTGGATTCAGACAGTACTAATTAGGGCCGCTTTGCGTCATTGCGAGAAGGAACGACGAAGCAATCTATGACAAAATATTGATTAGATTAGTATTATTGTCAAAATAAGCGTATTTTTGCAACGATTATTTGATATTAAATGAAATGAATAAAGTCAGTATCAAAATAAATGAATTAGGTCCTGTCAAAAACCAAGAGATTGAATTGAAGCCAGTTATGTTGTTTACTGGAGAATCAAGTTTGGGCAAAAGTTATGTCAATTTCTTGGCGTATTATTTGTTTTATGTTTTTTCTTCGGAAAGGATGTTCGATTTTTTGTTGGAAAAGATTGGGGTTGATGTAAATGATAAAAAGGAGTTTTCGTTTGACCTGAAATCGTCAGACTTAATCGATTGGATGCAGAAAGATGTTAGAAAGTTTTTTGTCTATTTATACAATTTTGATGATTTCAGATGTGATGTCAAGTTTGATTTCAAGGGTGTAGAAGACAATTTTGCCATAAAATACACACGAATTGATGCCAAGAACAACAATGACAAAGAGTTTTTTTATGCATTTAACATCGAAATAAATGGTGAAAGAATAAGGTCGAGTGCCTATTATCAGCAACGTTTTGAAAAAGCTATCTGTCGAACAATAAGTCAACAGTTGTGTCATAGTTTTTTGGGTATAAATATTCAACTCTCCTTTTTATTGCCTCCGGGAAGGGCTTCTTTATTGACGGGCGACTATACTGCGCAGCGAGGATCGAGTAATCTTGGACTATACGATCTTTTTCTTCGTGATAACGATAGAATAAATAATTCTGTTTTATTCAATAGATTGGTAGGGGGCAAACAGAATGAATTTTTTGTTTCCCAGATTCATAATCTAATCAAAGGGGACTTGCTGATGGAAAAAGACAACCTTTTCTTGGTTACCGAAGACCATCAAAGAATCCCATTGGGAGCTGCTGCTTCTTCCATCAAAGAATTGACTCCTCTTTTGCAATTGATTTTGGGAGGTTCCATATCCAATACTGCCATTTGTATTGAGGAGCCAGAGGCTCATCTGCATCCGGAAATGCAGATTTCCATAGTCGATTTGCTCTCAGCTTGCATTAATGAGAATGCCTTTATGCAGATTACCACCCATAGTGACTATTTCTTACAGCGTGTGAACCAATTGCTGAAGTATGGTTGTATCAAGGGATTGAATTCAAATAGGTATCAGGAGATTTGTGATGAAACCGGGCATCGTCCTGAGCATTATCTTGACAGAGACAATGTGGGTGCTTATTTCTTCTCGTCTGAAAACGGGAAAACCAAAATAGAGTCGTTGGCCATTGGGAAAAAAGGGATACCGATGACGACTTTTTTCAATGCTGTCGGAATGTTGTCCAAAGAAGACGAGGCTCTTGATGATGAACTTGAAAAACTGGGTCAGGAATAATGTTTAATGTACGAGACTTACAGCAGTTTTATAATCCTTCGTATTTTGGTATCAACGATAACCAGTATATATGGAAGGAGAGCGGTCAGACGGATCCAAATGCGTTAGCTTCGGTAGAGTTTATCTTTCAAAGAGGAACAATAAGTTATGTGAAATCGGATTTGTTGGATGAAATGCAAGATGCTTATAGGACGGATTCAACTAAATCGCTTAATCTTAGAAAGATTTGTGATGGGCTGTTGTTTCTTGATAGAGAAGAAGAGCATTATCTCATCATTCTTGAAGTTAAATCTGGATTTAAGGAGGTGAAAAATAAGGCAATCGGACAAATTCCCGCTTCATACATAAAAGCCCAATCCATATTAAATGACTTTTCGTCATTCAATATGAATGATTACAAAGCGTTTGGATTGATTATCAGTTATCCCTTTATACAGAAGCCGCCAACTGACGCTGAAAACAATCCTTTGGTATTGGAGGACAAACAGATAATGACTGGGGACATTTTTGCAAAATATAATCGGTTATTGAGGAATCATCAAAATGCGGATTTTATTGGTAACGATTTTGGGTTTGATCAACTGACCCAGGTCAAACAAGACTTGTTGTTCGAAAAGCTTAGGGTCAAGCATTATCCTGTAGACAATCATTGTGTCAATGCGATAGTTGACTTGGATGATATTATCGGGACTTTGTAGGGCAGTTACAGTTTTTATAATTATGCAGACACTATGGGCGACTTCATCACATACGAAAAAATCCCCGAAAGGGCAGTCCTTATTGCCGTGGCCTCGAAGAAGCAAGGCCGCGAGCGCACTGAGGAATATTTGGACGAACTGTCATTCTTGCTCGAAACAGCTGGCGGTGTGCCGGTGGCGCGTTTCGTGCAGGCTATGGACCATCCAAGTAGCGTAACTTATTTAGGCTCAGGTAAATTAGAGGAAATCCACCAATACATCAAGGCTGAGGACATTAAATTGGCCGTCATCGACGACGAACTGAGCGCGACCCAAGCCCGCAACATGGAGCAGGCCTTGGAGTGTCGCGTCCTCGACCGTACCAGCCTGATTCTTGACATTTTCGCTTCCAATGCGCATACGGCTCATGCCAAAGCGCAGGTGGAATTGGCACAGTACCAATACCTTCTGCCTCGCTTGACCCGAATGTGGACCCACTTGGAACGCCAGCGTGGCGGTATCGGTATGCGCGGCCCTGGTGAGACTCAAATCGAGACCGACCGTCGCTTGATTCTCGACCGAATTGCACTGCTGAAGGAGAAACTGAAGGAAATCGACATGCAGAAGACTGTGCAGCGCAAAAACCGTGGCAAGTTGGTGCGCGTGGCTTTGGTGGGTTATACCAATGTGGGCAAATCCACTATTATGAACCTGCTGAGCAAGTCGGAGGTCTATACCGAGAACAAACTTTTCGCCACTTTGGACACGACCGTGCGCAAGGTGGTGGTGGAAAATTTGCCTTTCCTCTTGTCTGACACTGTGGGATTTATCCGCAAGCTGCCGCACCATTTGGTGGAGTCGTTCAAGTCGACTCTGGACGAGGTAAGAGAATCTGACATCTTGCTTCATGTGGTCGACATCTCTCATCCCGACTTTGAGGCACAGATGGATGTGGTGAACCAAACCTTGGCCGAGTTGGGTTGCGCCGACAAGAAAACCATCGTCGTGTTCAACAAGACCGACGCCTACACTTGGGAGGAGAAAGACCCCGATGACCTGACGCCACCCACCAAGCGTAACGTATCGTACGAGGAACTGAAAAAGACCTGGATGGCCAAGATGAACGAAAACTGCATCTTCATCTCCGCCAAAAACCGCGACAACTATCAGGAGTTCAGGGATTTGCTCTACAAGGAGATCCGAGATATGCACGCGATTCGCTATCCGTATGATAATTTTTTGTATTGAGGGTACGCGGATTGCCGTAAACCCAAAAAAGCCAAGGCGTTTCCACCTTGGCTTTTTTTGTTGGCTTTTGCAAAAGCCTTATTCTTGTCCAGCGGGAGTTTCGCTTTGGGCTGGAGCCTCGTTTGTTGTGGCAGGGACTTCCGTAGCGGGAATGTTGGGCATCATGTTCTCGATTTGCGAACTGACTTCACTCTTCAAAGTGCCTTCTTTGGAACTCACGGGCAGGATTTTGCTCGAAAACAGGCAGAGCACTACCAGCACGATAGCCATCGTCCAAGTGGCTTTTTCGAGGAAATCGGTCGTCTGGCGCACGCCCATCATTTGGTTGGCACCACCGAAGTTGGAAACCAAACCACCGCCTTTTGAGTTCTGAACCAGAACAATCAATCCTAATAACACGCTGACAATCAGGATTAAAATTACTACTAATGTGTACATGTTTAATTATTTAATGTTTGACTTTTTTGACTTTCTTGAAGCCGTTCAATTTGGGCTGCAAAATAACGACTTTTTTCTGGATATTTCAAGCCTAATTTTTTATAAATTGAAATTGCCTTCTCAAAATAGTTTTGTTGCTCGTATATTTTTGCCAAAGTTTCGCTCACGATGTTCTCTTGGTCGATGATGCTGTTTTGGGCCACGGAGATGGGGTTGTAGAACTCGGCCTTGGGTCGCGAGATGCTTGGATTCTCGGTTATGAATTTGTCTATCAGTTCCTTGCGTGAAAGTTTCTTTGGTGCAGGCTTGCCTGCCTCCTTGCGTTGTTTTTCTTCCTCGATTTCCTTCAGTCGGTTGGCGATGATGGCTTTCAGTTCGTCGATAGACTTGCGCTTTTCTTCCAACAGGGCCATTTCGGCGGAAAGTTCCTCGTGGCTGCCGCTGAGGTCGATTTCGGGGATGATGAAGACTTTTTCGCGGATGATGCTACCGTTTTGTTCTTCCTTCGTGTCGATGGATTCGATGGAGGAGAAGACGTTGTCCTTGGGTTCAAACTCATCGGGAAGGGCTGGAATATCGGGTTTGCTTTCGAGGCGATGCTTAGCTATCATGCTGAGCAAGCGCAACTTGTCGCGATTGGGCATGGCGGCAGCGGCGCGTTTCAGTTGGCTGTCGTAGTTGGGGCTGCCGATGTTTTGGTAAGCTATGGAAAGGAGCGCATGAGCGATGGAGAAATAAGGGAAGGTCTTCACCATCTGTTCCACTTCGTCCACGTCATTGCCCTTCATGCGCTCAGGCATTGTCATGTATCCTATCAGTTGCTTGTTGTCCATAATCACCAATTTACCAATGCTTTATTGAAAATGTCTTCCACCAATTGCTCAGTGATGGTCGTCGTGAGTGCCTCTTGCACCGCGTTCAGGTCTTGGTCGCTGGGGTAGTCTTCGTATCGCGAGAAACTTTGCTCAAAGTCCTTTGTTTCATCGATGCGGTTGCTGAATCGCACGTTGACCGTGATGGTAAGTCGGTTCATGGCGGCGGTCTGCCCCGAGGTGATGGCCACAGGCATGGTCTTGTAGTCGGTGATTTCGCCTTCAAAGGCGATGTCGCCGCCCGATTCCACCATGTCTAATGTGGTTTGGTTGGTCATGGCGTCGCGCAAAGCGTTGGTGAAGATGTTGCTCAACATCGGGTTGACGAGTTGGGCGTGGTTCGGGAAATAGTCCACGGAAACGGTTTTGGCCTCGGCGGGAATCGATGCGCCCGAGAAGGAATAAAAGCCGCAACTGTGGCTCATAAGAGCCAAAACAACAACCACTATTAACGCCTTGATTTTCATAAATCTATGCCGTATTCGTTGATTTTGCGGTAAAGTGTGCGCTCGCTGATGCCCAAAGCTTTGGCCGCGTCCTTTCGCTTACCGCGATGGGCTTCCAAAGCCTTGATAATCATTTCTTTCTCATGGTGTTCGAGGGAAAGCGTTTCGGTCGTTGGACCGTTGGTCATTGAGCCTGTCGAAATGACCCCATGGTGCGAAGTTTCCTCGGCGGGAATGAACTCGGCATATTCCTGCTCACTGACCTCTGGCTCGTCATGGCTTACCCGCGTAACTACCGTGTCGCCGATTTGTGTGACTGAATTGGGTTGCACGTATGTCGGCTCCATCGGGCGACTGCCGCTCATATTATTGACTTGCGCGCGAAGTTCGGCGATGTCTTTTTTCATATCGAACAATACGCGATAAAGCAGGTCGCGCTCCGACATACCCTCGGGCGTGTCCTCGCGAGGTAACAATACGGGTAAATTGTTTATCACCCTGTTAGGCAGATACTTGGCCAAGGTCTCAGTCGTGATGTTGCGGTCGGTTTCCATGATGGAAATCTGCTCCGTGACGTTCTTCAGTTGGCGCACGTTGCCGTCCCAACGGTAGTTTTCCAGCATTTTCACGGCCTCGGGCGTCAAAGTGATGGCTGGAATGTGATTGCGCTCGGCAAAATCGGCGGCAAACTTCCTGAACAACAGCGGAATGTCGGCCTTCCTTTCGCGCAAGGCGGGGATATGGATCGGGATGGTGTTCAACCTATAATAAAGGTCTTCGCGGAAACGCCCACGCTCGATGGCTACGGGCAAATCGACATTGGTGGCGGCAACGATTCTAACATCGGTTTTCATCACTTTGTTGCCGCCGACGCGGATGAACTCGCCGTTTTCGAGCACACGCAAAAGTCGGGCTTGGGTGGAAAGCGGTAGCTCGCCGACCTCGTCCAAAAACAAGGTGCCTTTGTCGGCAATCTCGAAATAGCCCTTGCGCTCATTGACGGCACCCGTGAAGGAACCTTTCTCATGGCCAAACAGCTCAGAATCAATGGTTCCTTCGGGGATGGCACCGCAGTTCACGGCGAAATATTGTCCGTGTTTGCGGGTGCTGTTTTGGTGGATGATCTTCGGAAACACGTCCTTACCTGTGCCGCTCTCGCCCGTGATGAGCACGGTGAGGTCGGTGGCGGCCACTTGCGCGGCTATACCGATGGCGCGATCCAATTCGGGGTCGGTGCCGATGATGCCGAAGGTGCGTTTTATTGCTTGTACGTCCATGTCGTGTTTTCTATCAGCAGGGCTTGCCATATCGCGGTAGCGACAACGGGGCATGCCCCGTTGTTGGCAAAGCCCAGCCATTTATCTCAATATTCCTCCCAGTTCTTTCTCCATCGCGCTTTGGATTTTCCCCATCGTCTTCTCAATCACCTTGTCGGTGAGGGTGGTGGTGGGCGACATCAGCACGAAGCTCATGGCGTATTGTTTCTTGCCTGCCGGAATCTTCTCACCTTCGTAAACGTCGAACAGGCTCATCGATTGCAGGATTTTGTTTTCCGCGCTCATGGCGACTTTCTTCACCGCGTCGAAGGTGACGTTCTTGTCGAAAATCATGGCGAGGTCGCGGCGCACGGCGGGGAACTTCGACAGCGGCTCGAAATGCACTTCCTTGGCCTTGGCCAAGCATTGCATCATCAGCGTCCAGTTGAAGGTGGCGTAAAACACGTCTTTCTTCAAGTCGAAGTGCTTTAAGGTCTTTTTGCTGAGTTTGCCAAGCGTGACAATCTCCTTACCATCAACGCAATAAGTGGTCGCATAATCGAAATGCGGCTGGTTGGCTTCCTTGGCTTCGAGTGCATTGAAATCGAACTTGAAATGGTTGAGCACGCCCATGACGTATTCTTTCAGGTCGAAGTAATCGATGGCCTTGGCTGGAGCATTCCACAACTCGGCCTGTTTGTTGCCGGTGAGGAAAAGGTCGAGGCAGGTGTGCTCGGTGTAGGGTTTCAACGGCTGCTTTTCGTCGCCAACTTTCGTTCCGTCAAAGAAATAGACATTTCCGAACTCGAAAAACTTCATGTCGCTGACCTTGCGGTTTTGGTTGAAGGCGATGCTCTCCAATCCGCCCCACATCAGGGTTTGGCGCATGACATTGAGGTCGCTGCTCAAAGGATTCAGTATCTTGACATTACGCTCTGGCTCAAAGGCGGGGAAAGCCTCGCTATACGCGGCTTTGGTGAGCGAGTTGTTCATGATCTCGTAGAAGCCGTTGGCGACGAGCATGTCGCTGATTTTCTGCTGCATCTTGTCGGCATCGGGTTTGGCGGCGCGACTGATGGAAGCATGAACGCGGCTCGGAATTTCGATGTTATCGTAACCGTAAATGCGCAAGATTTCCTCGACCACATCGGCGGGACGGGTCACATCGACCTTGCTGGTGTGTACATCCACCACAACGTGTTTGTCGTCTTGTTCAATAACTTGACATTCAAGGCTTTTCAATATATTGACGGCCTGGGTCGGGTCGATGACCTTGCCAGCCATTTTGTTCAAATAGTCAAATTTCAAGTTCACGCGGGCAGGGGTGAAGTCGCCGTTTTTCACGTCCTTGATTTCGGAGGAAATCGTTCCGCCGGCCAACTCCTTTATTAATATGGCGGCGCGTTTCAAGGCGTAGAGGGTGATGTTGGGGTCGGCGCCGCGCTCGTAGCGGAACGAGGCATCGGTTTGCAGTCCGTGATATTTGGCCGTCTTGCGGATGCTGGTGGGGTTGAAGTAGGCACTTTCGAGGAAGATGTTAGTCGTTTCCATCGTCACGCCCGACTTTTGTCCGCCAAACACACCGCCGATGCACATAGGTTCTTCGGCGTTGCAAATCATCAGGTTACGGCTGTTGAGCTTGCGCTCCACGCCGTCCAAGGTGACGAAAGGCGTGCCTTCGGGCAGGCATTTCACCACGACCTTTTTGCCCGTGACTTTGTCGGCATCGAAGGCATGAAGCGGCTGCCCGACTTCCATCAGCACGAAGTTGGTGATGTCCACGATGTTGTTGATGCTGCGGATGCCCACGGCGGCAAGACGATTCTTGAGCCATGCCGGCGACTCACCGACTTTCACTCCGCTGATGGTCACGCCCGAATAGCGCGGGCAGGCCTGTGTGTCTTCAACGACCACTTCGATGTCCAAGTCGTGGTTTTCCACCTTGAAGTCTTCGACAGAGGGGCGGATGAGGTGGTATTTCGTGGTGTTCTCGCGCTGGTTGAGGGCGGCCACGAGGTCGCGAGCCGAGCCAATGTGCGAGGTGGCGTCGCTGCGGTTGGCGGTGAGGCCGATTTCAATCGTGTAATCTTCTTCCACAGGGAAATAGAACGATGCGGGCTTGCCCACTTCGTAATCATCAGGCAACACCATAATTCCTTCGTGCGAGGTGCCAAGTTGCAGTTCGTCCTCGGCGCAAATCATGCCTTCGCTCACTTCGCCGCGAATCTTGCCCTTCTTGATGGTGATGTGTTCGTCGCCAATCCAGAGTTCGGTGTTGATGGTGGCCACGAGCACCTTTTGTCCTGCAGCCACGTTGGGCGCGCCGCACACGATGTGTAGCGGTTCCTCGCCGCCCACATCCACGGTGGTGATGTGCAGGTGGTCGGAATTAGGGTGGTCGATGCAGGTAAGCACCTTACCCACGACGACACCTTTCAGTGCGCCTTTCACCGACTCAAAACGCTCCAAGTCTTCCACTTCGAGTCCCGTGGAGGTCAATATCTCGCTGACTTTCTCAGCCGAATAATCGCAGTTGACGTATTGTTTCAACCAGTTATAGGAAATCTTCATCTTCGTACACTTTAAATGAGCGGCAAAAATACGAAATTCTGACAAAATGTCACGCGGAAAATATGAAAGACTTTTGATTAGAGGTTTTTGATTTTGCCAAGTGCCTCGATGAAAACTCGCCAAGTGCCTCGATGAAAATCGGCCAAGTGCCTCGATAAAAACTCGCCAAGTGCCTCGATAAATTTTTCAAAAGTTGTTCATAATCAAAAAGAAATTACTATTTTTGCAGCGTGAAAAATTTGAATCTATGAGTGACTACAAAAAACGTGTTGCCGAACAGAATCTTGCCGACCATTTGGATGCAATGGGTGCCGTATTGATAGAAGGCCCTAAATATTGTGGTAAGACTACGATGGCAATCCAACAGGCCAATAGCGTTTTGCTTATGTCCGACCCTGATCATATAGAGCAGAATCTTTCATTGGCGAGGACGAATATCAGGAAATTGTTGGAAGGAGAAACGCCGCGTTTGATTGACGAATGGCAGCTGGCTCCCCAGTTTTGGGATGCCGTCAGGAACGAGGTTGACCGACGGAATGCAGACGGGCAATTCATCCTGACTGGTTCGGCCGTTCCTCCGCGTCCGACCACTGAAGAGGAAAAGATTTTCCACACGGGAACGGGAAGAATATCACGGCTGAAACTCCGAACGATGAGCCTTTATGAGTCGGGCGAATCAACGGGGGATGTGAGTTTGTCGTCACTTTTCGAGGATGCCGAGAAAGTAGAAGGAACAAGCCATGTCGACCTTGATGAACTCGCTTTTTTGGTTTGCCGGGGCGGATGGCCAAAGGCTACGCTGAAAGAGAATCCCAAGGCAGCCTTGATGCAGGCAAAGCAGTATTACAAAACGGTTGTTGGATTGGACATTTCGAGGGTTGATGGTGTGGAACGCAATGAAGAATTGGCCAAACGGTTGATGCGCTCCTACGCACGCAACCAAGGCTCGCAGGCCACGTTGGGTACGTTGCTCGCGGATTTGAAAAACAACGAAGCCGACACGCTGACGGAGTACACCATTTATTCCTATATCAATGCCTTGAAAAAGATTTTTGTCATAGAGGATTCATTGGCTTGGAATCCGAATCTCAGGAGCAAAACCGCCATCCGCACTTCCGACACGCGCTATTTCACCGACCCGTCCATTGCCACGGCTGCTTTGGGCATCGGGCCGAAAGACTTGATTAATGACCTCAACACCTTTGGGCTGATGTTTGAGACGCTTGCCGTGCGCGACCTGCGCGTTTATGCCGATGCCATAGACGGTACGGTTTACCATTACCGCGACAAGAGCAACTTGGAGTGTGACGCTGTGGTGCATCTTGAAAACGGTTCATACGGCCTTGTGGAGATCAAGCTTGGCGGTGCGCAGTTGGTGAGGGAAGGGGCAGCCACTTTGCTTGAATTGGCAGGCAAGCTCGACACGACCAAGATGAAGAAGCCGTCTTTCCTGATGGTGCTGACGGGAATAGGCGAATATGCCTACAAGCGCCCCGATGATGGAGTGCTCGTGGTGCCTATTGGGTGCCTGAAAAACTAACTATTTGATAATAGTTTTGCTTTTTATCAAATAGTCATTGATGTTGAATATCCGTAACCCGAAAATTTTTGTTATTACGGAGTAGGTATTTATTGATAATCGCTCCGTAACTATATTTTTTTTTGAGTTACGGAGCAAGTATCGTGTTTTGAATGAAGAAAAAACACTATCTTTGCAGCGTGAATTACAACCTGTAAGATTATGGAAAACAACAAAATCATCGGAAGGAAAAAGGAACGTGAGTTGTTTGATGACATTTGCCTGACGGAAAAACCTGCTTTGGTTGCAGTATATGGCCGCCGTCGCGTGGGGAAGACTTTCTTGGTAAGGCAGCACTTCAACCATGACTTTGATTTCTCATTCACAGGAAATTATCAAATGCCGCGACAAGCGCAACTCTCTCTCTTCAACCAAGAATTGCGACGTTTTTCGGGGATGGATTATCCTTTGGTCAAAGACTGGTTCTCGGCTTTTGAGCAATTGCGCCAATATTTGTCATCAATTGACAAAGAAAGACTTGTCCTTTTCTTTGATGAATTGCCCTGGATGGAAACGCCTAAATCGAATTTCATTCAGGCATTTTCCTATTTCTGGAATACGTGGGCTTCCACGCGCCAAGGCTTGAAATTGTTCGTTTGCGGATCGTCAACCACTTGGATGCTCGAAAAACTGATTGGCGACAAAGGCGGTTTGTATGGCCGCGTGACGCACACCGTTTATTTGGCTCCTTTCACTTTGGGGGAAACGGAGGCGTATCTCCAAGCCAATGGCATCCGTTGGAATCGATATCAAATGCTTGAAACTTATATGATTATAGGAGGCATACCCTTCTATCTTGAAATGTTGAAACCCAAACTGACTTTTGACCAAAACATTGATAACTTGTTTTTTGCCGCCAACGCTCCGCTGAGGATGGAATACGGGTTTTTGTTTAGGTCGTTGTTCAATGACACGCAACTTTATCGTCAAGTGGTGGAAACCATCGCAAAGCACTCACAGGGGATGACCCGCCAGCAAATCAAAGAGGAATTGGGGATGGCCGATGGGGGAGCGCTTACCGTCGTGCTTGAGAATCTTGTCCGTTGCGACTTTTTGCGCCGATATGCCGCTTTCGGGAAAAGCGAGCGCAATGCATTGTATCAACTCACGGATTTGTTCAGTTTGTTCCATTTGCGTTTTGTGGCCGACAACAATGGCCAAGACCAACAGTTTTGGAGCAATATGCGCGAGAACCCTTCGCGAGTGGCTTGGCGTGGCTATGCTTTCGAACAAGTGTGCCTGCACCATATTCCCCAAATCAAGGAGGCCATAGGAATAAAGGCCGTGCTCAGCAATGTATGCTCGTGGTCGTGTCCGACTTTTACCGACAAGGATGGCAACCAATGGCAAGGGACACAAATAGACCTTCTCATCGACCGCCGCGACCAGGTCATCAACATTTGTGAGATGAAATATGCCAACGATAGATATATCATCGACAAGGATTACGAAGAACGGCTTCGCCGCCGACTGTCCACATTCCAACATTTGACACGCACCCGTAAGGCCTTGCACCTGACCTTCGTGACCACTTACGGATTGAGCTGGAACGCCTATTGTGGCAATGTTCAGGCCGAAGTGACGATGAATGATTTGTTCGACCGTTAATCTCGATACCTGCTCCGTAAGTGATATTTTTTCCGGGTTACGGAGCATGTATCCAAAGGAAAACGCTTCAGAACAAATCGGAATGTGTCCCTGTATTGAGCATCAGAAGGGTAAGTTGGTTGTCGTTTTGCTCCCAAACGAGCAGCCAGTCAGGCTGGATGTGGCAATTCAATACCGCTTTTGCGATGGCGGCGCGGTGCAATCTCAACGCCCTCCATCGAGCGGAACAATTTGCGCAGCATAGGAAGCAGGCTCTCGTCGGTCACTTTCAATGTAAGTTCGGTCATTGTTTTTCTCCCAATGGTTAATTTATGGTGCAAAAATACACATTTATTCTGAATTGGACGATTTCGGATGTGTTTTGTGAAGCAATTTGGTGTTTTTTTTGAGTTTAATATGCGAATTTTGGAAATTATTTCAAAAAATTCATCAAAAACTTATTGTCATTCGATAATTATTTGTAATTTTGCAGCGTCATGACACCCAAAAAGCGGGCTGAAAAGCCCGAAAACAAAGTAAAATCAACTAATTATCAATCAATTAAAAAAGAAAGGAACTAAAAGATGAAAAAGTTCAGAATCTTGATGGGAGCTTTAGCTCTCGCAATGGTGGCAGCGACCGTGACTGGCTGCAAAAAGGAAAAGGAATTGGATGCAAAGAACAATTCAACTTATAACATGAAAACTTATTCCATATATTATAATGGAAAGTTAGTGGAATCATTTTCTGAAAAAGAATATGTCCCTGTTAGAAGTGCTGATATGGAATTGACCAGTATCGTGGACACAAATAGCATTTATTATTTTGACCAAGATGCCCAATTTAGACAATTCTGTACGGAACGACAGATGGAAATCATTTATGAAAACAATTTAAAACTGAATCTAATTCATCAAAAAGCGGTCGAACTTGGCTTAAGTGACGCTGATGAAGATGTTGTCCCCCAAGCAATGGCTGACTATTGGCAAAGCGTTTTTGGGGCTGAGTTAAGCACAATGATGGAGCCCAATAGGGCAATTTTTATCAAATTATACGACGGTTTAGCTTGGGACGGAACTTCCAGAACCTTTTGTTGGGCACTAAGACCTACTCTTGGTAATATGGATAATAAGACATCTTCTTTGTCGCAATATATAGGTTTTGGAGCCAATGTAATGTGTTATAATAAATGGTTTGGCGGGAAGAAGCGTTGGTACTGGTTAGTCGGATCCCAGGCTGATTGGACTTTGGCAGCACCTAATCTGCAACAAGATGACAACCAATACAGTTCTTATGTTTGTTTTCTTCTGTAATGTCATCATATGAACAACATAATTATCGGGGCACGAGTTTTCGTGCCCCGAATAATGAATATTTCAATTCGCTATGAGCATTTTCAGAAAAACAGTTTTGGTCTTGATTTTAGTTTTTCACCTGACCGATGCTTTTCCCCAAAAAACTGAATTGACAAAAAACAGAGTTCGGTACGTCTTTGTGGATATTCCAACTATAGCTTATTTTGGTGATAAAACATTCATGGAAACCAACATCTTTCAAGGGTATGGCCTAGGCTTCGAGTATATTATGAAGGATAAAGTAGCAGTGGGACTTGACATCTATCGTGAGAACATAAATGTACGATACATCCAGACACAGTTATTTCGGACATGCAAAGGGCTGAATTTTACCCCCTCGCTCAAATTATATTTAAGTTCAGACAAAAAGCTTTATATGGGTGTAGGGACAAAAATCCGTTATGTCCAAGAATCACTTGAAAATATTGATGAGGTAATAAGCCAAAAGTATTGGCAAACCTCGATCAGACTTGGCCTTGGTTATAAAATTTACTTCTTTAAGAACAAACGTTTTGGGGTCGATGTTTTTGCTGGTTCCAACCTGATACTGGTGGGGAACTCTGAACCATGGACAACCGCTCTGAGCAAAAGAGGCATGTTTTTCGATGGTTCTTTCTTCTATAAGTTCTAACACTCTAATAATGAATGGATATGAAAACCACTATGTTGCTATTTCTGCCTTTTCTGTTACTCATACCTAAACAGCATCTTGCCCAACATCACACGGCTCTCAGCAAAGAACCCATTGAAACACAAAAAGAAAAAACCAATCGAGGAACCTCGGTGTTTTTCTTCGAATGGAACATTGACAGAAATGAAATCTTCGAGAGCAAATCTTCGGGAGGCATATCAAAAAGCTTTGATTTAGGGTATGGGTACTTTTTTGCAGACCGTTATTTCTTTGCATTTAAGACTGGCTTTTATGCCTTCGCAAACAAAAGCATACAACAGTCCGTCTTCGAAAGGAATTACCATGTTGAGGCAAGCGTGCGTCGTTATTTTTTCAAAAGAGCGGCTTTCTATGTTGACACGGGCGTTAGGTCCGGACTATACATGAATAAAAGCGAAACTATAGATATAGGACTGTTTTATGTGATGCCAAAAATAGGTATCGGATATGAGTATCTGATAAACGATCTTCATCCAGTATTGAATAATCGTTTTGGAGTTTCAATTGAAAGCTCCACCCTTATTCCGACTAAAAATGAATTCAAGGAAACGTCCATTCCCTGCTTCCCTCAAATGGAATTGAAATTTGGGGTTCATTATTATTTCAACAAAATAAACAACAACAGTTTGAAAAACAATCAATTAACAAAATGAATTACAAAATGAAAAAGTTCAGAATTTTGATGGGAGCCACGGCTCTCGCAATGGCCGCTGTAGCCATCGTTGCCTGCAGCAAGGAAAAAACAGCACAAAATGAAACAACAACCGAACAACAACCCAAAAATCCAAATGACTACACCCTCGCCGAAATGGCTGAGGCCATAAGTTGGGAAGACGGCAAGGCCTTCTTTGAGAACCAACCTGTCAAGGATTACACCGCTGTGTGTGAGATGATGCTGAATGATTGTGAGTTTGCTGAGAAAGACTCGTCATCTCCAAACTATATTTTCGGTTGGCATTGGGCAACACCGGCAGCGGACTGCATTAGTCAATACAAAGGTTTTTGTTTTGGCATTAAACAAGAGGCAAATTCTTCCCAGTCAAACGCCAGAGGCTGTTTTGTGGACGGCAAATTGGTCATCGTCCCAACTACGGAGGAGAACGGTTTTACTGATGATGGCTATTTGGCAATAGGGGCTGCTATTGAAATCCAAAACGATTCCATCGTCATCCAAGAAGGCGTTTATACGGCCTATTATGATGAAGACGAGGGAAGATATGTTGCAGTAGCAGTGGATTATTCTATCAGGAAATAATTCAGTTCGTTTACAAAATCACAAGGATGCTGACGGAAGTTGGCATCCTTTTCGCAATGATAACTTTTTTTTGTTACTTTTGCATCATCGAACAACAATAAATCTTTTATTATGACAGAAAAAACCAAGAAAAGCATTTATGCGTGTAGTATTGTCGCCCTTGTTTTGTGCATTCTTTGGGTCGTGTTTGAAATGTTTGTGTTTATAGGCCTTCTCACGGGTAGAGGAGGTGTGTCCGAGAAAGTGGACTGGTCGTGCAATGGCACGATCAAAGCGGTCTTTTTGGCTCTATACTTACTCAGTACAGTTGCGTTGATAGGCTTGTGCTTTAAGATTGTTTTCAACGTACTCAAAGGGACGCGCGAGCATGTCGCATTTCCAAAAAGCAATGTCAAACCGATGTTTTGGCTGGCGTTGGCTGATTTTATTTATATGCTATGTTGGATTAACCAACCCTTGTTGCATCAAAATGGATTTGTTTTTGGTTTTGTGGGTGGCAATCTCATCTTACCATTTCTGTTGCTCTTCTTCGCCTTCATGTACAAAGTGGCCGCCGATGCGGTGGAGGAAAACAACTTAACCATTTGAGCTATGATTATCCTAAACTTAGACGTAATGCTGGCCAAGCGCAAGGTGCGCTCCAACGATTTGGCCCAAAGAATAGGCCTCACCCAAGCTAATCTTTCCATACTGAAGACGGGCAAGGCTAAGGCTATCCGCCTCAGCACCCTCGATGCCATCTGCCGCGAGTTGCAATGCACGCCGGGGGATATTTTGGAATATAAAAACGATGAAAATGCTTGAGCCATGAAAAGATGCAGATGGATTTTGTTGTTTGGGCTTCTGCTGACCTTCACGGGCTGCAACACCTTGATGCCCATGCTCTTCGGCTTCCGCGAAATCAACGGCTACGATGCGGTGCAATGTGAGAAATTCTACAAGAAACTGCCCAAGGACTTTGCTTTCACGCCCTTGGTGTGCGACGAAAAACAATTCCGGCAAGTGAGCGAACTCGGCGCAGACTCGATGCAGATGAAAGACCTCTACCAGCCGTTGAAAATCATGTATTTCCACGGCGACAGCCTTGTTTCGCTCCACATCAATTGCTACTGCCCGCCAACGCTCGGCTTCAACCTGAATTGGAACTACGACCATCAGTTTGACGTGTTTCCGCCAGCCACGACCGTGCCTTTGGAAGGTTACACGGTGACGCGCACCCAAATGCAGTCCGTCTTCCCCGAAATCAAGGGGGAGAAGGACTACGCCGTGCTCGTCTTTTGGACGAACATGCTGCACAAGGTTTCGCGGGCGGAAATCAAGACGGTTTACAGGAATTTGAAGCGGTTCGGCCTTTCGACAGGCTCAGGGGCCGAGGTTTATCTCATCAACGACGACATTCCGCTGACGAAATCGCTCCACGAAACGGAGTGATTTATCAGGCTTTTTCATCAAAAAATCTTTTTCCTGGCCATTATGCCGTTGGTTCGGAAAAATGAACTATATTTGCGCCCTAATATAATGAAGAATGTCTGAAAACAATTTCTCAACCGATTTCTCCGATATTCGTCCGTTGCACACTTCGCGCTACGGCAATAGTCGGGTTTTTACGGCAAGATTCGGAGGTAAGAAAGTCATTGTCAAGGCTTTGAAGTCCGAATATGCCGATGATGCCGCCTGCCGCGCATCGCTGAAACAGGAATTTGATACCACCTCGATGCTCGACAACAAATATATCCGCAAGGCTTTGGATTTTGTAAAAGTTGAAGGCTTGGGCGACTGCATCGTTTTTGAATATGTCGAAGGTAAGTCGTTGGCTGAGCATGTGCGCGTGGGCACGCTCTCCGAAAAGCAGGTGAAAAACATCCTCACCGAGATTTGCGACGGCTTGAATTTTCTGCATCGCAACGGATTGGTTCACTGCAATTTGAATCCTGAGAATGTCATGGTGTCGGCCAACGACGGCCATGTGAAACTCATCGACATCGGTGTGCCTGAAACCAAGCAAGATGCCGACCGCGAACTGCTTATCAAGGAAAGGGAGTTTGTCGCGCCCGAAATCATCAAGGGCGAGGACTTCGACTCGCGGGCCGACATCTATTCCATCGGCAAAATCATGGAATTCATCGGCGAGCGCAACATTTCCAAGCAATTCCATGCCGCTGCCACGCACTGCACGCAATTCTCGAAAGAACAGCGTTTCGACACTATAAGTGATGTGCGCTCGGCCATCTCGAAAGGTCATTCCTTCGTGAAAATCATCATTTTGGTGGTTGTGGCGGCCATCGTTGCGGCTTTGGCCATCATCTATGTGCCGAAAATCAGGGCCAATGTGGAGAAGGAAAGGGCAGAGAGGCGTGTCGTTGAGTTCAACCGCGAATTAGAGAAAATCCAAGGCGAGTTGCCCGGGCTTTGCGAGAAATATGCCTTGCAGTCGATCAACGAACCCATTGCGGTGGACTGGTCGGAAGACAGTTTGCGTTTGGTGGAAGGCTTGATGCCTTATCTTGCCATCGACGAATACAAGGCCAAGGCGTTGCAAGTCATGGAACGCCAGCGCGTTGGCATAGAGAGAAGCCGCGAGGCCGACTTCGAGCAACTGTTGCTCAGCGAGTTCAAGTCGACCAACGACAGCCTTGCCGTGAAAATGCGCTCGGCTCTTGTGGACCCGACTGACGACCAACTCCTCATCGAGGCAGGCAAATGGTACGAACTGACGAAATAATTTCGACGAAACGGAGTTATTGAAGAATAAACCTACAACGAAGTGCAAAGAAAAACCAACATAATCGTGATGATGGGCTGCGTGATGGGGCTGCTGCTGTTGAGCGGCTGCTCCACCAAGAAAAACACGCTTACCCGCCGCATGTTCCACAATTTGACCAGCCACTACAATGTCTATTTCAACGGGGAGGCGAGCCTCAAGGATGGCGACAAGCAACTCCGTACCTCGGTGAAGGACGACTATTTGAAGGTGCTGCGCGTCTACAACTACGGCACGCAACAAAACGGCATGAGCCTGAACTCAACCATGGACCGCGCTTTGGAGAAAACTTCTATTTGCGTGCAGAAACACTCCATGAAATTCGGCAGCCGTGAGCGTGTGCGCTGGATTGACGATGCCTATCTCGTGATGGGCAAGGCGCATTTCTACAAGCACGACTACATCCCGGCCAAGCGCACTTTCGACTTTGTGGCCACCGAATACAACTACAACGACATCGCTTACGTCGCCAACATGTGGCTCATCAAGACCTACATCCAAACTGAGGAATATCCCAAGGCCGTGGCCATGATTGAGCAGTTGCAGGCGAGGACATCGGGACTAAGCAAACTCCCCAAGGAACTGATGCGAAACATGGACTTCACCATCGCCGACTACTACATCGCCGTGAAGGACTACAACAAGGCCATCCCTTTCCTGAAAAACGGCATTTTGCTCAACAAAGACCGCGACCTGCGCACCCGCGCCATGTTCATCATGGGGCAGATTTACATGCACCAAGGCGACTCGGAACGCGCCACGGCGCAATTCAAGAAGGTCATCAAGCGCAATCCTGAATATGAAATGGTGTTTGAATCAAGAATGAACATCGCCAAGGTGGGCACCGCCGACAATGCCGAAGCCCTCTACAAGATGATGCGCAAGATGCTCCGCGACCCGAACAACGAAGACTATCGCGACCGTATCTATTACGCTATGGCCGAATTAGCCCTCCGCGAGGGCGACGAAAGCAAGGCCATCGACTATTTGCGCAAGTCGGTGGAGGCCTACAAGGACAACCAAATCCAAAGGGCGCAGTCGTCGCTGAAAGTGGCCACCATGTTTTTCGACCGCAACGAATACGAATTGGCGCAGGCTTACTACGATACCGCTGTAACGAGCATGAACCGCGAACAAGAAGGCTACGACAGCATTATGAACATTTCACAAACGCTCAACGAATTAGTGATGTATGCCAGCGTTGTCCGCGACCAAGACAGTTTGCTTCGTGTGGCCGCTATGGATTCCGTCAGCCGCAACATCCTCATCGACAAGATTATCGCCCAAGTCATTGAGCAAGAGGAAATGGAAAAAGCCCAGCGCGAGTATGAGGAACAATTGGCACTGATGGGTTCAGCCGTGGGCGGTGGAGAAGAAAAACCCACCTCCGAGCCGACAAGCAACGTCACTTCATCATGGTATTTCTATAATCCGACTTCTGTTTCCAAAGGTGTCACCGAGTTCACCCGCAAATGGGGCATGAGAAAGAATGAGGACAACTGGCGCATCAGCGACAAGCGCAGCATGGCGGCGGCCTTGTCGGGCGAGGAGGACGACGAAGGCATAACCGCAGAAAAGAACGCCAAAGCCAAACAAGACTCGCTGAACGCCACCTATACCACCCACGACCGTGGCTATTACCTGCAAGACCTGCCTTTCACGATGGAGCAAAAGGAGGTATGCGACTCACTCATCGCCGATGGGCTGTATCATTTGGGATTCCTTTATATGGATCGCCTCAACGACCTGCCGCGCTCCATCGAATCTTACGAGAAACTGGACACCCGTTATCCGGGCAACGAGAAGGAACTGCCCACTTGGTACGCGCTCTACAAGATGCACAAAGACCTCAACCACGAGGAACAGTCGCTGGTTTACAAAGGCAAGATTTTCGACAAATATCCCACTTCGAGTTACGCCGAGTTCATCAACGACCCGAGCTATTTCGAGAAACTGCAAGCCCAAGAGCGCGAGGCCTCCGATTTCTATTCCAAGACCTACGAAGCCTTCGAGCAGGGGCAATTCTACCGCGTGAAGATGAACTGCGAGCGCGCCATGCGACTTTATGAAACCGACACCGCTTTCATGCCGCGTTTCGCCTTCCTTCATGCCGTTGCCCAAGGCCGCATGGTTTCCATTGACACGATGGCTTTCGCTTTGTACAATTTGGTGCGCGCCTATCCCAACAGCGCGATTACGCCCTACGCCCGCGATGTGTTGGAAAACATCAACGTGGAATATGACCTCGGCTTGGTGTTGACCGAAATCGATAACAAGGAGGCTGGCGACCAACCCGAAGTGAAGAAAGCCTCGCCCTACACATACGAGCCTAATGCAGAGTATTTTGTGATGATTGTCTGCGACACCAAGACCGTGCGCGTGGAGCCGTTGAAAGTGCGCATCAGCGACTTCAACAAGAAGGAACACCGCACGAGAAACTTCACCATCAAGGATGTCGTTCTCGACGATGCCCGCACTCTTGTGACCATCGGCAACTTCAACGGCGAGCAACAGGCCACCGACTACATCACTTCTATGTTCCTCGGTGATTATGTCTTTGGCGGCATCGACGCTTCAAAATATACCATCAAACCTATTTCCATCAAGAATTATCCCGTCTTTTATCAGTCCAAGGATTTGGACGAATACATACAGTTCCTAAATCAAACAAACAAGTAGTATTATGGCTATAATGGAATCATCCGCACGCAACCTCATTGGTAACGGCACCGTCTTTAAAGGCGACATTGAGTCGAATGGCGACATCCGCATCGATGGTCGGTTGATTGGCTCAGTGAAATCGAATGGCAAGATTTCCGTCGGACAAACCGGTATCATCGAAGGCGACCTGACCTGCAAACAGGCCGAAATCTCAGGCGTCGTGAAAGGCAACATCAACACGGAAGAACTGACCGCTTTGAAGTCGACCTCGAAGGTGGAAGTCGACCTGAACACGAAGCAACTGCTCATCGAAGTGGGTGCTCAATTCACGGGAAAGTGTGTCATGGGGCAACAGTCGACAGTGGCTATGCCCAAGCAAAAAATAGGCTGATGATGAACGAAAGGCTTAAAAAGCATTTCGGCTACGAAGCCATTGAGCAGTATGACACGGAAAGGCTGGCCAAACTTCAGGAGCACTATGCAGCCATCCTCGAAATTTTGGGCGAAGACCCCCAGCGCGAGGGCCTTCTGAAAACGCCTTTGCGCGTAGCCAAGTCGATGCAGTTCCTTACGCAAGGGTATGAACAGGACCCGATGGAAATCCTGTTGTCGGCCAAATTCAAGGAGGACTACCGCCAAATGGTGATTGTCAAGGATATAGAGGTGTATTCGCTGTGCGAGCATCACCTCATCCCCTTTATTGGCAAGGCGCATGTCGGCTATATTCCTAATGGCTATATCACTGGTCTGAGCAAGATTGCCCGCGTGGTGGAGGCCTATTCGCGCCGCCTTCAGGTGCAGGAGCGGCTGACCACTCAAATTAAGAACGCCATCAACGATGCCTTGCATCCGTTGGGTGTGGCGGTCGTTATCGAGGCGCGGCATTTGTGCATGTCGATGCGCGGCGTGCAAAAGCAAAGCGCGGTGACCACTACGAGCGACTTCATTGGAGCTTTCGAGCGCGAATCCACACGCGAGGAGTTCTTCCAATTGATAGGAACAAAACTAAGTTGAAAGTTGTAAATTGTTGAATATTAAATCTCAAATAGAAATATGATTAAAGCATACGTTTTCCCCGGTCAAGGAGCCCAGTTTGTGGGGATGGGCAAGGACTTGTACGACAATTTCCCCAAGGCCAAAGACATGTTCAAGAAAGCCAACAACATCTTGAAATTCAAGATTACCGATGTGATGTTTGAAGGCACTGACGACGACTTGCGCCAAACCAAGGTGACGCAGCCGGCCATTTTCCTTCATTCGGTCATTTTGGCTTCGCTGCTTGAGGAGTTCGACCCCACGATGGTGGCAGGCCACTCTTTGGGCGAGTTTTCGGCTTTGGTCGCCAACAAGGTATTGACTTTTGAGGACGGTTTGCGCCTCGTCAGCAAGCGTGCTATGGCCATGCAGAAGGCCTGCGAAGCCCAACCCGGCACGATGGCAGCCGTTGTGGGGGGTGAGGACAGCCTGATTGAGAGTGTTTGTGCTTCCATCAAGGATGCCGTGGTGGTGCCCGCCAATTACAACTGCCCTGGCCAATTGGTGATTTCGGGTTCAATTGAAGGCGTGGCAGCCGCTTCCGAGAAACTGAAGGAGGCAGGCGTGAAGCGTGTGGTGCCCCTGAGCGTGGGCGGCGCGTTCCATAGCCCGCTGATGGAACCTGCCCGCGTGGAGTTGGCCGAGGCCATCAAGGAGACCACTTTCAGCCAAGGCATCTGCCCAATTTACCAAAATGTCACTGGACAATCGGTCAACGACCCCGAAATCATTAAGAAGAACCTTATTGCCCAACTGACTTCGCCCGTGCTTTGGACGCAGACCATGAGCAACATTTTGGCCAACGGCGTTCACTCCGTTGTTGAGGTAGGTCCCGGCAAAGTGTTGCAAGGCTTGTTCCGCAAGATGGATCGCAACCTTGAACTTTCAAGTGCAACAGTATGAAATTCTTTAGCATAGATAACAAAAAGACGCGGCCGCTCATCGTGACCTTGCTTTTCGCGGCGGGAATTGTCGTCGGAATATTGATTAACAAGGTCAATGTCCCCAAAATAGAAGGCATTGTGGGGCCGGCATCGTTTGTGGATGGCAGCAGCAAGTTTGACGAGGTGATGTGGTATGTTGGCCATGAGTATGTAGACGTGCCTGATGTCTACGATTTACAGGATCATGCCATCACCGCTATGGTGGAAGAACTGGATCCGCATAGCGCTTATGTTTCGAAAGACGAGTTCAACGAGGTGAACGACCCTCTTTTGGGCAGTTTCGACGGTATCGGTGTGCAGTTCCGTTTGGAGAAAGACACCATTGCCGTTGTCAGTGTCATCAAGGGCGGCCCTTCAGAGAAGGTGGGCATTCTCGCTGGCGACCGCATCATTTATATTGATGACACCCTTGCGGCTGGCGTGAAAATGACCAATGAAAAGGTGATGCGCAAACTGAAAGGCCCCAAGAACACCAAGGTCAAGGTGGGCGTGATGCGCCGTGGGGCAGAGGGATTGTTCGACTATACCATTACTCGTGCAGCCATCCCGACCTACAGCGTTGACATCGCCTATATGCTTGACGAGAAGACGGGCTACCTGAAACTCAGCAAGTTTTCGGCAACTACCGTCGATGAGTTCAAGAAAGCCACCCGCGAACTCAAATCCCAAGGCATGAAGCAACTCATTTTCGACTTGCGCGGCAATTCGGGAGGTTACCTTACAGCCGCCGTCGAAATTGCCGATGAGTTTTTGCCCAAAGGCAGCCTGATTGTCTACACCGAAGGCCGCAACCGCCCGCGCAATTACATGAAGGCAAGCAGACTCGGGATGTGGGAAAAACTGCCCGTGGCGGTGCTCATTGATGGCGAGTCGGCCAGTGCGAGCGAAATTGTGGCTGGAGCCTTGCAAGACAATGACCGTGGCACCATCATCGGGCGACGTTCTTTCGGAAAGGGCTTGGTGCAGGAGCAAATCATGCTCAGCGATAAATCTGCCTTGCGTCTTACCGTGGCGCGTTACTACACGCCTACAGGTCGCTCCATCCAGAAGCCTTTCGATGGCGACCGTGAGAAGTACATTTTCGAGTCGTATGAACGCTACGAAAACGGCGAACTTTTCCACCCCGACAGCATACATTTCGCTGATTCGCTGAAATATACCACGCCGGGAGGTAGAATCGTTTACGGTGGCGGTGGCATCATGCCCGACATCTATGTTCCGCTCGTCGACGACAGCACCGAATACTATTTCAACCGCATCGTCAACCTCGGGCTGCTCTACCAATATGCCTTTGACTATACCGACCTTCATCGCCAGCAGTTGCAGCGGTATAAGACGGTCGATACATTCAAGAAATCGTTTTGGGTGAGCGACACAATGTTCAACGAACTGGTGAAGTTAGCCGACGAGAAGGGCATCAAGGGCAGCTATAGACAGAAGCAGGTGGCTCGTCGCAATGTTAACACGCTCCTCAAGGCCTACATCGCCCGCAACCTTTTCGATGACGAAGGCTTCTATCCGATTTACGCTCCTATGGACGAGGTGCTGCAAAAAGCCATTGTGACCTTGCGCCAAGCGGAGAAGTGACCACTCACTTCAGCCAGCCCGTGTATTTCATCCAAACATGCAGCCAGATTCTTGCGATCGAGTCGATGGCGTCGCTGAAAATCATCTTGTTGTAGTCGTCGAAGTGCTGTCCCCATTCGGTCTGCTCCATGAACTCATCCATGCCTTGTGTGTTGGAGAAAGTCCTCGGAATGAGATAGTTGGAGAAGAGATACGAGTATTGCGAAACACCGCTCATATAGTCCCAAGTGCTTGAGTTGCCCGTTCCCCAAGTGTGGATATAGTGACGGGTGTCGACTTCGTCCTCCACGGCCTGCATCAGAGGCGTGGGCTTGAGGGGTAGGGGATAGCCTTCGGGATTGTAGAAGAAACGGTTGTTGTCGGTGTCAATCTTGTACGATTTCTTTACTTGGTCTTCCCATTTCTTCTCAATCGCGCCGTGGATGCCCTTCTCGTCGGAGAAGGGGCGGTTGTCGCAGTGTAGCGGCATGTGGCAGTCGGCCACATAGTGGCTGAGGATGAAAAACCGCATGGCAATATGGTTGCCCGTCGTGGTGATGGGGCAGCCTCTTTCTTCTTTGTGGAGCATCTTGAAGTTGTCGACGATGCTGTGTGCAATCGACTCGCAGCGGTCGGCGCAGTTGCCTTTGACGATGTTGTACTTTTGCTTGTAGAGCGGCGATTTCTTCTTCATCAGTGCCGCGATGGAGTGGGTGGAGGGCATGTTTCGAAAACTGTCGTAGCCCCCGTTTCCGTCAGGCTCGAACTTGACGATGTGGCTCGTGCTCATGTCCTTGAACACGTCGTCAGGATACCAAGCCCCTTCGATGACGAAGTCGCGGTAGTCCTTGAACCATTTCACCAAGGTTTTGGCGTTCTTGATGGTTTCTTCATTGATGCCTTTCACTACGGATTCATTTTCAGCCGAGGCGATGATTTCCAACCTTTTGATGGCCATGAAAGCCAACCATGCGTGGGAGTATTTTTTCATGATTTCAGGTGTTATTTGCCTGCAAAGTTAGTGAAAAAACGAAAAAACCCACTGGTTTTCAGCGGGTTTTCTTTCAAATTTCGTGGAGCATAACGGAGTCGAACCGATGACCTCTTGCATGCCATGCAAGCGCTCTAGCCAACTGAGCTAATGCCCCTCGCTTTTGACGCTGCAAAAGTACAACTTTTTTCTTTCGCTCCAACATTTTTCGGGAAATTTTTTATTTTTTTTTCGTCAAAAGGCCTCTAATGCCCAAGAATACCGTACCTTTGCAACCATGAAAACCATACGCGACATTTATAAAATAGGAATCGGCCCTTCGAGCAGCCACACCATGGGGCCGCAAAAGGCCGCCAGCATCTTCAACGAGCGTTATCCCAATGCTTCTTCTTTCGAGGTGACGCTTTACGGAAGTTTAGCCGCTACAGGCAAAGGCCACATGACCGACTGGGCCATCCTCAACACCTTGCAGGCTCCGACTGAAATCGTTTGGAAACCCGAAATCATCTTGCCTTTCCATCCCAACGGAATGTTGTTCAAAGCCTTCGATGAAGGGAAAAATCTCCTCGGCGAGTGGAAGGTGTTCAGCATTGGTGGGGGCAACCTCGCCGAAGAAGGCAAGCAAAGCGAACAACCCGACCTTTATCCCTTGGCAAAAATGACAGACATCCTTGAGTGGTGCGAGCAGCGGGGGAGAACTTATTGGGAATACGTCTACGAATACGAAGACCAGAAAGAGATTGAAGCCTATATGCTTGAGGTGTGGGAGGTGATGAAGGCTGCCGTCGAGCGTGGCTTGCAGGCCGAAGGCGTTTTGCCCGGGCCGCTCAATTTGGCCCGCAAGGCGGCCATGTATCATGTGAAGGCTACTGGTTTTACTCATACGCTGAAAAGCCGTGGCTTGGTGTATTCCTATGCTTTGGCAGTGTCGGAGGAGAACGCTTCGGGCGGGCGCATCGTCACTGCGCCGACTTGCGGTTCGTGCGGGGTGATGCCTGCGGTGCTGTATCATCTTTCGAAGAGTTATGAGTTCGCCGATTTACGCATCGTCCGAGCCTTGGTAACGGCTGGATTGGTGGGCAATATCGTGCGCACCAATGCCTCCATTTCGGGAGCCGAGGTGGGGTGTCAAGGTGAGGTGGGCGTGGCCTGCGCCATGGCTGCCGCTGCCGCCAACCAACTGTTTGGGGGCAGCCCGGCACAAATCGAGTATGCTGCCGAGATGGCCTTGGAGCATCACTTGGGCATGACGTGCGACCCCGTTTGCGGCTTGGTGCAGATTCCGTGCATTGAGCGCAACGCCTATGCCGCAGCCCGCGCCTTGGACTCCAACATCTATTCCACTTTCTCCGACGGTCGGCATCGCGTTTCGTTCGACAAGGTGGTGGAAACCATGAAAGAGACGGGCAAGGATATTCCTTCCTTATACAAGGAAACCTCGCAAGGCGGCTTGGCACGTGATTACACTCAGATGTAAAACAAAAAAATCCGACGCAACGCGCCGGATTTTTTGTTTCACTTTCCTTCAGTCGCTTATTGCAACTTGAAGTTGACGGGCAACATGTAGCTCACACGCACGGCCTTACCACGCTGCTTGCCCGGCTTCCATTTCGGCATCGACTTGACGACGCGCATGGCTTCCTCGTCGCAACCTCCACCAATGCCACGGAGCACCTTCACATTGGAGACGCTGCCGTCAGGCTCGACGACGAAACCGACGAACACACGGCCTTGAATACCAGTTTCGCGGGCAATCTGGGGATACTTGATACCCTTGGCGATGAATTCCATCAGTTTCTGGTCGCCACCGGGGTAGGCAGGCATCTCTTCCACGATTTGGAAGATTTCCTGCTCAACGACTTCCTCTTCCTCGACCTCGACAGGGACATATTCCTCAATGACTTCGGCTTGGTCCACTTCGGCGTTGATTTCGATGTCTTCCACTTCAACGTCGTCTTCCACGATTTCAAGTTGGGTGGTCTGCTTGGGCACTTCCACAGGCTGGGGCTTTGGCTCTTCCTGCTTGGTGATTTCCACCATTTCTTCCTCGACGACTTCGGTCTGGCGGAGCAAGCTCGGGTCGATTTCGCGCTTGTCGTAGCTCTTGTGTTCGAAGGCCATCCACGCGATAAGCAAGCTGATAATCAGACCTATCTGCGTGAACATCACTTTCTTGTTCTCAAGATTGGCTTTAGGTGATTTCTTCTCTTCCATTGGTTATGTGTTTTTAGATTTTACTTCCTATTTTGGGTGCGAAAATAGGAATTATTTGTTTATGAAACGCAAATAGGGCAAATTTTATTTTTTGTGGCGGTAAAAAAGATGAAAAACATAGATTCCGAGGCAGGTGCCGATGCTGTCGGCGAGGAAATCGAACCAGTCGCCCACACGCCCAGGCACGAGGGTTTCTTGGATGATTTCGGTGAGTCCGCCATAGGCAATGCTGATGACGACGGCGAGAATCAAGGCTCTTTTGCGGTAGGCTTTGTCGTTGGAAACGAACTGCTTGCGGTAGCCCCAAATGCAGAGGAAGGCAAAAGTGGCATACATGAGTGTATGCACGACCTTGTCAAGACCTACAACGGGCTTGACATGGGGCAAATAAGAACCCGGAAGCCCTGTCAGAATCAGGATGACGATTCCGCACAGGATTCCCGGGTAACTATTTCTAGTCAGTCGTTCCAAGGGATTAACCGATCTTGGCTTCATAGGCGGCGGCATCCAAGAGGCCGTCGACCTCGGAGGCGTCGTTCACCTTGATTTTGATGATCCAAGCCTCGCCGTAGGGGTCGGTATTGACGAGTTTGGCGTTTTCTTCGTCAGCGAGGGCTTCGTTGACTTCGAGGATTTCGCCGCCCACGGGCATAAGAAGTTCGGCGGTGGTCTTCACGGCTTCGATGGCACCAAATTCTTCTTGGGCTTCGAGGGTTTCGCCTACGAGGTCGGGGTCAACATCGACGAAGGTGATGTCGCCCAATTCGTGTTGTGCATAATCGGTGATGCCGACGTAAGCGGTTTCGCCTTCGAGGCGGATCCATTCGTCGTCGTTGGTGTACTTCAGGTTTGCTGGAATATTCATTTTCTGTATGATTTAAAGTTGTTTGAATTTGGCTGCGAAATTACGTATTTTAGTGGCTCACTCTGCAATTTGTTGAAAATTTTATTGCGCAAGGCTGAATCGGATGGTCACGCCGGCGTAGGTGGTCGAGTTGCGGAACGAATTGGCCACCATCGGGATGTTGATGTCGTACTTGAAGAAGGCTTGCGCACTCAGGCGTTTGCTGAAGGTGTAGTCGCCTGTGAAGTAGATGTTGATCTTGTTTTGGCCTGCCGACACTTGGTTGTTGTTCTCGTCGATGCGGCGCAATACGGTGATGTCCTTCTTGAAGCCCAAGTCGAGTTTCAATACAAGGTCGTTCTTGATGGTTTGCGCCTTTCCGCTTCCGCCGATGGGTGTGATGGAGAACGAAAGGTTCTTGATGCGATAGCCTGCGCCGATGACGATTTCCCTGCCGTTCACTTCGGTGAGTTGGTTGTTGGAGAAGTTAAGTGTCATGGTTCTCGCTTTCTTGAACTGGAGGTTGGCGGTCATTGAGTTTTGAAGACCGATGTCGATGCCAATCAAGGGGGCGTATTGCTCGCTGAGGACAATCTGGGCGATGTCATACTTCGGGATGATGATGTCGGAGTTCTCATAAGTCTGGATGGTGTTGCTATCGTCGTAGTAGACGTTGCTGGCCCAAGAGTTGATGGCGTAGTTCGACTTGTAACTATGCGTGATGTTGACGGTCTTGAACAGGGAACTGATGGCTGGAATGTTGGTGAGTCCGTTGTAGGTGAAACTCCAGTTGGGCAGCGGAATGCGCGGGAAGGGGTTGAGGGGTAGGGTGTTCGGGTCTTTGCCGGTGTAGGCGGCGATGAAGGAGTAGAGCAGCACATCCGTCGAACTTGAAGTGTAGCCTTTCGGGAAATAGTCGCCTGCGAGGCTGTCGAAGACGTATTCGTTCACTTGGTCAATCCATTGAGGATTGTTTCGGGCCAAGCGCTCGGCGATGGTCTTGCGATAGGTCAACAAATTGTCGAACAAGGGGGATGAGGTGGAGTCGGAAGGTGCGAATGAAGTGGCCCACATGAGGTAACTCATGCTGAAGTTGCCGCTGTTGGTGGGGGTGAACACATCGAAGTCATTCGTCATTGGGTTGTAGCGGAAATAGTGTTGCTTGTTCTCTGCGTAGTTGCGGTTGCCGGTGAAGTCGATTTTCAGTCCGGGCAAAGGTTCCGTGTTGACGCGATAGTTGATGGTTTCGGTCTTGCGGCGGGTGTAGGGGTCGCTCAGGATGGAGTCGGTGGTCAGCCAACGATTTGCATCGTCAACATTGAGGCTATGTGCAACGGCTTTCATGTAAACATCATCGTCTTGGCCGAAGGTGCTGCCCAGTACGAATCCCAAGCCCGGCGACCAGCCATTGGTGTTCATGCCTAAATATTGTGCCTTGGGCATGAATCCCGGCAGCACTTGCCCGTTCACCAAGGCATAGGTGCCCGACACTTTCTTGACGAGCGTGAGGATGCGCAAACTGTTGTCGAGGACGATTTTGCCGACGTTGACTTTTGGCTTGGTCTTGGTTGAGTCGGCGGGTTGGTCGCCTTCGCCTTCCTTCCCTTTGTCTTTGCCGTTTTGGTTGTTTCTGCCGCCTCTTCCGCTGTTGTTGCGCCTTTGCGCCGTGTTGATGTTTTTCAGGTAGGGTACCTTATTATATAGTTTGGTGAAGTCGAGGGTGGCGTTGCCTTGGATGTTGTTCGAGTTCTCGATGGTGTTGCCCAAGCGCGGCTGGATGGATTGCGCCGAGGCAATCCAGTTGTAGGTGCCTTGGTAGTTGGCACTGGCCGTTATCCAATTGAAAATCGGAATCTTATTGATGGGAAGGGTGTAACTTGCGTTGACGTTTTGGGTGAATCTCGACATGGAGCCAAGGTGTTTCAGTTCGTTCTTGATGGTGTCTTGGTTCTTCTTCCAAGTTTCGGGGTCAACGCTTTTGTCGACAAAGCCGGCAGGTTCGTAGATGTAAGCTTGGGCTTGGGCGGAATAGTCGAAGTTGAGGCCCTTGGTGAGGTCGTAGCGGAATTGGTAATTGCGGGTCCAGTCCCATTGCTTCGAGTAGGTCGGGATGATGATGATTTCGCCGCCACTCTTGTTGCGCAACTCGCGTTCCGAGTAGTAGCGATACATTTCGGTGTTGAAAGTGATGCTCTTCGGGGCGTAGTAGAAGTTGATGTCCTTGATGATTTGCAGGGCGGGTTTCGCGGCCCACTTGGCCTTGGCGAAAGGCTCCACAGGCTTGGGATTGCCTGCGTAGTTGTAGCCGAGTCCGCCGCGATAGGTCTTCACCAAGTAATATTTGATGTCGGTGTTTTCTTGGAAGGTTTCGCTGTAGGAGAACGACAGGTTGAGGTTCTCGATGTCGTAGAAATGTACTTTAGGCATGTTGCCACGACCTCCGCCCAAAGCCCTGTTGGGGTCTCTCAGGTTTTCTTTCGGCTTGTTTTCCCCTTCGTTGTCGTCGTCCTTTTTCTTCTTTTGTACGCGCTCTTTCCTGACATTCATGAAGTTGATGTTCTTCTGTCGGGTGTAGTCGTGGATGGTGGAATTGAACTCCTTCCGTTCCTCGTCGCTGCCCATTGCTGCCAAGGCATCTTTCAGTTTGACGTCGGCGTCGTAGGGGTTGTAGAGCGGGGTGATGTTGGTTTGGCCATAGTCGAAGTGCATGGGAATCTTGAGTCCGGTGCTTTCGAAGAACTTGCCCAATTCGAGGTCGGTCGACACGTTGAACTGCGAACTGGCCTCAAAGGTGTTGCTGGTGATGTCGCTGTCCAAGGCTCCGAAGCCTGCCGAATTGTATGCCCCGTTGACGTTCACGCGGCCAAAGTCGGCGAGGGTGGCCTCCAACCGGCCCGTGGCGGCTATGCCGCCCTTGCTGCTGAGTTCGGTGAGGCGCAATTCGTTGACCCACACCACGGCACTTTTCGACAAGCCGTCGTCGTTGTCGGTGAGGCTCTGCCGTTTCGGGTTGCGTATACCAATCATCATGGCCTCCACGTCGCTGATGCTGGGGTTACCGATGACCTTGATGGTGTGGTAATAGTCCAAGTTGTCGACGGTGCCTTTCCTCACTTTTTCGGAATAGATGTAATTGAGCCTCACATTGCTGTTGGGCTGGTTCATGGCTTCGTTGCGCCGTGTCTTCACGTTCACAAAGTCTTCCAATCTGATGTCCAAGTTGTTGATTTCTGGCCAGATGGCATCCTTGTTGTTGTAGGCGGTTCCCCATGGGGTCACTTTTAGGGGTATTTCGTATTCGTAATAGTTTTCGGTGAAGTCGGTACCGATGCGCATGAAAACGGTGAGGTCTTGGTCTTCGAGCGGGCTGTTTTCATCGGCAGCCTCGGCGTGGACGAACATCTTGAGGTATTTGTATTGCCGTAGGTCGAAGTCGGCGGTCTTGTAAATGGCGCGTCCGTCGCCGTCCACAAGGTTTTGCACGGTCATTTGCAGTGATTGCTCATTGATGCGGGTGGTTTGCGTCATGCCGATGACCCTCTCTTGCAGGATGCCGGGTGGAATGGTGTAGGGCACGGGCTGGCGGCGGCTGTTCTCGTCGACGCTGACTGCCGAAATGTCGAAAGTGGTTTCGTTGCTGACGTCGTTAGGCACGTATTCGCCCGGAGCTTGGATGCTTTGCGAATAGGTGCGCCATTCGCCCTTCACGAGGTCGAGGGTGGCGAAACGCAGCACGATAGGACGCTCAAACTCGTTGACAAACATACGCATAAAGCGGATGGACGAGAAGTCGTCAATGTGGCCGATCACCTTGTCGGGCTGCCTGATGGGAATACGGAACTGGTACCAAGTGACGCTGCCGAAGGTGCCGTTGGGTAGGGCGATTTGGCTGGCCTCAATGACATCGGAGATATGGTTTTGGCCGACCGCCATCTTGGCAGGGTCAAGGTCGATGACGTATTGGTAGTAGCGTTCGGATTCGCTCAGGGTGTTGTCGTTGTTGATGTCCTCGGCATTGGGCAGGGTGGAGTTGCTGGTCGTGTAGACTTCGGTTTGCTGCACATCTGAAGGCGAGTTGCCGTCGGGGCCGTTGTACTCCTTGTATCTTGCGAGGATGCTGGAATGGATTTCGTCGCTGTCCCAATCCGACGAGCGGAAATAATGGTAGTTGTCGCCTGACGGGTCGTTGTGGCCTTGGATGTAGGCTTCCGAACTCTCGCCGAAGTGTTCTCTGAGAAGGTTCAAGTAGGTTTCCTCGAAGAAACTTTGCTCGTCCTCATCGCGCAGGCCATCATAGCCAACATCTTGATACTGACGGGCGTTGGCATCGTTACTGAAGGTGCCTACAAGGTCTTGCAAGGTGGGAACACGCCCCCAGATGGTGGTGTCTACATTTTCGACCGTTGAGGTGGTGGGGAGGCCGTTCTCGTAGAATTTGCGTCCGTCGCGAAGGATGTCTTCAGAGATGTCGCCGAGGTTGATGTAGAGTTTGCCGGGGTTGTTTTGGTATTCCTCATCGGCGAAGGGGTCCATGAGCCAGAATTCGATGTATTCGATGTTGGTGGCCTCGAAGTCGGTCGATTCCATCTTGCGCATGATGCCCGCCCAACGGCTGCGCGGATCGTTGAGACGGCCTGCTTCGTTGATACCGGCAGAGTATTGTGAGGGTGCCACGTCATAATTGTATGGGCCGCGTTCCTCGGGATAATAGGCCAAATTGAGTACCGAAACGTTGGTTTGGGTGCCGGCAGCAATGTCCTTCATGGGGAAAATCTCGGTTTCAAGCACCTGACGGACAGCGTTTTTGGAGAGTTCCTCGTTGGTGACATTGGCTGGACGGTAGTTGGAGTTGCGGTCGTAGAACACGGAGTTGTCGATGACATACCACGCTAATTTTGCGCGGTTCTTGCCGTAGTTGAGTCCTGTGCCGGCAGCGGCTTCGGGGAAAAGGTCGGTTTGGTGTTGGGGTGTGCTGGCCAAGAACCATAGGGTTGGCAGGCGGAGGTCGATGGTCGACTTGGCGCCTTCAAAGTCGTCGATGTAGGAAGTGCCAGGCTCGGCTGCCGACCTTGAGAGGCCCGGTATGAATCGGGCAAATTCGCCGTCCACATTGATGCGCGACGGGGCTTTGGTGCTGATGCCCGGCAGGGCGTTGATGAAGCTCGTCAGCCAACGGGCGTCGGTGTGGTAACTGACATCGGCACCGTAGATGGTGTTGGAGATGGCTTCCTCGCCGTAGTTGATTTTTTGGGTGTACGACTTCTCGCCCAAATAGAGGATGGTGCCGCCCAAGCGGAAGTCGCGGTTGAACTCATGCTCGACGCGGGTGCCAAGGAAGGTCTTCTTGATGGCACTGAAGCCCGAGTTCGATTCCAAGGCGATGTTGATGGGTGTTCCCGAATTGAGGATGCCTTCGTTCAGGATGGTTACGCGGCCAAGGGTGTAATCGACGGTATAGTCAACATTCTCAACCAATTGCATACCGCCCGCCGTGACGGTCACCGAGCCTTGGGCCACATTCATGGCGTTCAGGCTGATTTCGCTTCCCGACTGCGACGAGTAGAAACCCTTCAAGCTGAACTTGTTTTTCTCCGAAAACTGCTCGGCTGAGGTCTTGGTCATTGTGTAAAGCGAGTCGTAGGCGTATTTATCGGCGAGTTCTGGCTCGTTGGGGAATACCTTGGTGCGCAAGTGTTTGCCAAAGGGTTCCAGCACGGGGAAGAAGATGCGTCCGTTAGATGAGTTGATCGTACCGCCTTGAGTGGCAGCGTGGTCCAAAAAGTCGAACACGCCATCACCGCCCGCGATGGGGTTGTTTTGCGTGGTCAGGTTGTCGAGGCCCATCAGGTGCAGCAGCGATATGCCTTTCACACTGCCTTCGGTGAAGTAGCCGTAGGGCGTGCTGCTCGAGTTGCCGTTGTAGAAAACGTTCAGCATGAAGTCTTGCGAACTGATTTGGTAGGCCCTCATGTTGTAGACGTTCTTCATCATCAGGTTCCAGATGGGCATTTTGGTGTTCACCGTTGTGCCTTTCAGCAGTTTGGTTATCAGCACGTTTGGTGTGTTGATGCCTTGGTCGGAGAACTCACCCACTTGGTAGATGTCATCCGAGCCGACGATGGTGTATTGGTAGGCAACGGCCAAGGTTTGGTTGGCGTTGAGGCTGACATTCAATGAGATGAAACCCAACTTCGAGTTGAGCGAAAATTCCGTGTTGCTCAACCGGCGGGCGTTTTCCACTTTTTCGAAGTCGCGGCCCGAGGTCATGTAGCCCGTCATGCCGATGCGCATGGGGTCGTTGCTCATGTAGTTGGTCACGGTGCTGATGTTGCGGATTTGGGTGGTGTCCATGCGAGTCACCAGATTGTTGGCGGAGTTGCGTGGATACACGGTGCTGTTGGTCGGGTCGACTTCCTTGTTGAAAATCCAATTGCGTCTGCCTTCGCCCAAATCGTTCAATGCGAGAATGTTACGGGTGTTTTGGGTCGTGGTGTTGGTGTTGGTGACCCACACCTCGATTTTGGTGATGTTGATGCTTGAGGTGACCGTCGGCAGGGTGGAGAGGGCCTCTTCGTAATGGTCCCTGAAATATTGGCTCAAGAAGAAGTGGCGGTTCTCTTCGTAGTCCAAGCAATTGATTGAGAACTCGTTGGTTTGTGCGCCGCCTTGTACGGTGATGTTCTGCGATTCGCTCTCTTGATAGGAAACGATGGATGAAATGGTGGTTTTGCCGAACTTCAGCTTGCTTTTGATACCGAACAGTTGCTGCGTGCCGGTGATGAGGGTGCTGTTGAGTGGGAAGCTCACATTGCCGGCCTCCAACAGTTGGATGATTTCGTCCTCCTTGCCTTCGTATTTCAGGGCGAGTTTGTCCTGATAGTTGAAGGTGGCCTTGGTGTTCTTGTTGATGTTGAAATTGATTTTGTCGCCGATTTTGGCTATCACGTTCAGCTGGATGTCTTGGTCGAAGTCGAAATTGGTTTGGTGCTGGCGTCGCTTGGTGAGCGAGTGGTCGCCGCGATAGTTGTGCTTGATGCCGAAGGTGAGATCACTCATGTTCCTGACAGAGCAATAGATCTTTCAAAAAGTCTGGGCAAGCTGGCAAAGATGGTTAAGAATTGAGTCTTCCAACGTATAATCAGCTTTCAGAAAGTATGTCATTCCTGCACGGAATTGTGGGATGGCTGGAATCTATGCTTTCTGAAAGCGTTCCCAAAAAAGTTCATTCTTTTATAACAAAAAACGTATTTTCGCGTTTCATATCCATAAACATTTAATCTATGGACAAAACCACAATCCTTTGGGCCGACGACGAGATTGATCTCCTGAAGCCCCATATCATGTTTCTGGAACAGAAAGGTTATGAAGTAGTTACGGCCAACAACGGCTCTGACGCCATCGACTTCGTGCGCCAACGCCATTTCGATATTGTATTTCTTGATGAACAGATGCCGGGAATTTCGGGCATCGAAGCCCTCGAAGTCATCAAACGAGAGTATCCTAACCTGCCCGTGGTGATGATTACTAAGAGCGAGGAGGAACGCATTATGGAAGATGCAATTGGTTCTAATATTGCGGATTATCTGATTAAACCTGTCAATCCGAACCAGATCTTGCTTTCGCTGAAACGCAACCTCGAGAACAAGAAACTCCGCGACGAGAAGTCGACGATGAGTTACCAACAAGAGTTCCGCAAAATCAGCATGGACCTCAACAACAACCTGAACTTCGATGAGTGGGTTGAACTATATAAGAACTTGGTGCGTTGGGAATTGGAATTGCAAAAATCGACCGACGAGGGCATCAAAGGTATCCTCGCTGACCAAAAACAAGAGGCCAACACACAGTTTACGCGTTATATCGAACGCAATTATGTGGATTGGATTCAAGGCAAGTCTGAGAAACCTGTCATGTCACATACCGTGGTGCGCGACAAGGTGATTCCGCGCCTCGATGGAAACGACAAACCGTTGTTCCTCATTGTCATCGATAACCTGCGCTACGACCAATGGAAGGCCATCCAACCGCTGATTGAGACTTATTTCCGCGTGGAGGCTGACGACATCTACTACAGTATCTTGCCCACCACGACGCAATATGCCCGCAATTCGCTCTTTGCAGGACTAATGCCCTTGGAAATCCGCCGTCGCTACCCGAAATGGTGGGTCGACGAGGAAGACGAAGGCACCAAGAACCAGTTTGAAGGCGAACTTCTCGGCGAGCAACTGAAGCGTTTCGGCAAGAACATCAAGTACTCCTATAATAAGGTGTTGAACTTGCAGGCAGGCAAGAAACTCTATGAGCAGATGGCTAACCTGATGCCTAATAAGCTGAATGTTATAGTTTATAACTTCGTTGACATGCTATCGCACGCCCGCACCGAGATGGAAATCATCCGCGAACTGGCCGACGACGAGGAAGCCTACCGCTCGCTGATGTACTCGTGGTTCGAGCATTCCAGCCTCTTCGACATGATGCGCTTCATCGCCGAGAAGGGCTGCGACATGATTATCACTACCGACCACGGCTCCACCTACGTCGAGAAACCTGTCCGCATCCTCGGCGACCGCGAGGTGAACACCAACCTTCGTTACAAGTACGGCAAGAACTTGAAATATAACCCGAAAGAAGTCTTCGAGGTGAAAGACCCCGAGAAGATTTTCCTGCCGAAAGCCAACCTCAGCACGACCTTCGTCTTTGCAGGTGAGAGCGACTTCTTCGCTTACCCGAACAACTACAACTATTACGTGAGCTATTACCGCAACACCTTCCAGCACGGTGGCATCTCGATGAACGAAATGCTGATTCCGGTGACGCATCTCACGGCTAAGCATTGATTATGATTACAAATTATTAAACTAATTGAAAATGAATGAGTTTTATGTCCTTTGGGAAAAAGGAATACGAGGAGAAGTGATAGCTTTTCCAGATAATATCACTCTTGCTGAGTTTAATGTATCCCAATTTCTAAGGAACCAATTGCCAGACAAAGAGATTACATTTTCTAC